>NZ_JBBOCJ010000001.1:5748595-6387328 GCF_038002345.1 Paenibacillus sp. FSL M7-0420 | reverse complement strand
TCCCCACATGGCAGGCAGGTGAGATGGTTAAACCTGTTAACTGTATGGGGAGTTTTTGCTATGTGCTTGACTATGACGTTGCGTCATAGTGCATAATTCACGGTAAGAACAGAAGACGGGACGTGACAAGATGAATATTACAGCACTGCGTTCAGACTACATTTATCAACAGGTGATTCAAGCCCCGCCAGAGGACAAGCTGGAGTTATTCCGGCAGGAAATGTTGGCTCCCTTTATGAAACAATGGCAAATTCAACAGATTCCCTTTAGAGCTGAAGAAGCAAATGGTTTTGACGCGATTTCGTTTAATAGTGGTATGATGAACCGGGCACCTGATCAGATGACCCCGAATATTTTACCTGAGGTCGAGTGGATCTCTGCGGATTCGTTCTGGTCCGGGTGTGAGCAAGCCGTAACCACAAGTCTCCGTCAATTTATTGAACATGGAATAAGTCTTCCTGTATCTGATTATTTATTCACTGTGCAACTGGGAAATCCGGAGAATCGTGCTTTGACTATAAACGAAGGGTATAGCGGCTTTGGGGGGATTCCCGGGTTTATCTGGATTACGCTTTTGCCCAATGAGCATAATATTTCCCGAATGAAGGCAGCGCTGGCGCATGAATGCAGTCATAATGTCCGCTATCAATACATTCAGTGGGACCACACGGTTGATCTGGGCGAGCTTATTGTAAGTGAAGGATTGGCTGAAAACTATGCTACCTCCCTGTTTGGTGAAGAATTGCTGGGACCGTGGGTAACGAGAACCGATACGGAACCCCTTAACAGGCGTATTAAGCCCGTGCTCCGCGAGCAGCTTCAACTAACCGGATTTCATCAATTTGCCCCGTATCTTTATGGTGACGAGCTGGCAGAGCTTCAGAACTTTCAGCCGGTCAATATGCCCTACAGTGCTGGTTACGCGTGCGGGTATCATTTAATCAAGTATTACTTGAGAAAAACCGGCAAGACAATTTGGGAGGCCACCATAATGCCTGCTGCGCAAATACTGGAAGAAGCAAAGGGATTCTGGGATGAAGAAACCATTATTAGCGGTTAAAGATATAGTGCGGATTACAGGCATTACGGCCCGGTCCCTGCATTTCTACGATAAAATCGGTTTATTTAAACCTGCCCAGCTAACGGAAAAAGGTTATCGCTTATATGACCGCAGCAGCCTGGAGAAACTGCAAACGATCCTAATCTTGAAGGAAATGGATTTTTCCCTGAAAGAAATTGCGGACATTGTAAAGCTGACCCGGGAAGAACAGAAGCAAGTATTGCAGAAACACAGGCAAACGTTATTCGCAAAAAAACAAAGGCTGGAAAATATCATGACGGCTCTGGATGAATATGTCTCTGGGAATGATGTCAGTACTTTGCGTATTTTCGACCATTCTTCTATCCTGCCTTTGAAGGAACAGTATGCGAATGAGGCAGAACTCATTTATGGCGAAACAGAGGCATACCAAGCCTATGATGAAGCGATGGCCAAGATGTCGGCAGAGGATCAATCGAGGTACTTCTCCGGTTTTGAGGAAATATTCAAGCGCATTGTGGCTTGTTCCGGTCAGGAACCTTCCTCCGCTGAAGTCCAGCAGTTGATTGAGGAATGGAAAAGCATTTTAATGCAATTCATGCCATGTGATGCGGAGCTGCTTGCTTGTATAGCCCATAATTACAAATACGATGCCCGGTTCAACAGCTATTTCAATCAATTTAAAGAGGGGGCGGCAGATTTTCTGTATAGTGCGATAATGTATAACATCAGCTACTGACATAACGCTGTCAGGAAGGGTGGGTATAATGAAGACTATATTAACCTACAAACGCGAATATTAGGAGGCTATTATGTCAGTCATTGGACCCGATTTCATCTCACTTCAGGTCAGGGATCTTGAAGGCTCTGCTGAATTTTATCAACACTATCTTGGACTCGTCCGTTCACAGGCGGGCCCGCCTCATGCGGTGGTTTTTGACACCAAGCCTATTGCATTTGCACTTCGTGACCTCATGCCGGGAGTCGAGCTCAGTACGCGGACTCAGCCTGGACTTGGAGTTGCGCTATGGCTCTATGCCCCAGATACGCAAGTCATTCACGATAAACTCGCAGCAGCAGGCGTCAAAATTACATCCGCACCCATCGACGGCCCCTTCGGACGTACCTTTACCTTTGCTGATCCGGACGGTTACCTGATTACTCTTCATAGTAAAGGCTGATTCCATTAATACCATATTACTGTAAGTTAATTACTCCCCACACGGTAAACAGGTGAACTAATAAATCCTGTTGCTAAATGGGGAGTTTTTGTTTGACTGAATTGTATTTTCTTAGAGAAATCAGATGCGAGAGAGTAATTTGTGGTGAATTATTTAAGAGGAGGAAATATTATGATGAAAAAATGGACAATTGCATTGCTTTCATCCGTACTTCTTTTACTGCCTTTAACAACAGGGTCTAGTTATGCGGCTGAGGCACAAACATCTACAACGATTAACAATGGTCAAATAAACAACGGACGAGTCATAATTCCCTTACGTGCTGTCTCCGAAAATCTTGGCGCAAGCTTGGAATGGTTTCAAACAGATAAAGTTGTTAAAATCAAAAACGGCAATTCGACGATATGGCTTGCAGCAAATTTCAAACGTGTGATTATTGAATCTGCTCCATCGAGTGAAACTCCAGATACACCGTCACGAAAATATGTCGATTTGGATACTGCAACACAAGTCATCAAAGGAACAACTTATGTCCCTCTTCGTTTTGTTAGTCAGTCGTTAGGAGCAACGGTAGTGTGGAATCAACTGTCTAAACAAGCAACAGTAACAGCGGGCAACAAAGGATTGGTTGTTAATATGGAGACCCCATCTATTCAAATTCCTGAAAAGAATAAAGTTTCTGAAGCACGTTTGAAACTTCTATCTGATAAATTAAATCAAGCCTCAAATGTATCTTCAATTAAGAATGTAAATTCAACCTTTAAACCGTACTTCACGGATAAATTAATGAAGTCTATTACTCAGAACAAAGGATTGAAAACAGCGGGTACTTATGAAACGCCTGTCACTTCACCTATTTATACCAGTAAGAATTCTGCCACACTTTCACAATCTGTAATAATAGCGAATGGTCTTACAGGTGAAGATCAATATGCAGAAGATCGGACAGTCTCGCTAATATTCGCGAACGGAACTTGGAAGGTGGATAGCGTCACCAAGGGGTCTAGAGTTCTGATTTCGGGCTTCTCTGATTATCATCCACAGTGAACAGGAGGTGAGGCATATGAGTCCAGGGGTGAAGTGGTCGGCCTTTTTCTTATCGCTGCTGGGTATTGGACTAAGTTTCCTGTTTCTGTTTTTTAATCCATACAGTGATCAGGTGGTAACCATCAGCACACAAGTGGTTGTGGTCCTCATGCTCATAGTACCTTCAGCCGTCATGGCTATTTCAATCTGGCGTGGTCTTCGCTTACTTATGGCCATTTCGTTGGTCTGGCTGGCACCCTATTCCTTCTATTTTGCCATTGCAACTATTCCTAGTATTTGGAACGTATTTTTCCCGATCCTATTGGTTCAATTCGTGGCTACCATTTTAGTACCAATACGTTCCAAATGAACAGAAGCCCCCACCCCTTGTCTTTTCTAACACCACTGTGTTATCTTAGGATATATTTTCAGGGAGATATACAGAAGAGGTGAAGCACCATGATTATCCGGCAGATTTTCAATAACAATGTGATTCGGGCTGAAGATCAGGTCGGACATGAATACGTTGTCATTGGGAACGGATTAGGCTTTAAAAAGAAGGCGGGGCAGCGGGTCGAAGAGGAACGGATTGAGAAGACCTTCATGCTGAAGCCTGAGAAGGTTCCGCGTAAATTGATTGATCTGATCGGGGAGACGTCTGCTGAATATTTCTCGCTGGCCGATGAGATTATTGCTCACGCTAAGGCGGAGATGGGTGACATCTTCAACGACAATATCTATATTACGTTAATTGACCATATTCATTTTGCGATTGCCCGCTACCGGAAGGCGATGAATCTAAAGAACGCGCTGTTCTGGCAGATCAAGAAGTTCTACCCCAAGGAGTTCGCTATCGGAGTGCAGGCGCTAAGCCTGATCCGCAAGCATTTTGACATCGAGATGGATCAGGATGAGGCGAGCTTTATTGCGATGCATTTCGTGAATGCCCGTCAGGATGGGCAGGAGATGCAGCGGACGGTTGAGGTGACCAAGGCGATGAGCGATATCTTCAGCATTTTGACAGAGGAATACCAGGTTAAGCTCAATGAGAATTCGTTCAATTATTCCCGGTTCTTAACCCACCTCCAGTACTTCCTCCAGCGCATGATCAGCGGGGAACAAGAGCGGTCCGCATTAGGCGACAACTTCTTGTACGATCAGATTAAGGTGAAATTTCCGCAGGCTTTTGCGTGTACGGGCAAGATCAACCGCTATCTGGAGGAGACGTACGGGAATGCCATGTCCATTGACGAGAAGGTCTATCTGACGATTCATATTCAGCGCGTTACCTCAAGAGATATGGACCCGTTGGATTAAAAAGGAATTCAAAAAGGGCTTGCAAACGATTACTTATTCCGCTATATTGGAGTCACAACTTAAATCTAAGGATTGTTACTGCTACAGCAGGCGATACCTAAACGAGATGTGGATCACACCGGTGTGATCTCACAACTTTCGTTTAGGTTTTTTTTATGCCAATTTACGGCGGTAAAGCAAAGGAGAGTCAGCATGGATAACAAAAAAATGTCGGAAGACATCATCCGTCTCGTAGGCGGGGAGCAGAATATTAACGATCTAGTCCATTGTGCCACCCGGCTGAGATTCAGCCTCAAGGATAACAAGAAGGCCGAGCGGGAGACGCTGGAGAAGCATCCGGGCGTCATTACCGTGGTGGAGAGCGGGGGGCAATTCCAGGTTGTCGTTGGCAGCAATGTAGCGAATGTCTACGCCGAAATTGTCAAGAATACCAGCTTCCTGTCCAGCACCTCAACAGATGCGCAGAATTCCGGCCAGAAAACCTCGGCAGTGTCGAAGGTGTTCGAGGTTATCTCCGGGAGCTTCTCCCCGCTGATTCCCGTGATGGCCGGATCAGGGATGCTGAAGGCGTTACTGACGGTACTTACACTGCTGGGCTGGATGTCTGATTCAGGCGATGCCTACAAGATTCTGTCTGCGGCCGGCAATGCCGTCTTCTACTTCCTGCCTATCTTCCTAGGAATTACCCTGGGCATCAAGTTAAAAGCGAACCCTTACGTAGCAGGAGCCATAGGGGCGGCGCTGATGGAACCGAACTTTACGGCGATGCTGGAGGGAGACGGTGCCCATTCCTTCCTGGGAATTCCGGTGGTGATGGTCAGTTATGCCTCCAGTGTCTTCCCGATCTTCATTGCGATTAGCATCTATGCCTTGCTGGACAAGCTGCTTAAGAAAATCATACACAAGGACCTGCAGATCTTCATGGTTCCGATGCTCTCGCTGATGATTATGGTTCCGCTGTCGGTGATCGCCTTCGGTCCATTCGGTACAAGTGTCGGCGACTGGATCGCTTCCGGTGTGACTTGGCTGATTGGCGTAAGCGGCATTCTGTCGGGGGTTGTACTTGGCGGAGGGATGACCTTCATGGTTGTGTTCGGACTTCACTGGGGCTTCACTCCAATCACGCTGCAAAATATTGCGAACGGCGGTGACCCGATTGAAGCCATGGCTTCAGCAGCGGTGTTTGCCCAGATCGGGGTGGCCTTCGGGATCTTCCTGAGAGCCAAGAAAGACCGGAACCTGCGGAGTATCGCCGCCTCTTCCGGGATTACTGGACTGCTGGCCGGTGTCAGCGAACCGATTGTATACGGCCTGATTCTCCGCTACAAGCGGGTGATTCCAATCGTTATTATTGCCGGGGCGCTGGGCGGAGCGATTAACGGACACTTCGGTGTACTGTATACGGCGTATGTGTTCCATAATATTTTCTCGATTCCGGTGGAGCAGCCGATGTCGATCTTCATTGTCTCGATGGTTGTCTCCATGGGGACAGGGCTGCTGCTGACCTGGCTGTTCGGATATGAGAGTAAGAACAAATTGGAGGCTTCCGCTTCGGCAGCCGCGCCTGAACAGATTCAGCCGGACAAGCCGGCAGCACCAGTGGTGGACTTGAAAAAGGAACTGATTTTCAGCCCGCTGACCGGCGCAGCCTTCCCGCTTAGCACAGTGCCGGACGATGCGTTCTCCACCGGGGCCATGGGCCGGGGGCTGGCGATTGATCCGGTCATCGGGGAGGCGGTCTCTCCTGTGGACGGGACGGTGACCTCCATTTTCCCGACAGGCCATGCAATTGGCATCACATCCGCAGCCGGAACAGAGCTGCTGATTCATATCGGAATTAATACGGTTGGCCTGAAAGGCAAGCACTTCACACCAGTGGTCAAGGAAGGTGACCGGGTGAGCCAAGGTGATCTGCTGATCCGCTTCGATCTGGAGCAGATCCAGGCGGCCGGGTATCAGACGATCACGCCGGTGATCGTAACCTTAACGACCAAAGAGGTCGAGATCTTCGAGACGAACCAGCAGCAGATTAAGCAGAACGAAGTGCTTTTGACATTGGTGGATTAATACAAGACATAGGAGGAATTGGGTATGCTGCACAAACAACTTCACGCTTTTCCAGAAAATTTCTTGTGGGGGGGCTCTACTTCGGCTTATCAGCTGGAGGGCGCCTGGAATGAGGACGGCAAAGGGCCTTCCGTCATTGATCTGGCCAACCATGTGGAAGGGGTAACGGACTTCAAGGTTGCCAGTGACCACTACCATATGTACAAAGAGGATGTTGCTCTGATGGCGGAAATGGGCTTCAAGGCCTACCGCTTCTCCATCGCCTGGAGCCGGATCTACCCGCAAGGAGACGGAGCCGTCAATCCGAAGGGGCTTGAATTCTACAGCAATCTGATCGACGAGCTGCTTAAATACGGCATTGAGCCTATCGTCACGATGTACCACTTCGATCTGCCTTACGGGCTGGAAGAGCGGGGAGGGTGGTCCAACCGGGCGACGATCGATGCTTTTGAACAATATGCCAAGACACTGTTTGAGAACTATGGTGACCGCGTAAAGTGGTGGCTGACCATTAACGAACAGAATATGCTGATTCTGCACCCGGGATCGATCGGAACCTTGAATGAGAACATGACCGATCCGCAAAAAGAGCTCTACCAGCAAAACCATCATATGCTCGTTGCGCAGGCGAAGGCTATGGTGCTGTGTCATCAGATGCTGCCCGGTGCGAAAATTGGTCCGGCCCCCAACATCGGTGTCATTTATCCGGCCAGCTCCAAGCCTGAGGATGTGCTGGCCGCAGACAACTATGCTGCGATCCGCAATTGGCTCTACCTGGATATGGCGGTCTACGGACGCTATAACCATATAGCCTGGAGTTATCTGGTGGAGAAGGGCTATGAGCCGAAGATTGAGGAAGGGGATATGGACATCCTCCGGCAAGGCCACCCGGACTTCATCGCCTTCAATTACTACACTTCGCAGACCGTAGGGGAGAGCAAAAATGACGGCAACGACTTCTCCCACACGGGCGATCAGCACGAAATCGTCGGCGAGCCGGGAGCGTACCGGGGATCGGTGAACCCTAATCTGCAAACTACGGAGTTTGGCTGGGAGATCGATCCGGTCGGCTTCCGGACAACGCTGCGCCAGATTTATTCCCGTTACCATCTGCCGTTGATTGTGACGGAGAACGGGCTGGGGGCATTCGACAAGCTGGAGGAAGACGGAACCGTAAATGATGCCTATCGCATCGATTTCTTCCGCAAGCATATCGAACAAATTCAGCTCGCGCTTACCGATGGGGTAGATGTGTTCGGCTTCTGTCCATGGTCAGCGATCGATCTGGTCAGCACGCATCAGGGCTCCAGCAAACGCTATGGCTTCATCTATGTGGACCGTGAGGAGTTCGACCTGAAGGAGCTGCGCCGCATCCGCAAGATGAGCTTTTACTGGTATCAGAAGCTGATTGCGTCCAGAGGCGAGATTCGCTGATTGTAATTACACAGGGTTGTCCCGGTAGCCACGAGAGGCTGCTTGGGGCAGCCCTCTTTTTTTCTTCCAAATCATGCACAACAAAACCGGTACAATCACCGTCTATACTAAAGAATGGAGAATAGCCTCTGAGGAGAGTGAACCACAGGTGTTTAAAAAGCTGGCTTTAACCCTATTAATGACGACGATGGTGTTCAGTGCAGGCATAGCGGGTCCATCACAGGATAAGGCTCAAGCCGCCAGTGCGGGCACTGTGCAGGCGAAGACGGCCGATCAATTGTATCCGGTTGAAGTGAACGGGAAATACGGCTTCATCAACGGCAAAGGCACAGTAGTCATCGAAGCGGTGTATGACGGATACGGGTATTCAGGAGTACCTGGAGGAACGCTGTATGTTGAGGACCATGCGGCTAAAAAGCAATATTATTTCAGTTCAGCAGGCACCAAGCTGTTCGAATATAAGCTGAGAGATGCCGGCATTCTGTATAATGACCGCGCCCTGTATACAGCGCAGATTCAGACCGCTGGTGGAGCTAAGGCGACCCGGTACGGGTATATCGACAGTCAAGGCAAGGTGGCCATACAGCCAATCTACGTCCGGGCATTTAATTTCTCCGAAGGTCTGGCCCGGGTCAATATGGGCAAAGCCTCAGGGTACATTAACACAAAGGGCAAGCTTATCGTTCCGTACCAGTATAGCTCGACGACTGATTTCTCTGATGGCATGGCGGCCGTTACGCTTGCCGTTGGCGGCAAATACGGCTATATCGACACTACCGGCAAGCTTCGCATTACGCCCCGGTATGATTATGCCACACCGTTTTCCGACGGGGCGGCAGCCGTGTATGTGAACGGAAAATACGGCTACATCGACAAAAAAGGCAATTACCTGATCAAACCGCAGTTCAGCATGGCGCAGCCGTTCTCGGAAGGACTGGCGTTCGTCGAGCGCAATGGAGTCACCTTCTATATTAATAAGAAGGGCACCAAAGTCATCCAGGGATTTACGGCCGGAGGGTTGTTTAAGGGCGGTCTGGCTTCGGCCAGCCCGGGGCAGCGGTACGGCTATATTAATACCTCCGGCCGCTTCGTGGTCAAGCCGCAACTCTATTGGGCCGCTGATTTTAACGGTGAATTGGCGGAAATCACCCTGCTGGTTCCGGATACACGCGAGGAAATCAGAGGGTACATGAACCGCAGCGGAACCATCGTCTGGCCGCCGGCTTCCGGGCTTCCGGCCGGAGTGGTGAAACCGTAACATAACTAAATCAGTCAAGGGTAGAGGAGGCAATAATATTCCATGGGCAACGACTTATACAGAAAACTAGGGGCAGCCTTTCTGATTACGGCCGCGTTAATCTACACTATCGAACGTGTCGGGACTTTGATCGCTCGAAATTATGAAATTTCTGCGTTATACCAAGCGCAAATGTACGATGCCCAGCCTAAAACTCCTATCGCAGGCTTCTTCGATAATATCTTTGTGCCCATTCTTACGTTAATTGGTGTGATACTATTCGTATACGGTTTTCCGAAGAAAACAAAATAGGTAATGAAATCTGGAAAACTTCTCTATTATTATATGGAATTCATCGGTATCCTTGGATTACGAACTAGATAGGAGAGTGAACAGCGATGAACAATGGTGAAAGGTTTTCGAACCGGGTCGATTCCTATTTGAAGTACCGCCCAAGCTATCCACAAGCGGCTATTGATTATTTGTACAACGATATTGGTCTGCACCCGAACAGTAAAATAGCAGATATCGGTTCAGGCACAGGAAGCCTGTCCAAGCTGCTTCTGGAACGCGGCAGCGAGGTAATCGCGGTCGAGCCCAATCAGGCCATGCGTGAAGCCGCAGAGCAAAGATTATCCAGCCATCCGGGCTTTCAGAGCAGATCAGGGTCTGCGGAAGCTACCGGGTTACCGGATCAGTCGGTTGATTTTATTGTTTGTGCACAGGCCTTTCACTGGTTTGACCAAGCAGCCGCGCAAACGGAGTTCCGCAGAATACTACAGCCTGGCGGGAAAGTCATACTCATATGGAATTCCCGGCTTACACACGGTACTTCATTTCGTAAAGAGTACGATCAACTGCTTCACACCTACGGAACCGACTATGAACAAGTGAATCATAAAAACATTTCTCAGGCGATGCTTCGCTCCTTTTTCAAAGAGAATACGATGCATAAAAGCCAGTTTGAAATGACTCAGGAGTTCGATTTCGAGGGTCTGAGCGGCCGGCTGTTATCCTCCTCCTATAGCCCTGTTCCCGGACATCCGAATTACAATCCGATGATGACAGAGCTGCAGAATATATTTGACAGGCATAATCAGGGCGGTGTGGTTCCATTTGAATATGAGACTGAGATTTTTTGGGGAGAAGTATAGTCAAAAGGTATACACATGATCCTTAATATCCGCCCAGACCAGCGTTCCATCCGGCATCCAGCCCAGCAATGTGCCTGCGGATACGAACGTGAAGGTCCGCTCCTGTGTGTCGTACACCTGAATGGCGCCTGTGCCGGATTTGAAGGCTGCGAATCGGTTGTCCGGTGACCACTTCAGCCCGGATAGCAACAGGTCATTATGCGGCTGCCGCTCATGAGCTTTGAGATCCTGCTTCAGCTGGTCCGTAATGCGCTCATCCTGCATAACCGATGAGGTTCCGCTTCCGGTACTGTACCGGTTTTGGCCCAGCGGGTTCTTCTCATTTCTGTCTACGGGAAGAAGCAGATGCGAATCGTCCTCCCAAGTCAGAGAATAGACGAACAGGAAGCCGTCACTATGGGAGATGAAGGCGGTGTTCTGCTGCGAATGCAGTATTTTCCCCTTCTGATCCAGCACCGTTAGATCCGCCCCAGGTCCAATGTATTCGTCATGGGCAGTTAATACAGCTATGCGCTTGCCGTCAGGCGAGGAGGACATGCCGTAGACCGGCTTGCTGAATACATGAAGCTTCGTACGGGTGAAGTCCTTCAGGTCTACACGATACAGCGTCTTATTGCCCGAGATCATATAAGTGAAATCCCCATAGAAGCGGTCAGAATACATCTCATGGTAACCATAGTCATTGCCGTAGGCATCCTTCTCCTGAGCAAAAACCGGAATCTCCAGCGCCTCGCCTGTCAGGGCGTGCACCAGATGATGCTTCTCCTGCCCGTAGAACAGATAGGAGGGTGCAACCGATTCCCGGGTCTGAATGGACTTAATCCAGCCCGTGTTCCAGGCAGGTACTACGCGCTGGGTGCCGGAGGTGACGCCTTGGAACAACAGACTGCCCTCGCCGTCTCCAGCTCTGATCACTACCGTGTTACGGTACGGCTGCTCTGTACTAGCATACTTGCGCCCGTCTGTGGTGACGGCTTCGTCCAGATTGAACGTCCCGGACCAGACACTGCCCTCATCGAGATGCAGGCGGATTTGCACAAACCGCGGGGACTCCCATTCCAGCGTGTAACGGAATTCAGTCTCCGGGTCACTGGATTGCAGACTATTCTTTATCGCTTGCTCCAATGATTTTTTATCGATATCGCTGTTCGACTTCACTTGTATCAGTTGTCCACCGCCGCTGATCACTTTCAATTGCTCAATATAGAGCAGCGGCTCCTCCTCGCTTGAAGGTGCTGAAGTGGTAGGTGTGGCTGACATAGCCGTGGGTGACCCTTCTGCGGGTGAGGATGGGGAAGAGCCGTTCACACCAGCCTTGTCTGCCCCCTGACACCCTGAGAGCAGAGCTGCCGCCAGCACAATTGCTGCCATATAGCGCATATAGAAACCTCCTGTAATGTTCTATTGTCCTATTGTTTTCAGAGAATAGATAGATTTTCCATATTGTTATGGACGCGGATGCTGCACAGAAGTTGCAGATGCGGGTTTGACTTCAATGTTCTTCATGGATACCATGGAAGCAAAGATCTGGCTGTTATGCCACAAACAGAGGTGAGCCTAAGTGATAAGAGAAGTAGAGATGCAGACCCATTCCTTACAGGGAATGAAGGACTTTTATGAGAATACTCTTGGGCTGACGGTAGTCCAGGGACATCGGGCATCCTTCAGTGTACGAGCGGGCGAGTCCAGTCTAACCTTCAATGAGTCTGATCCAAGCAGACAGCCGAAATATCATTTTGCTTTTAATATTCCTGAGAATCAGATAGATGAAGCGTTGCGGTGGATTACTCCTAAGGTGTCTGTCATTCCTAATGAGGGCCAGGAGGTTGTGCACTTCGAGTCTTGGAATGCCGATTCCATCTATTTCTATGATCCGGCAGGTAATATTGTAGAGCTGATTGCCCGGGACAATCTGAACAATTCCGCCAATGAAGCCTTTTGTCCAGCCAGTCTGTTATGTGTAAGTGAGATCGGTCTGCCTGTACCCGATGCAGAGGAGGCGCTGCTCAAACTATCCCGGGTAGGAATCGTTCCTTGGCAGGACTATAGTAACCAGTTCGCTGCTGCCGGTGACGAGCATGGGTTGATTATTGCTGTGAAGCAGGGCCGGGTCTGGTTCATGTCCGATCAGGAGGAAGCCTATCCGCATCCGCTAACTATTAAGACGGCTGTTTGTGAGATCACGCTGGATGATACAGAGGGGGTGCAGGTCCGGGGGCTTCGTTAAGCTAACCGTACAGAATGAGTATAAAGGTACAAACATATAAGAATGAACTAGGCAAATGAACCTTTTCCCCGCTCCGTTTGTTTATAACTTGCCAGGCTCTGAGGAGTGAAGCTTAACAACCAAAGCGGGGGGATTAAAGGTGTCTATGATATTGGCTATGCATATTGCTACACATCTGCTTACGGGCAGTTTTATTGTATCGATTGTGCTTATGCGCAAGGCGATTTCTTTTAAGGAAAAAGTGGTTCTGCTCGGACTGACCTCGTTCCTGGGAATTGTGCCGGATCTGTTGGGGAACAGGTATGTATCTCCTTGGTCGCATTCCATTGTAGTTATGGGACTGGTTATGGTTCCGATTGTGTTCCTGTTCAGGCTGCTGCTGAAAAAATATTCGTATACCCAGTTATATCTGTGTCTAGCGGGGAGTGTGCTGGGGCATATTCTGGTGGATTATTTGGGACATGGGGTCCATTTGATCTATCCGCTGTCCAGGGAAGCTTATACGCTGCCCTTGATCTATCTCGGTGATCCTACGGTTTGGATGCCTATGTTAGTGGGGGTTATGAGTTTTGTGCTTCCGGTGTCGTTGGGCAGGAGACGGGTGCTAAGTACGGGCTGTGCTGTGTTTATTGTCCTGTATCTCAGTCTTAAGCTTGCCATGCTAATGCAACTGGAACAAGGGCTTCCACGTAAATTCACGCTCACTCCACAGGCTGCCATACAGGTGTCTCCGCTGGGAGATAATCAGGTGCACAAGCTGAGCGATTTTTGGAAAATGGGGTTTGATGTCATCGACTCTCAGCGAAGGGTGCTTGGGGTGTTGCCTGTCTTGGGCGGAGAGGTCCGTTTAGACTTGAATATGATCTTTGCCGTTAAGAGTGACGTTGTCCGCAGCAAGACGGGAAAAGACGGGCTGGAGCAAGTATACCGGAAGCTCCCTGCCGGGGATGAGGCTTCATTTGAAGTGCTGGAGGAGATCAGCGAAGGGCCTGCGGTTGAGATTGTTGCACAGGACAAGGAAGGGAAGCCCAGCCGCTTCATCTATAAGGATGGAGAGTGGCGGGAAGAACCGAAGGAATAGACTATTGCAAAGTAGGGGGAACACGTGGAAGGATAATCTTAATGCAATCTTAATGTCTTTGCGTAATCCTTAACGCTATATTAATGCCGGACATGATATGTTGAAGGTCACAGAATAGTCTTCTGTGGTCTTTTTGTTGTGTTCGAGAACAGGGGCAGATGGGGTACAACCAAGATTCCTACAAATAACAAGCGAGTGGTGAAACCGAGTGATTTCATTTTTAAAACGATTTTTAATTGGCAGGCCCTTAAAGTCCAGTGAATTGGGAGAGCAAAAGTTAAATAAAAAGAAAGCGCTGGCTATCCTGTCTTCAGATGCGCTGTCATCCGTGGCCTACGGGCCGGAGCAGATTCTGATTGTTCTGGTTACGATTGGGGCAGCCGCCTTCTGGTATTCGATCCCGATTGCGCTGGGTGTGTTGATCCTGCTGACCGCGCTCATTCTGTCCTACCGGCAGATTATTTTTGCTTATTCCCACGGCGGGGGCGCCTATGTGGTGTCCAAGGAGAACCTGGGTAAGTATCCGGGGTTAATAGCCGGCGGTTCGCTGCTGGTTGACTATATTTTAACGGTGGCTGTAAGTATATCGGCCGGTACGGATGCCATCACCTCAGCGTTTCCAAGCCTGCATGAGCATAAAGTGGTGATTGCCATTGGGTTTGTGCTTCTGATCACGATTTTGAACTTAAGAGGGGTCACAGAATCTGCCTCCGTCCTCGCTTATCCGGTCTATTTATTCGTCCTGGCCTTATTCATCCTGATTGGTACAGGTCTGTACAACATCTTGTCAGGTAACGTTCCGGCAGAACTGCATACCTCACTGGGTACTCCGGTAGCGGGGATCAGCCTATTTCTGTTATTGCGCGCATTTTCTTCCGGGAGCTCTGCGTTAACGGGGGTTGAAGCGATCTCCAATGCCATACCGAATTTCAAAAGCCCGGAAGCGTCCAACGCCTCCAAAACCTTAATCGCCATGGGAGCGTTACTGGCTGTGATGTTCTCAGGCATTGTGGTGTTAGCCTATTATTACGGGATCGCTCCCCGCGCTGACGTTACTGTTGTCTCGCAAATTGCCGAGCAAACCTTTGGCCGGAATGCCATGTACTATTTTATCCAGGGAGCGACTGCATTAATCCTGATCCTGGCTGCTAATACGGGCTATTCCGCCTTTCCATTGCTGGCTGTGAACCTTGCCAAGGATAAATTCATTCCGCGAATGTTCACCATGCGGGGGGACCGGCTGGGTTACTCTAACGGTATTATTATATTGGGTGTTTTGTCCATGATTCTGATATATGTCTTTGAGGGGAAAACGGAGCAGCTGATTCCTTTATATGCCGTAGGTGTATTCATTCCCTTTACGTTGTCGCAGAGCGGAATGATGGTGAAATGGCTCCGGGAAAAGCCTGCAGGCTGGGTGCAAAAGTTCATCATCAACACGGTTGGTGCTCTAATCAGCTTCGTTGTGACGATGATGTTCTTCATGACCAAGTTTACTCAGGTATGGCCGGTATTTGTCTTTCTGCCGATTCTGCTCCTGGTGTTCCACCGGATTCATAAGCATTATGAGGCCATTGCGGACCAGCTTAGAATTTCGACCTGTGAGGAAACGATCAAGATTGAAGGCAATGTGATTATCGTGCCGGTCGCCGGAATCACTCATGTCGTGATGAACTCCCTGGAATATGCCAAGTCGCTGTCTCCGCAGCAGATAATAGCCGTCTACGTGCCCTTCGAGCGGGAAGATGAAGCGGTGTTCGAGGAGAAGTGGCGAAAGTGGCAGCCTGACGTAAGGTTAGTAACCTTATATACTCCTTATAGAAGCATCGTACAGCCATTGACCAAGTTTATTGATAAAGTGAATTGGAAGGCTGCAGAGTTGAACCATAGGGTAACGGTCATTATTCCACAGTTCATTCCGAAGAAAGGCTGGCATAATATCCTTCATAATCAATCGAGCCTGCTGATACGCGCCCGTCTGCTGTTCCGCAGCGATGTGATTGTCACTACCGTGCCTTATCATTTGAAGAAGTGATTGAGTATAAAAAGCCTGCACCCCCATGCCGGGAGTGCAGGCTTCTTGCTGTTATTAAGGTTCGTTAACTTAGCCATAGCTTAAGCAGCCTGCTTCGCAGGCAGCAGACGGCGGACCAGCTTCGCCAGCTCCATCACAATGACTGCGCCTAGGGCCAGTCCGGTGGCGGTCAGCCAGTGGTTCATCCCGAAGGTGGCAGGGATCGAGAAGATCTCTCTGACACCTGGCAGGACCGCAATGCCATAGAAGGCGAAGCAGATCATGACTGCGCCGATTACATATTTGTTGCTGAAGAAGCCGGCCTCCACAGAGGTCTGGCTGTTGGAGCGGGCAGTGAAGGTCTGCAGGGTGCGCGCCAGAATCAGTGTGGTGAAGGCCATCGCAATCCCCATTTCATCCGAATGCTGCAGCCCGATATACTGGGAGATAATTACGGCAATCCCGATCAGCAGACCACGGGTGATCACTGCCTGCATCATCCCGCCTGCGAAAATGCCCTCGCTGATGTCCCGCGGCTTGCGGCTCATTACATCCGGCTCGGCCTTTTCCATGCCCAGGGCAATCGCCGGGAGGGAGTCGTTCGCCAGGTTAATGAACAACAGCTGAATGGCCGTGAACGGATTGATCCAGTCGAAGATCAGGGCGAACAGGATGGCGATAATCGCACCCAGATTGCCGGCGAACAGATAGGCGATCGCCTTCTTAATGTTATCGAACACTGTCCGGCCAACAGCCACTGCATTGACAATCGATACGAAGTTATCATCGGTTAGGATCATAGCCGCCGAATCCTTGGCGACATCGGTTCCGCTGCCCATGGCAACCCCGATATCAGCCTGCTTCAGTGCCGGAGCGTCATTGACGCCGTCACCGGTCATGGCGGTGATTTTGCCCTTACGCTGCCAGGCCCGGACGATCCGGATCTTATTCTCCGGGGAGACGCGCGCATACACGCCGATCTGCTCCAGTCTGCTGTCCAGCTCTTCGTCGGACATGGCATCCAGCTCCTGGCCGGTGACGGCGATCTCATGCTCCGCCATCAGTCCGATGTCGCGGCCGATCGCCTGGGCCGTAGTCTTGTGGTCCCCGGTAATCATAATTGTGCGGATACCGGCTTTGTTGGACTCGGCAATGGAGCCATATACAGCCTCGCGCGGCGGGTCAATCATCGCCGACAGGCCGACCAGCACCAGGTCCTGCTCATCGTCAAGCCCCACCTCAGTCACTGTGTCCGGCACGTTCTTATAGGCATAAGCAAGCACGCGCAGCGCTCTGCCGGAGAACTGTTCATTCGCTTCATTGAAGTTTTCCAGGACCTCCGCCGTCAGCGGAACCTCCTTGCCCTCCAGCAGGACATGGGAACATCTGCTGAACAGGACATCCGGGCCGCCTTTGGTCAGCAGGGCCTTCTGTCCTTCGAACGTATGCAGCGTGGTCATTAGCTTGCGTTCCGAATCGAACGGCAGCTCGGCCTCGCGCGGGAAGTTATCGCGGATCTCCCGGTAATCCCTGTCCTTGCTGTTGCTGAAGGCAATCAGCGCTACCTCGGTCGGGTCGCCCAGCTCCTTGCCTTCTTCATTAATATTGGAATCGTTACAGAGCACGGCAATATGCAGCAGCTTGCGGGCTTCCTCCGACCAGTCATCGGCCTTCAGCTTGAACTGCTCCTCCGGTCCTCCGGGGAGGAAATAATCCACAACCGTCATTTTATTCTGGGTCAGCGTCCCGGTCTTGTCCGTACAGATGACACTCGTTGATCCCAGTGCCTCTACAGCAGGCAGCTTACGGATAATAGCATGCTGCCGGGCCATCTTGTTCGTGCCCACGGAGAGTACAATGGTTACGATAGAAGACAATGCCTCGGGAATAGCGGCAACGGCTACTGCTACAGCGAACATCAGGGCATTCAGAATAGCCTCGGTGGTATCCACCGTATCCTTCGAGAGCCAGACGCGTGCGGCCTGAATGGAGAAGATCAGCACAGACAGCAACAGGACGGCGATCCCCAGCTTTTTGCCGAAGCTCTCCAGCTTGCGCTGCAAGGGCGTCTGCTTGGCTTCGGCACTCTCGATCAGCCCGGCAATCTTCCCGAGCTCGGTGCCGAGTGCCGTTCCTGTAATGACCAGCGTTCCCCGGCCATAGACGACCAGCGAGCCGCTGAAGGCCATATTGCGCCGGTCGCCCAGCGGAACCTCCTGCGGGATCGGGTCAGTGTGCTTCTCTACGGCTTCGGATTCGCCGGTCAGCATGCCCTCATCGATCCGCAGACTCCCGGATTCAATAATCCGTCCATCCGCAGGCACATAATCGCCAGCTTCCAGGAAGACGATGTCGCCCCGGACCAGTTCCCTTGCCGGAATCGACAGTAAAGCCCCGTCCCGCATGACCTTGGCTTCGGGTGCGGACATTTTGCGCAGGGCGTCCAGTGAGCTCTCTGCTTTCCGGGTCTGAACCACACTGATTACAGCATTCAGAATCAGCACCACGAAGATGATGACGGATTCCATAATATGTCCCATTACGATCTGAACGGTTGCCGCGATGAGCAGCACAATGACCATAGGATCTTTGAAATTCTCCAGAAACAGCTTCCAGAGCGGGTCTTTCGCTTTGCCCTTCAACTCATTGTAGCCTTCCTTGGCCAGCCGATCCTCTACTTCAGCAGACGTAAGCCCGCTTGCGGAACTGTTGACTTCTTCCAGGGTGTCTGAACTATTGCGGCGGTAATACTCCATCAGGTACAAGCTCCTCTCCCGTTTGTTATTCTTTAGTCTGTATGGTCCAAATTTACGTTATATAGCACGACAAGTTTCATTATTCTCAGCTCGGGCGGCTAATTACTTATACCCCAATAGGCCATAGTTAGATAGAATGAATTCAGATAATTATTCGTTAGGTGAAAAATATTTCGTAAAGGCAGAGTTCTGCTTGAATCGGCAACGAAGAGAACTATTTCCTTCCGCTGATTTTCATTATTCTGAATGGATGGATCCTCGCGGTCAACTTATACCCATCTATCATTGCCAGGAATGAGGCATACTATTTCAGTGACGGCTTGCTTCTGGCAAGAGTCATTAAGAGTAGAGAGATCCATCACGATTGATTCTTCTCCTGCGTGTTAAGGCGCTTTGGCATATAGCCCTGGCGTCTTTTTTGTACTTTTTAGAGCAAAACCCATAAATAGTGGTATTTTTCCCAATGAGGGGTTCCTTATGCCGGAGAGGGACAAGCACTATAATATGAAGGCGGTTACAAAAAACCGAGGATGAATATAAAAGGGGAGGCAAAGTATGAAAAGTATGAAGCGTGTTTTAACGGGGCTCTCAACAGTACTCGTGATGTCATCTGCTCTGGCAGGATGCGGCGGCGGGAATTCGGATTCCAGCTCATCCGGCGGAGCCGCGACAACGGCTCCGGCCGCATCGAATGCTGCAGAGGCTACCAAAGCTCCGGAAGCAGGTAGCGGTGAGAAGGTAACGATCAATCTGTGGAGCTTCACCGACGAAATTCCGAACATGACCAAGAAGTATATGGAAGCGCATCCTGATGCGAATGTGGAATTCAAAACTACGGTAATTGCAACTACAGACGGTGCCTATCAGCCTGCACTTGACCAGGCGCTGGCAGGCGGCGGGAAGGATGCCCCGGATATTTACGCAGCGGAATCCGCGTTTGTACTTAAATACACGCAAGGCGATGCATCCACCTATGCTGCAAATTATGCAGACCTCGGACTTGATGATCAAATGGTAAAAGATGCTGGCATCGCCCAGTATTCTGTAGATATCGGCAGCAGCCTTGACGGTCATCTGAAAGGCCTCGGTTACCAGGCTACAGGCGGTGCCTTCATCTATCGCCGCTCCATTGCCAAGGACGTCTTCGGAACCGATGATCCGGCTAAGATCAAAACAGAGGTTGGGCCCGGCTGGGATAAATTCTTCGATGCAGCGAAGAAGCTGAAGGCTAAAGGCTATGGTATCGTATCCGGCGACGGCGATATCTGGCACCCGATCGAGAATAGCTCAGACAAGGGCTGGATCGTGGACGGCAAGCTGCACATCGATCCGAAGCGTGAAGAATTCATGGATCTCTCCAAGAAGCTGAAAGACAACGGCTATCATAACGATACAACAGACTGGACAGAAGCATGGTATGCCGATATGTCCGGTGCAGGCGCTCAACCGATCTTCGGATTCTTCGGTCCGGCTTGGCTCATCAACTACGTGATGAACGGTCAGGTGAAGGATACCAACGGCGACTGGGCTGTGACTGAACCGACCACAGGCTTCTTCTGGGGCGGTACTTGGCTCTTGGCTAATGCCGAAGTAACCAAAGATGAAGCGAAGAAACAAGCCGTTGCAGACTTCGTTAAATGGGTTACACTCGACAGTTCCGAGACGGGCCTCCAGTATTACTGGGCTAACGGTACGATGAAAGCAGGCGAACAAGGCACGAAGGATAGCGTAGCTTCCTCTGTGGTGATGTCCAAGTCCAATGGTGAAGTTCCATTGCTCGGCGGACAGAACATGTTCGACGTCTTCGTTCCGGCCAACGCGAATGCTTCAGGTAAGAACCTGACCCAATTCGATGAAACGATTAACAAAGCCTGGCGCGAACAGGTACGTGAGTACACTGCAGGCAATAAGACCAAGGAAAAAGCAATCGAAACCTTCAAGTCGCAAGTCAAAGACCAGCTGGGTATTGAAAGCGAATAAGAGGAATTCGAAGGGGGCGGGGGATTATCCCCGCCCCTATAATCAACTAATGAGGTGAGAGCATGCGCCGCAAGGATGTCAGCTATGCGAAATTCGGCTATATCTTTACTTTTCCATTTGTACTTGCCTTTCTGATTTTTTCGCTGTACCCGATTCTGTATACAGCAGTCATCGGGTTCACGGATATGAAGGGGCTCATTCCGAAGCCTATACATATCCTTGATAACCCGTTCCAGAACTTCAAGGATCTCCTGTTCGATAATGTTTCATTCCGCAAGTCCCTGATCAATACCTTCCTCCTGTGGATTACCAACTTTATTCCGCAGATGGCCCTTGCGCTCTTGCTGACCGCCTGGTTCACGAACAAGCGTCTGAACGTCAAAGGACAAGGCTTGTTCAAGGTTCTGCTCTATATGCCGAATATCATCACTGCAAGTACGATTGCCGTGCTGTTCAGTACCTTGTTCGCCTATCCTATGGGTCCGGTCAACAGCCTGTTTCAGATGCTGGGCTGGAGTGATTCTCCAATCTTCTTCCTGCAGGATAAGACGACAGCCCGCGGCATAATCGCCTTCATCCAGTTCTGGATGTGGTACGGGAACACGATGATCGTCCTGATTGCAGGCGTAATGGGGATTAACCCGGCGCTGTTCGAGTCGGCGGCGATTGACGGCGCGAACGGGTTCCAGACCTTCTTCCGGATCACCCTGCCGAGTCTGCGTACCATCCTGCTGTTCACCCTGATTACCTCGATGGTCGGCGGTCTGACCATGTTCGATATTCCGCAATTATTCCTGGCGGGCGGACCGGATGACTCTACGCTTACTACGTCCATGTTCATCTACGGGCAGGCGTTCAAGGGCAGCTACATGTATAACCGTGCTGCAGCCGCGAGTATGATCATGTTCCTGATTTCTGCTGTACTGTCCGGCCTCCTGTTCTACGTGATGCGTGACCGGGACGCAGCCAAGTTGAAGAAGATCCAAAAACAAACACACAGAAATGCTGCCCAGGCAGCGGCTAGGGAGGTGTAATCCATGGAGAAGAATCGGGAAAGCAGTAAAGTCACCCAAACTGTAAACAAGACGATTATCTACGTGGTTTGCATCGCTTTGGCAGTACTCAGCATTTTGCCGTTCTGGATTATGTTCGTGAACGCTACACGCTCTACACCGGAGATTCAGAGCGGACTCTCCTTGCTCCCTTCGAGCCACATGATGGGCAATCTGAAGGTGCTGCTCGACAAGAGCTTTGATCCACTGCAAGGCTTCATGAACTCCTTCATTATTGCCAGCGGTGCAACGCTCTGTACCGTCTACTTCTCCTCACTGGCTGCTTACGGACTGGTAACCTACAGCTGGAAGCTGCGGGGCGCGTTCTTCACCTTCATTATGTGCGTGATGATGATTCCTTCCCAAGCCAGTGCGATCGGCTTCTATCAATTCATGTATAAGCTGCACTGGACCAACAACTTCCTTCCGCTGATCTTGCCTGCCATTGCAGCGCCTGCGGTGGTGTTCTTCATGCGTCAATACCTGCTCGCTACACTATCCATTGAGATCGTGGAAGCTGCTCGTGTTGACGGATCTGGTGAATTCAAAACCTTCAACCGGATTATTATGCCGCTGATGATGCCGGCCATTGCGACACAAGCCATTTTTGCTTTTGTAGCCAACTGGAACAACTTGTTCATGCCGTTAATTCTCCTTACTCAGAAGGAGAAATATACGATGCCTATCATGGTTAGCTTATTGCGCGGGGACATCTACAAGACGGAATTCGGCTCTATCTATATGGGGCTGGCGCTGACCGCATTGCCGCTGTTCATAGTCTACTTCCTGCTGTCCCGTTATATTATCGCAGGTGTAGCACTGGGCGGAGTCAAAGAATAACCGGATCAGGATAGCTGTGAAGACAAACCATACTGCAGAGAAGGTCCATTCCGGTGGATCATTCTACTGCAGTTTTTTGTATGCGGTTGGTTGAATGAACAGCCGTCATCGGGTAATGTTGAAGGATAAGCGGATAGGGGGAAGCAGGAGTGAAAATCGGATTGTTAATTATTGATCTGCAAGAGGTCCATGTCAGCGGGGTAGAGCAGAAAGAGATTGACCGCGCCTGCGAGTATATCAATTATGTCTCCGGGATGCTGCGGGCCAAGGGCCATGCCGTGATTCATATTCAGGACATTGAAGGGATGCAGCCCTCTGAGGAAGCGAAATTCGCGATCATCCCCGGAATTGAGATTCAGGAGACGGATTTCAACGTGAAGAAGGAATACTCGAATGCCTTTTGGAAGACGGATCTGGAAAAGCTTGTGCGGGAGCAAGGTATCGATCTGCTGATTCTCTCCGGCTATGCCGCCGAGCATTGCGTTCTGTTCACCTATAACGGGGCTGCCGAAAGGGGAATCAAGGCGGTGCTGCTGCAAAATGGGATTCTAAGCTCTCATAAGGATGTAATCACGGCGGCGTACAGGGACCGGAATCTGATTTCGTATCCTGTGATTCAAGCGTTGGTTCAATCTTAGCTGGCTGAGAAGGAACGCCGGACGATACGAAGATAAGGTAAGAAGCTTCAGATGACGTCACAAAAAAACACCTCCGGCTCCGAATGGGCCTTGAGGTGTTTTCGGTATGCTTTGCTGTGCTTGCGTGCAGTTATTTGCCCTCGAGCCGGGCCAATTCCTTATGCACAATAGGCGCAACCTTGGTGCCTAGCAGCTCAATGGCACGCAGGACCTCGCGGTGCGGCATGTATCCGACATTCACATGCAGGAAGAACCGGGTCACGCCGAGATTCTTGCGCAGCAGAATGATCTTCTCGGCGACATACTCTGCGTCACCGACATAGAGTGCTCCGCGTAAGCTGCGGGCATCGTCGAAGGCTGCGCGGTTGTAGGTTCCGCCCCAGCCCCGTTCGCGGCCGATGACATTCATCTGGGCCTGGGTGGACGGGTAGAACAAGGCCGCAGCCTGTTCGTTAGTTTCACCTACAAAGCCGTGGGAGTGTGTGGCGATCTGCAGTTTGTCCGGATTATGCCCGGCGCGTGCTGCGGCTTCCTTGTACAAGTTCACCAGCGGAGCAAACCGCTCTGGCATTCCGCCGATGATGGCGAAAGCGATGGGCAAGCCCAGCGTTCCGGCCCGCACGGCAGATTCAGGATTACCGCCGCTGGCGATCCAGACCGGAAGCGGGTCCTGAACGGCACGGGGATAGACCGGCAGATTGTGAATCGCCGGACGATGTCCGCCGCGCCAAGTGACCTTCTCGGAGGCGCGAATCGCCAGCAGCAGTTCCAGATTCTCCTCGAACAATTCATCGTAATCTTCCAGACTGTAACCGAACAGCGGGAAGGACTCAGTGAAGGAACCGCGTCCGGCCATAATCTCTGCCCGTCCGTTCGAGAGGCCGTCCAGCGTAGCGAAAGCTTGGTATACCCGCACCGGGTCATCCGAAGACAAGACGCTGACCGCACTAGTCAGTCTGATCCGCTTGGTTGTCGCTGCCGCTGCGGCGAGGACTACAGCCGGGGCACTCCCTGCATAATCCTTACGGTGATGCTCGCCTATTCCATATACGTCCAGGCCCACTTGGTCAGCGAGCACAATCTCCTCGACAGCTTCCCGCAGCCGTTCTGCATGGCTGATCGTCTGCCCCGTCACCGGGTCAGGTGTAGTCTCCAAAAACGTGCTTATTCCTATTTCCATAATATTCTTCTCATCGGCCATGTTCATCCGCCCCTTTCTTCATGTCATCATTCTACTATACTTTTTAATGTTTCTCAACTTTAGTAAGTGAAATGGGCGAATTTTGTTTTTTTATTATTGTATACAGAAGACTCCGTGATTAGCAGGGCAACAATTGTAATCGAAAAACCGATTACAATTGGAGCGGGGGCGGCGGGTAGGAGAAATGTAATCGAAAAACCGATTACAATTGGACCGGGTGCGGCGGGTAGGAGAAATGTAATCGAAAAACCGATTACAGTTGGAGCGGATGCGGCTCGTAGGTCGAATGTAATCAAAAAACCGATTACAATTGGACTGGTGTGAGGGTGCGGTCCACACTTGTCCTCACGCCAAAGAGACCGGGTTGCCCCGGCCTCTTTGGCGGCCTGCTGTCTTCAGGATTCAGGATTTATCCTTCTTGACGGCAAGCTGTACAATCATAATAACAAGAACGAGCAGTGCGATGAGCTGGTCTGTACTCATGGTAGTCCGAACCTCCAATCCCGTAACAAGGATGGCTCTTCCGGACCGCATCTCCTCTCCAAGAAGCTGCTTCGTTCCCCATAATCCAGCCTATGTATTCATACATACACTTAGTACTTAAGCATATAAATATTATTGCAGCAGACGGCTGTCGGGTGGGGTGGCGATGGCTCTGAACAGGCTTGCGTAACGCAGGTGAACCTTCCAGCAATTTTTATCTTGTACTTCACATGAGGCTGCTTTAGTATATATAAATTGGCTTATATTTATATCTACTGTAAGGAGTGCATCGGGGAATGCTGCAGATCAAATGGGGGGCTGCATTATGGTTGTGATAGCCTGCCTGATTTTTGTTGTGACTTTGGTTTTTGTGATCTGGCAGCCGCGGAATTTATCGATTGGCTGGTCCGCCTGCGGCGGGGCGATTCTCGCGCTTGCGGCAGGGGTGGTCAGCTTCGGCGATGTCCGTGATGTGACGCTGATTGTATGGAATGCAACGCTTGCATTCGTAGCGATTATTCTAATTTCCTTAATTCTCGATCGTGTCGGCTTCTTCGAGTGGGCGGCGCTGCATATGGCGGCGGCGGCACGCGGCAACGGCACGCTGATGTTCATCTATGTAATTGTACTGGGTGCAGTCGTGGCGATGCTGTTCGCCAATGACGGGGCAGCGCTGATTCTGACGCCGATTGTGCTGGCGATGGTCCGGGCGCTGAATCTGGATGAGCGCAAAGTCTTTCCTTTTATTATTGCCAGCGGCTTCATTGCCGATACCACCTCGCTTCCGCTGACCGTCAGCAATCTGGTGAATATCGTCTCCGCCGATTTCTTCGGCATTACCTTCATGCAGTATGCAGGACATATGTGGCTGCCTACCCTGTTCTCGCTTGGAGCAAGCATTCTGGTCTTATATCTGTATTTCCGCCGCAGTATTCCGAAGGAGTATGACACCGCCGGAATGAAGCTTCCGGGGGATGCCATTAAGGACCAGCGGATGTTCCGGCTATCCTGGTTCGTACTTGCGCTTCTGGTAGCCGGATATTTCGTCAGTGAATTCCTGGACATTCCGGTATCCGTGGTAGCGGGAGTGATCGCAATCTGTTTCCTGCTGATGGCCCGCAGAAGTCCTTACGTGAAGACGATGGAAGTAGTCAAGGGGGCGCCTTGGGCGATTGTTTTCTTCTCCATTGGCATGTACGTAGTGGTGTATGGCCTGCGTAATGCGGGACTGACGGATGTGCTCGCAGAGATGATCAGCGGAATTGCGAAGCACGGGCTGTTCGCAGCCACGATGGGGATGGGCTTCCTGGCCGCGCTGCTCTCCTCGGTGATGAATAATCTGCCGACCGTGCTGATCGGGGCGCTGGCCATTGATACCGCACATGCCGCTGGTCTGGTGAAGGAGGCTCTGATCTACGCCAATGTTATCGGTTCGGATCTGGGCCCGAAGATTACACCGATTGGTTCACTGGCCACCCTGCTGTGGCTGCATGTGCTGTCCGGTAAGGGTGTGAAGATCTCCTGGGGCACCTATTTCAAAATAGGGATGATCCTGACGGTTCCCACACTGTTCATCACGTTGCTGGGTCTATATTTGGAGCTGAAGTGGCTCTAATCTAAGCGGATCAGGCGTTTTGCAGTGACCGGTGAATAGCTAAGCACTGTGAGAATTGTGTAATTTACTGGAAAAATGGTATAAGAAAAAGCGGTGCAGACGGTGAGTCTGGCCGCTTTTTGTTGTTGGCGTGTCCCGGGGCAATTGGAGCTGCGAAAAATGTAACAACGCCTACCCTTTCTGCTTCCCATGCTCCTGTTCCTTTCCCGGCGGCTGCTCCTGCTGATCCGGATACTTCACCACAACACAGGCCATTTCACCTTGCGCAGGGCGTTCATCAGCTCCGGCCCGGCATGCAGATTGCTGCTGACCAGCTCCCTCGGCGTGAGCGCCATCCACTGGTTGAGGGAGACATCGGCGAACCGGTCGCTCTTGAACATTTCCAGGAACCAGAGAGTATCGGTACCGGTATTCTGAACATAATGCCCCTGGGCAAAAGGTACATAGCCGACATCCCCGGCTCTTACATTGAAGGTGCGCGCATCGCCGTCCCCGCCGAAGACGGTCATCCGTCCTTGTCCGCTGAGATAATACTGCCACTCGTCATTGTTCGGATGCCAATGCAGCTCCCGCATCGCCCCGGGCTCAATCTCTACCAGGGCTGCGGCGATATTCCGGGAGACGGGGAAATTGCTGGAGTCGACAATCCGCACACTGCCACCCGGGGTCTTGAGCGGCGGCTGGGCCATCAGCCGATGCTTGAAGCTCAGCGGAATCTCCCCGTAAGGCGATTCGATCCGCTGGCTCTGGATCGGGCCGGGCACCTGGTCCTGATAGATGTATACCTGCTTGTTAGGAAGATAGGCGAATGCGGACTCAGGTACGCCGAAATTCGCGGATAGGACTTCGCGCGGCGTATGGGCGAACCAGTCGGAGATGGACAGGGTGTTCAGATCTGAGAAGCCTCCGTCGTCGAACACAAGCAGGAATTCACACCCCTCAGCCAGACCTTGAATGGAGTGCGGGATACCCGGGGGAAAATACCACAGATCGCCGGGACCGACATCGGCAATGAAGTTGCGGCCATTCTGGTCCACGGCTGTAATCCTTGCGCTGCCCAGCAGCATGTAGGACCATTCTGCCTGCTGGTGCCAGTGCAGCTCACGTACGCCGCCCGGCGTCAGGCTCATATTCACCCCCGCAAGCGTAGTGGCCACCGGAAGCTCCCTGACCGTCACCTCACGGGACCAGCCGCCATGATTCAGCTGCATGTGAGCGTCGGAGAACGAGAACTTCAGATTCGGGATTAGCCCGTTGTCCGTGACCGGAGGAACGAACATATCGGGATTCTCCCGGTCGCGCATGATGTCACGTGGACCCAGGTCGATATTGCCTGCACCGTCACTGCGTATGGGCTGGGGAATGACGGACTGGCCTGGAGAACGGGGATGCTCAGGATTCATCGCATAGGCTCCTTTCTTGAACGCACAGCATTTCAAGAAAATATATGCGCAAATGTGATAATATTTGACTACCGGACAAAGATCCGTACGATAATCAGAGAGCAGGGTTAGAACCAATGACATTAAGTGGACAAGAACGTTACCGCTTCAGCGAAGCGCCTATATGGGAATTGCAGCGCACCTATTATGAACAGCTGGGTCTTCAGGCTTGGGCCAATGACCAGGTTCCGCAGTATATTACAAGCAATCCGATGATTGGAACAGCATATGCGGAGATCATCTTCGGCTTTCTTCAGGACCGTGCGCAGAAGGGATTCACTACAGAGCCGGTAGTGGTGCTGGAGCTGGGTGCGGGAGTGGGGCGTCTGGCGTTCCATGTGCTGCAGCAGTTGTGTGAGCTGATCCAGTATGCGGGCGTGCTGCTGCCGCCGTTCCGTTACGTGATGAGCGATTTGCCCTGGAAGAACATTGAGGGCTGGCAGCAGCATGAGGGACTGAAGCCTTTTGTAGAGCAGGGAATGCTTGACTTTGCCCGCTTCGATGCGGTCCGGGATACGGAGCTGAGCTTAACGCAGAGCGGATTGGTGATTAAGCCCGGGGAGCTGGGGCAGCCGCTGATGGTAATCGCCAACTACTTCTTCGACAGTATCCCGCAGGAGCTGCTCTATATGGATGAAGGCAAGATTTATGAATGTGAGGTCTCGCTGAAATATCCTGAGCAGTCCGCTGCCATGGGGCCGTCCGAGGTGCTCCGTGATCTGGTGCCGGAATACCATTACAAGCGTGCAGCGGGCTATGAGGACCCCTCGTATCCTTATCATGAAGTGATCTCGTTCTATCTGGACAAGCTGGAGGATTCACATGTGCTGTTCCCGGAGGCAGCCCTGTCCTGTATGGAGCGTCTGGGTGCACTCTCCCGGGGAAGCTTCCTGCTGCTCACTGCCGATAAGGGAGACCACCGGCTGGAGAACTGGGAGTTCGCCGAGCCGCCGAAGCTGATTCACCACGGAAGCATCTCGCTTACGGCGAATTATCATGCGCTGGTGCATTATTTTGAGCGGAAGGGCGCACAATCCCAGTTCACGCAGCATCATTATAAGAATCTCAATGTGGGCTGCATTATGATGCTGGAGGAGCCGATGCTGCATCCGCATACCCGGCTGGCCTACCGGCGGTTTGTCGAGCGGTTCGGGCCGGATGATTTCTTCAGCCTGAAGGTGTGGATCGACAAGAATTACGACACCATCGGCATGCAGCAGATCCTGGCCTTCTGGCGGCTGGGGGGCTATGACGCGGAGCTGTTCATTCAGAGTGCCGAGCGGATCTCTGCGCTGCTGCCGGATGCCAGCGACGAGGAGCTGCTGGACCTTCAGCGGGGGATCGACCGGATGTGGCGGGGCTTCTACCTGATGCCGCAAAAGTATGATCTGGCGCTGGACTGCGGCCTGCTGCTGTTCGAGATGGAGCAGTACGGGGAATCCCGCCGCTTCCTGGAGCATTCGCTGGCCTCCAGTGAGGAGGAGCCGGTAATTACCGTGCTGTACTGCCTGGCGATTTGCAGCTACGAGCAGGAGGATGATGCGGCGGCGCTGGATTATACGCGCAGATCCCTGCTGATCGAGCCGGAGCATGAGGAAGCACTGGAGCTGCTGGCTGCACTGAGCCAGCCCCCGGCAGAGGCTTAGGCTGCTGCTCCCGGCAGTCCGGTGCAGCCCTTTACACCCGTTGTGAGTTTTGTTATTCTGTATCCAATAACGCAAACGCGATGACGAGAAGAGTACATTCAGGTTCTTCCCTCACAGAGAGCTCCGGCTGGTGTGAAGGAGCAGGGAAGACTGGATGGAAACAAGCCTCTGAGCGGCTTACCGGAACCAGGCAGCAGCCGGGGATGGTACGACAGGAGCTCCTGTTACAGAGCTAGAGTATAAGCCTTGCCGGACGGCAGCGCCGTACTTGATGAGATTAATATGGTGACATATTAATGAACCTGGGGTGGTACCGCGAGAATTTCGTCCCCAAGACTTACGGTCTTGGAGGTGAGGTTCTTTTTTTGTTGTGCGGAAGGCGGCGTACCACCCATGAACAGGAGGAAAGCGAATGACTGACGATATTGTTAATACGAATGACCCGGCCATGCCGGAGAATTATATGGATAAGCTGATTAGAGAAGATGTGGAGGCGGGAGTCTTCAGCCGGGACATTTGCACCCGGTTTCCGCCGGAGCCCAATGGCTATCTGCATATCGGGAGTGCTTTTGCCATCCACACGAATGTGGGAATCGCCCGTAAATATGGCGGACGCTTCCACCTGCGCTTCGATGATACTAACCCGCTCAAAGAGGATATGGAATATGTGAAGGCGATCATCCATGATCTGGAATGGCTGGGCTGCAGTCCCGGGGAGCACATCTACTACGGCTCTGATTACTCGGAGGAGATCTACCGCAGGGCAGAGACGCTCATTCTGAAGGGGAAAGCCTATGTCTGTGATCTGACGGCAGCGGAGGTAACGGCTTACCGGGGGACCTTAACCGAGCCGGGGAAGGACAGTCCTTACCGCAGCCGAACGCCGGAGGAGAATCTGCGGCTGTTCCGGGAGATGCGTGCGGGGAGCTATCCGAATGGCGCTAAAGTGCTGCGGGCCAAGATCGACATGGCCTCGCCGAACATGAATTTGCGTGATCCGGTGCTGTACCGGATCATTCACGCAGTGCATTACCGCACCGGCAATGCCTGGTGCATCTACCCGATGTATGATTTCGCCCATCCGATTCAGGATGCGCTGGAAGGGGTGACGCATTCGCTCTGCTCGATCGAGTTCAAGGATCACCGGCCGCTGTACGAATGGGTGCTGAACGAGCTGGGCACCCCGGAACCGCCGAGACAGAGGGAATTCGGCCGGGTGAACCTGACCGGAGTGGTTACAAGCAAGCGGCATCTCCGGGCACTGGTAGCCGGAGGCTTCGTGGACGGCTGGGATGATCCGCGGCTGCCCACGCTTAGCGGGCTGCGCAGACGGGGATTTACGCCGGGGAGCATCAGGGATTTCGTAGAGGAGATTGGGATGGTGCGCAATACGGCAATGGTAGACTTTTCGCTGCTGGAGCATTGTCTGAGGCAGGATATTAAGGCCAAGGTGCCGGCTGTCATGGCTGTGCTGGACCCGCTGAAGGTCGTGCTTACTAACTATGCAGCCGGAGCCTCAGAGCTGCTTCCCGTCAACAACAACCCGGAGAACCCAGAGCTGGGTTCAAGAGAGGTGCCGTTCTCCGGCACACTCTATATCGAGCGGGCCGATTTCATGGAGGTGCCCGTGAAGGGCTTCCGCAGACTAGTCCTAGGCGGTGAGGTGAGGCTTAAGGGCGGTTATATTATCCGCTGCAGCGAGGTGATTAAGGACGCTCAGACGGGGGAGGTTCTGGAGCTGCGCTGCACCTACGACCCGGATACCCGCAGCGGCGGCCCTCTAAGCGGCCGGAAGGTGAAGGGGACTGTGCAATGGGTCTCGGCTGCTCATGCGCTGAAGAGTGACGTATACCTGTATGAGCAGCTGCTGACGGATAACAACGGGCCGAAGGAGGAAGGCGAGAGCTGGGAGGAATACATCAATCCGAATTCGATAACTCTGCTTAAGGATTGCCTGCTGGAGCCGCTTGCGGGTAACCCTCAGCCCGGGGACACCTACCAGTTCCTGCGTCACGGCTATTTCTGCATTGACAGCAGGCTTAGCACAGCTCAGAAGCTGGTGTTCAATAGAATCGTTCCGCTCAAGGACACCTGGAAGGGCAACGCAGGACACGTAAGCAGCAGCGAATAAGTTAGTGGGTGAATCTAGAATCTGGCGGGTTGTGCGGGCTATGCCAGGCTAACTTCTTAAAAAGTTTAGAATGTTACACAAGCAGCGGTGCTCCTGTTACTGGAGGATCGCTGATTTGCGTATGCGTCTGCCAGGCTAATGGTCGACAAGTAGGAGAAAAATCCGGTTGGGAGTAAAGCGTTGGCTGCACTTTGTACATTAGATTTCATTATAATCGACCAAAAAGCAGCTTCTATTGTAGTTTATACAGCAGATTATTGGGAAAATGGCCTTTTAAAACAAAAAACCGAAAATCAAATGTATGAAATACAACAGAGTGAGTTTTATCGCAAATTATTGTGTAATCTACTGCACAAAGTACAATCACCCCCGGCAAGAGGAGTCAACTTGATAATGGAAGCGGGTAATAACATAAGGGTATGAGCCTCACTTTATCGCGTGACTTTACATAATATGGGTGGAGGATTAGGAGTGCAGGCATTACATGAAAACCCAATGAAAATACATTTACATTTCTCATTTTGAGGATTATAATAAAACCAGATCAAATGTTGCACCAGGGAAACTTTCGTGTGTATAGACAACTTTTTCCGGGCAAGAGGAGGACAGAACATGATGGAGCAAAATACCGCAGTAGAATCATCCCCTATACTAAAAGGTCATACCAACAAACATTCGGCGCAATCGGTGCTTAACGGAGATGTCAAGGGACTGAAGAGGCTTCTTCCTTTTCTGGGCCCGGCTTTTATAGCTTCCGTAGCTTATCTGGACCCCGGCAATTTCGCCACCAATATAACCGCAGGCTCGAAATACGGGTATCTGCTGCTCTGGGTCATCTTCGCCTCGAATCTGATGGCCGTACTGATTCAATCGTTATCCGCCAAGCTTGGCATTGCGACTGGCAAGAATCTGCCGGAGGTCGCGCGGGAGAAATTCCCGAAGGGCGTGTCGATTTTCCTCTGGATTCAGAGTGAAATCGTCATTATCGCCACCGATCTCGCTGAATTCATCGGCGCGGCGCTCGGACTCTATCTGTTGTTCGGGATACCGATGCTCCCGGCTGCACTGATTACCGCTGTAGGGTCATTCGCCATTCTGGAGCTTCAGCGGCGCGGGTACCGTACCCTGGAGGCCGGAATCGCGGGAATGGTGATGATCGTGGTGCTGGCTTTTGCATTCCAGGTCATTATGGCGAAGCCTGATGCGGGCAGCGTGGTTGCCGGCATGTTCACTCCAAGATTCGAGGGTGTGGACAGCATCCTGCTGGCTGCCGGGATTCTCGGCGCAACGGTGATGCCCCATGCGATCTATCTGCATTCTTCGTTGACCCAGAGCCGGATCGTCGGGATTGATGAGCGGGAGAAGAAGCAGATCTTCCGGCTGGAATTCATCGATATCCTTATCGCGATGCTAATTGCCGGTGCGGTCAATATGGCGATGGTCATTGTGGCGGCCGCGCTGTTCTTCAAGAACGGCCTGGTGGTCGAGGACCTGGATGTCGCTTTCGAGCAGTTCCGCAATCTGGCAGGACCCGTTACGGCGGTCTCCTTCGGCCTGGGCCTGCTGATCGCAGGGCTGTCCAGCTCGTCGGTGGGTACGATGGCCGGTGATGTGGTCATGCAGGGCTTCATTAATAAAAAAATCAATCTCTACCTCCGCCGGGCGATCACCATTATCCCGCCGCTCGTCATCATTGCCTTGGGCGTTAACGCAACCAGCGCACTGGTAATGAGCCAGGTCGTCCTGTCCTTCGGGATTGCCTTCGCCCTGATTCCGCTCGTCATCTTCACCAGTGACCGCCGGATCATGCAGGGGCTGGTGAACCACCGGATCACCACCATTCTCGGCTGGATGATCTCCGCCCTGGTGGTCGCGCTGAATCTGTTCCTGGTAGTGGAGATGTTTGTGTAACACGCTATAACAGATTATCCAGGAGGTCGTCCTTTAGCCATAAAATGGCTTGAGAGGAGGGCCTTTTGTTTTGATTTCAGCCTAAAAGCTCTGTTAACTTTAATTGTCGTTCCCGTTCCTTAGTAGAAGCATCTATAGAGTTATTCGTTAAAGAATTCGTTGTCTTTATTGCGTAGTCACTGCTAACTAAAGCATGTCCCCTCATATGTCCTGTTGCAATGGCTTGGGCGAAGGAACGCGCAGCATGTTTGCTAATCTCTGTTTTGGATTCTTTCGCCAAGTCATTCACTACAAATCCAACCTTTCGTAAATCGAAGGCTCGAATCCTTCCGTCTATTCGTTTTTGTAATGTCTCAATCCCCAGAAGTATTCGCGGGTCCTCCTTTAAAGAGTCATCAAGATAATCTAAGTACGGAGTAGCTACTCGCAAAGCCCATTCCGCAAGTAACTTTTGCGGCATTTTTTCAAGAGCTTCTTCAATTCGATTCCGCAAATTGCTGTTATCTATGATTTTTATTTTAGGGCTGCTATGTTTAAATTCGATTTGTGCTTCTTTTAATATCTGCTCATGCGTATTCCATGCATAGTCTTCTAATTTCACTGAAAACTCTCCTATCCTTTTGAACAGAGGGGTATGGGGATATAACAAATTTTACATCCAAAATTTATAAGGATGCAAACTGCCCTTGGATGTCAGCCGCATACCCCAAAAAGGAGTGCCACAGTACCGTTTGCCGGCTGCTGAGGACACCCCTAGTCTAAAAAAAGGCTTCCATCCTATTGCTTCACAATATCCTGCACAGCCTTATCCAGCTTCTCCAATAGCTGATCGTGGTTCAACTGTCCGCCGAGGTACTCCTGCATGGCTGCGCCGAAGCCCTGGGTGACGCCGTCAGGGAACATATCCCAGTTCCAGCCCAGCGCGCTCGCAGACTTCTCTTGCACGGCAACGGCGACCTGGCCGATATCAGCGGCATCTGCGGTGATATTTGCTTCCGCCGGGATGAACTTGAATTCCTTGGTCAGATACTTCTGGCCGGTTTCCGAGCTGACCATCCAGTTCAGGAAGGCCTTGGCTTCCTCCGGATGTGCGGATTTGCTGTTCACGATATAGTTGTTAGGCACGCCTACCAGGATGGTGCCTTCTTCGTTATTGATCGGGAGCGGGAGGAGGCCCAGGTTCAGAGCCGGATCGATTTTGTCGATATCGCCTTGCGTCCAGTTCCCCTGCAGCATCATGGCGGCCTTGCCGGAGGCGAATTCAGCCACCTGGGTCGCGTAATCGGTAGTCATCTTGTTATCCTGGGCGTTACCTATGATCACATCGACCAGATCCAGCCATTGCTTGAAGACGGCATTGCCCTTGATGGTCTGTTTGCCTGCCTTCACATCGTCAATGAACTGCTTCGGATCAGGCTGGTGCGCCATGCCCACGTTAACAAGGTGAATCCCCATGGACCACCACTCATTGGTCGCTTCAAACGGCGTGATGCCGGCGGTCTTCAGCTTGGCTACGGCATCCTTGAGCTGCGGGAGTGTCTTGGGCTCTTCCGTTATGCCGGCTTTGGCGAACAGATCCTTGTTGTAGATCAGCCCGTAGCCTTCTACATTCATAGGCATGCCATAGAGCTTGCCGTCTACGGTTGCCGGTGTCTTGGCAGTTGGGATCAGCTGGGCGGCCCAAGGCTCATTGCTCAGGTCAGTGGCGCGGTCCATATAAGGAACAAGGGCTGTATACCCGCCGTTATTGAAAATCTCAGGCTCAGAGCCGGAGGCAATCTCAGCTTTCAGCAGCGCGCCGTAATCCTCACCGCCGCCATGCGTTTCGACTTCCACCTTCACCCCCGTCTCCTTCTCATATTCTTCAGCGAGTGCATTCAGCTGCTCGGCAATCTCCACCTTGAACTGGAACATCTTGATGGTAACATCCTTGGCAGGCGCTTTGCCGGCTTCCGGTGCTGCCGATTCGGTTGACGCGTTAGGAGCATTCGTAGCGCTTCCATTGCCTGCGGAATTCGTATTGCCGCTGTTCCCGCAACCTGCGATAATGAGGGTGCAAACGGTTGCCATGATGAACGCGAACTTTCTTTTCATAGAATAACCTCCCTGGTCTGTGGTTCCTGCTCTTAGAGCGTAAAGGAATGGATAGATGACTTACACTTCATATGTTGCTCGAAAAAGTGGATATTATTGCGGAGGGAAGCCTGCCCTAAGATCATCCCTTAATGGAGCCTGCCGTCACGCCTTCCACAATATAACGCTGGAGTGACAGGAAGAACAAGAGAATAGGCGTGATCGCCATGACGAGACCCGCAAGGGCCAGATCCCACTTCTTGGTGTACTGACCGAAGAACTTGGTCACAGCTACGGGCAGGGTCGTCAGATCCTTATTCCCGCCGATCACCAGGACAGGCAGCAGATAGTCATTCCAGATCCACAGCGTATTCAGGATAATGACGGTTACAATAATCGGCAGCAGCAGCGGGAAGACGATCCGGAAGAATACGCCGTACGGATTCGAGCCGTCCACCCGCGCGGCTTCCTCCAGCTCCAGCGGCACCGTCTTGATGAACCCGTGGAACAGGAAGACCGACAGCGGCATCCCGAAGCCTAGATAACAGGCCACAATGCCGTACAGCTCGCCGCGCAGCTCCAGCAGGCTGGTCACCCGGACCAATTGCAGCATGAGCGACTGGAACGGAATGATCATCGCCGAGACCAGCAGCAGGAACACGAAGGCATTGAAGCGCGTCGGCTTGCGCACAATCTGATAAGCGGCCATCGAGCTGAACAGGACGATGAAGATTACACTGAGAATCGTAATTTGCAGAGAATTGAAGAAGGCCTGCGGGAAGTTAATGGCATCCCATACCTTGGAATAGTTACTCCAGTAGAACACCTGCGGCCAGGAAGCGGCATCGATCAGGATGTCCTTCAGCCCCTTAACCGAATTGCTCAGGACCAGATAGAACGGTGACAGGAAGACAATAGCCAGCAGAATGGCGGCAATTTCGAGGACGAAGTTGCCCGGGCGGTAGCGGCTGCTGTTCATTAGGCGGACACCTCTTTTCGTTTGGTAAGCCAGACCTGGGTGACGGTGATCAGGGAGACGGCGGCGAAGAAGAGCAGCGCTTTGGCTGTACCGAGGCCATACCGGTTGTTGATCAGTGCCTCCGCATAAATGTTATAGGCCAGCGACTGGGTCGAGGTGCCGGGTCCGCCTTTGGTCAGCGACAGGTTGAGGTCGAACATTTTGAACGCATTGGAGGTCGTCAGGAACAAGCAGATGGTGATCGCCGGCATAATCAGCGGGATGTAGACGCTCTTGAACAGCTGTGGAGCGCGGGCACCGTCTATGCGGGCCGCTTCAATGAGATCCTTCGGAATCCCGGCCAGCCCGGCAATATAGATGACCATCATATAACCAGCCGTCTGCCAGACGAACACAATGACCAGCCCCCAGAACCCGGTGCTTGGCGTGCCCAGCCAGGGCAGCTGGAAGAACGAAATCCCGGTCAGCTCGCCGATCGTAGCGAAGCCCTTGGTGAAGATGAATTGCCAGATGTAGCCGAGCAGAATGCCGCCGATCACATTGGGCATGAAAAAGACCGTACGGAGCAGCTTCTTCGTCTTCAGCGTCGTCATTAGAATGAAGGCCAGCAGCAGTGCAAGCACGTTGGCAGCCACAACCGAGATCACGGTGAAGCGCAGGGTGAACACCAGGGACTCCCAGAACTTATCGTCATTCATGAAAATCCGTTTCCAGTTGGCCGCGCCGGTCCAGACCGCTTTGTCCAGATCCAGCCCGTTCCAGTCCGTGGAGGAATAGTAGAAGCCGAGGAAGAACGGGGTGACCACAATGGTCAGGAAAAAGAGCAGACAGGGGCCGAGAAATACGATTTGCTGTCCCCAGCCGCGCTGCATACGCAGAGTTTTTCTCATATGGATTCTCCTTAGGGTAAGATAACTACGGGTTCACAGCTTGATTATAGAAAGCCCGGTGCACCGCTAACACTTCATTTCATGCCGGGAAAAGTGGATTATATTGCAGGCCATACGGCTTACACAACTTGTAGGAGGTTCCCCCATGTTCAAGAACAGCATCCGGACGCGGCTGATGGCCTTAGTGCTGCTAGCGTCAGTGATCCCGTCAGGCATCTCTGTGACCTTCTCTTATCTCTATACGAGGCAGTCGGTTACGGACCAGTCCGTGAAGCAGAATACGAAGCTGCTGACGCTGGGGGAGGCGAATCTCCGGAGTTATTTCAGCGGCATGAACCAGCAAGCGATGTCGCTCTACAGCGGAATCAATGTGCCCAGCTCCTTCTACACCACCCTGCTTACCGCCAAAAGCGCTGCCCAGGCCCCGCCGGGCACGATTCTGCCGGACACCCGGGCCATCATCTCCACCCAGCTGTACAATCTGTTTCTCTCCGACCGCAATACGTATCAGATTCATCTGTACGTGAGGGCCGCCAGGCAGTCTAACCTCCTGCTTAAGGGATACTTCCGCCGCGAGGATAACGGAGACTACGCCGCGAACGGCCATGCCGCAGGGACGTACCGCCCTTATCTCGAAGTGACGCATATGGATCATCAATACGGGGTGAAGTCCGGCTTCCCGAATCTTAAGCCGGGGAGTGTGCCGGTCTTTACCGCCCATTTTCCGATCTACCGGACCCCCAGTGACAGCGTACTGGCGGATCTGTCGATTGATTACAGGCTGGAGGAGCTGAAGGGCATCGTGGAATCGATGTACAATTCGGACACAGAACGCCTGTATGTGCTGAATGAGCAAGGCGAGGCGCTGTTCGCCTCTGGCCCGGGCTGGATCGGGAAGCCGGTCACAGCGGGCTGGAGCCGTCTGCCCGCAGAGCAGGACAGCGGGCATTTCGCCTGGAAAAAGGACGGCTTCCAGGGGATTGTAATGTACAAGCAGATCAAGGACCCTTTGTTCAGCGGAAGCATTATCAAGCTGGTGCCCTATGAGGATCTCTACACAGATGCAAGGGTAATTACCCGGTTCAATATGGGCATCGGACTGCTGTTCCTGCTGATCGGGGGCATCAGTGCCGTGCTGATCTCCATCGGCTTCACCCGTCCGATCAAGAAGCTGATTCACTTCACCCAGAAGGTGCAGACCGGCCAGCTGGATGCGCATATGGAAGCTGAGCGGGAGGACGAGTTCGGGCTCCTCACCCGCAAGATCACTGGCATGACCCGTACGATCAATGAACTGATCGTTAAGGAGTACCGGCTGGAGCTGGCGAACAAGACGAATCAGCTGAAGGCGCTCCAGGCCCAGGTGAACCCGCATTTTCTCTACAATGCGCTGCAATCCATCGCCAGCCTGTCCTTGCGCTATAATGCGCCGAAGGTGTATGATCTCATCTATTCCCTGGGCAGCATGATGCGTTATTCGATGAATACCGAGCGTACCCGGGTACCGCTGCGGGATGAGATTGAGCATGTGCAGAACTATATGATTCTGCAGACGGAGCGGTTCGGCGAAGAGAATCTGCGGCTGGAGGTGGAAGCGGGACCGGAGGCTCTGGAGCTGATCCTGCCGAAGATGATCCTGCAGCCGATTGTGGAGAATATCTTCAAGCATGCCTTCGCTGACGGCATAAGCGGGGGGCTGATCCGGATCGAGTGCAGGCTGGAAGGGGCGGCCAGGCTGGTGCTTGCCGTGAAGGATAACGGCCGGGGCATGAGCCCGGAGCGGCTGGAGGAGATTACGGCCTGCCTCAGAGGCAGCAGCCAGCAAGGCCAGGAGGAGATCGGCCTGTACAATGTGCTGGCCCGCCTGCGGCTCCAGTACGGCAGCGCAGCGGAGATGCAGCTTAAGAATAATGAAGACGGCCAGGGGCTTACCGTTACGCTGATTATTCCGCTGGAGGAGATCGGCGGTTAATTCCGGCGGCTTTTGCGAATAGAGACTATTTCTTGAAGGAGCGGCTGAGATGAAGGTGCTGATTGTAGATGATGAGAAGCATGTGCGGGAGGCCATCCGTTATTTTGTTCCGTGGGACAGCTATAATATCTCCGGGATCTATGAGGCGACCAACGGGCAGGAGGCGATACGGATCATGCAGGAGCATCAGCCAGCCGTCGTCTTCACGGATATGCGGATGCCGCTGATGGACGGGGCGGAGCTGCTGGAATGGCTGCACCGTCATTATCCGCATACGAAGACGATTGTCATCAGCGGGTATCAGGATTTCAATTATGTGAAGCCGGCTATCGTATACGGCGGTACGGATTATCTGCTGAAGCCGCTGAACAGCAAGCAGCTGATTGCCTCTGCGGAGCATGCCTTCAAGCTGTGGATGGAGGAGGAGGCGGAACGGAAGCGGCGTCAGCGCCAGAATATGCAGCTGAACGCACTGCGTCCGCTCTTCTGGGATAAGATGCTGTCCGATCTGGTGAGCGGACAGGCCTCCTTCCATGAGCTGAAGCTGGCCCTCTGTGAAGAGCTGGGGATGCCGATTGGGGCGCAGGAGTGCAGGATCGCCGTCATCCCGCTGCAAGGCGCAGATTGCCATCTGCTGCGGAGATTCCATGGGGATGTGGCCTTGACAGCCTTCGTGCTGGCCAATGTCTGCAATGAAGTGATGGCAGAGGGCCAGAGCGGCTACGCCTTCCGCAACTGGCAGGGCGGGGGTGAGCTTGTAGTTCTGCTGTGGAGTGCTGTAGCGCAGGCGGAGGAGATGCTTACCCGCATGAATGAAGCCATCCGCCGGGCGTTCGGCGTTCAGCTGGATATCGGGCTTAGTCCGCTGAACCCGTTGCCGGAGGGGCTGCGGTCTGCTTTTGAACAGGCAGGCCAGGCGCTTGCGGAGCGGAATCTATTGCAGCGGGACGGGCGCATTCATCCCTTCAGGAAGCGTGAGGACGGGCGTAGACCTGCAAACGACTACGGTCTGGAAGAACGGCTGGACAAGCTTAGAGTCGCCGTCTTGTCCGGCGATCTGGAGCGGATGGAGCGGGTGGCAGAAGAATGGGCCGGACATCTGGCCGGGCTGCCGCTGCTCACAGAACGCGTTCTGCTGAATCAGCAGACGGAGATTCTGGATGTTCTGAAGCGCTGGCGGCCGGAGGCAGAGATTAGCCTGGAGCGCTGTTATGACGCTGAAGGGCTGTTCTCGGTGGAGAACTGGCAGTGCCGGCTGAAATCGCTGCTTCACCACTTGTCCAAGGGTAGTCCGCAGACGCCGGATAGCCGGCTCGTCCAGGAGATCAGGGAGTACCTGGACCGGAACTATGCGCAGGAGATGACGCTGCAGCATATTGCGGAACGCTTTTTCATCAGCAGGGAGAATGTGTCGCGCAAGTTCAAGCAGATCACCGGGGAGAATCTGTCGGATTATCTGACCGGCCTCCGGGTGGAGAAGGCGAAGACGCTGCTCCAGAATACGAATCTGCGGCTGTCGCAGATTGCGGAGCTGGTGGGTTATGAGGATGAGAAGTATTTCAGCCGTGTCTTCAAAAAAAACGCCGGAATCACGCCAAGAGAATACCGGAAGCAGGAGGAAGAAGCCTGAGTATGTAAGGTTCGTTGACTGCCTGTCAGGATTTCCCGGCCTGCAACCGATAATAGCTATATGGGCAATAAATACATAGCTGCGGTTATTGGGGAGGGCTGGATAGTATGGACAATGATCTGGGAAGAACGATTAAGAATGACCTGATTAATGCCTACGGAGTGACTGTAATTCCGGCGGGAAGCAGACTGAATGCCGAGCATCTGGAGCTTATCCGCAAACAAAAAATCGACAGGTTCGACATTCTTTTTGCAGATGAGGCTGACCAGGCGCCCTCCTATCAGAAGATGGTCAACAGTACAGTGGACCTGTCCAAGGAATTATTCGAATCCTACCGGATCTCCCGCAAAATCCCGCTGGCGGATATCCGCAAGGAGGTGCTTCCGGTCATCCAGGAGATCTCACGCAACCCGGATATCTTCGCCTTGTTCCATTCGGTGCAGGGCAAGGATGATTATACATATGAGCACAACATCGGCGTTGCAGTGCTCTCTACCCTGATCGGCAGATGGCTGGAGATGAGTGAAGCGGAGCTGTCCGTGCTCTCCATGGCGGCAACTCTGCATGACATCGGCAAGCTGAAGATCCCTTCAGAGCTGCTGAATAAGCCCGGCAAGCTGACGGACGAGGAATTCAGCCAGGTGAAGAAGCACACGGTCTACGGCTACGAGATTCTCAAAGAAACCACCGGAGCCAATTCACGCATTGCCCTGGTGGCGCTTCAGCATCATGAGCGAAATGACGGCAGGGGATATCCGCTGGGCCTGAAGGACGAACAGATCGATCCGTACAGCAAAATTGTGGCCGTGGCGGATATTTTTCATGCGATGTCCAGCAAGCGTCCGTATCATGAACCAACGCCGTTTCATATGATTGTCGATCAGATGAGAAGAGGCAGCTTCGGCGCGCTGGACCCGCATATTGTAACCGTTTTTCTGGAAAATATCGTGAAGCGGTCAGTTGGGCGTGAAGTGGTTCTAACCGATGGCCGGGTCGGCGAGATTGTCTACTTGAACCCGCATGATATCGAGACTCCGCTGATCCGCATCGGGGATGAATATATCGACCTCAGCAAAAGAACGGAGCTTAACATCCGGGAGATCAGCCTCTGATTCCTCTCTACTTGTTGAAATAATCAGCCACTCCCTCAGCGACCGCCTGAGCCGCCTTCCGCTGATAAGCCGCCTTGCGCACAATCGCTTCGTCGTACGGGTTCGACAGGAAGCCCAGCTCTACAAGGGTAGCCGGCAGCGGATTCTCCCGCAGAATATGATAGTCGCCGAAGGAGAGACCGTTGCTGCGCAGGCCGATGCCCTCACCCAGCCGGGTCTCCACTGCCCGGGCCAGCCGCAGATCATTCTGCTGCGAATAGAAGAAGGTCAGCGTGCCGGAGACATTCTTCGGCGATGAATTATAATGAATGCTGACAAAAGCATCCGCACCGAGCTGCCGTCCAAGCTGCACCCGCTGGGAGAGCGCAGGCTTCTGCTCCCCGCGGGTCCGGGTCATCTCTACTCTGGCTCCCTTGGCGGTCAGATAATCCCGCAGATACAGGGAGGTCTGGAGCGTCAGATCCTTCTCCATCGTGTTATAGGTTGTCCCGAGCATGCCCGGATCGGTGCCGCCGTGGCCAGGGTCCACTATGATCAGCTTGCCCCGGATGCTGCCGGATTTCCGTACGACACTCGTAGTCTGGCTATTCGAGCTGACTGTGCTTGCGCTGCGGACGGCTCCGCCCGACAGATACTGGGAAGACACCCAGCCGACGGTTCCTCCGGCTGTGCGGACCCGCGACCATTCTCCCTGGCGGAGCAGAATGGTCACCTTATTGCCGGATTGCAGCGATCCCACGACCTCGTGGCCGGTTCCCGGACCTCCCCGCATGCGCAGGGAAGAAGCTGTAACGACAGCCGTTCCGCTGGAGACCGCTGAGGTCTTCACAGCCGACTTGGCGGATGCCTTGGAGGCGGAGGAGCTGGCAGAGGTGCTGGCGGAAGAGGTGCTGGCGGAGGAGCTTCCGCCGGTACGCTTCAGATAATATCCCGCTACCCAGCCGGAGACAGAGCCGGCCCGGACCTTGAGCCAGCCATGCTGCTCTTCGGTGACGGTGACGGTGGCACCGCCAGTCAGAGTGCCTGTGACGGCGGCGCTTGCAGCAGGCTCACTGCGTACATTAAGGGAGCTGGCGTACACTTTGGCCGTGTAGGCCGTTGAAGCGTAAGCTGTGGAAGACGGCAGGACAGGTGCCAGTATGGATGAAGTCAGCAGACAGGCTGACAGGACTGCAGTATGTAATTTTAGTCGCATACAAATAAATCCTCATTTCCCGGAGAGATAAACTTCTATTACCCGTTTCATCGGCCGGAGAATACCGAAAATTTAAAATTGAAGATAAATACCTATTCGGAATACCGCTAACAACGCTGCTTATCCTGTTGCTCTTATCTTCCTCCGATGCTGCCCAATATCGCCCGAAGCCCTATTCGTTGGCAGGAAATGTCTGTATAATTATTACATATTGGGGAAACAGACAAAGGAGTGCCGCCGTGATCAGACCTAGATTATTCATTGGTTCTTCCAGAGAATCTATCCGCTATGCCAGGGCTATCCACGAACAGCTGAAGCGGACCGCCGAGGTTCATCCGTGGTATGCCGCTGCTTTCCGGCCGAATGAATACACCATGGAAGCGCTGGAGCGGAATCTGGATATCAGCGATTTTGCCGTCTTTGTGTTCTCGCCGGATGATGTAGCCCGGATTAGGGGTAAATATTATTATGTGACCCGGGACAACACCCAGTTCGAAATGGGCCTGTTCTGGGCGCGGCTGCGGCGCGGCCGGGTCTTCTGCCTGCTGCCGGATCAGGTACCCGCTCGTAGTGACCTGATCCCGGGTGAGAATGTGGAAGAGTATCATCTGCTGTCGGATCTGTCGGGACTAACCCCGCTGGAATATGAGTGGCAGCATGACAATGTTACAGCGGCGGTGGATGTGAGCTGCGGCAAGATCATCGACAGTATTCAGGCGCAGGGGATGTACCACGACCCGGCTGTAGAGCTGCTGCAGCTTCGGGCAGAGCTTAGGCGAAAAGAAAGTATCCTTCACTTCTTTTGGCAATATAATAATAATGTGACGCCACCGCAGGCAGCCGAGAAATATCAGGCACTGAGCGAAGCCGTCCGCAATTCATTCCTGCCCCCGGAGGATTGCCGGGTCATCGGAGCCGCCATGTGGCGGGCCGAAGCGGAAGCGGGCCTGAAGCAGGTCGGCGGCAATGTGGGACGCGGGCAGATGTATCCGTTCGCCGCCTTCGAGGACGGGAGTGTGAAGCCGGGGGTGCTGGATGCCTTTCTGACAAAAGAATGGACTTTTTTACAGCGTACGGAAGTTGCGGAGGTATATATCCTATGCTATCCTTTAGGGGAGAACCATGTGCTGTCCGTGCACTTCTCGGGAAGTCAGCGATTATCGGCAGAGGATATTACAGCAGTCGTGGCCTATAACCGGGATTTGTTCCGCACCGTCAATCATTTAGTGGGAGGGGACTAACAGGATGAAGAATATGAAGAATGCCGTTAGTGTATCCAGTACTGTCCGCCGGTCTGCAAGCGGTGACGGCAACAGCGCGGGAGGCAAAGGCCGCTCCAGACGCAAATCCGGCTCTAAGCTTACGCCCTCGGCGCCAAGCGTGTATTTGGCACCATCCGTGGAGGGTGGAAACGACGAGTACAAGAAGCTGGTCAGCGGTAAAGTGGATAATAACAAGCCTTCATTTGCCTGAACATTGGCTAAATCATACTATTGAACAGGTCTCCAGCAATCGCTGGGGGCTTTTTTTGTCCTTTGAACGAATGGCGGAACGACGAACGAATGAAGGAACGACGAACGAATGGCGGAATGACGAACGAATGGCGGAATGACGAACGAATGGCGGAACGACGAACGGATGAAGGAACGAACGGCCGCCGCCCACTTAGGTTATGCGCTCTCCTGATGCGCCTGCTCATCCGTGGCATCCTCCGTCTGCCGGGTCTTGAATTTAAACTAATATAAGGAATTAGGGTGATATGTGAACTCCGCCGGAAGCGGGCTGAGTGCTGCGGGGTGGATTAGAGGGTGAAGGGGATAGGGATAGGGGAAATGAAAGGGATAAATCCCCTTGGTGGCGCTGAAAGTGGGCGGAATGTGGAAATGAGAGGGATAAATCCCTTTGGTGGAGCAGAAAGTGGGCTGGATAGGGAAAATGAGAGGGATAAATCCCATTGGTGGTGCTGGAAGCGGGCTGAATGAGCAAATGAAAGGGATAAATCCCCTTGGCGGCGCTGAAAGTGGGCTGGATGAGCAAATGAAAGGGATAAATCCCTTTGGTGCGCTGGAAGTGGGCTGGATAGGGAAAATGAAAGGGATAAATCCCCTTGGTGGCGCTGAAAGTGGGCTCGGTGAGGAAATGAGAGGGATCCCTTTGGTGGTGCTGAAAGTGGGCTGGACGAGGAAATGAAAGGGATAAATCCCTTTGGTGGTGCTGAAAGTGGGCTGGATAGGGAAATGAGAGGGATAAATCCCTTTGTTAGAGCTGAAAGTAGGCGGGGACGGGGAAATGAAAGGGATAAATACCATTGGTGGCGCTGGAAGCGGGCTGGATGGGGGAGGGCAAGTTAGTTGAATGAGAAAATCAAGTGCATAAGTGCACCTGAAACGAGTAGAAGTTGGTTAAATGAGCAAATGAGGAGTAGAAGTGCACCAGATTCCGGCAAAAGGTAGCTAAAGGAGGAGATTAAGGTGCACTAATGCACCCGATTCCGCAGAAAGTGGGCGGTGAGCGGAAATGAGGAGCACTAGTGCACCTGCTCCCGCCAAAAGAAGCCGCCCATTAACCGGGCGGCCTCAGTACAGGTTTATTGCGCGGAGGAAATTCCGCGCTGCTTCTTCGCAACCTCGCGGCGCACCACCGGGGCGACCTCGGTGGCGAGCAGCTCGATGGCGGCGGCTACTTTGGCGTAAGGCAGGCCGCCGATGTCGAGCTGGGTCATGAAGCGGTTATGGCCGAACAGCTCATGCTGATAGAGAATCTTCTCGATAATCTGCTGCGGGCTGCCCACGGCCAGGGTGTTGTCCGGCGAGGTGAACCGGCCGAAGTCGCTGCGGGAGATCCGGTACTCCTGACCGGGACGCGGGCTGATGCTATTACGGTAGCTGTAGTAATAAGGGTAATACTCATCGAGTGCCTGCTGTGAGGTCTTGGCGATGTAGCCGTGGCTGGTGATGGCGATCTTCAGGTCCTCCGGCTGGTGGCCGGCGGCAGCCCCGGCGCGGCGGTAGGTGCCGGCCAGATTCTGAAAGGGCTCCGGGCTGCCGCTCAGGATAGCGATAGCCATGCCGATGCCAAGGGACCCGGCCTTCTCGGCACTTTCGGCCGAGCCGCCGATGCCGACCGAGAGCGGCAGCCTTTGCTGCAGCGGACGTGGAGCGATCTCGGCGTTATGCAGCGGAGAGCGGAATTTACCCTTCCAGTTCATGACCTCATGCTGGTTCAGTGTGAGCAGCAGGTCGAGATTCTCGCTGAACAGCTGCTTGTAATCCTCCAGCTCGTAGCCGAACAGCGGGAAGGATTCCAGGAAAGCGCCGCGTCCGGCAATGATCTCGGCCCGGCCGCCCGACAAGAGGTCCAGGGTGGCGAAATCCTCGAAGACACGGACCGGATCAATGGTGCTTAGCACGGTCGTAGCGCTGGTGAGCTTGATCCGCTGTGTAACCTGGGCAATAGCTGCCAGGACAACGGGCACCGATGAGATTACGAAATCCAGCCGGTGATGCTCGCCTACGCCGAATACATCCAGCCCGGCTTCATCGGCCAGCTTCGCGGCTGCAATGACTTCCTGCAGGCGTTGGGCGGGGCTGATCCGCTGCCCTGTATGGCAGTCGGTAACAATATCGCCTAATGTATAAATGCCGAATTCAAACTCCGGTAGGCTTGCTTCTTTTTCTTGAGCATCCGCTTGTGTATTGGCTTGCGCATTAGCTTGTGTATTCCCTTGATTGTTCATGGTACAGACCCCTTATAATCCAGAATATTGAGCAGCAGTTACTTGTAAGCTTGTCCGTTAGTGCAAGGATATAGCCTAGTATATCATAATTACTTACTAATTGTAAGTATATGAGTGGAAGTTTGCGATTATCCCATTAATATGGGCTGCTTCCTAGTTGCTGTTTCATAATTTCAAAAGGATGTCAGCATCAAATCAAATTAATCCGCTCGGATATTATGTATTTTTATTGACAGATCACCTAATGGATGATATTTTAAATTTACAAATTCCAATCAATTTACTTTGGATTATATTTTACCGACTGTACATACAGAGGTGCCTGCGTGATTGCTGCGCGAGGTTCCTCTGTTTTTTGTTACTAAGAGAGTTCAGCCAGAAGGAGGAGCAGATATGGGAGAGGCTTTGTTGTCTATCACAGCACTGAATAAGCACTTTGATGCCGCTGGAGGTAAGGTGCAGGCGCTGGAGGATGTTGAGCTGGAGGTGCAGGAGGGCGAGTTCATCACGGTGATTGGACCCAGCGGCTGCGGCAAAAGCACCCTGCTCCGCATCATTGCCGGTCTGGATACCGGCTATACCGGCAGAGTTACCCTGGAGGGAGCAGCGATCAGCGGGCCGGGAATCGATAAGGGGTTTATTTTTCAGGAGCACCGCTTGTTTCCCTGGCTTACGGTAGAGAAGAATATTGCCTCGGATCTGCCGCTGGGCAGGCCGGATATCCGGCAGCGGGTAGATGAACTGATTGAGCTGGTGAAGCTCGGCGGCTTCGAGAAGTCCTATCCCCGTGAGCTGTCGGGCGGGATGGCCCAGCGGGTAGCGATTGCCCGGGCGCTGCTGCGCAGTCCCAAGGTTCTGCTGCTGGATGAGCCCTTTGGTGCGCTGGATGCTTTTACCCGGGCGCATATGCAGTCGGTGCTGCTCGACATTTGGCGGCGGAACCGGACGACGATGATATTGGTGACACATGATATTGATGAAGCCGTGTTCCTGGGGAACCGGGTGGTGATTCTGGAGCCCCGACCCGGACGAATCCGCAAGATCGTTCCCATAGACCTGCCGTATCCGCGCACCAAAACGACAACCTCCTTTCAGGAGCTGCGGCTGAAGGTTTTGAATTACTTTGAGAAGGTGGAGGAGCTTGAATTGAAGGACGGGGCGGGAATATAAAGTAAATCCAGATGCTAATTGTGGAAAAGTGAGGGTAAGTGCCGACTTATATCCGACTTAATCCATGCGAATATATTAAATAATTCTCAAGGAGGGACAGTCATGGCAGAGCGGACTGTAGTGGCAGGGAATGCCGGAAGAACCGGACGGCCTGATGGACCCGGAAAAGTGGTCATTGCCGGTCTGGGGCTGCTGCTTCCGGCAGGGGTGCTGATCCTGTGGCAGATTCTGGGCCATTACGGAGTGATCTCGGAGATGCTGTTCCCGACACCTTATACGATTGTCCAGTCGTTCATTACGCTGGCGTCTACCGGAGATTTATGGAGCAACCTCAGAATCAGTGTCGTGCGGGCATTATCAGGATTTCTGCTTGGCGGCGGGCTCGGCCTGTTCTTTGGCATACTGGTCGGATTATTCCGCCGGTCGGAGAAGCTGCTGGACCCCTCGCTGCAAATGATCCGGATGATTCCGAGCCTTGCCGTAGTGCCGCTGTTCATTCTCTGGTTCGGCATCGGCGAAGAATCCAAGGTGCTGCTGATTGCCAAAGGGGCGTTTTTCCCGGTCTACATCAATACCTTCATGGGTATACGCGGGACGGATAACAAGCTGTTTGAGGTAGCCAGAGTGCTTGGCTTCAGCAGAGGGAAGCAGATTGTACGGCTGGTGCTGCCTGCGGCGGTGCCGAATATTATGCTCGGCGTACGTTTGTCGCTGGGACTCTCCTGGCTGGGACTGGTGGTTGCGGAGCTTATTGCTTCTACCTCGGGGATTGGCTACATGATGTCGGATGCCCGCCAGTTTGCCGATACGCCGGTTGTATTTGTCGGAATTATTGTATTTGCCGCTGTCGGACTGCTGAGTGACACGATTGTCCGCCTGATCGAACAGCGTCTGCTCCGGTGGCGGGACAGTTATCAGGGATAGGGGGGAAGAACAGCATGAGTGAAGGGATAGAAGCCATAATTAAGACAGCCAAGGGCGTAAGGGAAGCCCGTGATTATAGCGGAACTGCTTCAATTACTACAGCTAACAACAAGACAGAGACAGATTCTGTATTCTGGAAAAAGCTTCTGTATGACTGGGGAGCCGGGGCAGCCATTCCCGTAGCGGTACTGGCCGTATGGCAGCTTGCCGGGAGCGCAGGCTGGATCTCGCCGGAGTTCCTTCCGGCACCGCTGACGATCCTCTCCGCATTTGCGGATCTGGCCGTTAGGGGAGAGCTCCTCCATCATCTGGGCGTCAGCATCGGACGGGCGGGCACCGGATTCCTGATTGGGGGGATTCTCGGCCTGCTGCTGGGGACATTAACCGGCCTGTTCCGCAGCGCTGCCTATCTGCTGGACCCGAGTGTTCAGATTCTGCGGCTGGTTCCGCATCTGGCGATTGCCCCGCTAATTATTCTGTGGTTTGGCTTCGGCGAGATCTCGAAGGTGGTTATTATTATGAGCGGCTCCTTCTTCCCGCTCTATATTAATACCTTCATGGGCATCCGGGGAGTGGACAACAAGCTGTTCGAAGTGGCCCGGGTGCTCGGCTTCAGTCCGCTGCAGAAGCTGCGGCGGCTGATCCTGCCGGCTGCGCTGCCCGGCATCCTCCTGGGACTGCGCTTGTCGATGGCTGTGGCCTGGATCGGTCTGGTGGTTGCTGAACTGATCGGATCACAGTCCGGGGTTGGATTTCTCATTAATGAAGCGAAGCAGAATTCCAATACGGCAGTTATTTTTGTGGGAATACTTATTTTCGCTGTGGTCGGCAAGCTAATCGATTCTCTATTCCGCGTCATCGAACGCAAATTCCTGCACTGGCGTGACAGCTACCAAGGTTGAAGACGGGCTAATGCAACGCTAACGCTAATGAAACCAAGGGGGAAACAACATGAACCAACCGGCACTGAAGGAAGCATTGAAACTGACAGCAGATGTACTGGTCATCGGCGGGGGCCCGGCAGGAACATGGGCGGCACTTACAGCCGCAGCCAAGGGAGTGAAGGTGATTCTGGCCGATAAGGGCTACTGCGGCTCCAGCGGTGCAACGGCCCCGTCGGGCACCGGGGTCTGGTATGTGAAGCCGGAGGAGGAGCTGCGCGAGGCCGCGAAGGCCAGCCGTTATGCTATGGGCGGTAAGCTGGCAGAGCACCGCTGGATGGACCGGGTGCTGGACCGTACCTATGAGAATATGAACAGACTGGGCGTCAGCGGCTATCCATTCCCGGTGGATGAGCAGGGCAACCCGTACCGCCGGGGCCTGCAAGGACCTGAATATATGCGACTGATGCGCAAGCTGGTGAAGAAGGCAGGCGTCAAAATACTGGATCATAGTCCGGTACTGGAGCTGCTCGCCGATGAGCACGGGGTTGCCGGAGCGGCCGGCGTGCAGACCCAGAACGGAGAAGCTTGGAGTGTGCATGCCGGGGCGGTGGTTATCGCTACCGGGGGCTGCGCTTTCCTCAGTAAGGCGCTGGGCTGCAACGTCCTGACAGGTGATGGTTACTTATTCGCTGCGGAAGCAGGGGCGAGCCTGTCCGGCATGGAGTTCTCCAACGCCTATGCGATCTGCCCGACCTTCTCCTCTGTGACGAAGACCGCGTATTACAGCTATGCCAGCTTCTATTATGAGGACGGCAGTGTGGTGGAAGGAGCGGGCTCCAAGAAGGGCCGCTCAGTCATTGCCAGGAATCTGCTGGCGGGCCGCCAGGTGTTCGCGAAGCTTGACGGAGCCGACGAGGCCTTGCAGCCGCTGCTGCGGGTGGCGCAGACGAATTTCTTCCTGCCGTTCGACCGGCGGGGCATCAATCCCTTCAAGGATGTATTCCCGGTGACGTTGCGGCTGGAAGGCACAGTCCGCGGCACAGGCGGCATCCGGATTACAGACGAGAATTGCGGCACGGGTGTTCCAGGGTTATATGCTGCAGGGGATGCGGCTACCCGGGAGCTGATCTGCGGCGGATTCACCGGAGGCGGCAGCCATAATGCCGCCTGGGCAATGTCTTCCGGCTCCTTCGCCGGAGAAGGGGCGGCAGCCTATACAGCCGGACTCGGGCGGCATGCGGATCACCGCACACCCGCCGGGTTATCCTCTTCACCACTGGTTCACCAGGAAGTGAAGGCGGGAGCGGCGGCCAGAACCGCAGAATATGTGGAGGCTGTGCAGGCAGAAGTCAAACCGTACGATATTAATTTGTTCCGTACAGAGCAGGGGCTGGCCTCTTCGCTGGAACGTCTGGACGGACTATGGAAGGAGCAGCGCAGCCGGGAAATCCAGCGTACGCCGGAAGGTATGAAGGCGCGTGAAGCCGAAGCGATGACGGCAACGGCACGCTGGATGTACAGCTCCGCACTGGCCCGCACCGAAACCAGGGGAATGCATAAACGGGAGGACTTCAAGGGAAGTGACGACAGCCAGCATCACCGCTTGATTAGCGGCGGACTGGATCAGGTATGGGTGAAGACAGAAGAGGTAGCGAAGGAGAGTGTATTGTTGTGATTGAAGTCATCAGCGCTGACCGGTGTGTAGAATGCAACCAATGCGTATCCGTCTGCCCGACCAATGTATTCGACCGGGTAGATAATGGAATTCCTGTTATCGCCCGGCAGAGCGACTGCCAGACCTGCTTCATGTGTGAGCTGTATTGTCCGGTGGATGCGCTGTATGTTGCTCCGGATTCCGAGGGAATTACCGGGATTACAGAGGCAGAGCTGGAGGAGCAAGGCCTGCTTGGAGGCTACCGCGAGAAGGTAGGCTGGGGCAAGGGCAGACAGCCGGTGGCTAGTCATGACTTCATGGTTAAGCTGGCGGCGCGGGCAGGATTCTGATTTCTGATATGCGATAACAACATCCAGTAGACGACTGAGGGGAGAATACAGCAATGAGCAGATTGTACAGAGAGATTACAGGTATATGGAGCAAAAGGGGACGCCTCACGCTGATTACAGGTGTGGTGATGATCATGCTGGTACTGCAGGCTTGCGGCAATAATACGGGGAGCAGCAGCTCAGCAGCAGGCAGTGGAGGTACCAATACCGCTGAAGCGGCTGGCGATAAGGCTTCAAGCAATGTTCCGGCCGTGCTGAATTACGGATTCATTGGCTCCAATAAGCTGAATCTGCCGGGAGGCGCGGAAGGCTGGGGCCTTTACAAGGGCATTATTCAGGAAGAGCTGAAACCATACGGAATTACCGAAGTCAAACTGACAGGCTTCCCGAACGGGCCGGATCAGACGGAATCCTTAATCAGCGGAAGACTTGATTTCGGCAGCCTCGGGGATACCCCGGCGATTATCGCCTACGCCTCAGGAGCCAAGACCCGGCTGATCGCCCAGACTTCAGCGCATACAGTCGGTTATCTGATCGGCAAGAAGGACGGGCCGAAGACGGTGCAGGAGCTGAAGGGCAAGACGATTGCCATCCAAAAAGGTTCGTTTATGCACCGTTATGTAGTCGGCTTGCTGAAGCAGGAGGGCGTAACTGATTATAAGCTGGTTCACATGCTGATTCCCGATGCAAGCGCAGCACTGGCCCGCGGCGATGTAGACGCGACCACCAATAACGGTGTGGCAGCGCTTAAGCAGATTGAGCAGGGGTACACCCATTTGGATGATGCCTCGCAGCATCCGGATCTGCTCGGTAGCAGCGCTACCGTAGTGTCAGAGGAGTACCTTGCGAAATTCCCGGATTTCCCCAAGGTCTGGAATGCGGCCCGGGAGAAGGCACTGGCCGACCTGAAGCAGCATGAAGATGAATATTATGCATTCCTGGCTGAGATCGGAGATACCACCCCGGAACTCGCGAAGCAGGTCAATCCAATCAGTGATATCAAGGATACAGCCTTCACAGATGACGGTATTAAGCTGCTGGAGGGCACCAAGAACTTCCTCGTCGATGAGAAGCTGGCCAAGAAGGATTTCAATATCAGCGATTGGCAGCTCAAGTAATTCAACATAGGGAAACGGAGGGAATGCCGATGTCTCATGAAACCTTAACTTTTGAACATTTCAAGCTGCCCCTGGAGAATGGACTGTATCTGGAAGGTGAGGTACGAGTCCCTGTGGGGACGGCACCGAAGCCCGTACTCCTGATCAGCCATGGCTTCAGAGGGCATAAAGATTGGGCGTTCTGGCCGGAGGTCTCCGGCAGAATTGCCGGAAGCGGGTTCTACACCGTAAGCTTCAATTTCTCGCGTATCGCTGCCCGTGATGCTGACGGGATCAGCCCGGAGGAAGCAGCCGAAGCGGCCACGCTGAGCAGTGCTGCGCTGCTGATTCAGGGTGATCAGGACCGTGATGCCCTGCTGCTGCAGCATGCCGGCTTCAGGGAACAAGCGCCGCAGCACCGGTACCTGAGCATCCGGGGTGCAGATCATACCTTCGGCACGGTAGATCCGTACGAAGGCTCCACCTCTGCGCTGAATGAGGCTGTCACCTCGACGATAGCATTTTTGCAGGAGAAGCTGGCCTGATCTTATTTCTACATTTCAAAGAACCTTGAAGAGGAGGAAGCGGAATGCCGCAGCAACAGCAGGCTACAACAGATGTTCTAGTGCTGGGTGGAGGCCCGGCCGGAGCATGGGCGGCATGGAGTGCAGCTTCTCAGGGAGCGAAAGTGATCCTAGCCGATAAGGGATATCTCGGAACAAGCGGGGCTACCGCGCCGGGGGGAACGACGCTGCTGGTGATTCCGCCGGTGGCAGAGCTGCGGGAACAGGCCGTGCAGGACAGACTTAAGGCCGGCGGCTATCTCTCGGAGAATGCCTGGATACACCGTGTGCTGGATCAGGTCGAGCAGAATCTGCAGCTGGTAGAGGAATGGGGGTATCCCTTCCCGAAGGATGAGGAGGGCAGGCCGCTGCGGACGCATCTGCATGGCCCCGAATACATGAAGATTATGCGCAGAGTGGTACGCAAGGCGGGAGTGCGCATCTGGGATCAATCGCCGGCACTGGAGCTGCTCCATGATCAGCACGGCGTGGGTGGCGCCCGCGGAATCAACCGCCTGACCGGAGAGAGCTGGGAAGTGAAGGCGAATGCGGTGATTATGGCTACGGGCGGCTGCGCCTTCCTCAGCAAGGGGCTGGGCTGTAATGTGCTTACCGGTGAAGGGCTGCTGATGTCAGCCGAAGCCGGTGCCGAGCTGTCGGGCATGGAATTCACCCGGCAATATGCTCCGAGCTTCGCGGACGGAACGGTAACCCGCGGGCGGATGCTGGCCTGGGCCACGCTGTATGATGCTGCGGGAAGGCCGCTGCACCGGGGCGACCGCACCTTCGGCAGCATCCCCGAGCTGATGCTGATGGGCCCGGTCTATGCTTCTCTGGATTTGGCTGATACGAAGGAGAAGCAGGAATTCCTCCGCAATGCCCACCCGATCTTCTTCATGCCGCTGGAGCGGGCGGGGATTAATCCGTTCAAGGATAAATTTCCGCTTACGCTCCGCTATGAAGGCACGATGCGCGGCACGGGCGGCCTGCGCCTGACCGGCCCCGGGTGTGAAACCTCGGTGCCGGGGCTGTATGCGGCAGGCGACGCCACCTCCCGCGAGAAAGTGACCGGCGCCATCTCCGGCGGCGGCGCCTACAATGCATCCTGGGCCATCTGCAGCGGCAGCTGGGCAGGACGAAGCGCGGCGCGGCACGCTCTGCAGCAGCCGCATCCGGCGGAGCGCCGGATGCTCCGCGCGGCGGGCCGCTACGGCATGCCGGCTGGCGCCGGCACCTCACGGACGCTGGACGCGAAGCCGCTGATCGCGGCGGTCCAGCAGGAGATCCTGCCGCTGCGGATCAATTACTTCCGCAGCGAGTCCGTAGTCGCTGCCGCCCTGCAGCGCCTGAACCGCCTGATGCCCGAGCTGGGCGGGCAGGTGCCTACCACGGTTCAGGGCATCGTGCAGTCACGTGAAGCGGCCGCTATGCTGAATGTCGGCCGTTGGATCTACACCGCTGCGCTGGCCCGCAAGGAGAGCCGCGGCCTGCAGCGCCTGGCCGAGTATCCGGCGCTGGACCCGCGCCAGACCCACCGCCTGATTCTCTCCGGCGTTAATACGATCGGTATCCGCACGGAAAGTGTGCCTCATGCCCATGAGCTGCGGATTCCGGGAGAGGAGCGGGCCATGTGATTGAACTGGTTAGCCAGGACCGCTGCATCGGCTGCAGGCTGTGCGTGAAGGTCTGTCCGACGAATGTCTTCGCGATGGAGGGCAAGCTTGCCGTCATTGCCCGCCAGGAGGATTGCCAGACCTGCTTCATGTGCGAAGCTTATTGTCCTGTCGATGCATTGTATGTGGCACCACAGGCAGATAAGTCTGCGAACCCGGATGAGCAGGAGCTGATTGAATCCGGCCGGCTGGGCAGCTGGCGGAAGGAGATCGGCTGGAATCCGGGGGCGGAGGACACGATGGCAGAGCGGGACACGACACCGTTCTTCGAGGTCTTCACCGAAGCTTACCGCGGCAAGCAGCAAGAGATAGGCAAGTGAATTCACAGGTGTTTCGCAGCCATGCCGGCAGCGGAACACCTTTTTGTATATAATCGCTTCTGACTGACGGGTGCATGTTCTTGTACGTTTCGGCCGTGTCTAAGTAATATGACATTATTTGGGCAATACTAGGAGCACGCCGATACATATAGAAGCAGGCGAAGCTGCTGCAGAAAAATATAAATTATTTTAATATATACGAACTGGGCGGCTACCGATTATACTAAGTTGAACGAACCGTTTCTTCAGCAGGCGGAGCGTCTCCCCAAATCTACACACAGACACTACAATATTATGCTGGAGGAAATTGAATGAGCACTACAGAACTTACTAGCCAACTTTCCAGTTTCACAGGAAGGCTACTGCGGGAACGCTTCGGGAAGGGACCTGAATCGATACATGCCTCTATCGGGGAGCAATGTATAGCACTGCATATCCGTAATTTCATCGGACCTGTGGAGAGGTTTTTATTGAATAAGGAAGAAGAACAGGCGTTTCGTTATACACGGGAGCTTCTGATGAAGTCCCTGCTTCCCGAGCTTGCAGCGTACCTGAAGGAGAGCATGGCTATTGAGGTCGGCGAGCTTTTTTATGATTGGGGCATTCATAACGCATCGGGGATGATCGTGGCGCTCATCAAGAATGACGACGTACCGATTGATGATTATGCCGGGCGCGAGGAAGTCCATCTCCAGATTAACGAAGTAACTAGGAAGGTCCAGAAGGAACCGGTCCATACGGACTCCTGGTGGCTGGGACCCCGCATTCTAATTATTAAGCGTGAGGGTATCATGATTCCTTTGGAGAAGGAATTGATTGGCCTCGGCTATGAGAATACGCTTAAGACTACCAAGCGCAAGATGGAGAAGCGTTACTTGGATGATACCACCACTATAGCCCAGATGCTCGGCAAAGAGCTGGCGGATATTTATGTGGATTGGGATTTCGACAAAGATACCAGCGTGATAGCCTATACTTTTCACTGAAGTCTAACCATATATGAGGTGGAAATGAGTCGGACATGTAAATGAGCCGAACATGAGCCGAAGAAGGGGGAATCGTCCCTTTCTTCGGTTTTTTTATTTTCTGCCCATCTGCCGTTAGGGGTGCTGAGACTTTTTAGGAGGATAAGCTGGATGGAGGAGTGTAAGTGGACGGTATTATATGTAGAAGATAATCAGCTCAATATGGCCTTAGTACACCATATCTTCAAAAGAAATCTGCCCTCCGTATTGCTGCTGAAGGCTGAAACGGCAGAGCTTGGACTGCAAATAGCGCGGGAAGCTCTGCCGGATCTGATTATCCTGGACATCGGGCTTCCCGGACTTAACGGGTATGAAGCTCTGGAAATACTGCGGCAGGATCAGGCAACTTGTCATATTCCGGTGCTGGCGACGAGCGCGTTTGCGCAAAGCTCGGATATTGAGAAGGCCCGGAAGAAGGGCTTTGCCGAATATATCACCAAGCCCTTTCAGGTGAAAGCGTTCACCGAAACCGTGAAAAGGCTGCTCTACGGAGAAGACCTGCAGAAGATTTAGCTTGAAATAGCAACAAGGGATTCATTAAGGTGGGGAACTGGGGAGATCTCTGTCTGGCGGCGGGTTCACGGGCTGCTGTAATCCGCTGAATAAGGAATTGTCTGTATTCGACATAATGATTTGACTTTCGCCCGATTATGCAAGATATTTATATTGCAGATTTAATATAAAGGAATTGCATCTAATACTTCACAAACGGGCGGTGGATCTTATGCTAGAGCAGCATACGGAGACGACTTCTCCATTTGAACAGGCATTGAAGACAGGAACTGCCGGAGTAGCTTTTCTCTCCATGGCTGAAGAATGGATGAAGGTGAATCCGGCGGTAACCCTCTTGCTCGGATATTCCGAAGAACAGTTGCTGGGACGCAGCTTCCAAGCGTTCTGGGATGAAGATAGCCTGCACATACATAGTTACAGGATGGGGAGCCTCAGGACAGGAGCAGCCCCTTTTTTTGAAGCCGAAATCAAGCTGCGCCATGCGGATGGCTCTGCGGTTCCGGTGCTGCTGCATGTGGCGAGGGTGAGCGAGCCTTCGACGGGAGAGGGGCTGTATTATATCGTTCACTTGGCTGGAAGGCCGCTTGCGGCACCGGTGGAGGCATTTACCGGGACGTCTGAGCGGCTGTACGAGCTGATTGCCGGCAACATCAGGGACATTGTGTACTATGCTGCGCCGGGCTCAGTCTGCCGCTATTGCTCCCCTTCAGTGGAAGAGGTGCTCGGGTACAGACCGGAGGAGCTGATCGGCCGGGATAACAGCAGACTGGTTCACTCTGAGGATCTGGCCTTAATCAGTGCGCAGCAGATGGCTGACTCGCCTGATGTCCAGCTGCGGATATTAAATGCGAACGGCCAATATATCTGGATTGAATTCTCTCTGAGAACGGTGGAAGACGGCGGGGAACGAGGGGTGCTGGCTGTCGGCCGCGATGTGACCCGGCGCAAGATTGTGGAGCAGAAGCTTCAGGAATCGGTCGAGCGTTATACCTCGCTGAAGAAATATAATCATGACGCGATCATATCGCTGGACCTGGAAGGCCATATTATTAACGGGAATGAACAGGCGGTAAGGCTGACGGGGTATACGATCCCCGAGATGGTGGGCATGAGTGTCAGCCGGATCATCGGCGAGCGGCAGCTGCAGAATGTACTCGGTCCCCGCCGGCAGAGCGGCTCCGCAGGCCAGGATATCAACCTGATCTGGCATAAGGACGGGCATTCTGTGGAGGTTCTGACTACCCTTGCGCCGATTATTATCAACCAGTCTACCGTAGGCTTTTATATTATCGTCAAGGATATTACCGAGCAGAAGAAGCTGCTGATTGCCAAGGAGACCGCAGAGAATACGAACCGCGCCAAAAGTGAGTTCCTGGCCATGATGAGCCACGAAATCCGTACTCCGATGAACGGGGTGATCGGGATGACCGACCTGCTGCTGGAGAGCAGTGAGCCGGGTTCGCAGCAGCGGGAGTTCCTGGAGATTATCCGCCAGAGCGGTGAATCCCTGCTGAATATCATCAACGACATTCTCGATCTCTCCAAGATTGAGGCAGGCAAAATCTCACTCCAAGATGAGCCGTTCATCCTCCAGCACTGTATGGATTCTGCGCTGGAGCTGCTTCAGCTCAAGGCGGAGCGTAAAGGCCTGACCCTCAGCGTGGAGACGGACCCGGATGTGCCGCAGCGGCTGATCGGGGACGGGGAGCGGCTGAAGCAGGTGCTGCTCAATCTGGCCGGCAATGCCGTGAAATTCACCTGTACCGGCGGGGTAAAGGTAAGCGTGAAGCGCATTGCCGATGGCCTGGCAGGCGTAACGCTCCAGTTCACCGTGGCGGACACGGGGAGCGGGATTCCCGAGGAGGCCCGCAGCCGCTTGTTCGAGCCGTTCTATCAGCTGGAGCATTTCAGGGGCCGCCATGGGGAAGGCACCGGTCTGGGGCTGGCGATCAGCAAGCAATTGGTCGAGCGGATGGGCGGAGAGATCTATCTGGATACAGCAGCCGGGCAGGGGGCGACCTTTGTGTTCACCGTGGTCCTCCGGACACAAGCGCAGGCGCTTCCGACTGACGGGCCGGAGGGGAACCAGCCGGAGCCGCAATCAGAAGGCCGGTCCCTGCATATTCTGGTAGCCGAGGACAATGTGATCAACCAGATCGTCCTGCGCAAAATCCTGGAGAAGCGCGGCTTCACCGTCGATGTGGCCGAGGATGGGCGGCAGGCGGTCGATATGACAGCCCGGCATGGCTATGATCTGATCTTCATGGATGTGCAGATGCCCGGGATGAACGGCCTGGAGGCCACAGCTGCCATCAGGGCAGAGCAGCCGGCAGACCAGCAGCCGGTCATTGTTGCGGTGACGGCCAACGCGCTCAAGGGCGACCGGGAGCTATGCCTTGAAGCCGGGATGGATGAGTATATCAGCAAGCCGCTGAGAAGCGACAGCATTGCCAAAGTAATCGGGCATTTTTTTGCGGAACAGGAATAAGCAGACCTCTCTTCACAAAATAATCACAATGCTGAGTTAAAGCTGCAATACAGTGCTGTGATGTCTTGCATATGGAAGTCTTTTTGATTAAGATAGCAGAAACTGGTGCATAAGCAGCACCGATATACCTTGTAATGACAATGACGAAGAGAGTAAGCACTTCATAGCGGATTTTAACAGGGAAGGCGTGTCGGAGACTGAGAGCACCCCCATTAGACGCTTAGTGCCGAAGTTCACTTCCGAGTCGGTCCCTGAAGTACACTGCTGCAGCAGTTATGGGTAGGGTGGCCCGCTTCCTGCGTTAACGGATGTAAGACAGAATGAATCGACTGGCCGGTATCCTTCAGGTATACCGTCATGTGCTGATGCGTCAGCAGGATTCAGCTCTAAATAAGGGTGGTACCACGGCTCCTCGTCCCTTGCGGCGGGGGGTCTTTTTGCGTTCGTTCATAGCCTTAACTATTAACTGCACAAAGGAGTGTCTTGGAATGAGTAATGTGGAATTGGATGATCTGAGAGCAAGATTGGATGAGATTAACGGTCAGCTGCTGGAGCTGATCTCGGAGCGTGCCGGAATCGTTCAGGAGATTGGGGTGCTCAAAGAGAAGCAGGGCGTGCCGAAGTTCGATCCTGAGCGGGAGAAGGCAATGCTGGAGAAAATGGTCGCAGGCAATAAGGGGCCGTTCACGGATGGAACCATCCGTACGCTGTTCAAGCAGATTTTCTCAGCTTCGCTTGATCTGCAAAGTACGGAGCATAAGAAGACCCTGCTGGTAGCGCGCAAAGACCATGCGGAGGATACAGTTATTGAGCTGCCGGGCGGCGTTACAGTAGGCGGATTATCCTCCCTGATGGTAGCTGGCCCGTGTTCGGTAGAGAGCGAGCTGCAGACCCGTACAGTGGCTGCGGCCCTGCAGAAGGCAGGCGTCAAGGTGATGCGCGGCGGCGCCTTCAAGCCACGGACCTCCCCTTATGATTTCCAGGGGCTGGGCATGGATGGTCTGCGGATTCTGCGTGAAGCGGCGAATGAATACGGGCTGCTGACGATCAGTGAGATTGTCGATCCCCGGCATATTGAAGAAGCGCTGGATTATGTGGATGTCATTCAGGTCGGCGCGCGGAACATGCACAACTTCGAGCTGCTTAAGGCGGTAGGGGAAGTGAACAAGCCGGTGCTGCTGAAGCGCGGACTATCTGCTACACTGGATGAATTCGTTCATGCGGCAGAATATATTATGTCCCGCGGCAATATGGAGATTATGCTGATTGAACGCGGTATCCGTACCTATGAGCGGTCGACGCGCAATACGCTGGATATCTCGGCGGTGCCGATTCTCAAGCAGGAATGCCATCTGCCGGTGCTGGTCGATGTCACCCATTCCACCGGACGTAAGGATATCCTGATTCCATGTGCCAAGGCCGCGCTCGCTGCCGGAGCCGACGGGATTATGGTAGAAGTGCATCCTGATCCGGCTACAGCCTTGTCCGATGCGGCGCAGCAGCTTAATATTGAGGAGTTCAACACCTTCTTCAATGAAGTGAAGGCTTCGGGACTATACCGTTAACGAGTCTAAAATAAAGAAAGTACCCGGCTGGTGCAGCGGGTTGGATGGTCGCCTTCGGGCGGCCATTGACGGGTTAAGGCCAGAAGGCTGTTTTTGGAGCGATTAGGCTTCAGAAGCAGCCTTTTTTTTGAAAATGTAAGAATGTGTATGTTTCACGCTATACATACTGTGCTGGGCGAAGGTACGTGGGCCTGATTGTATACGAAAAACCGAATACAATGGGTGTCGCTGCGCCGAGGAAAGGGCCCCATGCGTCACAGGCAGTAACATTTTAAGAGGAATCCTGCCAAAAATGCAACAATACAGCCCCAAAGAAGCGGTCAATGCTGAAATCCTGCACGAAATGCAACAAATTCAGCGCTAACTTGCTCAAAACACCGAAATTTATGCAAATAGTGCAACATTGTACTTCAACCCGTAAAAGGTATAGAGGAATCCTGCCAAAATTGCAACATTACTGCTCCTTAAAGCGGACGGTGAGAGAGGCATTAGCATCGTTCACCCGCAGGATGATTTTGTTCAAATATAAGAATGTATAGGTTTCACGCTATCCATTATCCTTCTATTTCTCGCCGAAACGGTACCGTCCTTTAAAAAGACAGCAAAGCCGTTTCCACTTGATTTTCAAATTTTAATAGTCTGCGCCGTCTTTGGAAAAGGGTTTTTGAAAAGTTTGTCGAAATTTTCCGGTAGAGGGACATTTGTCATTGCTTTATCGGATGGCCCTACTATAACCACGCAATTGTGATGCGCGAAAGGGAAGGCCTCCATGTTTTCTTTTATCCGAACCAGACTGATTGCCCGTATTCTCTGTGTTATGACTTTAGTGATTCTCTGCATTACAGCAGGCAATGCCGCCATTCAGTGGGTGAACACCGGATCAGCGGTCAAAGGGACGATCAGCAGCTACAACATGAGTATTGCCAGCCATTATGTGACACAGATTGATCCCGGCCGCTACAGCGAATTCCTGGCCGATCCGCAGGAGTCGGACCTGTACTGGTCACTCCGCCATGAACTGGATCAGTTCCGGAAGTCGATTGGTGCCCGTTATGTATATTTTGTAAGGATTGATGATGCCCGTCAGCCGCAGCTGATGATTGACGGCAGGCCGGAGGGAGACCCGCTGGCTTCGGGGATTAATGAGACTACCGATATGCCTGCGGCCGCAGTTACGGCTGTGCTTGCCGGAGAGAATGCCAGCACGCCGCTGATCAGCAATCCCGAATACGGGGATTATATCTCGGCATTCGTTCCTATGAAGGACACCACTGGGAAACTGGTCGGGGCGCTGGGCATTGATACGGATGTTGCTGTGCTTAGTACGCTGACCCGTGATGTCCTGATGGAGAGCCTGCCGCTCTATAGTATTATTCTAGCTCTGTCTCTGGGCGCACTCGCGGTGCTGGCCTGGTTCGTATCCCGGTCCTTGCGTCCGCTGGTGACGATTACAGAGAGCGCGGGCACGATGGCTGAAGGGGATCTCGCCGGAGCAGCCCGTATCCTGCATGCCCGTCCGGTCACCTCCCGGGATGAGATTGGCAGGGCTTATCAGGCGATGCTCCAGATGTCAGGGGATCTGAATGCCAGAGTGAAAGGGATGGTATCCGGGGTGTCTACCGCATCTGACAGTCTCTACGGCTCCTCCGAGACCTTCGCCAGGAATGCCGATGATGTGCTGAAAATGAGTGAGACGGTGAGCGGCAGAATCAGCGATATCCATGCCGGGGCTAACTCGCAGACGGAAGGCGCACAGAGCAGCGCTGTGGCTATGGAAGAGATGGCGCTGGGCATCTCGCGCATCTCGGAGGCCTCGGCTGCGGTCTCGGAATTCGCAGTCAAGGCGCTGGACATTGCAGAGGCGTCCCAGACGTCCATGAACCACACTAACCAGCAAATGAAATCGATCTCTGTATCCACCGGGGAGACGCTGGATATTGTGCTGCGGCTGCAAGAGTACACGGATGAGATTGAAGGTGCGCTGGCTGCGATCAGGCAGTCTGCGGATCAGACGAAGCTGCTGGCGCTGAATGCCTCGATTGAGGCGGCGCATGCGGGGGAGCACGGCAGAGGCTTCACTGTCGTAGCCGGTGAAGTGCGCAAGCTGGCGGAAGGCTCCGCAGCCTCGGCCGAGCGGGTAGCCGAGCTGCTGCTGCATATCAGCCAGGCTTCGGCGAGCATCGGGGTACAGATGACGGAAGCATCCGCTGAAGTGAGGGAAGGGGTGCGGATGTCAGCCGAAGCGGAGGCTGCTCTGCTGGAGGCCTCCGCCGCCTTCCGGGAGGTGGCCGGACAGATCATTGATGTGTCGGCGACAGCGGAGCAGCTCTCCGCCGGCTCAGAGGAGGTTGCGGCAGCGGTGGGCAGCATGGCCGATATTGCCGGAGAGGTCTCGGAGCAGACCCGGGAGATCCGTGAGCTGACTGACCTGCAATTGGCGCGAATCAAAGAAGTCTACGAGGCTTCGCTGAGCGTCAGCGCGAGTACGGGCGATCTGCGGGAGGCCATCCGGCAGGTGAATGTATAGGGCTAGGGGTTCGGTGCGCTTGATCTATACTGTCCGGAGTGGATACAGGATTAGCAGATGTTATGCCCTCCAGCTTTCAAAAGCGTCCGACTATTGGTATGATTACAGGGGATGTGAACATCTATTACCGATTATATGGAGGAATTGAACATGAGTGAAACTACAATATCCGGGATTATTGATCATACGCTGCTGAAGGCGGATGCCCGGAAAGACGATATTATCAAGCTTGCCGAAGAGGCCAAAGCCTACAAATTCGCTTCTGTGTGCGTGAATCCGGCTTGGGTCGCTACTGCGCATGCCGTGCTGAAGGATACACCGGAAGTGAAGGTATGTACAGTAATCGGCTTCCCGCTCGGGGCATCGACGCCTGAGACGAAGGCTTTTGAGACGAAGGATGCCATTGCGAACGGTGCCGGTGAGGTGGATATGGTCATTAATATCGGCGCACTGAAGGACGGCAATGACGAGCTGGTCAAGCGCGATATGGTTGCCGTAGTCGAAGCCGCACGCGGCAAGGCGCTGACCAAGGTGATTATTGAGGCCTGCCTGCTGACTGAAGAGGAGAAGGTCCGTGCCTGCAAGCTTGCTGTAGAAGCGGGCGCAGACTTCGTGAAGACCTCAACCGGCTTCTCGACCGGGGGAGCCACGAAGGAAGATATTGCCCTGATGCGGGCAACGGTCGGTCCTGAGATCGGCGTGAAGGCCTCCGGCGGTGTCCGCAGCGCGGAAGACGCGCTGGTGATGATCGGCGCAGGCGCCAGCCGGATCGGCACCAGCGGCGGCGTAGCCATCGCCAAGGGCGAGCAGAGCCAGAGCGGCTACTAAGCAGAAGTAAGCTAGACACATAGAAACGGCTGCGGCCTCCTTGAGTTCAAGGGAGCCGCAGCCGTTTTGTGTATAGAGGAAGTATGATAGATGGATTTCCTCCAACTAAATTCTCCCCATTCATCCAAAGTACCTTAAACTAACTATATTAGTTGCTGTTTTTCCACCTGTTGCCGGTAACTCTAGCCCAATGGGCGAATTAAGATACGTTATTCCACTTGCTTGGTGCAGGATGAGCTATCCGTTCAGGGTTACCCCCTTAAACCAGCCCCTTATCCATCGCCTTGCCTATCAGCGTAGCGAACAGGCTGTTGGACCAGGCGAACCATTCGCGCGAGAAGTCCGCCGGATTATCCGGGTGGAAGCCTTCGTGCATGTAGCCGGTATCGGCGTCGGTGCGGATCAGCATGTCGATCAGCTCCTTGATCTCCTCATCGTTATCCGCCGTAAGCGCCTGCATCGACAGCGCCATATGCCAGACGTAACCGCCCGGTGTATGCGGACTGCCGATGCCCTTGGCGTGCTTGCCCTCGAAATAGAAGGGGTTATCGAAGCTGAGCGCGAACCGGCGGGTATTCTGATAAATCTCATCCTCCACACCCACATAACCAATATAAGGAATGGAGATCAGTCCCGGGGTTCCGGCATCGTCCATCAGCGAGTAATTGCCGTAGCCGTCCGTCTCATAGGCGTAGATTCTGCCGTATTTCGGATGGGTCACGATGCCGTAGGTACGGATGCCGAAGTCGATCTCCTTGCGCAGCTTCGCCGCTCTCGCCGCCAGCCGCTCGTCCTGGTATACCTCGCTTGCTATCTCGCCGATATACCCCAGAATGACCACAGCGAACATATTCGAGGGAATATTGTAGCCGAATTCGCAGCTGTCATCGCTTGGGCGGAAGCCCGACCAGCTCATCCCTGTATAGTTGACCGGCATCCCGCGCCCGTTATTGTGCAGCGTCTCCGTATCCTGGAGCGTCTGCCGGATGAAGTGGTAAGGCGACTTCTCCCCGTGATGCTGCTCGGTCTCGATCGTGATCACGATGGAGGTCAGCGCCTGATAGCAGGCAGCATCGAAGATGTCGGTCTGCTCCGCTTCCTTCCAGTACATATAAGCCAGCTGAACGACGAAGCAGAGGGAGTCGAGCTCATATTTGCGCTCCCACATCCACGGGTTCAAGTTACAGTCGTCCGTATCGCGGTAATGCTTGTCACTTGCCGTCTCGTTGAAGGCGTTGGTGTATGGATCAATATTCACATAGAACATCTGGCGGGCAATCAGGCCGCGGAGAATCCGCTGCAATTCAGGGTCATGCTTGGCAAAAGGGATATAGTGGCGCACCTGCTCCGTCGAATCGCGCAGCCACATGGCCGGAATATCGCCGGTGAACACGAAGGTAGTGCCGTCTTCCAGCAGCTTGGTCGTGGTCTCCAGTGTGTTCGGGAAGCAGTTGCGGAACAACTGCTGCAGTTTCGGGTGATGCGCAAGCCGTTCATCGGCCTCATTCAGATAAGCGGTAATGGAAGCGGGCAGCTTCATAGTATAACTCCTCCTGGCATAGTGAATTTAGGGTTGTACGGGCTTTAGGGCATAGGTGACGATCTGAGCTTTGCCGACAGAGCGGCGGAGAGTGCCTTCATCCAGGATCTCCCGTTGTTTGCGCCGTTCCAGAATATCACTGGCATGGACAGCCTCCACGGGAAAATGCGGCGTAAGCGCGAGCTCCTGCTCCGCGCCCGCCAGATTGAACCACCGCAGAATGATGTCCTCATGGTCTGCGGACATTTTGAAGGCGGACAGCGCCAGGGTGCGGCCTTGCCATTCCAGCGGCTGATAGACCGCAGGGAGGGAGCCCTCCTGCCAGCCGGTTTGAACCGTGAACCAAGGTGCCTGGTACTGATAGGCCCAGGTGCAGGCCTCCGTCCAATTCGCATCCCCGGCAAAGGGACGGACCGCGAATTCCACGGTCTGCTCGCCAAGGCACTGGGCCTCCGGTGTAGGGAACACGCCCCAGTCGCCCAACTCCGACACGCTGCGCAGCAGGGTAACGGCAATCGTATTGCTGCCGTCCCGCAGCACCTCGTATTCGTTCAGCCCTTGGTTGGCCACCAGCAGTCCGGCGCTGCCGTCCGACACACTGGCGTAAGCCTGCTGGTGCTGGGCATTGCTCGGATTGATCCAGTCCGGAGCTGGTTCAATCCCGCGCTCTGCGGCTTCGAAGATGGAGTCGGCCCGCACGGTCGAGGCGGCCAGCCCGGTAGGGAAGAGGACGCGCAGCCGATGGTCCTTAGCCTGGTTATTGAGTGCGGCAGAGACCTGAACGCCGGTCCCGCTGGCCTCCAGGCTAATCCGGGTCACAATCCGCAGCGGCACTTGCTCCGTAGAGCGTCCAGCCTTGCGCTGCCGGAACGGTACCATTCTGCGCTTCTCATCCTCAAATGAAGCATCGGCGGAAGCGGGAATAGCCCATTCATGCACGATTTCATACGTGATGCGGTAAGGCTCATGCTCAGCCAGCGAGATCCGGGCGACAAGGCCCTTGGTCGTCAGCGCCACATCGCCCTCCGGCTGGCGGAACACATATTCATTGCCGATATCGCCGCAGTTCTCATAGACGCCGAGTCCGGTGAAGCTGCGGCCCGTCCGCTTGTCGGCCACATCGTAAGAGCCGTCCTCCCGGATACGGACAGCCATGAATTCATTCTCCATCCCACGTTCCAGCAGCTTAAGCGGACCTTCAGCAGCAGCCCCGGCGGACTCATCCGCCGACTCTACCCAGGCGTAGGTGCTGTAGCCTAGCGGCGGCACCTGCGCGGCCTCGAAGGCCAGCCGGACCATCCGGGCCATATAAGGCTTGCGGAACTGGTCGTCCGGCAGCTCATAGCCGAACCGGGTGCCCAGATCCTCCGCCCGGCAAGCCACATGCCGTCCTTCAGCATCCAGCAGCCTCCCTTGCTCAAGCGCAAGCGGAAGCTGATCCAGCGCTTCGGCAATCGCCGCCGGATTCGGCCCTTCCTTGAAATAACGCTTGGCGAACATAACCTCCACGCTAACCGTCCCGCTGCGCTGCCAACCGGTGGTATTGAAGACCGTCACCGGACGGGCAGACTCGCCCCAGGCGGCAACATTCCGGGTTCCGATTTGTGCGGAGACCGCCTTCAGGCTGTCTTCAATAATAGCCTCGCCTGCATGGCGGCTCTTGTCGAAGCGGCTGATCATCTCGCGGTGGACCTCATCCACACTGCAGCCGCAGATGCTGTCATGCGGGTGGTTCTGCATCAGGGTCTTCCAGGCGTAGGTCAGCAGGGCATGGGGGTAGGCCTGCCCGCTGACCAGATAGCGAGTGCCGCCAGCGGCTCCGCGCCCTTCTCCAGCAGCGTCTGGCCCTGCTGGTTGAGCTGCTTCAGGTAGACGCGGGCGGAAGCGGTATTCACCAGCGTCCCCCAGCCGTCCGTATGCTGGCTGCGCAGCTCGCCGTGCACGGTGACCAGATCCTCAGGCAGCGAAGGCGCTAGCGCCTTCAGATACTGCTCGAAGCTGGAGTGGACGAAGTCCGTGTCCGGGTACAGCTTCCGGGCCGTCTCCAGCGCATCCGCGAGATCACGCTGCACCGGCTGATGATCACAGCCGTTCATGAACAGCAGCTCCGGGGTGGAGGCGTATTTGCCGGCATCCGCGATTTTTCGGTCCCAGAAGACCTTGGCTTCCTCTGCATCCACCGGCACCTCATTGCCGTTGCTGTACCAGTTCGCAAACAGCAGTCCAAGCACAACTGAGCCATCCGGGGATTCCCAGTACATCTCCGAGTATGGCGACTCATAGCTGGTGCTGTTCAGCTCGCCGACCATGTTATCGAAGCCTGTCGGCTTCACGCCGCGGCCGAACACCGCAGTCCCGATGTCAGCCTGCTGGAGAAGCTGGGGGGCTTGGCCCATATTGCCGAAGGAATCGGGGAAATAACCGAGCTTCGAGATGACGCCATATTTCGCTGCGTCCTGGTGGCCGATCAGCAGATTACGCACATTGGCCTCGGAGCTGGTCAGGAATTCATCCTGGAGCACATACCAGGGACCGATGACAATCCGGCCTTCGCGGATGAACCGCTCCAGCTGCTCTCTCCGCTCAGGATGAACCTGCAGATAATCTTCAATAATAATGGTCTGTCCGTCCAGGTGGAAGTACCGGTAGCGCTCGTCCTGCTCCAGCGTCTCCAGCAGCTCGTTCATCAGCTTCGCCAGCAGCACATGGTGACGCTCATAAGGCATATACCATTCCCGGTCCCAGTGGGTGTGTGAGATCAGGTGGGCAGTTGTACGGGTCATGACAGAAACCTCCTATATCTTGAGTCGGTGTTGTAGTGTCGGCATTCGTAGCAAATGTTTGCATACCTGCCGGGGGATCACAATATGTAACTTTTGCAGGGGGGAGGAGGGTTCATAATTCACACATTTACGGCAGTCAGCCAGTAGCGGCCCGTAGAAGTTATTCAGCTCATAAGCCCCGTAGCAGCGCGGTTTTACACTCTTTTAACATGACAATGCACAACCTACATATTTACGATGTCAGCTTAGTTTCTCTACAATTTGGGATGTAAGCGTTAGCAGGAAAGGCCGTAGCAAGAATGCGAAGCGGATACAGATTTATGTGTAATGAAAACTAACATAGAGAGGAGTGGGAGAATGAAGGGGAACAAGTCCCTTGGCAAAAGAATCTGGCAGAATTGGGAGCTCTATCTGTTCATGCTTCCCGCGTTACTGTATTTCTTCATCTTTCATTATGGTCCGATGTACGGCATTCAGATTGCCTTCAAGAACTTCGTGCCCTCCAAAGGAATTACGGGCAGCGACTGGGTAGGCTTCGACCATTTCGAGCGGTTCTTCAATTCTTATTTCTTCTGGGATCTGCTGTGGAATACGTTCAGCATCAGCTTCTATGAGCTGGCCATCGGGTTCCCGCTGCCGATCATTCTGGCCCTGGCCTTCAATGAGGTCCGCAACGGCCCGTTCAAGAAGTCGGTCCAGACGGTTACCTATGCGCCGCATTTCATTTCAGTGGTCGTAATGGCGGGGATGATTATTACCTTCCTGTCGCCCTCCAGCGGAATGATTGTCCGGGCGATTGAATTCCTGGGCTTCCAGCCCGCACAGTTCCTGACCGATCCCGCCTGGTTCAAGACGGTGTACGTCTTCTCGGGCGTCTGGCAGAGCACCGGGTGGGGGACGATCATCTATCTCGCGGCCCTGTCCGGCGTAGATCCCCAGCTGCATGAAGCAGCCATTGTGGATGGAGCCAGCCGGATCAAGCGGGTGCTGCATATCAACCTGCCGACCATTATACCCACGATTACGATCATGCTGATTCTGAACATGGGTAACATTCTGGGTCTGGGCTTCGAGAAAATCCTGCTGCTGCAGAATTCGCTCAATATGGAAGCCTCTGATGTCATATCCACCTATGTCTACCGCGCCGGTCTGGTGAACGCCCAATACAGCTTCTCGACCGCTGTCGGATTGTTCAACTCGGTGGTCAATGTAATACTGCTCGTTACCGTGAACCGGATTGCCAAACGCACCAGTGAGAACAGCCTCTGGTAGAAAGGAGTTGAAGTCTTTTGGTTACTGCGATGAAAGAATCCAGGGGAGATAAGCTGTTTCTGATCAGCACCTACATCTATCTGTGCCTTGCGCTGGTAGTGGTCCTCTATCCGCTGATCTACATCCTCAGCGCGTCCATCAGCTCGCCGCAGGATGTCAATTCGGGCGCGATGTGGCTGTTCCCGAAGAATGTGACGCTGGACGGCTACAAGCTGGTGTTCGAGAACCCGAAGATCTGGAACGGGTATCTCAATACCATCATTTACACGGCGGTGGGCACGCTGCTGAATCTGGCGGTTACGCTGCCTGCTGCATATGCGCTCAGCCGGTCTGATTTTGTCGGACGCCAGCTGTTCATGGGCCTCATTCTGTTCACGATGTTCTTCAGCGGCGGGCTGGTGCCCACGTATCTGCTCGTCAAGAACCTGGGCCTCATTAACAGCATGGGGGCGTTGATTCTGCCGGTGGCCGCATCGGTGTGGAACATCGTGGTCGCCCGCACCTTTTTCCAGTCCACCATTCCAAAAGAATTGCAGGAAGCGGCGCACATCGACGGCTGTACGAATTTGAAGCTGTTCATCCGCATTATCCTGCCGCTGTCCGCGCCGATTGTCGCCGTGATGGCCTTGTTCTACGGGGTTGGGCACTGGAACAGCTACTTCCCGTCCCTGATCTATTTGAATGATGAAGCCAAGTATCCGCTGCAGATGGTGCTGCGCCAGATTCTGGTCCTGCAGGAAATGTCGGCCGAAACTACAGGCGCTGCGATCAACGGCGAGGTAGCTATGGCCATGAATAATAAGGCAGAGACGGCATCGCTGGTCAAATATGGCGTTATCGTTGTTTCTACACTGCCGATTGTGGCGGTCTACCCGTTCCTGCAGCGTTATTTTGTCCAAGGGGTCATGATTGGCTCTGTGAAAGGCTAAAGGTTAAAATGTAATGAACCTAAGGGAGGAATTATTAATGCAGATCACACGTAAACCATGGAAGATTCTGCTGTCTTCGGCTGTGATTCTTGGACTGCTGGCAGGCTGCGGGAGCTCCAATGAAGGCACCGCGAATAAGAGTACCGGAGAGACCACGGTGAACAAGGAGGGCTTCCCGATAGTTAGCGAACCCGTTACCCTGACGCTGATGGCGCCGGATGTGGGCATTCAGAACTGGGAGAACATGCCGGTGCTCCAGCAGATGAAGGAGAAGACCGGGATTACGATGGAATATAAAAATGCGCCGAAGGACAGCTTCGATACCAAAAAGAATCTGGTGTTCGCCAGCGGCGATTACCCGGATATCTTCTATGCTGCCGGTCTGACGACTGCCGAGCAGATGAATTACGGAGAGCAGGGGATTCTGATTCCACTGGAAGACCTGATCGAAGAATACGCTCCGAACTTCAAGGCGCTGCTGGAGGAGAACCCGGATGTGCGCAAATCGATCACAGCCCCGGACGGTCATATCTACTCTCTGCCGGTGGTGGAAATGAGCCAGCACTGGTACCGCAACCCGATGTGGTATAACGGGGACTTCCTGAAGGCGCTGAACATTGATAAACTGCCGGAAACGACCGAGGAGCTGTACACTTACCTGAAGCGCGTGAAGGAGGAAGATCCGAACGGCAACGGTGTGGCTGATGAGATTCCAATCTCCTCAGTGACGACAACGGCTGCGAACCTCCGCGATATCCGCACCTGGCTGCTGGGCGCTTTTGGCATCTATGAAGAAGAAATCTATGTAGACGATGCGGACAAGGTCCACTATACGCCGCTTGAAGAAGGCTATAAGGAGTATCTGACGTATATGAACCGCCTGTGGTCCGAGGAGCTGCTGGATCATGAGAGCTTCTCGCAGACGGCGGAGCAGAAGAAGGCCAAGGCGCAGAATAACCGCGTGGCACTCTTTTCCGACTGGCACGCTTATATGACGAAGGGCGGGGAGCCGTCCACGGCAGATCCGATGTTCGCCCCGGTGCGCAGTGAATCGGTATCCGCTCCGGCGATTGCCAAGAACAGAGGGATTACGACTGGCGCATTCGCCATTACGAACAGTAACCCTGCACCGGAAGCCTCGCTCCGCTGGGTGGATTACCTCTATTCCTATGAAGGCGCTCTGTTCTTCAATAAAGGACCGGAGGGAACGCTCTGGGAGTACACCGACAAAGAGAACCGCGTGAAGCAATACCTGCCTGTACCGGACGGCAAGGAAATGGAAGATTTCCGGGCCACCTTGACGCCGAACTACGGTATTCCTGCCCCAACCCTGTCCATGGATGACATCAACAAGGGGCTGAAGACGGACTTTGACCTCTGGGTAGAGCAGGAGACTAAGCAGAAGCTGCTGGATAAAGGCGCGCGGATTCCGTTCCCGGCCCTGTTCCTGACGGTGGAAGAGCAGACGGAAATCAGCAGTCTGAATTCGGATCTGAGCACTTATGTCAAGCAGATGGAAGCGAAGTTCATCACCGGCGCCGAGCCGCTGACCGGCTGGGATAATTATGTGGCAACTGTCAAGAAGATGGGCGGAGAGCGAGTGGCTGAGATCAACCAGGCTGCTTATGACCGCTGGAAAACCAACTAAATCCTACAGGTTCTATCCATCTTCTTCGAAAATTCATCCTCTGAAGTGCCGAGAGTGAGCGGCACGAATGACTAATGCAGAAAGGTGCTGTAAAAATGATCTATAAGGATAAAGCGCGCCCTGTGGCGGATCGGGTACAGGACCTGCTGCAGCGCATGACGCTTGGAGAGAAGGCTGGACAATTAGTCCAGCCTTTCGGCTGGCAGTGCTATGAGAAGCGCGCGGACGGAACCACAGGCATGACAGAGGCCTTCAAGCGCCAGGTTGCCGCCGGAGGCGTCGGCTCCCTGTATGGGACGCTGCGTGCCGACCCGTGGACCGGGGTCACGCTGGAGACCGGCCTGTCCCCGAAGGAGGGGGCGGAGGCTGTTAATGCAATTCAGGCTTATGCCATGCAGGAGAGCCGGCTCGGGATTCCGATTCTGTTCGGCGAAGAGTGCTCCCACGGGCATATGGCTATCGGCGCCACTGTATTTCCGGTGCCACTTGCATTGGGCAGTATGTGGAACCCGGAGCTATACCGGGAGATGTGCCGGGTGGTAGCGCTGGAGACCCGCAGCCAGGGCGGAGCGGCGACCTACTCGCCGGTGCTTGATGTGGTGCGTGATCCGCGCTGGGGCCGGACGGAGGAGACCTTCGGCGAAGACCCGTTCCTGATTGCGGCGATGGGTGTAGAAGCAGTGAAGGGCTTGCAGGGGGAACGGCTGGACGCCGGGGATTCCGTGCTGGCCACCTTGAAGCACTTCGCCGCCTACGGCAGCTCGGAAGGCGGGCGCAACTCTGCGCCCGTGCATATGGGGCTGCGCGAGCTGCATGAGGTCGATCTGCTGCCGTTCCGTAAGTCGGTAGAGGCCGGGGCGTTGTCCATAATGACAGCGTACAACGAGATTGACGGCGTGCCTTGTACGACGAACCGTTATCTTTTGCAGGATGTGCTGCGGGAGCAATGGGGCTTTGATGGGTTCGTGATCACGGACTGCGGAGCGCTGGGTATGCTGACGAATGGTCATAACACCGCAGATAGCGGAGAAACGGCTGTAGCCCAGGCACTGCTGGCGGGCATCGATATGGAGATGTCAGGTGAAATGTTCGAGCAGCATATCGCGGCTGCTATCGAGCATGGACGGCTGCAGGAATCCGATCTGGACCGCGCGGCGGCGCGGATTCTGGAGCTGAAGTTCAAGCTCGGGCTGTTTGACCGCCCCTATGCCGATCCTGAGCAGGCGGAGAGCATCATCGGCAAGCCGGAGCACCGGGAGCTGGCGCGGCGGATCGCCGGTGAGAGCATCATCATGCTGAAGAATGAGAACGCAGCGCTGCCGCTAAGCAAGGGGATTCGCAAGCTTGCCGTAATCGGTCCCAATGCCGATGCTCCGTACAACCAGCTTGGAGACTACACCTCGCCGCAGCCCGCAGGCGCGATTGTTACCGTGCTGGAGGGTATCCGGCAGGCGCTGGGCGGCGGAGCGGACAAGGTCCTGTATGCCCCCGGCTGCCGGATCAAGGGCGATTCCCGGGAAGGCTTCGCCCCTGCGCTCGCCTGTGCAGCCGAAGCCGATGCGGTGGTGCTGGCCATCGGCGGCTCCAGCGCCAGAGACTTCGGTGAGGGGACGATTGATCTGCTCACCGGCGCTTCTGTCGTGACGGAGCATTCCTGGAGCGACATGGAATGCGGAGAGGGCATCGACCGGTCCACATTGAATCTGATGGGCGTGCAGCTGGAGCTGGCGCAGGAGCTTCACAAGCTGGGCAAGCCGCTGATTGTGGTCTATATCAACGGACGCCCGATTGCTGAGCCTTGGATTGTAGAACACGCCGACGCCATTCTGGAGGCGTGGTACCCGGGCCAAGAGGGCGGACATGCCATTGCCGATATCCTGTTCGGCGAGGTGAATCCTTCCGGGCGGCTGACGATCAGCATTCCGAAGCATGTCGGCCAGCTTCCCGTGTATTACTATAAGCGGCGGACGAGAGGCAAACGGTATCTGGAGACAGACTTCCACGCCGAATATCCCTTCGGCTATGGTCTTAGCTTCAGTGAATTCAGCTACAGCAACCTGAAGGTGGAGCCTCCAGTAATCTCTGCGGATGAAGAAGCGCTTGTCTCCGTGGATGTAACTAATAGGGGTGACCGGGCGGGCAGCGAGGTGGTCCAGCTGTATATTTCCGACTTGGCCTCCTCCATTACCCGGCCCGAGAAGCAGCTGAAGGGCTTCCGCAAAATCAGCCTCCAGCCGGGAGACACGCAGACAGTAACGTTCCGTGTAGGCCGGGAGGAGCTGGAATACGTATCAGCGGATCTGACGCGGATTGTCGAACCGGGAGAATTCGCGGTGATGGCAGGCCCGCACTCCGCAGAGTATCTGAGCGCGCCGCTCCAGGTCAGAGAGGAGGGCTAAGCCATGAAGCGAATGGAGCGGTTCACCGGATGGCTGGCCAAGCGGCAGTGGGCTGAGAAGATAGAGCTTGCGGAATGGAGGATGCGCAAATCCCGTTACCTCACTCCGGGCTGCTATGAGCATGAGGAGGAGCTGCACCAGCAATACAACGTTTCCCTGCTGGACGGAGGATATGGAACCACCTATTTCCTTCAGCGGGAGATCACGGTTCCGGGAGAGTGGGCGCATGAAGAAGCGGCGCTGCTCTATCTGGGACGCGGGGAAGGACTGCTGAGGCTGGACGGAGCGCCGTACCATGGCCTGGACAGCAATCACTGGTTCATTCCGTTGCCGTCTTATGCTCCAGGTGAACGCCTCAAGCTGGAGATCGAGCTGTATGATCCGGTGCCTGAGCCGGAGGACCCGCTGAACCGCCAGGCGGTGATCAAGCCGCCGCTGACAGGCATTGAAATGAAGCTTGTGCGCGTTAATCGTCCCGTATACAGCCTGCTGCATACGGTGCGGATCGTACACGAAGCGGCCCTGCTGCTGCCAGAGGGCGACATGCGCCGCATCCGCAGCCTTAAGGCGCTGGAGCGGGTGATGGACACGCTCTATATGAAGGAGGAGCTGCTGCTGGACTGCGGTGCCGTAACTGCGGCGGAACTGCAGTTACGGGCTGCTGCGGCGTCGGAACGGTCCGCAGGGCTGGACCCGGGGACGATGCATATGGTCGGCCAGTCGCATATTGATGTGGCCTGGCTGTGGCCGGTCCGGGAGACGGTGCGCAAGGTCAGCCGGACCTTCTCCACGGTCTGTACCCTGATGGACAAGTACCCGGACTTCCGGTACTCGCAGAGCCAGCCCCAGCTCTATGCCTTCGCCAAGGAGCATTATCCCGAGCTATACGGGCGGATCAAGGAGCGGATTGCCGAAGGCCGGTGGGAGTTGGTCGGCGGCATGTGGGTGGAGCCGGATCTGAACATTCCCGGCGGGGAGTCGCTGGTGCGGCAGATGCTGTACGGCCAGGGCTTCTATATGAAGGAATTCGGCAAGCATTCCACGATTGAATGGCTGCCGGATACCTTCGGCTATTGCGCCTCCCTGCCGCAGCTGCTGAAGCAGGCGGGCATCGATTATTTCATGACCACCAAGCTGGGCTGGAATGATACCAATCCCTTCCCGCATACCTTATTCCATTGGGCCGGCATTGACGGGACGAAGATTGTGGCCTATCAGAACCATGGGGTGAACGAGCATACGCATCCGAAGGATGTGCAGGAGCACTGGGAGGCCTACGCCCAGAAGGAAGAGCACGATGAGCTCATGCTGCTCTACGGGCACGGCGACGGCGGCGGGGGAGTCACCCACGAGATGCTTGAATATGTAAGCCGCACCGACCTCGCCCCAGGACAGCCGGTCAGCGGATTCTCGACGGCGGAAGCGTTCTTCTCGGAGATCGGCTCGCGCCAGCCGGAGCTTCCGGCGTGGCACGGCGATCTCTATCTGGAGCTGCACCGGGGGACCTTCACGACCCATGCCTTCAATAAGCGCAGCAACCGCAAGGCGGAGATTTTGTACCGGCAGGCGGAGATCTGGAGCGTGCTGGCGGAGAAGGATGGTGCCCTGGAATTGGAGCAGCCGGAGCAGCCGGATGGGCAGCGTCTGCTGCCCGCCGGGGAGCTGGCCGAGGGCTGGAAGCTGCTGCTGCTCAACCAGTTCCATGACATCATTCCGGGGACTTCCATCCCGGAGGTGTACACGACCTCGCGGGAGGAATACGCCGAGATCTTCCGTCTGGGCGGGCAGGTACTGGACAGCTCTCTGCACACTCTCGCAGGCCAGGTGAATACATCGGGTGAGGGCCGTCCCTATGTGGTCTTCAACAGCCTGGGCTGGGAGCGGACGGAGCTGCTCTGGCTGGAGGGTGGTCCTGAGCTGGCTAAGGTGCAGGTATTCGATGAAGACGGCCTGCTGCCGAGCGAATGCTGGAACACGGAGGCTGGCGGGGACAGCTACACACTGGCTGTACAGGTCCGTAAGGTTCCGGCCTTCGGCTGCCGGACAATCTGGCTGCGGGAGGCTGCGGAGCCAGCCGGAGTACGGCTTGAGCTGCAGGGTGATCCCGCCGCCGGAGACGAGTTCCCGGAGCAATGGGAGACGGACCATTATATCCTGACATTCAATGAAGACGGCGAAATCAGTCGCTGGTTGGACAAAAGCGCGGACCGCGAGCTGCTCCAGCCCGGCCAGACCGGCAACCAGTTGCAGTTCTATCATGACACCCCGCCGCTGTGGGATGCCTGGGATATAGACCCGCGTTATGAGCAGCAGCCTGCGGGCAAGGCGAAGCTGCTGGACCGCCGGGTAGTCAGCAGCTGACCTGTGCAGACCGTGCTGAAGTTCCGTTGGCAGCTCGGTGAATCACAGATTGAGCAGGAGATTGTATTGCCCCGGAATAGCCACAGAGTGGATTTCCGCACCAGTGTAAGCTGGAGGGAGCAGCATAAGCTGCTGAAGGTCGCTTTTCCGGTGGATATTGTGGCCGCGAAGGCTACGTATGAGATTCCGTTCGGCGCACTGGAGCGCCCGACTCACCGCAACACCAGCTGGGAGCAGGCGCAATTCGAGGTCTGCGGACACCGCTGGGCCGATCTGTCCGAGGGCGGCTATGGCGTCAGCCTGCTGAACGACTGCAAATACGGCTATGACATCCATAACGGGGTGCTGCGCCTCTCGCTGCTGCGTTCCCCGCGCTGGCCGGACCGCAATGCCGATCAGGGGGAGCATGAATTTACTTATTCCCTGTATCCGCATAGCGGAGAGTGGCGGCAGGCGGATGTGGTACGGGAAGCGGCAGCGCTGAATGAGCCGCTGCTGGCGATTAGCGAAGCTGCACATCCCGGCCGCTATCCAAGCACCCATGCCTGGCTCGCCTTCCAGAGCGGTCATGTCATGCTTGATACGATCAAGCAAGCAGAGGACGGCAGCGGCACGATTATCCGGCTGTATGAAGCTGCGGGCAGCAGAGAGTCGGCCACGCTGGACTGGAAGGACCAGGAGATCAGCGCCTGCCGCGTCAATCTGCTGGAGAGCACGACCGGCTCCGTGACGACCAGCGGCGGTGTGATTCCGCTGTCCTTCCGGCCTTATGAGGTCCAGACGCTTAAGCTATATAAGAAGCACGAATGAAATTAACTGAAAGCAAATAAGCCGGAAGTATATACCACGAACATCATTCGCAGGAGGAATAGACATGCAAATTACAAGACATCCCAATAATCCGATTGTCGTCCCGGGCGGCTATGAGTGGCGCAAGGTGACCGTGTTCAACCCGGCGGTTATCATCGATAACGGCAAGTTCTATATGATCGAGCGTACAGCCGGTTCCCTGACCCCGTGCAAGAACTATCTGGGGCTGCTGGAAAGCGAGGACGGCGTGAACTTCACCCATGTGAAGGATGAGCCTATTGTCACGCCTGATATGCTGGGCTTCCCTTACGGCAGTGTACAGGACCCGCGCATTGTGAAGATCGACGGAACGTTCTACCTCAACTACGCCCTGCGCCCCTGCGCCATGAGCTATTATCCTACCGGGCGCGGCGTCCCTGAGCGCTCCATTCCAGAATACCCGGACGGCTGGGGGGAAGAGGAGGGCCACTGGCTGACCCGTTCCTCGATTCTGAAGTCAACCAATCTGCTGGACTGGGAGTTCGTCGCTGACACCACGCCACTCGACATCAACGACCGGGACAACATCTTGTTCCCTGAGAAAATAAACGGCAAATTCGTGCTGCTCCGCCGCCCTGAAGAATATGTGGGCGAGGCCTACGGCACGGAGAAAGCCGCCATGTGGATTACCTATTCCGAGGATCTCGTGAATTGGGAAGAACCCAAGCTGCTCGCCACCGCCGGGAACCTGTCCTGGGAATCGCGGAAGATCGGCGGCTCTACGCCTCCCATCCGTACAGACAAGGGCTGGCTGGTGCTCTATCACGGCGTCGATGAAGAGATCGTCTACCGCGTGGGGGCGATGCTCCTGGATCTGGAGCAGCCGGAAAAGATTATTGCCCGGACCCATAACTTCATTATGGAGCCGGAGACGTATTACGAGAAGTTCGGCTTCCAGATTCCGAATGTCATCTTCCCGACCGGCAATGTGGTCAAGGACGGCCTGCTCTATATCTACTACGGCGTAACCGACACAGCGATCGCGCTCGCCACAGTGCCGCTGGATGAACTGGTGGAGCATATTCTGAAGGAAGCAGAGTAGCTGGTAGCCTTTAGGAAGCGGAGTAGGTGATAGCTCCCGGAATCGGAGTAGGCACTGGCTCCAGGAAGTGGAGTAGGCAATAGCTCCCGGAAGCGGAAGTAGGCACTAGCTCTAGGAAGTGGAGTAGGCAATAGCTCCCGGAAGAACGGATTAGCCAGTAGCCCCGCTTCTTGGGGCGCCTGGTTCAAGCCCGGCAGACCGTAGACCTCTTCATAAGGCATTGAGGACATAAATGTTGTATATTTTGCAGTTTTGGTTCACAGATAGCCAGGTGTATGGACCGATTGTTGCATAAAATTCAACAATATCCCTGCTAAGCCGCCTACAAAAGGTGAAATCCTGCCTTTTGTGCAACAATTGCGTATTCTGGACGATAGGATGAGGGGAATGTTGCATTTGTTGCAGAATTATTGGGTTAATCACCAGATTTCTGCCCGAGAAGGCGGATGAAAAGTGGCCGAAAGTCGGATGAATCTTGTTCGACCGGATGCAAATAGATTAAATGGTATTATTTGTTTAAACGTTGATGGAACCGGACGAAACCGCATGGAGCCGGACAAGCCAGATAGAACTGGATGTACCAGATAGAACTGGGTGTAACTGAATCTAACTGTATCTAATTGGACGAAGCCGCATGAAGCTGCACGAAACCGAAATTCCCTGCGGCCACCGCCGCCGCCGGAATTCAGGCTATTAACTATTCACACGATGAAGCATTGGCGGTGATCCGTAATCTTAAGCTCAGCCTATCCAGGCAGGGCGGAAGCTCCGCCCGTTTCAAACCGGTCTTTTCGCAGCGGCCCCCTTCAAGGCATGTTCCTTGCGGTATTGCCCCGGCGTCAGACCGGTTTCTTTTTTGAACTTGCGGATGAAGTTGGGCGCATCCAGGTAACCGACCTGCTCGATGATCTCCTTGAGCGGTGCGCTGGTGTTCTCCAGCAGACGGATGACCTCGTCCACACGCCGCTGCCAGATATATTGCGAGAAATTGCTGCCGGTCTTCTCCTTGAAGCTCCGGCTTAGATAAGAGGTCGAGATGGCGAACTTCAGCGCTACATGCTCCAGGCTGAGGGTGTAGTCTGCAAATTGCTGGTCCACATACGCCAGAATGTCATCCATCAGAGAGGACTCGCTGGTCTCGGTGTTCCGCTCGACCTGCGCGCAAATGGCGGAAGCCAGCGAGAGCAGCCGGCTCTCCAGCTCCTCCAGCGTCTCGAAGGAGGTCAGCTCCGGCATATTGCTGAACACCTCATCCATACCAAGCTCCGAGGCGGTGCGCAGAAAAGCATTCAGCAGATCGAAGCAGATGCACCGCAGCAGATGAACCTGCAGCGGCTCGTCCTTGATCGTATCAATGGTGTCGGCAATCATCTGGGCCGCTACCGATTCGTTCCCCTGCTTCAGACTCTGCTCCAGCTTCAGCATGGTTTTGCGCGGAATCCAGAAGCTCTCGGCAGCGGCAGGATTCAGCTCTGCCAGCTGCTCGAAGTAGGTGACCTGGCCGCTGCGCCGGATCATCCGGTGCTCCAGCGCAGCGGCGGCTTCAATGAAAGACTGGTTCAGCCGGGCAAGATCACGGTAGGCCATACCGACACCGATACTCAGCGCAAGCTGCGAGTGTTCACGGATCACATCCTGAATGGCTTCAATCACCTGTTCCATCCGGCTCTGAACGGGCAGTTCTCCCTCCCCTGGAAGGGAGATGATCAGGGCGAACTGGTCCTTGACCGAGAATTCAATCCCGAAGATCTGCGCATCCGGGCCCGGCAGGCAGATATTACTCAGCATCTCCTGCAGCAGATGGCGTTCCTGCCAGGACTTGCCGCCAGGAGCGGTATCATCCCAGGACAGGATGGCCGAGAAGTAGAGGCCTTGTCCCTGCGGATGCCGGAAGCCTGCGCTCAGGATCATCTGTTCAATCTCGGGATCATCCGGCTGGCCGTGCTTGAGCAGCAGCAGCATGCACTGGTTGCGGACAAAAGGCTCCTGGAGATCAATCCGGGCACTGTAGTCATGAAGCGTCTGCCGGATGGACTCCCATTCATCGCGCAGCTTCGGAGCCTCATTGCCGTTGCCTCTCGGCTTGGCGAACTCCATCAGATCGCGGATCGGGTGATACTGCCGCTTGGCCAGCAGCAGCGCCGCCGCTATGCCGGTAACGACTGTAATACAGAAGACAATCAGAATCAGTGTCTGGACATGGGCAACCCGGCTGAAGAACTGGAAGCTGGGCATCGTGGTGACGTAGGTCCAGCCATTCTCCTCCGACTGCACGGACACGACGGAGTACTGTTCCCCGTCCAGCTCCAGATTGTGTATCCCCGGCTCAAGGGCGGATAGGGTCTGAAGCTCATTTTGGGGAAAGCTGACGCCATGGCTGTTCGCGGTCAGCACCTCGCCGGAGGGGCCGAAGATATAGCTGCTGCCCGAGAAATCGCTCAGAACCGAATCCATGACGCCGGTAAGATTGGATTCCTTCATCAGATAGACGACCGTCCCGTAAGGGAACGGGTCATTCGGCTTCACCGGGACAAGCATGGCGAGCATCGGCTCCCTCCGGGAATTGACGGTCACATTCTCGGCAGGACGCACCAGCGGCTGCCGGGTCTCGTTCAAGTCGCGCCGCAGCTCCTCCGGGGTCCAGCGCTCGAACTGATAGAGGGTATCGAAGGTGACATGAAGATCAGCCAGGCCGCGGTAAGAATAGATATTGGAATCACCGTGGAAGTAGAGGAACAGATCCTCCGCGATGCTGCTGCTGGCCTTGTAATTCGCCAGTGCCTGAATCGCCTCCAGACTGTAATAAGGATGCCTGACCATATAAGGAGTCAGATGCTTGTCATAGGCGATTCTTCCGGCGATCTCCTGAAGCTCGTTCATCCGGCCGTCGATGGTGCTTTTCACCTGGTTGAGCTGATTGACATTGGACTGTTCAATTTCGACCCGCAGGCCCTTGACGGCGTTTTCATAGACGAAGATGGTAACACCCGTGAGCGGGATCAGGAACATGAGGATATAGGAAAAAGCGTATTTCAGCAGCAGCCTTGACTTGAAATGATTCCAGGTCAGCCGGAACCGGTTCAGCAAGGATGGCTGGGGTGCGGAATTAGCCATACAGCAGTACCTCCAGTGTTAAGATATTCGGACTAGAAATCTAGGATGGAACCTCTTGACTCAGAAATTGCAGTTATCTTCTGGATTACACTTGTGCTACTATAAACATTATAACATTATAATCTTTAGAGTGAAGCAGCTTTATATTTTTATAAGAGGGCGGCACGGTCGTTACTACTTGTTAAATATAAGGATCTATGGAGTTCATGTCATTAATCATTTTTTGTAATTCCCCTGTAAATCTGTACCTGTAAATCTGTAATTGAAGAAGGAGATGGTACGAGTGGGCACAGAGAACGTGCTGCGCAATTTGCGGCTGGTGGACGGCCGGACGGTGGATATCTCCATCCAGGATGGGATTATCACCGCGATTACCCCGCCGGGCCAGGCAGAAGGTAGGACCCTGCTGGACTGCTCCGGGTTATACGGCTCCAGCGGATGGATTGATCTGCATGTACATGCTGTGCCGGAGCTTGACCCCTACGGCGATGTGATCGACGAGATCGGGGTGAAGCAGGGAGTAACGACAGTGGTGGATGCCGGAAGCTGCGGGGCAGACCGGATCGGGGCTTTTTATAGTGCCAGTCTTCTGGCGGATACACGGGTATTCGCGCTGCTCAATATCTCAAGGATCGGCCTTACGCGGACCGATGAGCTCTCGAAGCTGGACTGGATTGACCGAAACTGCGCACTTGCAGCAGTAGAGGCTTATCCTGAATTCATCGTCGGCCTGAAAGCCCGCATCAGCCAAAGCGTCGTCAAAGACAGCGGCATACAGCCGCTTAAGCTGGCGCGCACCTTATCGGATGAGATGAAGCTTCCGCTTATGGTGCATATCGGCTCCGCGCCGCCTGCCATCTCCGAAGTGCTGGAGCTGCTGCGGGCGGGCGATGTAATTACCCACTACCTGAACGGCAAAGCCAATAATCTGTTCCAGGCGGACGGCAGACCGCTGCAAGAGCTGCTGGATGCTGTGGCCCGGGGCGTCCGGCTGGATGTAGGACACGGTACGGCAAGCTTCTCCTTCCGGGTGGCGGAACAGGCGAAGGCGGCTGGTATCAGGCTGAATACGATCAGTACAGACATCTACCGGGGCAACCGGCTGAATGGTCCAGTGTACAGTATGGCGGATGTACTGACCAAGTTCCTCTATCTCGGCTACAGCCTGGAAGAGGTGATCCGTGCCGTCACCAGCAGCGCCGCAGCGTGGCTCGGCAAGCCGGAGCTCGGGCAGATCCGGGTAGGGGAGCAGGCGAATCTGACCTTGTTCTCCCTGGAAGCAGGCGAGAAGCAACTGAAGGACTCGGAAGGCGATGTCCGGACCGCGAATCACTATATTGAAGCAAAAGGAGTCTTTGTCAATGGATCACTCATTACAGGCTAAATATGGATTGAAGCGTGTGATTAATGCCAGTGGAAGAATGAGCATCCTTGGTGTATCCGCGCCAACAGATTCGGTGATGGAGGCAATGAAGCAGGGCGGGCAGCAGTACGTGGAGATTGCGGACCTGGTGGACAAAGGGGGAGATTACATCGCCCGTCTGCTCGGCTCGGAAGGTGCTGTCGTCGTGAACTCGGCCTCCAGCGGCATTGCGCTGTCCGTGGCGGCCATCGTGACCGCCGGAGATCCGCGCCTCAGCCTGCGCCTGCATCAGGAGCCGGTGCTGAAGAATGAGATCATTATGCTAAAGGGCCATAATGTGCAGTATGGAGCGCCGGTGGAGACAATGGTCTTCCTTGGCGGCGGCCGGGTGGTTGAAGCGGGGTACGCCAACGAAGGCCGCGCAGAGCATATTGAACAGGCCATCGGGGAACGTACCGCAGCGATTCTCTATGTGAAATCCCACCACGCCGTCCAGAAGAATATGATCTCGGTGGAGGAGGCCTGGGAGGTTGCCCAGCGCAGGGGAGTGCCGATGATTGTCGATGCGGCTGCGGAGGAGGACCTGCGTAAATATGTCCAGTATTCGGATCTGGCCATCTATAGCGGCTCAAAGGCTGTGGAGGGTCCAACTTCGGGCATTGTAGCGGGCAAGAAGAAATATATCGGGTGGCTGAAGGTACAGCTGCACGGAATCGGCCGCAGCATGAAGGTCGGCAAAGAGACCACCTTCGGATTGCTTCAAGCTTTGGACGAATACCAGGACAAGGCTGACAACAGCCAGCAGGAGAAGCAGGCGCTGGAGGCGCTCAAGCCGCTGGCCGGTCTTCCCGGAGTGTCGGTCCGCATCGTGCAGGATGAAGCGGGCCGGGCGATTTACCGGGGACGCATCCAGATTGATGCCGCTGCTGCGGGGGTGGATGCAAGGGAGGTCAATGACCGGCTGCGGGAAGGCAATATTGCCGTGTATACCCGGGATTATGGGGTGAAGCAGGGGTATTTCGATATCGATCCAAGGCCGCTGCAGGGAGATGATCTTCAGGTCATTGTCAGCAGAATTCATGAGATTATAGGGGGAAGATCATAATGAGCAAGATTCAGGAGCGTTTTTATAAGAACAGAGCGGCACTGAATGTACTGGCTGGCAGTATCGGGAACGCCAAGGATATCTATGAGGCTGCCGAAGGGCATGTTCTGGTAGGTGTCCTCTCCAAAAATTACGCTACCGCCCGCGAAGCGGCTGCCGCTATGACAGAATACGGACAGGCGATCCAGGATGCCGTATCCATCGGTCTTGGCGCCGGGGACAATCGCCAGGCGGCGGTGGTCGCAGAGATTGCTGCAAGCTATGCGGGCAGCCATATCAATCAGGTGTTTCCGGCTGTAGGCGCGACCCGTGCCAATCTGGGAGCGAAGGATAGCTGGATTAACAGCCTGGTCTCTCCCTGCGGACAGCCCGGCTATGTCAATATATCCACCGGTCCGGTCAGCTCAGGGAATGCTTCGCAGGCCATCGTTCCGGTCCGCGCCGCCATTGCGCTGGTCCGGGACATGGGCGGCAATGCGCTCAAATATTATCCGATGAAGGGGCTGGAGCTGGAAGAGGAGTATCGTGCGGTAGCCGAGGCCTGCGGTGAGGAAGAATTTGCTCTGGAGCCTACGGGCGGCATCGATCTGGATAACTTCGCGCCCATTCTGGAGATTGCGCTTCAGGCGGGGGTACCGCAGGTGATCCCGCATGTCTATTCCTCAATCATTGATCCGCAGACCGGAAGCACGAAGGTGCAGGATGTCCGCACGCTGCTTGGTATGATGAAATCGCTGGTGGACCGGTATGCCTAGAATCGCTGCCTTTGGCGAAGTGATGATGCGGCTGCAGGTGCCGGGGGTGGAGACACTGGCCCAGAGCAGCAGGCTGGAGTACTCTTTTTCGGGCAGCGGGGTAAATGTAACGGCGGCGCTCGCCAGATACGGCCATAACGGAGCACTGATTACGACCTTGCCGGAGACTCCGGTGGGGGAAGCCGCAATCGCTTATCTGCGCAAGCTTGGGGTGGATACGTCACTGATCCGCCGGGGCGGCAAGCACCTCGGGATGTACTTCCTGGAGAACGGGTTCGGTGCCCGCCCCGGAAGAGTCACGTATACCGACCGGCTGGGCAGCAGCTTCAATACCGCTGAGGCTGATCAGTATGATATGGCGGCGCTGGCTTCCCGGGTGGATGTGCTTCATTTGTGCGGCATTACGCTGGCAATGAATGATGGGGTGCGCGGGCAGATGAAGCAGCTTGCGGCGGAGGTGAAGCGTGCCGGGGGCAAGGTGGTGTTCGACTGCAACTACCGTCCGGCGTTATGGGGTGAGGAGGGGTATGCCAAGGCCCGCCCTCATTACGAGGAGCTGCTTGCGCTTGCGGATCTGGTGCTGATGAACGAGAAGGATGCGCTGTACATTCTTGGCACCGGGACGGCAGATTATGATAGAATAACACAGTTGAAGCAAGCGGTTCCCGCTGTGGCGGAGCGCTTCGGAATTGCAGCGGCAGCGGGCACCCACCGTGAGATTAATGCGGACAATACGCATTCCCTGACAGGATATCTGTACCGTCAAGGTACGTTCGCGTTCTCCCGTAAGCTGACCTTCCCGGTGTATGACCGGATCGGTGCCGGGGATGCTTTTGCCAGTGCCATTATTCATGGTGAACTGCAGGATTATCCGCAGCAGCAGACGGTGGAGATGGCAGCGGCCGCAGCGATGCTGGCCCATACCATCCCGGGCGATACAGCGTTGTTCACCGAGAGCGAGGTGCTCCGGGCGCTGGATGGCCATACCTCAGATGTTGAAAGGTAGTGAACGTAAGGTGTCTCTGAAACGCAAGCAAGGTCCCTTATACCAGCAGATCCAGAAGATCCTCAAGGACCGGATTCTGCACGGGGTATACCCGCTCGGCAGCATTATCCCCTCCGAGCCGCAGCTGGAGAAAGAGTTCGGTGTCAGTAAAATGACGGTCCGCGGCGCGGTCCAGGAGCTGGCCCAGGAAGGTTATGTACAGAAGAAAAGTGGCATTGGAACCATTGTTATGCGCAATACCGCCTACCAGAAGCTCTCCAAGGGCAAACGGTTCACAGAGCTGCTGGTTGAAGCAGGCCATAAGCTGGAAAAGAAGCTGCTGAGCACAAGCCTTGTCACCAATGATGCCGGGACAGAGGAATACAGCCGCTACGGGCCGTATTGCCAGCGGATTGAACGTCTGTATATTCTGGATGGACAGCCTTATATCCATCTGGTGCACTTCTTGACGGCAGCAGCCCTGCCCGGCGGAGGGTCGGCAGAGCTGGGGGCGGACATCCAGTCCCTGTACGACTCGCTGGAGGAGAACGACATCGTGCTGGAGAACTTCAGGGACCGGTTTTTTGTCGAGTCAGCACCACCCGAGGTATGCCTGCTGCTGAAGCTTCCGCCGGGGACGCCTGTGCTCAAGCGCCTGCGCAACTCCTATGACGGGGAAGGCAGGCTGATCGAACACAGCATCGGCAGCTATAATACGGAGCTCCATCATTATCTGGTCAGCTATGATACTTAAGATTCTTCACATGCTACGGTTGCACACAAGCTTGCTTGTTGGCGGCCGTAGCATTTTTAGTACATCTTCCGTTCATCTTCCGTTCATATTGCCGTCATAGAGAGGACATCTTCGTCCGGTAAGCTGGCATTAACGGCCATGAAGCAAGCTTACAAACAGACAGGGGAAGATGATCATGAGACCACCGGACAAGAAGACCTCGGGACAGCAAACGGGGTTCAAGAAAGTGCGTAAAATTCTGCTTAAAATAATGGCAGCCATCCTGCTCGCTATTGTACTTTTTGTGGGGATTGTGTATATCACGAATGTAATCAGCAGCAATGCCGAGTCCAAAAGGATAGAGCCTTACGGCCAGCATGTATCCGTAGACGGCAAGAATATGAATGTGTTCATAGAGGGCGACGGCCCGGACACGGTCGTGCTGCTTCCCGGCTTCGGAACCGCTTCACCGGCGCTTGATTTCAAGCTGCTTATCGACGAGCTGTCTCCATACTACAAGGTTGTAGTGGTGGAGCCTTTCGGCTACGGCTTAAGCGACGCAACGAAGAAAGAACGAACCTCAGAGAATATCGTAAGTGAAATCCATGAAGCGTTGCAGCAGCTCCATATTGACCGGTACATCCTGATGGGCCATTCCATTTCAGGCATTTATAGTCTGGATTATGTGAATAAATATTCAGATGAAGTCAGTGCCTTTGTCGGACTGGACAACAGTGTACCCTCGCTCAGCGAGAAAAAGATTGAGTCTTCAGAGACAACCATGGTTAAATGGTTCCGTAACTTAGGCTTCGCCCGGCTGCAATTGAAGCTGAGTGCTGACCCTTATGAGGGACTGGCGTATGATGAGCATACCAAAGAACAATTGAAGCTGCTGATCCAGAAAAATATGTACAATACCACTCTGTTAAATGAGGCGGAGAACATGTACTCTAGCTTTGAAAAGGCTGAACAGCGAGGGGTAACATTCCCTCCCAATCTCCCTGTTCTGTTGTTTGTCCAGGCGGAGCATCCAGGCACGGATCAATGGATTCCTGAGCATAAGAAGCTAATCATGAATTCCTTACACGCAGAAATGGAGCTGCTGGATGCCAATCATTATTTATACCGTTCCCATCCCAAGCAAATTGCGGAGAAATTCATGAGCTTCATGAAGGGGATTGAGTAGAAGCCATGAGGCTAAGCCGGGGCTTGCTAAACTTAATAAAACACAGTGAATTAATAAGAATTTTATCTTTTCAAATGACATGGTTTGTGAGAGAATAGGTACAATCTTGTAGAGTTAACATTTGACATTACCTATTTTAGAGGAGGAAATACCCATGTCAGAAGAGCGCAAGCTGTCCTTTGAAACCCTCGCCGTCCACGCAGGCCAGGAGATTGATCCCACTACTTTGGCCCGTGCCGTGCCGTTGTATCAGACCACATCCTATGGGTTCCGTGATGCGGAGCACGCCGCGAATCTGTTCGCGCTGAAGGAGTTCGGTAATATCTACACCCGGCTGATGAATCCGACGACTGATGTGTTTGAACAGCGTCTTGCAGCGCTTGAGGGCGGGGCAGGGGCACTGGCGACCGCTTCCGGAGCAGCAGCGATTTCCTTCTCTATTCTGAATATTGCCGGGGCAGGGGATGAGATTGTCTCCTCCGCAAGCCTGTACGGCGGAACTTATAATTTGTTCTCCACGACGCTGCCTAAGCTGGGCATTAAGGTGAATTTTGTGGACTCCGATAATCCGGAGAACTTCCGGGCAGCGATTACGGACAAGACCAAGGCGCTCTATGCTGAGACCATCGGCAATCCGCAAGGCAATGTGCTGGATATCGAAAAGGTTGCAGCCATCGCCCACGAGCACGGGATTCCGCTGATTGTAGACAACACCTTCCCAAGTCCGTACTTGCTGCGTCCGATTGAATTCGGGGCGGATATCGTCGTACACTCGGCGACCAAATTCATCGGCGGCCACGGTACCTCTATCGGCGGAGTCATCGTGGACGGCGGCAAGTTCGACTGGAAGGCCAGCGGCAAGTTCCCGGGCCTGACTGAGCCGGACCCGAGCTACCACGGGGTAGTTTACACTGAAGCGGTCGGTCCGATTGCTTATATCATCAAGGCGCGGGTTCAACTGCTTCGTGACCTAGGCGCGGCCATTTCACCGTTCAACTCGTGGATGCTTTTGCAGGGTCTCGAAACGCTGCACCTGCGTCTGGAGCGCCACAGCCAGAATGCACTCAAGGTTGCCCAGTATCTGGAGGCGCATGATTCGGTAGAGTGGGTCAGCTATGCTGGACTACAGAGTCACCCTTCGTATGAGCTGGCACAGAAATATCTGCCTAAGGGCCAGGGCGCGATTCTGACCTTCGGAATTAAGGGCGGGGCGGCCGCAGGGGTGAAGCTGATCGAGAACGTGAAGCTGTTCTCCCATCTGGCCAATGTCGGCGATTCCAAGTCGCTGATCATCCACCCGGCGAGCACTACTCACCAGCAGCTGTCGGACGAAGAACAGATTACCGCTGGTGTTACACCGGAGCTGCTGCGCTTGTCCATCGGTACTGAATCCATCGACGATATCCTCTATGATCTGGAGCAGGCGATCGCTGCCAGCCAGCAGGCTTAGGCCGGTTTAGCGGGAGCGGGCTGTGCTGGGGAGTGAGAGGTTGAGCCGCTGAGCTGCCGGAGAGTTGTAGCTGGATAGACGGTGAGCAGAAGCAGTGTAATCCCCCCAACTGGTTTCAATTAAGCACAGTTCCTTGCGGCTATAGGAGTTACAGACCACTGTTTGATGCAGAGTGTTTCTGCATTAGGCGGTGGTCTTGTTTTTTTGGCGGGAGCAGGAGGTGGGATGGAGAGTAGTGGGAGGAGCAGGAGTGTTTACGAGGAAATGAGGAAATGAGGAGATGGTTTGTGAGAAAAGCGTACGTGAGGAATTGATCCGCAAGGAAGCGGGGCGGCGAATGTATTTTGTGCAATAGATTAGGCCATATCCGGCGTTAAAATCCGTTCTGATGTATTCCATACAACAGATTTCCGGTATACGGTCCCAAAACACCCTTTCTGCGGAAATCTGCTGTACAAAGTGCAACAGATCGCTTTTTACAACCGCTAAAGAGAAGATCTACTGTAGTAAATACAATAGATCACTGTGCGCCAAGCAGAACTCGAAGCCTTGCTCGAACCCGCAGTCGAAACGCAACCCAACGCAACCCAACGCAACCCCAGTTCAAAGCCTTTAGGGATTAATAATAAAATATGTAAAGTTACTTCCTACCCACCTCAGCTCGCCCCACTTACTCCAGCTTATTCACACATTCCAACTCGCCCCACCCGCTCCAACTCACTCATCCGCTTCATTTCACCCGCCTAATCTAGCTCACGCACTCCCCTCAACACGCGGCCCCACCGTGTCCACTACCGATCCGGGTAAGGTGTTGCTGCCGCATTCCTTTGATACCGTTTGCATATTTCAGTACCTTTGCCAGTATTTATAGATTGAAGCCTCTTAATATGCTGGCAGCTTCTCTTCAGGGGAGCGGAGCGGCAGTAATTCAAAGGTAAAGGGTGGGTGCGAGGATGAAGGGTGAACGCCAGCAGAAGGATGATCCAAACAAGGAAGAGCGCCCGTTCAAGTATAACGCCGGGGACCGGACCATTGGCGTGGAGATGAGCCAGTCCGCATCTGTAGCCTCCGCCGCAGCGGAATTTCTTGCTGAGGGGGACCGGCGCAAGAGTAACGTGAGTACGAGCCGCACGTATAACCGCCGTCCCGGGGAGCGCCAGGCCTTCCTGGTGCTGCGCGAGGGCAGGGGGGACGGGGCTGTCCGCCGTGAGCCGCCCGGTGTCTACCCTGCGGGGCCCTGCCTGATCCGGGGCGAGGAATGGCTGCACGAGCCGGAACTGTCGGCGCTCTATTCGCGCTGGATGTCGTGCGGGGATGAGGAGCCGGTGCAGGCTGAGCGTATCCTGCAGCGGATCTATCACCGGCTGCGGGCTGCTGCTGCCGACCTCCTGGAGTCGGCGGACGGCGTCTGGGCCGCAGTCACTCTGCCTTACACGGCGGAGCTCGCCGCCCGCACGGACCGGCTGGCCGCGCTGCAGGACGCGCAGCTCGGCGCGCTGTTCGCCGCCGTCCTGCACAGCCAGCGGCTGGGCGGCGACAGCCGCATTGACCTGCTGGCGCCGTACCCCGCCAGCCTGGAGGAATTCGCGGCGCAGCGCGAATTCATTGAGGGCGTGGCCGAGCAGACTCTCGGCCACGCTTATGCGGCAGCCTGCCGCATCGGGGCGCTGCTCGCGCCCGATGTGGGGCCGGCTGCCGCCGGGGAAATCGCGCGCATCGCCGATTTCCTGGTGCTGGACGGCGCGGCGGAGGAGGCCGCGCCCGGGGAGAACGCCGCCGAGGGCTTCGCGCAGGCGGCGGCCGGGGTGCTGGCCGCCGTGCGCCGGGTGCGGCCGGCGGCGGCAGTGCTCGCCGCGGGGGCACCGGCGGCGTACACGCTGGCCGATCTGTATGAGATCGGCTTGAGCGGGGTCTTCTGCGGCGCGGCTCAGCGGACCGACGCGCTGCTGCGGGCGGCCTGCCTCACCTGGATAGCGAGGCAGGAGCATCCTGATGCTGCCGCCGGAGGATGGCAGTAGCAGGCGGACAGAGTGGCTGTTCCTAATTCATCTAGAGCTGCGACTCAAGCTGTTCAAGCTGCTGTCACCGCCTGAGCATTATCACCGTCACACGCCGGTAATCAGGCCTTTGGGCCGCCGGACCATACATTATTACCGACAACTCTCAGTGCCTAAGTGACTCTACCATAACAATAACCCGATTCCACCAGCCATTCAGGCTGCGGCGGAATCGGGTTATATTGTGCTGCATATAGCAGGGAGTTACCGCACCACAGTGTACCTTTGAACTAACCGGCTGCTGTAGCCGAAATCCTGCACTAAATACAACATTCCCCGCGTTAAGTCGGCTGTAACTATGGATTGTTGCATGAAATGCAGCATTTCTCATCTCCCGAACCGATGGGCGAGACAATTCCTGCATTTTGTACAACATTCCTCTCAAAATCCCGGGATTAATGAATCAAAGCTGCAATTAGTGCAACATTTCTCCTTCGTGGCCAGCAATCCCTACCCCAACCTCACCGTTCCCCCGCCCGGAATACGGCGGGCTTCATCCCCCACAGAGACCCACACCTCCGTAGCCGACGGATTATACACCATCTCCTGCGAAGCTGAGAAGCGCAGTCCCTGCACAGCGGACAGGTAGTCCACGATCTCGATGTTGGTCGCGTACCAAATGTCTTCATGGCCGCCCATCATAGCGGCGAACTGCTCCAGCTCCTGCCAGTTATCGTCGTCATTGAACTCATAGCTGTGTCCCCAAACGTACAGCAGTTGCATATACGAGAAGCGGGGCTTTTCCTCCAGGAACTTTTTGCCCAGGGCCAGCATCTCCTTGTGATGGCAGGTAGGGTGCCAAGCCAGCAGGTTGTCCGGCAGACTGAAGCTGCGGTGGGAATTCACCGTACGGGAATACTCAATGCCCAGGGCAGGCAGCAGGCCGATCACCTGATCATTGTAATTGCCGAACGGATAGGACATGCCTCTCACCGGATAGCCCCCGATGGCCTCCAGATGTCTACGGTCCTTCAGAATCTCTTCGGCGATGCCTTCACGCGGAGTCATGGACAGGAAGGGATGAGTACTGGTATGTGCTGAAATCTCATGCCCCTTATAGAGCGCAGCCACCTCGTCCCGTGAGATGTAGCCCTCATTGCCGAACAACCCCGAATTGAGATGAAACGACCCCTTCAGCCCATGCTGATTCAGAATCTCCACGAGCTGCCGGTCATAGATTCTTCCATCATCCCAGCTTAATGTGAGCGCTTTAGTAACACCGCCCGGAAAAAGATCAAACTTGATTCTCATCACCTGTTACCCTCCCTGATTTCTCAATACAGAATTAGAACGTGAGCATGTACTCCTCCTTCTGATGAATACAGTCCCATTATGAACAATGCCAGAAGTGAAAGCGATTAGCAAGATTCTTGTTAATGGACGATACTGCGGCGCTTGACTACACTGGGGTTGCGAACAGGGCTATACCCCGGGAAAAGGCTACACAGGCTTCAGGTTCCGGGTTTGAAGAATCAGGCTCCAGATTTGAGGTTCCAGGTTTCACGCTTCAGGCTCCAGGTTCAGAGCAGGACATTTTACAAGGAGGAACATTATGGAGACAATATCACGAACAGCACTGGAAGGCCATATCGCCCGTGTCATTGAGCGGATGAAGAATATGAAAGGCTCGATTCAGGAGACTGCGCCCATCGGCATTATTGCTATGGATAATTGGGAGTGGCCACAGGGGGTGGGACTGTTTGCCCTGTACAGTTACTACCGTGAGAACCGGAAGCAAGAGATTCTGCATTATCTGACTGGCTGGTTCGACAGCAAGCTTGACGGGGGCATCCCGGCGAAAAATGTTAATACGATGTGCCCTATGCTTACCCTAAGCTATCTGGCAGAGGAGACCGGGCGCGCGGATTATATGCAGCTATGCCGGGAGTGGCTGGAGTATGCGCTGCATGAGATGCCACGCACGGAGGAAGGCGGCCTTCAGCATGAGGTGACCGGCAGTCCGAATACCGGGCAGCTCTGGGACGACACGCTGTATATGACGGTGCTGTTTGTAGCCCGGATGGGGATCGTGCTAAAGGAGGAGGAGGGCATTCAGGAGAGCATCCGCCAGTTTCTCGTCCACCTCAAGTACCTGACCGATCCCGTGACCGGATTGTTCTTCCATGGCTGGACCTTCGAGGGAGGCCACCATTTTGCCCGGGCCCTGTGGGCACGGGGCAATTCCTGGTATACCGCCGGACTGGTGGATTACCTGGAGATGGTGGAGCTGCCGTCAGGGGTGAGCAGCTTCCTGCTGTCCTCACTGGACCGGCAGGTACGCAAGCTGACGGAGCTGCAAGCCCCGGAAGGTGCATGGCATACCCTGCTGGACGACAGCAGCTCGTATCTGGAGACCTCGGCCACCGCTGCCTTTGCTTACGGCATGTTGAAGGCGGTGCGGCAGGGACTGCTGCCTGAGGACTGCCGCAAGCCTGCAATGGCAGCCCTTCATTACGTGCTGGACCAGATCGATGAGGACGGGGTGGTGCAGGGTGTCTCCTACGGCACGGGAATGGGTGCTACGCTTCAGGACTACCGGGAGATTCCGGTCTGCCCGATGCCCTACGGGCAATCCATGGCGCTCCTGCTGCTGGTGGAGGCGATGAAGCATGTATAATTCCGCCAGCCTCAATTCCGCCAGCATCAAGGGGCTGCCGGGGCTGGACCGGATTGCCTTCCATAATGTTGGCGAGCTGGAGCCGGCTACGGGCTACGGAGTGCACCTCCGCCGCATTCCCCGCAGCGTCAGGGAGCATCTGAACGAGCGGGGCCGGTTCATCGCCGGGGAAGCGGGCGGCTGTGAGCTCAGGTTCGTCACACCGGCTCCGAATATCCGTGTCACGCTGACCTTGCCGGAGACGGGTGGCAGCGTAACGGTATACAAGGGCGGGCTGTTCCACTCCAGGCATGAGCTTCAGGCCGGTAGCATACGCACCCTCCAGCTAAGCGAACCGCCGCGTCTGGCGATGGCGGAGCGTGAGCTGCTGATGGAAGCGGGCTTCGCGCCGGAGGTATGGCGGATCTGCTTCGGACGGTATGCCTGTGTGGTCTGCGGCATCGAAACCTTCGGCCATCCGCTCCGCCCGCCGGTGGAAGGGGAGATTCCCCGCAAACGCTGGATTGCTTACGGCTCATCCATCACGTATGGAGAGAACAGCAGCCTGCCGTATATTGCCCACGCGGCAAGACGGCTGGCTGCCGATGTAGTCAATCTCGGCATGAGTGGCTCCTGCCATTGTGAACGGGAGATGAGCAACTATCTTGCGGCGCAGGAGGACTGGTCATTCATGACGCTGGAGCTGGGCGTGAATATGCGTGACCACTTGTCGCCGGATGAATTCCGTGAGCGGAGCGGCTACCTGCTTGACCAGCTGGTGAGCAGACATCCCGGGAAGCCGGTAGCGGTGATCACGATGTATCCCAATTTTGCCATGTTCCCCGGCAGCGGAGTAGCCGAGAAGGATCTTCAGTTCAACGACATTCTGCGAAGTCATGTGCAGCGTCTGTCCCGTCCCAAGCTGAGCCTGATCGAGGGAAGCCGGGTGCTGGATGACCTGGCCGGGCTGTCCTGCGATCTGATTCACCCGGGGGATGAAGGACATATACGGATGGGTGAGAATCTGGCCCGGGAGCTGGCCGGAATCCTGTAATCCCGGGCTGCATAAGGGTTCAGCGGCAATTAACAGAAAAACTGAATATTGCCCTAACCCGCTGAAGCGGCTATGGTGAGGACATGAAATCGGCCATTTCAGCTCCGTAGCATTTATTCATCACACAATTAGGCACCACATGCAAGTGAAAGGAGGCACCGTAATGAAAGCGAATACAAGCAGTGAGGCGGTGCTGCGTCTGGACACTTCACGGCAGACCGGAAGCAGCCGCAGACGTTTTTGGCAGACCCGCCGCTTCAAGAATAATGTCCCCCTGTGGGTCATGTTCGTTCCGGTTATCGCATTTTATATGATTTTCAAATACACCCCCATGCTGGGGCTGGTCATCGCCTTCAAGGATTATACCTTCTATGAGGGGGTATGGGGCAGCCGGTGGGTGGGCATGGACAATTTCACCAATCTGTTCACCCAGGCGCAGTCGGTGCAGATTATCCGCAATACGCTGGTGCTCAGTATATTGTCGGTGCTGGTCAGCTTTCCGTTCCCGATTGCCCTGGCGATTATGCTGAATGAAGTCAGGAACAAGTGGTTCAAAAAATCGGTCCAGACTCTCGTCTACCTCCCGTACTTCTTCTCCTGGGTCATTGTCGGCGGGCTGGTGGTGACAATCTTTGCCCAGACCGGGGTAGCCAATGCGGTGGTTGAGAAGCTGACCGGCCAGGCTTTTCCCTTCCTGTTCAAAGAGTGGTCCTGGGTCTCGATCTTCCTCGGCTCGGGAATCTGGAAGGATGCGGGCTTCAATGCAATTATCTATCTGGCTGCGCTGACCTCCATCGACCCCAGTCTCTATGAGGCGGCGAGTATGGACGGAGCGGGCAAATGGAAGCAGATCCGCCATATCACGCTGCCCGGGATCAGTCCAACCATCGTTATTATGCTGATTCTGGCCATGGGGCGGGTCATGGAGGTAGGCTTCGACCATGTGTACGTGCTGCAAAATTCGATTGTATCGGGGATCTCCGAGGTTATAAGTACGTATATTTACGCGATAGGACTACAGGGAGGGCAGTTCAGCCTGACCGCTGCACTGGGGATGTTCGATTCCCTCGTGGCACTGACCCTGGTGCTGATATCCAACGCCATTGCCCGGCGCTTCAATAAAGGCTTGTGGTAACAGGAGGACACTATGCAAAGTACAAACGGTGAAAAAGTATTCTACAGCTTCAACTATCTGCTGCTGACGCTCGCAGGCATTCTCTGCCTGCTGCCGCTGCTCCATCTGGCCTCCCTGTCCCTCAGCGGCAAGGACGCGGTGCTCTCCGGTTTTGTCACCCTGTGGCCGGTTGATTTCACAATAAGCTCTTATACCATGCTCTTCGAGGGAACGCCGGTGGTGCGCGCATTTGGCAACAGCCTGCTGATTACCCTGGTCGGCGTGGCGGCCAGTATGCTGTTCACCATCTTCGCCGCATATCCCTTGTCCCGCCGTGATTTCTACGGAAGACGCACGCTGACGCTGGCGATTGTGTTCACGATGCTGTTCACCGGCGGTCTGATCCCGACCTATCTCGTGGTCAGCAGTCTTGGGCTGGTGGATTCCTACGCAGCCCTGTGGCTGCCGGCTCTGGTCAGCACTTATAATATGATGATCATGCGGTCTTTTTTCGAGAACATCCCGGAGGAGCTGGTGGAAGCGGCCCGAATAGACGGCTCCGGCGAATGGCGGCTGCTGGCGGGTATTATTCTGCCGCTGTCCCTGCCTGTGCTGGCGACCATCGGCCTCTTTTACGGCGTGTATTACTGGAATTCGTTCTTTAACGTCATGATCTATATGAACAGCCCGGAGAAAATCAATCTGACCGTGCTCATCCAGCAGATGGTGAAGAGCCAGGCTGTCCTGCAGGAGCTGAATACGATGAACTCGCAGGAGGTTGTCAATATTACACCTGAGGGCATCAAGGCCGCAGGGATTATGGTGATGGTCATTCCGATGCTGATCGTGTATCCGTTGCTGCAGCGTTATTTTGTCAAAGGCGTAACCATCGGTGCCATCAAGGGCTGACCCCTGCTGCACCATACCTGCAAGTACAAGAACGCCATTATAGGAGGGTCATAATCATATGCACACATCACCTCGGCTAAGAAAAACAACCGCTGCCGGTGCAGCTTCCCTGCTGCTCGCCATCGCGGTTACAGGCTGTGGCGGCAATAATGCCGCCACGCAGGGAACAGACAAGGGAGAGGGCTCCGGGAAGCGCGGGACCATCACCGTCTCGCTGTATGACCGCGGCTCGGTACCCGCAGAAGAGGGGACAATGAGCGACAACCGCTGGACGAAGTGGGTCAACGAGAACGGGCCGGTGAACGTCAAATACGTTACCGTTCCGCGCTTCGAATCCCTGCAAAAGTTCAATGTGCTGTTCGCGTCGAAGTCGGCCCCCGACCTGATCTTTGAATTTGATACCGCTTACCAGGGCCAGCTCTATAACCAGAAGCAGCTTCTGCCGCTGGATGACCTGATTGACAGCAGCAGTACAGAATATAAGGCGATGCTGGAGAAATATCCGGCGCTGCGCAAGGCAGGCACCATGGCGGACGGCAAGCTGTATACGGTGGGGCGTCCGGTCCAGTTCGGCCCGCAGCATTATCTGTTTATCCGCAATGACTGGCTCAAGAAGCTGAATCTGGAAGTGCCCACCACACCGGAGGAGCTGCTGAAGGTCGCGAAAGCCTTCACAGAGCAGGACCCCGACGGCAACGGCAAAGCGGACACGTATGGAACCGGGCTAAGCTTCGTGGCCGGCATTATTCTGAACAACATGTTCGGCACCGGGTTCACGCTGTTCGGCGAAGACCAGTATCCCTGGGTGCTGGAGAACGACAAGATTGTGCATGACTGGGACCGGATCAAGGCGGCGGTCTCCTTCCAGAAGGCTCTGTATGCGGCCGGGGTGGTGGATAAGGACTTCGTGACCGATAAGAACGGCGAGAAGCAGAAGCAGGACTGGATCTCCGGCAAGCTGGGCATTTACGGCGGCAACGGGGCTGATGTCAGCACGTATGAGACGCTCAAGAAGAACTCGCCGGAGGCTGAGGTGATCCCGATTGCCCTGCCAGCGACAGAATTCGGCCAGTTCAGCCCGACCCTGACTTCTCCGATTCAGATGACCGGTATGGTGAATGCAGCGGCCAAGGACCCTGAGTCTGTAATAAAAATGATAGATTTCATGGTTACGGAGCAGTACACCACTACGATCCAGAACGGCATTGAAGGTGTGCATTACAAGAAAACCGCCGATGGCCGTGCAGAGGTAATCGACCCGGAGAAGAACAAGAAGGAACTGGAGTACAACCGCGATATGGGGATGCTCACCCCGCTGATCGGCAAGAATTACGGGCTGAAGAACAAGGTGAATCCTACAAAGGCGGAGCAGGATTTTATCGCAATCTATGAAATGGCTGAGAAGCTGTATATGAACCCGGACCGCCCGATTGTCGGGATTACGCAGAAGGCCTTCCTCCCGTTGCTGCCGCAGGATCTGACTCAGATCAACACCAATGCGAATAAAACGATTCTCGACCGGGCCATGCAGGCCATCGTCAGCTCCGATCCGGCTTCGGTGGACCAGTTCATTGAAGAAGCCAAGGGCGTCTGGGAGAAGGCAGGCGGAACCAAGGTCGATGAATTCTATGCTTCCTGGTATCAGGACCATAAAGCGGATGCCATTATGCTGAAGGATATTTATGAGATGGGCAAACAATTGAGTGAGGTGGAGTAACAGATGAATACAAGCACAGGGGGCGGGCAGCGTTGAATCATGAGGTGAGACAGATTCTAGAAAAGAGCTATACCGCCGCCTTGGCGGATAGTGTAGTGGAGGCCGGGCTGGTCCGCTATGACCGGCCCGGGCATACCCGGCAGGCTGCTCAGCTGGCGTATTGCCATGAGGCCCGGTTCTCGGCCGGATATTATGCGTACGGCACCTTGCTGGGACGGCTGGATGAAGCGGCGGGACTGGAGATGCTGGAAGCGATTGCAGCACTCCAGTTCACTGATCCGGAGCACCCGGATTACGGGGGATTCCTCTGGTACCGGGAGGAGAGCGTGATCCAGGATTCCAATGCGGCCTTCTTCATTCTCATGCCGCTGGTGGCGGTGCGTCTCAGCAGTCCCGGCGTCTTCCCGGCCAGCCATCTGGAGAGCATGCAGCGCATGTTCCGTCATGCGGTGGCCTGGTTCTCCAGGGAATGCCGGACACCGGAGCTGTTCTACCCGAACAAGACGATGAGCGACGGGGCGATGCTGCTGGCGGTGGCCCACTTTCTCGGAGAACCTGCTTATCTCCAGACGGCAACCGCCTATTTCAAGAGGTGGGAGGAATATACGGCCCGCCGGGGCTGGGGCTGGGGGGAGAATATCAGCCTTGTCTATCAGGGGGTGATGATGAACGCGCTGAGCATTGCCTGTTCTGTGCTGCAGGAGCATGACCGTGAGCTGGCCGGGCGGCTGTCCATGCAGATGGATGTCCTGAAGCAGCTGCTCCTCTTCCATGACGGGGAGGAATTCGTTCCCTCAATCCGCAGCTATAACTTCCGGGGAGAGACTTGGCGGCAGAGCCTGCTGTGGACGGTTGCCGGTGTGACGGGGGTCAGCGCTCTGGCGGAGCAGACCTTCTCGCTTAACGATCTGGCGGGGTTCCTCCTGTTTGCGGAGGAGTTGCAGCCACGGGAGAACACCCCGGCCGCGCTGCCGGTACCGCGGATTCGTGAGGAGCGGATCTTCGATGCCTCGCGTGCCTATACCTGGATCGGGCAGCGTATCCGGCTGGGCAGCATCAACCGCTTCCCGGTGATGCCGGGCAGCTACCAGCATCCCACCTGGGGACTGGGCTGGCAGAGCTTCCCGGTCAGCTTCAGCGTGAAGGATCAGCAGGTATCCTATCTGCGCTGGTATGTGGATGATTCCGCTGCTGTGCGGACGCATCCGGCGGAGGAATACCGCAGCGCCTATCTGATGCCTGCATTGTTCGCCGAGCCGCTGTACCCGGAGGTGGAGACGCGCTCCGCACAGCAGGCGAATACGCTGGTGGTGGTCCGCTCGATGACCCGGCTGCATAACCGGGCCGCGGAGATCGCGGATGAATGGGTCATCCACCGCTATGACGGTGAGGTGGAGCGGGTAGTGAATGCCGCCGGGGACCGGGAATGGCTCGTGCTGCGTTATCCGGGCTGTGCGGTGGCGGTCACGGCGCTCAAAGGCATTGCTGCCGGGGCAGGTGCCCGAGCCCCGCTGCCTGTCACTGTTGTTCGCGAGGAGGGAAGAATCAAGCTCCGCCAGGTGCTTTATGCCGGTAGCGGCTCGATGCTGGCGCTTCCCCGCCTGGAAGCAGGCTGGGCGGTGGTATGTCTGGACGAAGCTGCGGAGTCAGCGGACATCCAGAAGCTGCTCGATACGGTGACGGTTGAGGATACGCTGAGGGATGACCGGGAGGTGCCGCGCGAGCCGTGGGCCTTAGTGCGGAGCATTGTGCTGACTGCGGGCCACCAGCCGCCGGTTCAGCTCAACGTTGATCCGTACGCCCCTTAACCAACTTAACCAAGCCACGCATTTCAAGCGGGCAGCCGCAGGGTTTGCCGTGTCCCGATTAAGGGGCAGACGGAAGCAGTAGGCTTAATTGCACTCCATACAACTAAATCGTCCGCTGTACCGCCAAATATCCGTTTAGCTGTATTTCGTACAATTAAATTCCCATCTGCCCCCGGATTCTCACCCCATGGGGCAGATTTAGTTGTACAGACTACAGTTAGCTGAGCAGATTCTACCGTTTCGCGGTTTTTAAATGTACAGCATACAACTATCTCTGAATGTCCACATCGAACATGCTCTACCGGAACACTATACTTGCTTCCATACGGAAAGGTGGCTATTATGAGACAATCAAGCCGAAAGCCGTTTTATGTATACGCTATCATTATGGTTCTGCTGCTGGGCCTTCTCCCGGCAGACCTTGGATCTGTTGCCCGGGCGGACAGTGATTACAGGCTGCAAGAGACCTTTGAGACGTATAGCACCGGTGCGAAGCCGGCCGGATGGACGATCAAGACACCTCCCCAGGGAGTGAGTGTGGGGGTGCAGGCCTGGGAGGGGTATCCCGGCAAGCTGCTGGAGCTAGAGCAGACGAGCAAGCTTGCCAGCAGCTACAGCATCAGCAAATCCGTTACAGATGTGACGTACAGAAGCATGTTCAGCTATTCGTTCAGAGCCGAGCAGACCGGAGCGGTGATCTACCTGCCCACCCCGCAGAGCGGGTCCGTGCCGCTGGTGAAGTTCGCCATTAACAACGGGGCGTTCAGCTATATGAAAAAAGGTGCCGGCTCCTGGACCTCCGTCCTGCCGGTATCGGCAGGCGTGTGGCATGAGGTGCGCCTGTCGCTCGACGGCGGCGGCCACACCTTCGATCTGTCCATTGACGGCAACCGTCTGCTGACGAAGGAGCCGATGGCCGAGGGAGGGGCGTTAACCTCCTTCTATATGGGATTCTATAAAGACAGCACAGGGATGATAGGCTTTGACAATTTTATTGTAAGCGGATACAAACAGGCGGTAAGTGCGGCCTTCACCCAGCAGTCTTACGGGCTGCGAAGGGGGGAGAAGCTGTCCTTGCCTCTTCAGTTCACTCCTGCGGATGCTACAGATCAGACGGCTGTGTGGTCTTCCGGCGACGGGGAGGTCGCTACAGTGGATGGCAACGGCCTGGTCACAGGCATCCATCAGGGAACGACTGTGGTGACAGCCCAGCCGAATGAGGAGCTTCCGGCCGTCACTGCGACAGTAGCCGTCTACGAAGATCCGATCACGGATATTGTATTGGCTCCGCTTCAGCGGGCGGTTCCCGCAGGCTCCCGTGTGCTGTTACAGGCAACAGTAACACCGGAAGACAATACGGATACAGGCATCCGGTGGGGAACGGAGGATGAGAGCATCGCCGTGATTGACCGCTACGGAGAGCTGACGGGGGTAAGCGCCGGAACAACTACCGTGTTCGTCACGGATGAGACCGGAAGCGTCCGGGCCGAGACATCCGTTACCGTCACCGGGCGGACAACCGGACAGGAGCTGTATGTCGCTCCGGGCGGGGACGACAACAACAATGACGGCACGGAAGCCTCGCCCTTCCGGACGATTGCCCGGGCCCAGCAGGCGGTGCGCCTGTTGAACGAGGATATGGACTCCGACATTGTTGTCAATCTGCGGGAAGGGACCTACACGCTGACGGAACCGCTGGAGTTCACACCGGAGGATTCGGGGACGAACGGCTATTTTGTCACTTACCGCAGCTACCCCGGGGAGCAGGCAGCCATCAGCGGCGGGCGGTCCGTCACAGGCTGGACGGTGTTCGACAGCGCTAAGGGCATCTACCGGGCGAATGTCGGAACCGGCCTTCAGACAAGGCAGCTGTTCGTGGACGGTATCCGGGCAGTCCGGGCCCGGAGTACAGCGGGACTCGTGAATCCGCTGAAGACGGCAACCGGCTATACCTCGGATAATACGGAGCTGGCCGGGTGGAGCAATACGTCCGATATGGAGCTGGTATTCAATGAGCTGTGGACGAATTCCCGGATTAAGGTAGAGTCGGTAACCGCTTCAGGCGGCAAAGCACAGATCGTCCTGCAGGAGCCGGGCCGGAGCGCGGTCTTTAACCGGGGATTAACCTCGGCGACTGTACCCGTCTATTACGAGAATGCTATGGAGCTGCTGGATGAGGCCGGGGAATGGTACTATAACCGGAATGAAGGTATGCTGTATTACAAACCGCGTGCCTGGGAGAATCTGTCCACGGCCGGGGTTGTGGTTCCTGTACTGGAGCAGCTCGCCACAGTCTATGGCAGATCGGCCGGCGAGCCGGTGCGCAATCTGAATTTTGAAGGCCTGAAATTCATGTACACCACCTGGAACCGTCCGAGTACAGCAGCGGGACACTCCGATTCCCAGAACAACCATCTGCGTTATCCGTCGATCCCCGATGAGCTGACCGATGCGGCGGTGATGCTGGAGCTGGCCAATACGGTGAATTTCCGCAACAATGAATTCACCAAGCTGGGCATTACAGCCCTGCGTATGCAGAACGGCGTTCAGAACAGCCTGGTGGAAGGCAACCGCTTCTATGATATTTCGGGCAGTGCGCTGAACGTGGGACAGCCGAATTCCACCGACCGGAATATCTATCATCCGGCAGACCCGAGGCTGCTGATGAAGAATAATGATGTGCTGAACAATGTGATTCATGATATCGGGATTGACTACAAATCGGCATCCGCCGTATCTGCGGGGTATCCGGTAGATATGGACATCAGCCATAATGAAATGTACAATCTGCCCTACAGCGGAACGCATATCGGATATGGCTGGGATAAGCTGTTCGATGCCGCTACCCGGAACGTGAAGATTCAGAATAATCTGATCTATGATCTCATGGGAATGGGCTTGCGTGACGGAGGCGCCATCTACAGTCTCGGACCTACCGGAGCCACCGCAGAGGACAAAAATCTGGTCAGCGGCAACTACATCCGCAACCAGATGGACGGCAATTCCGCCCTGTACACGGATGAAGGCTCCGCCTACTGGAAATTTGAGCACAATGTGATCGACCTAAAGGATACGCCGCTGTGGCATTCCCCGCTCCGCTGGGCGATGGCCTATGTGCCGACCATCCATGATGTAGATTTCGTGAACAACTATACAACTACAGACGGCTATACCAACAACGGGCGCAATGTTCTGTTTGCGGACAATACGGTCCAGCCGGATGCCGATTGGCCTCAGGCGGCAATGACGATTATTGACCAAGCCGGGCTTCAGCCGGAATATGCCGGGACAGCAGAGGGACAGGTCAGCCGCTGGAGACTGGCACCGGTTAAGCTCGCAGCCGGAGGAAGTGAACAGGTCTCCGTCCATGCCATGAACGGCAAAGACCAGCCGCTAGGCAAGGAAACCAGCAGCTTCTATTATAGCATTCTCGATCCGGCCGTAGCCTCGGTTAGTAGCGGGGGCGTGGTCACCGGACTGACCCAGGGACAGACGAAGCTTATCGTGAACATCATTAACGGCTCCATTCTGCGGACAATCACAACGGATGTATACGTGGGCGATACCTTAGCCACGGTCCGCCTGGAGGGGCATGACGGCAATGTGGCGTATATCCGTGAAGGCGCAGAACTGCAAGTGCAGCCTTACGGCGAGACGCTGTTCGGCAACCGCGAGGAGTTGGAGGAGGTCACCTATACGAGCAGCGATCCTTCCATTGTCAGCGTCAGCGGCACCGGCCTGTTGACGGGGCATCAGACCGGCTCGGCCACCCTCACGTTATCGGCCGAATATCTGGGCACCGTGACTCAGGGGCAATATGAGGTTAAGGTATGGAATGAGGCCAGCCAATACGAACATCCCCTGACGGCGGAACTGCAAGACCCTGATGGCTGGTACGTATCGGCAACGGCGAACGGGCTGAAGGAGACCGGGCAAGACAGCCTTACGCTGAGGGCCCCCGGAGGGCATATCATCTACCAGAACCGCAAGTATCAGAATGAGCTGCTGGATTTCAAAATGAAGATCAATGACAGCGCGGCCTCCTCCAACTGGTACGCCCTGATGCTCAATAACCAGAGCAAGGAGCTGAGCTATAGCACCGGCAGCATGTATCTGGTGGTCATAGGGACATCGGGCATCGAGCTGCACCGCTTCAACGAGGGGGTACGAACCGTGATCTACGGCAAGATTGACGGCCTGACCAGCCTCGGCGGGCCGGCGATCCCGAATACGGCGATAACCTTCGGGGTGCAGAGCCGCGTTCAGCTGGGTGCTTTTCAAGAATCCGGGGGTGTGCGTCTGATCCTGAAGGTTAACGGGGTGCAGATCTTTAATTATCTGGACACCGCCGCAGGGGCGATTGGTGAAGCGGGGTACTTCGGGCTGGTCTCCCGCAATGCGAGCACAGAGCTGGGATATTGACAGCATAAGCTTATGAATCCGGGTGCGCAGCCCATATCATTAATGAGATAGCCAACATCTGGACTTACAGGGGATGACACCGATGCATAAGAAATGGCTGTACCGACTGATTCTTTCCTACCTGCCGATTCTGTTTGCCGTAGTATTTTGCCTCATTATTCTATTCTTCCTGACCTTAAATGAAGCGATGGAGAGACAGACGGCTCAGGCAAACGGAGTGTACGCGGAAAATGTGCTGCAGATTGTGGACACCACCCTGCGCAACCTGGAGACCACCACGATCAAAAGCCTGCTGCTGGAGGAGAAGGTTGGCAGTTATTTCGACCGGCCGGGGAAGCTTGACCCTTATCAGGATTACGGGGTCGCGGAGGTGCTGCTCGATTTCATGTCGCCGCTGCCGATGATTGATTCGGTCTATCTGTACCGCGCAGCCGACGGCAAGGTGCTGATGCAGCATTTCGCCTCCCGCCTGACGGACTTCGGGGACCGCAGCTTTATTGAGACTGCGATGGGGAATGCCCCCAGCTATACCTGGAGCGGAATCCGTGACCTGCAGCTTTTCTCCGGGGAGGACCGGCCGAAATCGGTCATTTCACTTGTGGAGCAGGTGCCTTACTTCTCCGGCGAGCAGGGGCTGATTGTCATTAATGTGCGCAAGGAATCTCTGCAGGCGCTGATTCAGGATATGAACATGGCGAATACAGAAATCTGTCTGAAGGATGCCGGAGGGCGTGCTTTTGCAGGTGCGGATACCTGTTCTGACCCGCAGGTTCAGGATCGGGCGGTTAGCCGGATGTCCTCCTATACCGGCTGGACGATCAAGGTTGGAATGGCGCGGGCGGAGGCCTTCTCGCTGCTGTCGGCCTTCTCCAATATCTGGGCAATTCTGGGCTTTGCGGCTGTCGTTGGCGGGATTGCGGCCATGACCTATATCAGCCACCGGAATTACCGTCCGATTGAGCAGGTCATGAGCCGGATCTACAGGTTCGGAGAGGACCGTTCCTTCGGCTGGAAGCCGCAGAGCAAGGAAGGCGACGAATTTGCCTTCATCGGCCATGCGCTGGAGAGCCTGATCGAGCAGACCAACAGCTATGAGCAGCAGCAGGCCGAGGGGATTCTGCACAGGCGGAATCAGTTATTCAAGGAGCTGCTGGAGAACAGCGGCCAGATGTCGGCGGATAACTGGGTCAGGGAAGCGGAACGGATCGGGATGGACGGTGAATTTGCAGGTGCGGTGGTGGGCATTGCCGAGATTGATTTCTATGAGGCTTTTGCCGCAGGTTACTCGGCACGGGATCAGGCATTGTTCAAATTCACCCTGCGCAGTGTGATTCAGGAGATCTCCGAGAAGGAAGGGGTGTCCCTGTGGACTGAGTGGATCGGACCGGGCCGTCTGGGACTGCTGTTCCGCCGCCCTGCGGGCGGGGAGAACGCTGATGGTGCGGCGGAGAAGGCCCTAATGATTGCCGAGAGTGCCTGCTCCTGGGTGAAGCAGCATCTCAAGTTCACGGCTACCTTCGGCATCAGCGGACCTGCCGCCGGTCTCGGCGGCTTATCGGGTGCGTACCGCCAGGCCCTGGGGGCGCTGGACCGCAAAATAACCGCTGGCCCGGGCCGCGTCTATGCGGCGCCTGCCGGAAGCCCGCTGCCTCCGGCTGAAGGAATGGATGTGCTGGTCCAGGCCATCGGTGCCGTTCCCCAGCTGTACCGGCTGGGGAACGCAGAGTGGAAGCCGCTGATCGAGCGGATTTTCGAGCTGCTGGCAGGCGGCAACTACTCCAAGGAGGATATCGTCCGGCTGCTGAGGCTGCTGGAGACCGGGCTGTCCCGGGAGATGCAGGAGCTGCCGCCGGAGATGAAGGGGATCTGGAATAACGGACGGCTGCGGGGCATTCCGCATTCACCGGAGTCTTTTGAATGGATTGAGGAGCTGCACGGGGAACTGGTCTGTTCGCTGGAGGAGATGGAGGAGGCGCTGCGCAGCCTGCGGATGAACCGTGAGCAGTACACGCTCGCCAATAAGGTGCGCGAATACATTGGCTGCAATTACGCGGACCCCGACTTCTCCCTGACCCATGTTGCCGACAGCTTCGCCATGAACACCAAGACGGTAAGCCGGATCTTCAAGGAGGAGATCGGCGAGAACTTCGTCGATTATCTGGCCCGCCTGCGCATGGAGGAGGCCAAGCGCCTGCTGACCGGAACCTCCGAACCAGTGCAGAGCATCGCGGAGCGCGTGGGGTATCTGTACCCCATGTCCTTCATCCGCGTCTTCAAGAAGCTCGAAGGCATCACGCCGGGCGAATACCGTAAAGCCCAGGGCAGTCCCCTGCGTGATGGTGATGGGGAGGGGTAGGATCATGGATGCATGGCGTTAGCGGGCGTAATGGAACAGCTAGAAGGATAGTTGGTTATAGGGATAGTTGGTGGAGCTACTAGGTGTGTAATAAGACGGCCGGGGAACCTGGCCGTCTTATTCGTGTGCTATGTTCGGAGGCGCTGTTGTAAATACACTACATTGGGCCAACCCGCAACCCGCAACCCGCAACCCGCAACCCGCAACCCGCAACCCGCAACCCGCAACCCGCAACCCGCAAACCCGCAACCCGCAAACCTGCAAACCCGCGAACCCCAACCCCAACCCCAACCCCAACCCCAACCCCAAGCCCAAGCCCAAGCCCAAGCCCCCAATCTCCCAATCTGCCGTTAGAGCGCGGATGAAGTGCATAAATACACCACATTTCCGCTAATCCACCGTTGGAGCGCGGATGAAGGGTATAAATACACTACATTTCCGTAAATCCGCCGTTGGAGCGCGGATGAAGGGTATAAGTACACTATATTTCCGCCAATTCATCGTTGATCCACGAATGAAAGGTATAAATACACTACAATTCCACCAATCCGCCATTGGAGCGCGGATGAAAGGTATAAATACACTACATTTCCGGAAATCCGCCGTTGGTGCGCGAATGAAGGGTACAAATACACCACATCCCCGTAAATCCTCCATTGGCGCACGAGCCAAGTGTATATGTGCCCCCAACGCCACCGTTGGCAAGCCTCGATCAGCATCTCATTTTTCTCCCGTAACTAGCCCCTCCTTCATTCCTCAACCATCGCCGGGCCATCTGCATTGCGCTGAGAGTAAGCCGGATTCCGCTGCCGTATCACATGGAGTTTATAGCTCCATTTTCGCATGTCGTTATTATGCTAAAGAAGGGCATGATCGTCAAGGAAGCGGCCCGCCGGATACGTTACTCTAGAAGGGTAGATGACATAAGGTTGGAGGGACACGATGCAGCGTTGTTTATATAGAGCCGAGTGCAGGGAGGATGCTAATCCATCTGCGTTCTGGGATGCACAGACCCAGTTACTGAATGAACGCATGGACAGGCTGGACCTTGAACGGCTGAGTATTTTTCAGGATGGTCAGGAGCTGTTTCTGTACTATGAGTGCACTAGCCGGGAGGTAGGGCCGGAGCAGTTATTTCAGGGTGCGGCAGAGATGCTCAAGGAGTGGCCGGGAGGGGAGAAGCCCCGGTTGTGGGTGCCTATGATGGACATTTTCCATTATCAGCAGCCGGTCTCCACAGAGCATTGGAAGCGCAGTCATGCGGCGGGAACCCCCTACGGAAGAGTGGCGGCACTGAAGCCGGAGCAGGTCGCAAGCTATGTGTATCACCATTATCAGTATCAGGAGGAGCGTCCGGGGGACGGCGACAAATATGGGATTATCGGGCTGCATGAGAACCTGCTGTTCTTTTATTCCGAGCTGCCTGCAACGGTGGAGCCTGCCCCGTACGCCGGGAAGCTTGCCACGAATCTCCGGCCGGAGAACTGGGGTGAGGTGATGGACCCGCATTTCAGGAAATGGAGTGGGATGCAGCCGGATCAGGCCATTTGGAAAAAGCTTGTGCTCGTCCTAGCCATCCCACGCCCCCATACAGGAAAAGGAGAATGAATATGTTACGTACATCCATATGTCTCAATGGCGAGTGGGATTTCATGCCGCTCTATGACCAACCGCGCACTCGCGCCCTTCCGGAGAGATTGCAATACGAGGCCCGTAAAATACAGGTTCCATCGAGCTGGCGCTACAGCTATACTGCACCTTCAGGCAGCAAATTCGGCGAAGTCGCCGACCATAATTTCCAGCCCTTTGATGTATACAGCTACCCGGAGGAATGGAATGCAGCCGAAGCCGGGGTGCTTCACCGCAGCTTTCAGGTGCCGGAGACGATGCTGGAGCAGCGGATTGTACTTCGGTTCGAGGGCATTATGCAAAAAGCGGCAATCTATCTGGACCGCGAGCGGATTGCGCTCTGGGAGGACGGCTTCCTGCCCTTGCGGCTGGATATCACCGCGCTGGTGAAGCCCGGCCGGGAGCAGCATCTGCATGTGGTCTGCGGCAGCTTTGACACGGCGGTGCTTCCCTCCGGGGAGACCAAAATCACCGGACTCTCCGGCTCCTGGTTCGGCAGAATCGCCCGGGGCATCTGGCAGGATGTCTTCCTGGAGGCCTATCCGCCAGTATCGCTGGAGGATCTTACGATCCGCACCTCTGTCCGGCAGGGAAGGCTGGAAGTGGATGCATTGATAAGCGGCACAGAAGACGGTCCCTTACCGGAAGGTCTGCGGGTGCTCCTGCATGTCAGGGAGCGGAAGTCCGGCGTTCTGTCCGCGCTGGCAGAGCCGCCGAATCGGCCGCAGCCGCTGGCTGCCGCTCGTTCGCTGCCCGTCCTTGAAGCGGAAGCAGCAGTAGCGCCCCGCCCTGCGGAGGATGCTGCCGGGCGGCAGTTATGCAGCAATACCGGCAGCCGGGTGTGGGGCGGAGCGGCATTCAACCTGCCCTGGCAGGAGGCTATGCTGTGGAGCCCGGATTCTCCTGTCCTGTATGAGCTGGAGCTTGTGCTTCAATCGGGCGATGTGGTTCTGGACCGCCGGAGCGAGACCTTTGGCTTCCGGGAGTTTTGGTGCGAGGGGCCGCAGTTTATGCTGAACGGGATTCCCGTTAATCTGCGGGGGGACTCCTGGCATTTTCAGGGGGCGGCCCAGCAGACAGAGGACTATATCCGGGGTTGGTACCGGATGTGCCGGCAGGCGGGCATTAATAGCATCCGGCTGCATGCGCAGCCGTATCCCTCCGATTATCTGCGGATTGCCGATGAGGAGGGGATGCTGATTGTCGATGAGACGGCCATCTACGGTTCCAGCAAAAGCATGGATGCCGCCCATCCCGACTTCATAGACAATTGCCGTGCGCATGTGCAGCGGCTGGTGCAGCGGGACAAGAATCACCCCTCGGTCATTCTGTGGAGCGTGCAGAACGAGATGCGCTGGGTGGACGGACGGGATCATTACAAGCAGCATATCCCCGGCCTGATCGGGCTGATGAAGGCGCTGGATGCCACCCGCCCGGTCATGGTGGAAGGGGACAACCGCCTGGTCTCCAGGCAGCAGACCGAGGTGGAGAGCCGTCATTACAATATTGACGGCACGATCGCGCAGTGGGACCGGAAGGTTCCGCTCACCTTCGGCGAGCATGGCGGGTGGTGGTACATCTGTCCGCAGAACAGCAGCATGTACTCGGGAATGGAGGTATATAAGGATTCGGATGCCAGTGCTGCCGGGCTGGCCCACAAGGAGCGGCTGTTCGTGGAATATGCACGGCGGCAGGGCGTCTCAGGCATCTCTACCTTTAACTTTGTCCATTACTTCATGCGGGCGATGCCGGAGCAGGAGCTGAAGCTGCCGCAGGCCGACCTGACCACACCCGGCCCCAAGCCTGCTGTGATTCCGGCCTACTCGCTTTCGCTGAACAACGGGCTGCTGCCGGAGGAGTATCCGGTCTACAGGCCTAATCCTGCTTTTGCCATTATGGCCGCGGCCTTCAAGCCGGTCACGCTGATTGCTGCGGAATACAACCGCTGCTTCTTCGATGATGCGCCGGTCTCCCGCAGCTTCGATGTCTATAACGATACGTTGTCAGCGCAGGAAGTACTGATTGAATGTGAAGTCATGCAGGGCGGGCGCAGGGTGCACAGCGAGACCTTCCACTTCCGGCATGAGCCTGCTGCACGCCAGAGCATCCGGCTGGAGTGGATGCCGGAGGCAGTCCATGGCGAAGGAGCTGGAGCAGGAGAGGGAGCAGGAGCAGGCGCACCAGTAGGTGAAGGAGAAGCCACTCTGTCCGCCCGGCTGTTCCATGGCGGCGAGCTGATGCATGAGCTTGAGGTAAGCTACCGCCTGCTGTCCGGGAGCTGCCGGACAGAGCCGGTAGAGATCGCCCTGTCAGCAGCTTACATCGGCTCTGACCGGGACTTCCAGGCGATTCACGCGCTGGAGCCCGCTCTGGTCCGGGCAGAACCGGAAGCTGTAGATAAGCTTGCGGCCGGAACCCTGCTGATTGTCGGCAGCAAGGTGGAGGATCAGGACGGGTCGCTGGACCGGAGGCTGAGAGGATTCGTGCAGCGTGGAGGCCGGCTGCTGCTGCTGGAGCAGCTTCATCTCTCTCCCGGCAGGCTGCCACTCACCCGCCGGGAATTCATCCGCGCACATAGCGGGGATTACGGGCATCCGGTGCTCCGGGGATTAGGCGCGGAGGACCTGATGTACTGGCATGAGGAGCTGCGCGAGGACGGGCCGCTGCCGATCATCCGGGCGGCGTTCGAGAAGCCGGTGACCGGCGACTTCACCCTGCTGCTGGAATGCAGCGCAGGGGACTTCGGAGACGGCGGCGATCTGTGGTCGCCGCTGCTGGAATACCGCAGCGGTGCGGGCATGCTCCTGGCGAATCAGCTGGAGATCATGGACCATCTCCAGCGGGTTCCCCAGGCGCAGCTGCTGCTGCGCAGCCTGCTGCATTATGCGGGCCGCGCGGCAGCCCCGGCATCTGCCGCCATATCCGGGCCCTCCGCCGCTGCGGCGGCTACCGCACCGGCTACCGCCGCCGGGGCTACCGCCGCCGGGGCTACCGCCGCCGGGGCTACCGCCGCCGGGGCTACCGCCGCCGGGGCTACCGCCGCCGGGGCTACCGCCGCCGCCGCCGTCAAGGCTAGCGCCGCAGCCCGGCACGCCGCGCCGGCTACTGTATCCGCGCCTGCGTCAGCCGCGGCAAAATCCGCTGCGGTCTGGGTCCGCAGCAACAGTCCGGCGGCAGCCTTGCTCGGCAAGCTCCGCCTGAAGGGCCAGAGCCTGGACAGCGCCGCAGGCTTGTCCGGCCTGCCCCCCGGCCTCCTCGTCGTGGAGGCCGCACTGCTGGGCACGCCGGGCGCGGCGGAAGCCGTGCGCCAGGCGGCCCTGGCCGGCGGCAGCGTGCTGGTGCTGCCGGCCGAGCCCGGCGGGCAGGAGGCACTCGCCCGCCTGCTGGACGCTCCCGTGCGCATTGCGCCGCACGGGACGTATCATCTCGCGGCGGACTATGCGCACGCCGCCGTGCAGGGCATCAGCCCGGTCGACCTGTTCGGCTTCGATAAGGTGCATCTCTCGCCCCGGGATGTCGTCAACCGGGAGCTGGCCGCTTACAGGCTGGAGGTGCCGGGCGCTGAGGTGCTGTGCACCAGCGTCGAAGGCACAGCCTGGAAGGACTATTTCGCCGGACAGCATACGGCGGAATACAGCAGGCTGGCGCTGGTCGAGCTGAACCGCAGGAAGGCGGCTGCCCCGGGAGCTTTTGTGATTCGGCAGGCGGCCGGAGCGGGAGAGATCCTCTGCTCGCAGCTGCTCGCCGACCCGGATAGCGACAAGAGTCTCAGGCTCTACACGCGCCTGCTCGGCAATCTCGGAGCCGCTTTTGCCGATGAGTTGCTGCTTCATGACAAGGGAGATGCGCAGTGGGCGGTGGAGGCCGTAATGACACTGTTCTGTCCGCCGCATACCGACTACGAGGCGATGAAGGACTACTATACCGACCCCGAATTCTCTCTGAACAATCTGGGGGAAGGCCTATATGGCTGGATGAAGAAAAAAGAACGGCGCGCAGACGGAACCTTCCTCATCCCCGCACCGGAGGGCCGGCCCCTGTTCCTAAGCTGCTTCGTGCATCTGCCGGAGACGGCGGATGCAACCGAAGCAGCCGCAGGCAGCGGGAAGCCGGGCGGCACAAGAACCGGCAGACTCCGGGTGAACTCGGCCTGCGCTTTTGACATCTATATGAATGGCAGGCTGGTGCCGGAGCCTGAACAAGAGATTACGCTGGCCAGCGGGATCAACCGCCTGATCGCCATCGTCCGGGGAGCGCAGGAGGATATCGCCTTCGGCATGGTTTTCCTGAATACAGACGGCACGTATATGAATGATCTGGAGTTCCGCCTGACAATGGACGAGGTGGAGCCCAAATGAGCAAGATCAAAGGAGAGGAGCAGACCGATATGAACGCCAATGAACCGGTACCATCCGCAGCATCTGCATCATCCACACCACCCGCAGGCCCTTCCGGCCGCGCACAGAGTAACAAGGCTGTAGAACCGCCTTATGGGGTCAGTCTACTTGCGCGTACAAATGAGCTGGATCAGTACTTCACCTTCAACGATGAGGCGAGGGAGGTGGAGTTCAAGCGGCATGATATGCCGACCCCCTGGCTGAACTATTTATCCAACGGCACCTTCCATACCATGCTGTCCCATGCGGGCGGCGGACTATCATTCTATAAGTCTCCGCAGATCTGGCGGATTACCCGCTACCGTTTCTTCCATCTGCCCACCGACCGCTCCGGCCCGTATATTTACTTGCAGGATGCCGGAACAGGCAGCTACTGGTGTCCCACGTATGAGCCGTCCTTCCGGAAGCCGCAGGAGTGGCGGAGCAGCCATGGCATGGGCTATACCCGCTTTGAAGCGCAGGCGGATGAGCTGGCGGCGAAGACGGTTTATTTTGTCGGGCCCTATGAGAATTCCCTGATCTGGAATCTGACGCTGACGAACAATAGCAGCGAGGTCAAGGAGCTGAACGTGTATGCCTACGCCGAGTTTGGGATGATGGAGTTCATGCGCGAACTGCAATGGCAATGCTATAACAAGCATCAGGTCTCGGTGCAGTACCATGACAAGGAAGCACTGATCTACAAATACGGGGTGGAAAATCAGCCCAAGCCGGACGAAACACCGCTCGTCTATATGATGTCCGATGCACCGCTTGCCGGGTATGACGGAGACCGTGAAGAATTCATCGGCAGCTACCGCAGTGAATCCAATCCGGCCGCTATTGAGCAGGGGGGCTGCACTGGATCAACGATTCTGGGAGGCGACCCCTGCGGCGCACTTCAGGTCCGGGTAAGGCTTGCGCCCGGCGAGACCCGCACCGTGAACTTTTTTCTCGGGACAGCCATGAACGAAGCCGAGATTGAACGGGCCATCGATCAATCGCGGGAGGCGGATTTCGTCACCCGTTCCTATGCGGCGCTTCAGGAGAACTGGGAGCATTACCTCAGGGCCTGGAGCTGTGAGCTGCCGGATCAGGATGCGCAGCGTATGCTCAACACCTGGAATCCGTACCAGTCGCAGCGGAATTTCCTTTTCTCGCGCAATATTTCGTACTATGCCACCGGCACCTTCCGGGGCGTAGGCTACCGGGATACCGCTCAGGATATTCTGGCAGTCGTACCGTACGATCCCGAAGCAGCCAAGGATAAAGTCCGCCTGCTCCTGGGGCAGCAGTATCAGGACGGGCATGTGAATCATTACTTTTTCCCGAATGAGGGCTGGGACCCGGTCACCAGCATCCATTCGGATGATCACCTGTGGACGGCGCTGGCCGTATGGGACATTCTTGCCGAGACCGGAGACTGGGCATTCCTGCAGGAAAATATTCCGTTCTATGACGGCGGTGAGGCGCCGCTCTATGATCATTTGAAGCGGGCGGTGGACTTCACCGTCTCCAATCTGGGGCCGAACGGGTTCCCGCTGATGCTGCGCTCGGACTGGAATGATCAGCTCTTCCGGGTATGCCGTGAGGGCAGAGGGGAGAGCATCTGGACAGCGATGCAGTTCGGGACGGTGCTGCTGCGGATGAAGGATCTGGCGGCGGCCTCCGGTTACCCGGAGCATGCGGCGGACTATGACCGGCTCTACGGGGAGCAGAAGTCGCTCGTGAACACGCTGGGCTGGGACGGGCAATGGTTCCGGCGGGCGGTGATGGATGACGGGCGGTATCTGGGTACCGCTGAGCATGAGGAGGCCCAGATCTGGCTTAATGCCCAGACCTGGGCGACCCTGTCCGGGATGGCTGAGCCTGACAAGGGGTTGAAGGCGATGGACAGTGTGCGCGACATTCTCGATACAGAGCTGGGCATCCGAAAACTGCATCCGTCCATCACGAACTTCCCCGATCCCGCCGATCCGTTAACCAACTATAACAAAGGAACCGGGGAGAACGGAGCCGTCTTCTGCCACGCCAATACCTGGGCGATCATTGCGGAATGTATGCTGGGCAGAGGGGACCAGGCGTACAAATATTACCGCCAGCTCATCCCGAACATCGCCATGGAGCAGGCCGGAATCCGGCGCTACAAAGCGGAGCCGTATGTCTATGCCTCGAACCTGTTCGGGCCGGAGTCCGACCGGTTCGGTCTGGCGAATGTATCCTGGTTGACCGGTACGGCCGCGTGGATGTATGTAGCTGCTACGCAATACATTATGGGCATCAAGCCGGTGCTGGCCGGCCTGTCCGTTAACCCGTGCATCCCGTCTTCCTGGGAGGGCTTCTCGGTCACCCGGCGGTTCCGTGGCTGTGAGTATGAGATTACCGTGAAGAACAACAGCCGTGTCTGTTCAGGCGTCCGGGAGATCCGGGTGGACGGCGAACTGCTGGAAGGAACGGTTATCCCCGCATACCCGCACAGACAATCAGTGAAAGTGGAGGTCATATTATAACGGTAGGCTTCCTGTAGAACCAGAGTGTATAAGCAGCATATAAAAGTGTCCCGTGGGCGGCCTCTAGCAGCGCCCGTACGGGGCACTTTTTTGGCGTTCAACGATCAGCCGGTTGAATTATCCAGGAACGGTGCAGCCATGGCCCCACCGCTTGTAATCGCTGGATCAATGAAGTGCATAAATCCCTTTGAATCTCATGAGAGCGGGTACCCGCCTAACCCGAATTCTCTTCATCCGCCCCAGCAATCTGTACTCTTTCTCCAGACCAGCCCTCTTTCCCAAAAAATCAGGCTCATCCCCCGGTTTACATTTGCGGATAGCGTGGTATAGTATAGTTATAAGTTGCGTGAAGGAAATATAGTTGCTCTATTGCAACAATGATTATCATTCTCATTTATCTCTCAGTCATTATCCTCAACTACCATACCCATTCAACATGCTGTCCCGGCGATGCCGGGGCAGCATGTGTCATTTTAAGGGTGTTAATAATGGCTCTCATTCTCAAGTGTGCGCTTAACCAAAACCATTCAGGAAGGTGATTGTTCATGCAAGCAACCTCGAAATCAATGCCCAAATCCATAGCGCGTCAAGGAGGGGCGCAGCAGCCCCGCACTCCGGGACCGCGCCGCTTCGATCCGCTGGCGATGCTCAGCAACTCCGAAATGCAGGCTGCTCTGGGGAGCGGGCTGATTATGCTCATAGCCTGGGCCGTCAGCGGCTGGTCGGAGGTCTTATCCGTAATTCTCTATGTGATCTCTTACACCCTGGGCGGCTGGATGAAGGCGAAGGAAGGCGTGGAGACGCTGGTCAAGGAACGTGACCTGGATGTCAATCTGCTGATGATTGCCGCTGCGCTGGGTGCCGCCTCAATCGGGTACTGGAATGAAGGGGCAATGCTGATCTTCATCTTTGCCCTGAGCGGGGCGCTGGAGAGCTACACCATGGAGCGCAGCAAGAAGGACATCTCCGCCTTGCTGGCCCTCAAGCCTGCCACAGCGGTCCGTATTGAGCAGGGCGCGATGAGTGAGGTAGCTATTGATCAGCTCATGCTGGGAGATCTGCTGCTGATCCGTCCGGGTGAGCTGGTTCCTGCTGACGGCAAGGTATGCCGGGGGGAGTCGTCTGTGAATCAGGCCTCCATCACGGGAGAATCGCTTCCCGTAGACAAAACTGCCGGCAGTGAAGTATTCGCCGGTACTGTTAATGGAGAAGGCCCTCTTTATATAGAAGTGACGAAGACTGCCGAGAATACGCTGTTCGCCAAAATCATCCGCATGGTGGAAGAGGCAGAGAACGAAGTGCCGGATTCGCAGCGTTTTATCAAACGGCTCGAATCCGTGTATGCCCGCATTGTCGTGGCTGCGACAGTCCTGCTGATCACCTTGCCGCCGTTTGTGCTGGACTGGAGCTGGAGCAATACGTTCTACAAGGCCATGGTGTTCCTGGTCGTGGCTTCCCCGTGTGCGCTGGTATCCTCAATCATGCCCGCTATGCTGTCAGCCATCTCCAAGAGCGCCCGCAAAGGCATCCTGTTCAAAGGCGGGGTTCATCTGGAGAATATGGCGCGGACCTCGGTCGTTGCTTTTGACAAAACCGGTACCCTGACGGAAGGCATCCCGCAGGTCACGGACTTCATCGCCGGAGAAGGCTATGTGCGGGAAGAGCTGCTGGCCGTGAGCGCCTCCATTGAGAAGCTGTCGGGGCATCCGCTGGCAGAGGCCATTGTCGCGCTGGCGGAAGCGGAACAGATCGGACTGCGGGATATTGAAGAGAGCCAGTCGGTCACCGGCTGGGGAATTGAAGGCGTCATAGACGGCCAGCTGTGGAGGATCGGCAAGTCGAATCTGCTGGATGAAGCGGAAGGGGAGGCTGCCGGGGCGGATACGGAAGACTGGAAGACTCTGCGCAGCAAGCTCGAACAGGAAGGCAAAACGGTATCGCTGATCCTTGCCGGAGAGACCATCGCCGGAATGATTGCTCTGCAGGACACGGTGCGCCCCCAGGCGGCAGCGGCCGTGCGCAAGCTGCATGATCTGGGGATCAAGGTAGCGATGCTGACCGGTGACCGCGAGGCTACAGCCCGGGTCATTGCGGGTGAGAGCGGCGTCGATCTCGTGTTCGCCGGGCTTTTGCCGGAAGATAAGGTATCACACATCAAGGCGCTGCGGGAGCAATACGGTCATGTCATCATGGTAGGCGACGGGGTGAATGATGCGCCTGCGCTCGCAACCGCAACAGTTGGCATGGGCATGGGGATGAAGGGCAGCGGGGCTGCTCTGGAGATTGCCGATGTGGTGCTGATGAATGACAACATTGAGGAGATTGCCGGGACGATTGCCCTGGCGCGCCGGACGCAGCGGATTGTGAAGCAGAATATGATTTTTGCCGTAACGGTCATTGCCGCCTTGATGATCAGCAACTTTGTGCAGGGGATTGCGCTGCCGTTCGGGGTGGTCGGGCATGAGGGAAGTACGATTCTCGTCATCCTTAACGGCCTGCGTCTTTTGCGTTAACACTTTAGATTGCTTAAAATTGAATTGTTCACAAAAAGGAGCGTTTACAACGGGTCTGGCATATTGACAACTCCCCTTGAGGTGATCATAATAAATACTAGATTATAATTATTTTAAATAAGGAATGGCGTCTTTTCCGTCCATCTCAAGGGGGATATCATCATGTACAAATCAATTATTGTCGGTACTGGACCGGCCGGATTGACAGCTGCTATATATTTGGCCCGGGCGAACCTGAACCCGCTCGTGATCGAAGGTCCGCAGCCAGGCGGACAGCTTACGACTACAACGGAGATCGAGAACTTCCCGGGATTCCCGGAAGGCATTCTGGGTCCCGATCTGATGGATAATATGCGCAAGCAGGCTGAGCGTTTCGGCGCACAGTTCGTGACCGGCTGGGTGAACAGCGTGGAGCTGGGCGACCGTCCGTTCAAGCTGAACGTGGAGGGTATGGGCACACTGATTACGGATACGCTGATTATCTCAACGGGTGCCACAGCTAAGTATCTCGGCATTCCCGGGGAGCAGGATAACATCGGACGCGGGGTCAGCACTTGTGCTACCTGTGACGGATTTTTCTTCCGCGGCAAAGAGATCGTGGTGGTCGGCGGCGGCGATTCCGCGCTTGAAGAAGCGGGCTTCCTGACGCGTTTTGCTTCCAAGGTAACCCTGGTGCACCGCCGTGAAGAGCTGCGGGCCTCGAAGATTATGCAGGACCGTGTCCGCGATAACGCCAAAGTGACCTGGGGATTGAACCGTACCCCTGTTGAAGTGATTGCCGGAGACAAGGGGGTAACCGGTCTGAAGGTGATCAACAACGAGACTGGCGAGGAAGAGTTCATTGAAGCCAGCGGGGTATTCGTGGCGGTTGGCCATCATCCGAATACGTCATTCCTGGGCGGACAGATCACTACAGATGCGAACGGTTATATCGTATCGAATCCCGGAACCTCCGAGACGAACATTCCCGGCGTATTCGCCTGCGGCGACGTGCAGGATACCCGTTACAGACAGGCCATTACGGCGGCAGGCAGCGGCTGTATGGCGGCTATGGATGCCGAGAAATATATCGAGAGTCTGGAGCACAGCGCAGTAATTATGTAAGTCCTGCATTTGGAGAAGCAGGGATTCCGGTGCTACAATAGAGCTCAGAGTCTAATACTTAGATACGAGGAGGAAATCATACTATGGAGAATGTAATTGTGTACACATCGACGAATTGCCCGCATTGCCGTCAGGTGAAAAGCTTCCTGAGCGATAAAGGAGTAGCGTACGAAGAACGCAACATCGAGCAGAATGAAGAGTACGCCCAGCAGGTGTGGGATATGGGCATGAGAGCTGTGCCGATTACGGTGATCGGGGATATGAAGATCGTCGGTATGAACAAGACCAAGTTCGACAAGGCTTTGGCTGCAACAGAATAATAGCCGGCAGTCCTGAAATAAATAGAGCCGCTTCCCGGAGGGAGGCGGCTTTTTGCGTGCGTACGAAGGAAAAACAACATTTAAATCTGCCCGTTGGCCTGCTTCAGCGAATATGAACAATCTTAAATGCTGCTTCTCCACTTGCTTGCGTCATTCCTGTCTGCCTGCAGGCCTCAGGTAAGAGACATGAACATCTGAAAGACAGCATAGACGGCAATGCCGCTGGCGATAAGGAGGAATCCCGATTTCTTCCGCGACTGGAACAGACGCAGGACACCGAGGCTGACGAGCGGAGCAATGATGAGCAGCAGCAGCAGCACCGCGATGAACATCTTCGCCGAAATATCAGACGTATCAACATAAGTCATGGATTCTCTCTCCATTTCAGAAAAAAGGGTGTGGTGACAAATGTCACACAAGTATCCTTATTATATAGGATAGCCACTCCTTTTAGAGCAGGAAATGCAGAAAAAAATGCGGCGATTTTAAGAAATATAAGAGTTTAAGAGTCTATAGAGTGACGCGGATGTTGCCCAGAAAATGCATCACCGCTGAAAAACCCGCTCCAATCATGGTTCCCCGGCTTCCCAGCCTGGAGAAGGTGATTTCAAGCTGCTGCTTGTGGTAGGGGAGGGTACGCTCAGCTACGACCCGGCGCAGCGGCTCGCCGAGCCATGGCTCCGCCTCCGATAGAGCGCCGCCGATCACGATCAGCTCAGGGTTGAAGCTGTTGATCAGATTGGTCACTCCGATCCCCAGATACTCGCCGATGGAGTTGAAATGGCTTAGCGTATCGGGCTGCCCCTCAAGCGCATACTTGACCAGTCCGGTCGTTGTGCGGGCCGGGAGGGCGAGGCCGGAGTTATCATAGGTTTTCTCGGAGGCGTACAGCTCCCAGCAGCCCCGGCTGCCGCAGCTGCACGGCTTGCCTTCCGCTTCAATCGTCATATGTCCAGTCTCACCCGCATAACCGCGCGCGCCCTTATACAATTCTCCGCCGATAATAATCCCCGACCCGATCCCCGAGCCGGCGCTGATATACAGCAGATGGCGCACATCACGCGCCGCCCCGAAGTTCAGCTCACCCTGGGCGCCTGCATTGGCCTCATTATCAATGGTGACCGGCACCGCGAAGGCGCTTTCCAGAATCGAACGCAGGTCTACCATCTCCCAGCCCAGGTTGGGCGCGAACAGGACAACGCCTTGCTCATCGACCATTCCCGGGACGCCGACACCAATGCCGACGAGTCCGTAAGGAGAAGGCGGAGCCGTAGCGATCAGCTCCGAGATCATCTGCTGCATCTGCCCGAGCACATAAGGAAAGTCGTGGTTCTCCAGCACACTGTCCCGTTCATGAAGAATGCCGCCCCCCAGGTTGCAGAGTACGGCCTTCAGCTGTTTCACGCGCAGCTCGATCCCGATCACACTTCCCGCCATTTCGTTAAAATGCAGCATCAGCGGCTTACGCCCGCCGCTGGATTCTCCGGGTCCGGCCTCAGTAACCAGCGACTGCCCGCATAGCTCGGCTACCAGATTGGAGACGGTAGCTTTATTCAGGCCTGTCACCTCGGATACCTTGGCCCGCGAGATGGGGGAATGCATACGGATGGTATGTAAAATAATCGATTTGTTTATTTTTTTGACCAGCGCCTGATCACCGGTAACTTTCAAGCAGCACACTTCCTTTTACAATATAAGAATTTATCAGAATAGAACCGACAGATTACGGGGCCCTTGCACAGACGGGAAGAGGGTAGCTGTGAAGCCGCTCTCCGCTGCGCGGGTATGCCCCCTAGTCTAGAATGAAGAGCGTAAAAATGCAACTATATCCGTTGGATCAGGACGATCCCGCGGCGGGAAATATAAAAATAAAAAAACTTTGTTTAACCAATATACAAAGTCAAAGAGATGTGTTAAGATGATGCTGTAAACGCTTGCGGGCGAAGCAAAATATCGAGGAGGATTTTACAAATGGCTTATTTTGAAACAGTGAGCAAGGTCTCTTACGAGGGAAGCCGTTCCACCAACCCTTATGCATTCAAATTCTACAATCCTACAGAAATCGTAGCCGGCAAAACAATGGAAGAACACCTGAAATTTGCAATGGCTTACTGGCATACATTAACAGCTGGCGGTTCCGACCCGTTCGGCGCTGAAACTGCAGTCCGCGCTTGGGACAAACTGAGCACACTGGACAAGGCTAAGGCCCGTGCAGAAGCAGCATTCGAATTCATGGAGAAGATGGACCTGCAGTACTACTGCTTCCATGATGTGGACATCGCTCCTGAAGGCGCGTCCCTGCGTGAATTCTACAGCAACATCGATACCATCGTAGACATCCTTGAACAAGGCATGAAGGCTTCCGGCAAAAAACTGCTGTGGAACACTGCCAACATGTTCACCAACCCGCGCTACATGCACGGTGCAGGCTCCACCTGCAACGCTGACGTATTCGCACACGCTGCTGCACAAGTGAAGAAGGGTCTGGAAGTGGGTAAACGTCTGGGCGCTGACAACTATGTATTCTGGGGCGGCCGTGAAGGTTATGAGACACTGCTGAACACCAATATGCAGCTGGAGCAGGACAACATTGCCCGCCTGTTCACCATGGCTGTTGATTATGCGAAGGAAATCGGCTTCGACGGCCAGTTCCTGATCGAGCCTAAGCCGAAAGAGCCTACCAAGCACCAGTATGACTTCGATGCAGCAACTTGCATCGCCTTCCTGCAGAAGTACAACCTGGATAAGCACTTCAAGCTGAACCTTGAAGCTAACCATGCTACACTGGCTGGCCACACGTTCGAGCACGAGCTGCATGTAGCCCGTATCAACGGCATGCTGGGATCACTGGATGCGAACCAGGGCGATCCATTGCTCGGCTGGGATACAGATGAATTCCCTGCAAGCATCTATGATGCTACACTGACTCTCTATGAAGTACTGAAGAACGATGGTCTGGGCAAAGGCGGAATCAACTTTGACTCCAAAGTACGCCGTCCTTCCTTCGAGCCTGAGGATCTGTTCCTGGCACACATCTCCGGTATGGACGTATACGCTAAGGGCCTGAAGGTAGCTGCCAAGCTGCTTGAAGACGGCGTATTCGAGAACTTCATCGCTGAGCGTTACAGCAGCTTCAACGAAGGCGTTGGCGCTGACATCGTATCCGGCAAAGCGACACTTGCTTCGCTGGCTGACTACGCGCTGAACAACGAGAGCCCGCGTCCGAACAAATCCGGACGTCAGGAACTGCTGAGAGCTACACTTAACCAGTACATCCTGACTGCTGAGTAAGACGCTGCCGGATTTGCGGGATTGCCCGCAGATTCATTAGAGCATACACGCAACGGGGGTTGCTGAAGAGAGCATTCTTCGGCAGCCCCTTTTTAATACGGAATAGCGGGGTTACTTGAGGAGCAGGGATGTGTGAGTGTATTTTGTGCAATAGAATGCCCTGCTTTCGCTGGAAAATAGCATTCTGCTGTATTTCGTACAATAGATGTTTGAGGATGACGTTCAGAACAGCCTTTTCAAGGAATTCTAGTGTACAAAATGCAATAGCTCATGATTTTCGGCTGATTTAAGTGGAATCTATTGCAGGAAATACAATCGACTTAGCCGGACCCTTATGTGGAGGCGCTTGTTATAAGGTGAAGCATCATCTATTCACAGATTAGGGTTGTTGGTTTAAATACCTCTTTGGTAAACCGCTTACTGAGGGGTTGCAGCGTTCCGATTATCGTAGCTGTCCATACGTGGTAGGCTTAATTGTACTTTGTACAACTAAAACGTCTGGTTTTCTACCTATTGTCCGTTTAGTTGTAATTCGTACAATTAAAATCCCCGCGTTCCCTGGTTTTCAGCATTTGGGGCAGATTTAGTTGTACAGACTACAGCTAGAAGAGGCAAACCTTCCTTTTCGCTGTTTTTAAGTGTACATTATGCAACTATCGTTGCATGTTCACTTGGAACCACAATCCATAAATAGCTGTACGGCTGAACTGAATTCACTTCTATAGTTCTGAGGTTGTACCAGTTATATTGCGGAGATGTTCCAAGAGAAGTAATGCTTCATATAACTAAGCAGATGCTTACGAAGCGAGTTTTGCTTGATGTGACTACAGGAAGCAGAAGCTCGCAAAACTTTTAGGAGGCTAACTATGAAATATGTAATCGGTGTCGATCTTGGAACCAGCGCGGTAAAGACTGTACTGGTAGATCCCCAGGGCAAGGTGGCTTTCGAGCACTCTGAAGCGTATCCGCTCAGCAGACCCCAGCCGAACTGGAGTGAGCAGAACCCGGAGGATTGGGTGAAGGGAACCATCGCCAGCCTGAAGCGTCTGATGGAAGTATCGGGTGCAGAGCCTGCACAGATCGACGGCATCAGCTTCTCCGGCCAGATGCACGGGCTTGTGCTTGTTGACAGTGAAGGCAAGGCGCTGCGTCCCGCCATTCTATGGAATGATACGCGTACGACTGCGGAATGCCGTAAGATTGAGAAGAAGCTCGGCAGCAAGCTGATCGATATCGCCCGCAACCGCGCGCTCGAAGGCTTCACGCTTCCGAAGATTCTGTGGGTCCAGGAGCATGAGCCTGAGGTGCTCGCGAAGGCTGCATTGTTCCTGCTGCCGAAGGATTATGTGCGCTACCACCTGACAGGTGACTACGCCATGGACTACTCCGATGCAGCCGGAACCCTGCTGCTCGACGTAGGAGCGAAGCAGTGGAGTGCGGAGATTGCCGGAGCGTTCGATCTGCCGGTCTCTCTCTGCCCGAGACTCGTGGAATCCTTCAAGCAGACCGGAACCCTGCTTCCGGCGGTGGCCGAAGCCTCCGGTCTGCTTCCTACCACCAAGGTGTTCGCCGGCGGGGCAGACAATGCTTGCGGCGCACTGGGTGCCGGCATTCTGGGTGAAGGCCGGACGATGTGCAGCATCGGCACTTCCGGTGTGGTATTGTCCTACGAGAGTAACAAGGATCTTAACCTCGAAGGCAAAGTGCATTTCTTCAACCACAGTGAGAAGGATGCCTTCTATATTATGGGTGTTACCTTGGCAGCAGGACACAGCCTGACCTGGTTCAAGGAGACCTTTGCAGCAGACAAGAGCTTCGACGAATTACTGCGGGGAGTGAACGAAATCCCGGCTGGCAGCAGCGGTCTCTTGTTCACCCCGTACATCAGCGGGGAACGTACACCGCACCCGGATGCGAGCATCCGCGGCAGCTTCATCGGTATGGATTCCGGACATACCCTGTCCCACTTTACCCGGGCTGTGCTGGAAGGCATCACGTTCTCGCTGCGTGAATCGATTGAGATTGTGCGTGAATCCGGCAAAGAGATTACCGAGGTCGTGGCGATCGGCGGCGGTGCGAAGAATGAAGCCTGGCTGCAGATGCAGGCTGATATCTTCGGCGCTACGATCATCAAGCTGGAGAGCGAGCAGGGTCCGGCTATGGGCGCAGCTATGCTGGCAGCCTATGGCGCAGGCTGGTTCGAGTCCCTGGGTGAATGTGCGGAAGCCTTCATCCGTCCGGCAGAGACCTATACTCCTAACGCAGAGCAGGCGGCACTATATGACGGGATCTTCGCTTTGTACCAGGATGTATACGGACAGACCCGCGGGCTGAATGAGAAGCTGGCCTCTTACCGCAAATAGAATATCCGCATGGAATGACTGCCATCCTGTATAGGGTGGCAGCTTGTTTTCTTTATACGCGTTATGGTATAAGCTTTGCTGTAGAATCTGTTATAAGCTCTGTGAAGGGAGGCACCCTATTGATCAAAGTACTGATTGTGGATGATGAGCCCAAGCTGAGGGAAGGGATGCGCACCTTGATTCCCTGGGAGGAAGAGGGGTATACCGTGGTGGCGACAGCGGCTAACGGTTATGAAGCGCTGGACAAATTCCGTGAGCTGGACCCTGGACTTGTAATTGCAGATATTCGTATGCCGGGGATGAGCGGGCTGGAATTGATTGCTGAGCTGCGCAAGGAGAATCCGGGCTGCCATGTGCTGATTCTGAGCGGCTATGCCGATTTTGAATATGCGAAGCAGGCTATTTCCTATCATATTGACGGATATTTACTCAAGCCGGTGGATGAGGAGGAGCTGATCAGCTATCTGCAGGAGCTGCGGGAGAAGATCAGCCTGGAAGAACGGATCAACGAATGGCAGGCTCTGGAGCCGGCAAGAACCACCGAGGTGCTGGTGCGGGAGCTGCTGCAGTCGAAGGAAGCCGGAGAGGCGGCTGCCGAGTTGGGCCTGGGGGACAGCAGCTGCGAAGTAGTGCTGCTGGAATTGAAAGGGCTTAACAAGGGGGAGGATGCCCGCGAAGAGTCGGTGAAGGGGCTGATGGAGCGGCATTGGCAGGAGCAGGAGGAGCGCGGTTTCTTCTTCACCCTCCCCCCGTATATGGGAATTCTGCTGAAGGAGCCGCTCGGGGATGAACGCGCCCGGGAGGCGCTCTGGCAGGAGCTGCACTACCTGATCTCGAAGGAGGGGCTGGAGTTCGTGGCCGCAACGGGCGGAGCGGCTGTACGGCCGGAGGAGGCCGGAGAGTCCTTCGGGGCTGCGCGCGCCCGGCTGGAGGATGCCTTCTTCGGGCAGAAGAACACACTGCTCTGTGGAATGCCGGACCTGTGGGAGGAGTCTGCACAAGGCGCGGTTGAACCGGAGGAGGAGCTGGACCCCGAGCGTGATATCGAGGTGCAGCTGCTGCTGGCAGTAGAGGCTGGCAGTAGCGAGGTGGCCAGGGAGCTTACGCTGCAGATTATCCGCCAGCTGGTGCATACCCAGCGGGACGAGACTTATATCAAGGACCAGCTGCTGCGGATTGTCAGCAGCACGATTGCCCGGCTGGAGGCGGCGAGTCCCGAGCTGCGCCCGCTGATTGCCGGACAAGCCTCGCCGATGGGCGAGGTCTACAGCAGCAGGTATCTGCATGATGCAGAGCGGCTGGTGTCGGGCTATATGGAGCAGCTCTCCAGGCTGACGGGCAGCGGAAGCGGACGCGGTGATGAGATTAAGCGGATCACGGATCTGATCCAGCGGCGGTATAAGGAGAATTTGAAGCTGGGCACACTTGCGGAGATTTTTAACTACAATAGCGCCTACTTGGGTAAAATGTTCAAGAACCAGGTGGGTGAGCACTTTAACACCTATCTGGATAAGGTGCGGATCGAGAAGGCCAAGCAGCTGCTGACCCAGGGCATGAAGGTCTATGAGGTGGCGGAGCAGGTGGGATACATGAATTCCGATTATTTCAATGCCAAATTCCGCAAATATGTCGGCGTCTCCCCAAGCGCCTACCGCAAGGAGAACTAAATATAAAGCAATTAATTAACGAAAAGCAAAAAGAAGCGGAGGGGAAATTTGGAACTGTAGGAGCGTTAGCGACCGCCTTTGTCTCCGGATGTTATCTGCTGCAAGCAATATAATTAACAACATCTGGAGACAACAGCGGCCGGAAGTCCAAATGTTCACCGCAGTGACGACCAAGCTTAGAGTTCAAATCTTTTAGTGGGCCTTATTTAGACCAGCGTCAAGCTTGCAGAAAATCAGGTATGAGGCTTATGATATACAGGCTGTTCCCCTTCTTGCAAAAGACCGGGAGCAGCCTGTTTGTATAGAGAGGGGAGATTGATATCAAGAAGCTGGTGCGGATGGTCAATAACATGAAGCTGAAATACAAGCTGATCTTCTTTTATATCATAGTGGTGATGATTCCCGTGCTGATTGCAGGGGTAATTCTGACGAATTATTTTCGGGAAGGGGCCTTGAACAGAGCGATAGATCAGGCCACCAACAACGTGGAAAAGATCAAAAGCCAGTTGTACAGCAAGCTGCGTGTCCCTACAGATATTTCGAATCTGCTCTATTTCGATGAGGATCTGGAGCGGCTGGTCAATACGCATTATCCGAGTATCCTGGAGCTGACCAAGGCTTATCTGAATTATACCGACCTCAAGGAATATGTGCTGCGGTACCGGGAAATCTCCAATATCCGCTTTTTCATCGATAATCCCACACTGGTGGATGATATGTCCATCGCGCCGGTAACGCCGGAGATCCGTACGAGAAACTGGTATACACAAGCTATGCAGAACAATCAGATCTACTGGATGTATATCCACGACAAGGACCCTTATATCAACAGCCCCAAAGGGACCATCAACAAGCTGAGCCTGGTCCGCCAGGTGCCCTACCCTGAATACAGCAAGTCGGGAGTGCTGATGGTGCAGGTGAATCAGGATGAGCTGAACCAGATGCTGCACCAGGAGCCGTTCGAGACCATCATTGTCGATGAGCAGGGCTATATTGTGTCCGCCAAAAACCCGCAGCTGGTAGGCAGCACGGTGGATACTTTTGACATAGGGATAAATGTGCAGTCGCAATCCAAAGGTGTGTTCATGACCCAGGTGAAGGATAAGGATTCCTACGTCATGATTGATGAGATGATCCCTGAGCTGAGTGTCAGCAAGCTGAAGATCATTTCCGTATTTGAGACCAAAAGCATTCTGAGCGATGCCAACAAGGTGAGTCAGCTGGGTCTGTTTATCGTAATCGGGGTGCTGCTGGTTGCGCTTGTACTGGTCTATACTATCTCGTTGCTGACGAGCAACCGGCTGCTGCGGCTGAGCCGCCAGCTCAATCAAGTGGCCCTCGGGAACCTGAACGTCGTCTCCCACATTGACGGAACAGATGAGATCGGCCAGCTGTCGCGCCAGTTCAACTACATGGTAGCCAGCATCAACCAGCTGATTACCCAGGTGATAGAGAGCAATGAGAAGAACAGCACGCTGGAGATTGCGCAGCGGGAGATTAAGCTGAAGATGATGGCCAGCCAGATTCATCCGCATTTTCTGTTCAACGCACTGGAGTCGATCCGGATGAACGCCCATCTGCGGGGAGAGAAGGAGATCGCCAATATAGTCAGGCTACTGGGCAAGCTGATGCGCAAGAATCTGGAAGTAGGCCGGGAGAGAGCGCCGATCAAGGAAGAGATTGAGATGATCCGCTCCTATCTGGAGATTCAGAAGTTCCGGTACGAGGACAGGCTGGAGTATGAGATTACCTTCGATCCCGCCGCCGCTGAGGTGATGATCCCGCCGCTGATTATCCAGCCGCTGGTGGAGAATTCTGTCGTTCACGGTCTGGAGAACAAGGAAGGCACGGTGCATGTCAGCATCGCCATTACCCTCAGGGAGAATCAGGAGATTCAGGTGATTGTAATGGATGACGGGATCGGCATGAAGGAAGGACGGCTGTCCGAGATTATGGAGGTCATCACCAAGGCGGAGGAAGAAGAGCAGGGCCGGATCGGGCTGCGCAATGTGCAGCAGAGACTGACCCTGTATTACGGAGCAGAGCATGGGCTGAACATCTCCAGCCGGGAGGGAGAGGGGACCCGGATTACATTTTCAATCCCTAAGGGCAGTGATTTGAAGGCTTAAGGGGATACAGGCGGGGAGAATGTCTAATTTCTATAGGTTTTTACGTGAAATCTGTTGGGTATTCTCGCCCCCGGCGCTGGGATAAGATAAAGCTATCAAAGCGAAGGGGGAATAATGATCGTGAAAGCGCTCACTGAAAGCGGTGTTACAGCAAATGAAAGCGTAACCCCCCGCCCACCTGCGAAACGGAATAGTGGATTTTGGAAAAGCGTACTCCAGCAAAAGTACTTATACCTGATGTCCCTTCCATTCGTAATCTGGGTATTTATATTCAGCTATGTGCCCATATGGGGATGGCTAATGGCCTTCCAGAATTATAAGCCAGTCAGGTCGTTCAGCGAGCAGAAATGGGTCGGACTGGACAACTTCAGGGAGCTGTTCCAGGATGAACGCTTCTACCTCGTATTAAGAAATACACTGGCGATGAGCATGCTGGGACTGATCTTCGGCTTCGTGGTTCCTATCCTGTTCGCCGTGATGCTCAATGAGCTGCGCGGCAACGTCTTCAAGAGATCGGTCCAGACGATATCTTACCTGCCCCACTTTGTATCCTGGGTCGTTGTAGGCGGGATTGTCTACAAGACGCTTGCAATTGACGGGGGGATCGTGAATGATCTGCTGCTCTGGATGAATGTGATTGATGAGCCGATTCAGTTCATGGCCAAAGGGAAATACTTCTGGGGAGTCTTAACGGCTGCTGACATCTGGAAGGAAACGGGCTGGAACGCGATCATCTATCTGGCAGCGATTACAGGCATTGATAAAGAGCTGTATGAAGCGGCCAAAGTGGACGGTGCAGGACGGGTTAAGCAGATGTTCAATATTACGCTGCCGGGTATCCGCACAACGGTGATGGTGCTGCTGATTATGAATATCGGCCATCTGGTCGGCATCGGCTTCGAGAAGCAATTCCAGCTGCAGAACAATATGGTTACCGATTATTCGGAAGTGCTGGATTTGTATGCGCTTAAATACGGGATACAGATTGGACGGTTCTCCTACGGCACGGCGATAAGCATGTTTACCTCTGTAGTGAGTGTCATCCTGCTGTTTACCGCCAACGGTCTGATGAAGAAATTTGCCAAAGAAAGCATTATGTAAGGAGGGGATCATCCATGAGCAGCAAAGCTTTTCAAATGTCAAAAGGTGAACGTATTTTCGATATTTTTCTCTACATCGCTCTAATTCTGATTATGATTGTGACGTTATATCCCTTTCTGAACGTGCTGGCGATTTCCTTCAATGAATCTACAGATACAGTCCGGGGCGGCATCTATATCTTCCCGCGGGTCTGGACTCTGGAGAATTACCAGCGGATCTTCAGCTATACGGGCCTGATTCAAGGCTTCAAAATATCGATTCTGCGTACCCTTTCCGGTACTCTTCTGGGGCTGATCAGTGCTTCCATGCTGGCCTTTACGCTCAGCCGTCCGGAGTTCAGAGCCAGAAGATTCGTCTCGGTATTCCTGGCCCTGACCATGTACTTCTCCGGCGGTATGGTGCCGATGTACATTCTCATGAAGGACCTGAATCTGATCGGAACGTTCTGGATCTACATCCTGCCGGGTATGGTATCCGCGTTCAACGTCTTCATTATCCGCTCCTTCATGGACGGGCTGCCGTTTGCTCTGCAGGAATCCGCCAAGCTGGACGGCGCGAATGACTTTATGATTTTCTACAAAATCATTCTTCCGCTCTGTAAGCCGGTGCTGGCTACCATCGCCTTGTTCCTGGCCGTGGGGCAATGGAATGAGTGGTTCACCACTTATCTCTACAACGGCAACAAGCCGCATCTGACTACGCTGCAGTTCGAGCTGATGAAGGTCCTGTCTTCGACCAATCAGGGCAGCGGCATGGCAAATGCGAATGATATGGCCAGACAGATGGCGCAGATTTCACCGGAGTCGATCAAGATGGCGATTACGATTGTCGTAACCGTGCCGATTCTCGTGGTATATCCGTTCCTGCAAAAGTATTTTGTCGGAGGTATGACGCTGGGTGCAGTCAAGGCTTAAGCCTTCATTCCTCAGGGCAGGAGAAGCTGCCGGGTTCAGTGCAGAACCTGGCAGCCAACCCGCTTAAGCCAAGTGTTAATTTATGGAAATTTATATTTGTGGTAGTTTTGCAAGCGTTCACAATGGTATATTCAGGTCTCACCTGATATGCATAAAGGCAACATATTAAGATACAAGGGGGATACACAATGAACCGCAAGAGTACCAAGACGATCTTCACACTCCTGCTGATGAGCTCGATGCTGATCGCCGGTTGTGGAGCGAACGGCAATAATGCAGCCAACAATACGACGCCTAACAACTCAGGAACTACACCTGATGCTACTGCAGCAGCAGATGATACGGCTCTAGATACCTCACCGGCTACCTTCACCTTCTTCGGAGCGGATGCCAGCCCTAACTGGAACAAGATGCAGGATGATGTCGGTAAAGCTATTACGGAAAAGACAGGCGTCACCCTTGAAGCTGAATTCGATGTAGGCAGCGGCGGCGGCGACCAGAAGATTGCGATGATGGCGGCGAGCGGCGACGTTCCTGATATTATTTTCGCTAAAGGAAGTCTAAGTACCCTGGTGGATGCCGGTCTAATCCTTGATATGACAGACCTGATTGACAAATATGGCCCCAACCTCAAGAAAGTCTACGGCGAGAATATGAACCGTCTGAAGTACAGCCTGGACGACCAGAGTATCTATCAGATTCCTACGAATATGGGTGTCGGCCAGAAATCCTTCGATGCCACAGGCGGATTTGAAATCCAGCATCGTGTACTCAAAGAGCTTGGCTATCCGAAAGTGCGGACTGTAGCTGATTTTGAAAAGGTGCTTAAGGATTATGTCGCTCTGCATCCGGAAACCGATGGACAGCCTACCATTCCGCTGACGCTGAACGCCGATGACTGGAAGATTATGATCACCGTGACGAACCCGGCCTTCACTACAACCGGCGCACCGGATGATGGTGAATATTATGTGGACCCTGAGACCTTCGAAGCGAAGCTCCACTACAAACGCGCCGAAGAAAAGGAATATTTCCGCTGGCTGAACGGTATGTACAATCAAGGCCTGCTCGACAAGGATACCTTCGTACAAAAGGATGACCAATACAAAGCGAAAGTGGCCAGCGGCCGTGTGCTCGGTCTGATCTCCCAGGAATGGGAATACTCCGACGGTGAGAATGCCCTGAAAGCTGCCGGCAAAGATGAGTACACCTATGGACACTTCCCTGTAACCCTGACCGAAGAGTATAAGGATCATTCCTTCATGCAGACCGGTATCGACGGCTACGGGATTGCAATCACTACGGCTGCCAAAGATCCTGAGCGGATCATCAAATGGCTGGACTGGATGTCCTCCGATGAAGGCCAGATCCTGAGAACCTGGGGGATTAAAGACAAGCACTATACTGTGGATGCGAATGGCAAGCGCGAGGTTCTGCCTGAGATCCGTGACGGCTTAGCCAATGATACCGCGAACACTCAAAAAACAACCGGGATCGGCCAGTACCTGATCTTCGGTGCACGGTATGGCGACGGGGTGAAGGATTCAACAGACAACTACTACACCACAAGCTTCCCTGAGCAGATTGTTGCTTCGTACTCAGAAGCTGAGAAGGAATCCCTTGCCGGATATAAGGCGACTACCTGGAAGGACCTGTTCCCGAAAGAGGATGAATTCCCTGTAAAAGAAACAGGCGCCCTGTACAACCTGCCGGTTCCGACAGACGGTAAATATCAGGTCATCTTCAAAAAGACCCAGGATATCGTACGTAAACGTATCCCGGAAGCGATTCTGTCCAAACCGGCTGACTTCGATAAAGTCTATGACGCCTTCCTGGCTGAACTGGATAAAGCCGGCGCTCAGGATATGGAAAAAGAATTCACTGAGCTTGTGAAGAAGAGAGTATCCCTGTGGACAGGCAAAAATCTGTAAATCCTAATAAGATGTAGCATGATCAAATGTACAGCAGAAGGCAGAAGGGCCCGACTTAGGTCAGGGCCTTTTGCTATATTCAGAACTTAGTACGAAGGGTGAGTAGAATATGGAAACTGAACAAAGGAACTCCACATGGAAGCTTAGATACCGCCAGCCCGCAGCCGTCTGGGAAGAGGCGCTGCCGCTTGGGAACGGGCATATGGGGGCGATGGTATTCGGCGGAACGGGTAGAGAGCTGATCCGGCTGAATGAGGATACTTTATGGTCGGGGTTTCCCCGGGATACCAATAACTATGAAGCACTTAGGTACCTGAAGAGAACCTGGGAGTTAATCTTTGCAGGTCAGTATGGAGAGGCTGAGGATATGGTGAATGCCCATATGCTGGGGGTCAACGCCCAGGCCTACATGCCGCTCGGGGACCTGATTCTTACGCAGCCGGGCGCAAAGCATTGCACAGCCTATGAACGAGAGCTTGATCTGGATAACGGAGTTGCCAGAGTGACCTATCAGACGGAGCAGGGCAACTTCACCCGTGAGGTGTTCATCAGCACACCAGACCAGGTCGGTGTCGTGCATCTGACAAGCGGTCAACCGGGGGGAATTCAGGTAGAGCTGGAATTGGACAGCCAATTACAGCATAGCGTCAGTCCGGGGGAGGGGAACGGGCTTGTGATGCAGGGCCGCTGCCCCTCGCATATTGCCGATAATTACCACCAGGATCATCCGCTCGCGGTGCTATATGAAGCGGGGCTTGGAGTAGCATTCGAGCTGCACCTGCATGTACAGGTAACCGGGGGAAGTATCCGGTATTCCGCAGGCAAGCTGGTAATCAGTGGCGCGGACCGTGTGCTGCTGCTGCTGGCTGCCGGAACGGACTATGAGGAGGTGCGCTCCAGAGCAAGCCATAGGACTGCTTCGGCTGCTCAACATTTGGAAGCAGTGGTAAGCCCGGCGGAGCTATGCGCCGGCAGATTAAGTGCTGCGGCTGGTAAGACTTATGAGGAGCTGCGGAGAAGGCATACTGAGGATCACCAGGCGATCTTCCGCCGGATGGATCTGGATCTCGGCGGTCACGAGGCAGATGAGCGGCCCACTGATGAACGTCTGGCCGCATATCAGGACGGAGCGGAAGATCCGGCGCTCGAAGCGCTGCTGTTCCAATATGGCCGCTATCTGCTGATGGGCAGCTCACGGGCCGGAACCCAGGCAGCGAATCTGCAGGGGATCTGGAACCCACATGTTCAGCCGCCATGGAACAGCAATTACACGACCAATATCAATACACAGATGAACTACTGGCTGGCGGAGGTCTGCAATCTCAGCGAATGCCATGAGCCGCTCTTTGAGCTGATTAAGGAGCTTAGTGAGAACGGTGCCAGAACCGCAGCTATTCATTACGGGGCGCGCGGCTGGGTAGCCCATCATAATGTGGATCTGTGGAGGACTTCCACACCGTCCGGCGGAGATGCCAGCTGGGCCTTCTGGCCAATGGGCGGGGTGTGGCTATGCCGCCACCTGTGGGAGCATTATGAATTCAACCCTGATATGAAGGTTTTGGGTGAGACCGCTTATCCGCTAATGAAGGGAGCCGCTCTATTCTGCCTGGATTGGCTGGTGGAAGGACCGGAGGGCCGGCTGGTTACCAGTCCGTCTACTTCGCCGGAGAACCGGTTCATCACGGAGGATGGCAGAGCTTGCAGTATATCTATGGGTTCAGCCATGGATATGAGCCTGATCGCTGAGTTGATGCAGCACTGCCTGGAGGCTGCGCGCATTCTCGGCGTGGACGCTGAGCTTCAGGAGGAGCTGGAGCAGACGCTCGCCCGGCTGTCTCCGCTGAAGATTAGCAAGGATGGACGGGTGCAGGAATGGCTCTATGACTTCGCTGAAGCCGAGCCGGGGCACCGCCATGTCTCCCACCTGTACAGCCTGTATCCGGGCAACCGGATTAACCGGCGGGACACGCCGGAGCTGCTGGAGGCTAGCCGTTTAACGCTGGAGCAGCGGGTTGCCTCCGGTGGAGGGCATACGGGCTGGAGCTGTGCTTGGCTGATTAACCTCTACGCCCGGCTCGCAGACGGCGATGCAGCTTACGGTTATGTACGAACGCTGCTAACCCGCTCCGTTTATCCCAACCTGTTCGATGCGCATCCGCCGTTTCAGATTGACGGTAATTTCGGCGCGGCCGCCGGCATTGCAGAGATGCTGCTGCAGAGCCATTTGGGGGAGCTTACGCTGCTTCCGGCACTTCCGGGAGTCTGGAAGAACGGCCGTATCAGCGGCCTAAAGGCGCGCGGAGGGTATGAGGTGGACATCGAATGGCAGGCTGGGGTTCTGGTATCCGCGCGGATTACAGCCCGGTTCGATGGAACACTGCGCCTCGGCTATTCGCAAGAGCTGAAGCTGAAGCTTGGAGATGGGAGTGTCCAGCCGCTGAACGGTGCGATTGAGGTTACGGCTGGCGGGGTTTACTCGGTGGGGCCGTGATGATTAGGGGAATTGAAGGAAAAATGGAAAACTATAAATCTAGTGGGAAATAAACCCGATAATAAAAGGAGGTAACCTGTATAACTGAGTGATATTTATAGATGAAGTGGAAGCCAGAGTTCTAGTACAAAGTCAGATTTAAACAAGTGGATGGGGCTCTATAATGCCTGAAGGAGTACAGGAGTGGAGCTCCCCCCTTCAGATGCCATTCCCAGATCAAGATGGGAGTTGTTCATTAGGGCATTTGGCCCGGCGTAACGGACTGAGGCGCGCTTATTCCGGATGAAAGTCACCACTTGGGCAACATAACGGACCCCAGAGCGCTTATTCTTGGAATTCTACTCTTAAACCTCTCGTAGAGAGACGATAAGGTCCACTCCGTCCGTTAAACCGCAAAAAGTGACGTTTTCCTGGGAATAGAGTCCCTCAGGTCCGTTAGGAGCACACTCGTCCAGCCGGTGTAGTTCCGTTTTTCGGAGCTTCCGGGATTTAAGCCTATGCACAGAATTAAATCTGATGCTCTACTAGTGTCCGGCGGGGAGGGTGGCTATGGCGTCAACGAAGCTAGTATTTAACGAAGATGAAGTCCGGCGCCTGCAGACGAAGATCGGCCAGGTGAGCCAGGACACCAACAGGCTGTACCTTCAATTGAAGGGCCAGTCCAGCGGCTGGGGCGGCATTCCCATGGGCGATCATCTGGTCAAGGCCCAGGTTCTGATCAATGAATTAACCGTAGAAGCGGAAAAGTTAGAAGATATCATCCGGGTCGCCCTGAGAGGCGTCTCGGAATTGCAGGAAGAGAATAAGCGGGAGGCGGACAAGCTGACGGGGCAATTTAATCTTTTGCTCGCGGCCTTCGGAAGTTTGGGGCTGCAACCAGCCGCCGGACGGTTCTCCATCCCCGAAATTGTGCAGCGAAGTGCGACGAACCTCATCACTTCGATTGCTGCTCTACCCAGAAAAGATGAGCTTAGCAGGGACCCGGTGGTGCAGCAGCTCAGGAATGTCATTCAGACCTCCGGCCTGCTGACCGTAGAGAGTATCGCTGCGCAAAGTAAGCTGAACGATATCTTCGCAGCGCGGAATCAGATCGCCAAGGCCCAGATGGCCTTCAAGGTGTATCAGGCGTTCGGCAATCAGGCGCAGATGGAGGCTGTTCATGCAAAGGCCGAAGAGGCCCGGCAGAAGCTGGCTTCTCTAGACGTAGCCAAGATCTACTATGAACCCGGCAAGGATCTAAGCGCCCATTATAAGCAACCAGCGGTTACCGCCTGTGAGTATGATCCGTCAATTACGGCGGAGAAGGTTCCCTTATTACATAACGAAGAATATTTACTGCTTTTGCGGCTGGCCATGGAGAAGACCGCCGCCGGAGCGTATGCTTGTAGTCAGCTTGCAACGAAGCGGCAGGAGGTCGAGCTTGCTGCGGTTCTTAAGCAGGTTCAAGAGCAGATCGAAGCGGAGCGGCGGTTGAACGGGCCACCTCTCACGCTGCCGGACGGCACGCCAATTACCGCAGATAACAAGGAAAATGAGACCACCTGGGACTTTTATCAGGCGAAAGTCTATGTGCCAAATGAATCTCTCACCCCGATGTACACCAGTTATCTGGGGTGGCTGGAGGATACTTACGGGCTGACGAAATGGGAGAGTCGGGTTCGTCAGGCGGATACGGTGGTGCTGGCTTTTACCGAAGGCTTGGTGAAAGAGGTCGTCATGGGTGTAGCGGGCACGGCAACCTTTGCTTTCAAATTAGTTGTGGACCCGGTCAAGACCACCACAGACATGAAGAATCAGGCGAAATATCTGATTGACCATCCTGAAGTGCTGGTGGAAGCGGCGAAGATGGCGTATCATCAATTTGATGAGGGCACCCCGGAAGAGAAGGCGAAGATGCTGGGTGCGGTCGCTTCCATCCTGGTTCCTGGACTCCAGGTCACGAAAGCCGGTAAAGTGGGTAAAGTCCTGGGTGAGGTTGAAGAGGTCGTCAGCCAAGCGGCGAAGGATGCCCTGCAAGGGATCAGGCAAAAGCTCCCGGATCTGGGTCCGGTAGTGCTGACGCCGGAAGGGTTTGTGTTTAAGATAGGAGAGATCCCCGATACACCGGCCTTGCCGAAGACACCGGTGCAGCAGAAGTATATGGATGCGGTGGATGGTGGGGGTGGTAGGGTTGAGGGGACAAGTAAAGATAAGATATCTAATGAATTAATTGACAGTCTTTATGAGAGAACGCAAAATATCAGAAATGATATTAATAAAGAAATTGAAAAAATAAGAAATTCTGACGAATACATGAACCTTTCAAATACACAAAGAAAAAAACTTGATAGGAAACTAGATAATCTAACTTTTGGAAATGTCGCTGTAGCAGATGTAAACATTCCGGGTATTAAGAAAGAGTTTCAAGCACATAGTCAAATTCATTCCTCTGATGGCGTGGGAAGTAATGTTGGAGATTTAAGTTATGCCAAAGTAGATAAATCATTGGAAAGCTATGTCGATGATCAATTTCCACGATTTAATGACACGGAGGCAAAGATTCTTGAGGATATTGCTTCTCAAATAAAAGACCCTAATGTTAAAGGTCAAATAGATTTATTTACTGAATTAGATGCATGTCAAAGTTGCTCAAACTTAATTATGGAATTTAGACGTAAGTTCCCGAATATTCAGTTAAATGTTAATTCTAAAAGTATGAGATGAGGAGTGATAGTATGAACATTATGGGCTATGAAAGGATTAAAGATTCAGTAGTATTCGGCTTTGAGGAATATATAGATGAAGAGGGTTTAAATGTAGCACAGGCTTCAGCGAAAATTTTAGAAGAAGAATGGAGAAGAGTAAACGATAGTTCATTTACTAAAACATTATATTTTATTTCTATAGCCATTGAGAGTTTGAAATATAAAGAAATTGCTGATTTTATATATAACCAATTGGATGTTTACCTCAAAAACACTGAGTTTGAAGAAAACATAGATAAAAATGACATTGAAAAGCTGTTTCAAGACATTCAAATTTGTAAAAGGCTAATTAATAGTAAAGATGAATATAAAATTAGGGAAACAAATTTTGCTACTAAGTCAAGAGTAGAATACATCTTAGGTTTGAAGGTTGATTAAAGTTCATTCAAACAATAACACATATAACCCAAATAACAGTCCGTTACATAAATCAGGTTGATTATGGTCAGATACAACCAGATTGACCTGTTTTTTGTTATCTTCGCTTACAATGGAAGTAGTGCGGGCGTTTACCGTAGGGTTGGTGAAAGAGGTCGTCATGGGCGTGACGGACAAGGTATGAATTCCCTTTCTTCAGTTGGGGTTGTAAACATGGCATGATCGGCATTTACTATAGAGTATACGGCTGTGGCCGATGATATAGATTGCAGGAGGCGCGCGGATCATATGGGGAAAAGACAGGGATCGCTGATGAAGACGGCGGTTGGACTTATGCTTGTGTTTGCTGCTTTACCGCCTGCGACGTACTGGGGATACGAGCATGCGTATGCTGCATCGGATTCGGCGGTGGTGCAGACCACGCAAGGGATGACGCAGAAGCTGGCCGGAGCGATGAGTAACCGCAGAGAGACAATTACCTTCACTTATCAGGGCAAGACCGCCAAGCTGAAGAGTGAGATCCAGACAGCGATCAATCAGGCAATGGGGAGCGACCCGTACCTGTATTATATTATTGACAGCTATGCCTTCTCATACCGCGGAAGCACGCGGGCTGTTCATGTGACGGTTCAGGTGGAATACCGGGAGACGCTGCAGCAGACGGCCTATGTGAACAAGCAGGTGAAGGCTATTCTGCAGCAGATCATAACACCGGGGATGAACAATCACCAGAAGGTAAAAGCGATCCACGACTGGGTCGTGCTGAATCTGGAATATGATCACTCGCACCGCAAATACACCGCTTATGAGGGACTTCAGACCGGGAGTGCGGTCTGCCAGGGCTATACCCTGCTGACCTATAAGCTGCTGCTGGGGGCGGGGATTCCGAACAGAATTGTAGAAGGGACGGCCAGGGCGGCAGACGGTGTGACCCAGTCGCATGCCTGGAATCTGGTGCTCTTGAACGGGGCATGGTATCATCTCGACACCACCTGGGATGACCCGGACCCGAGTCCGGAGGGCGGAATCAGCACGCTCTATTATATGAGGACGGATGCCCAGATGCGGCTTGACCACACTTGGACGAAGTCCTATCCGGCGGCCTCCACCAGTTATGCCCAGACCTTAACTAAGCTGGTCAATCAAGGGGGGCAAGGGGTGGAGGCATACAAGACGTTACAGAAGGACCTGAACTACTGGCTGTACGAGGAGAATCAGGTGGTTTCGTCGGCGGAACAGCTTAAGGTGCTTGCTAAGCAGGCGGCAGAGGCCGGACAGCAGTCGCTGCTCTTCCGCTATCGCGGAAGCGACAAACTGCTGAGGCAGGATCTGCAGGTGCTATACGGGCTGGGACTGAATAACCTGGCCTTCAACAGTTCGCCGTTCGAGAATACAGGAGATCTTAAGGTATATGTGACCTGGAAATAAAATAGTGTCAGCTACCCCTGCGAACCAGCCAGGGTGCACTTCAGGCTTTGGTCTCCAGGAATTGGATGGTCTGAAGCTTGTTTGTTGAAGGATTGAAGCGGACCATCACGACTACGCCGAATTCCCGGCCCGCCTTGCTGCGGACCAGCAGCTTGAACTTCTCTTCTGCAAGCTTCGGCTTGATCTGGGTCCGGCCGATGTGCTTGTAATCGATGATCTCGGCGTTGTATTTCTGCTGCGTCTCCTTCACGGCGATGGTGCCCCACCGGGCATAGTCAGGTGCAGCGGAGCTCCGGCTTAACGGGCTGCTCAGGACCAGGACTAACGTCAACAAGGCTACTGTCCATATTTTTTTCATAAAGGCCTCCTTGAGCTGGAATTACAGGTTAGCGTCCCCCGGCACCCATGTCTTTATACGACTCCCTAGAGCACAGCTCCGGGTTTTAGTATTTTCCGTACCCGTTCTCACAGGTAATATTCATTTCGAGAAGCTTGTAAAGAGACTGCTTGGAAGCCTCCAGGTTTTTTTGCGCCGCTTCAATTTCCGTAATTTTGTCGGTGATGATCCTTTTTTGTTCATCTTTCGATATTCTCTGCTTGGAGATCATCGATTTAATATCCTGGATTGAGAATCCAACAGCTAAGCTATTCTTTATGACTTCAAGGTAAGGAATAATGTCCGGGGCATAATTCCGGTAATTATTCTCTTCTCTGAGAATGTACTCCTCCGTAATAAGGCCTATTTTCTCATAGTAGCGCAGGGTTGATATCGGAAGGTCAGCTCTTTTGGCGACTTCATTGGTTTTCATGGCAATCCCCCATTTATTGTTCTTGCTATGAAGTATACTTTATAGTTTACAATTCTCCTAGTGGTGAATATGTTCAACGTTCTACAGCACCATTACACATATATAAAGGGAGAGAAATGCACATGAGCACAATGATGGGGAAATACCATAAAACCAATGATTTCAATGAAATTGTCCTGGAGCGCCGTTCCGTGAAGGTCTATGATCCTGAGGTGAAAATCAGCAGAGAGGAACTGGCAGAGATTCTGGCGGAAGCTTCGCGCGCCCCCTCTGCCGTTAACCTGCAGCCATGGCGCTTCCTGGTCATTGACAGCACTGAAGGAAAAGCGAAGCTTGCACCGCTGGCCACCTTCAACCAGACCCAGGCGCTCACCTCCTCGGCTGTGATTGCGGTATTTTATGATACGAACCACGTTGAATATATGGACGAAATTTTCGGTAAAGCTGTGGAGCTTGGGTACATGCCACGCGAGGTAATGGACATGCAGCTGCAGCAGGTCAAACCTTATTATGCCAAAATCTCCGCATCCGAATTGCGGGATATGAATCTGATTGACTCGGGGCTTATCTCCATGCAACTGATGCTTGTAGCCCGTGCGCACGGATACGATACCAATCCGATGGCCGGGTATGACAAGGAGCATATTGCAGAAGCTTTTGGCCTGGACAAAGAACGGTTCCAGCCGGTCATGCTGATCTCGATCGGCAAAGCCGCCAAAGAGGGGTATCCATCCTACCGTCTGCCAGTCGAGACGATTACAACCTGGGCATAAACAGCAGTAGCAGGGGTTCCTCAGGAATAGAAGCTAACTTAAGCTACCGATACTCAAAAGACCGGTTTTGGCCCGTTGCTGCGGGATCAAAACCGGTCTTTTGCTGAAACGGTACCGTCCTTTAGAAGGACGGCAATACCGTTTCCACTTCTGCTGCAATGAATCAGTCTGCGTGCGTGCTCAGATCACACTTCTCCAGCGGGATAAGGCTGCTCTTGCGGAACCAGCCATAGCCCAGCCAGATCAGCAGGAACAGCGGCACGCTGACATAGGAGACCAGAATGCCGTACCAGTCGATCTTCGCACCGGTGAAGGCGCCCATGTTCTGGCCGAATACGGCGACCATACACAGAGCGAAGGCAAACAGCGGACCGAACGGGAACCATCTTGCCCGGTAAGGCAGCTCCTCCAGCGAATGGCCCTGCCTCACGAAGGCCCGGCGGAAACGGTAATGGCAGACGGCAATTCCGAGCCAGTTGATGAAGCCGCACATCCCGGAAGCGTTAAGCAGCCAATTGTACACCGCGCCGTCCCCGAAGAAGGAGGCGAGGAAGGCGAGCATGCCGACAGCGGTTGTCACGAGCAGTGCGCCTACAGGAACTCCTCTGCGGTTCAGCTTGCCGAGCGCGCGCGGTGCCATTCCATCCTTGGCCATGGCGTACAGGACACGGGTGGAGGCGTACATTCCGGAATTCCCGGCAGACAGCACGGAGCTGAGGATCACGGCATTCATGACTGAGGCGGCAATCGCCAGCCCTGCTTTGTTGAAGACGATGGTGAACGGGCTGACGCCAATATCATCAATACCGCCGCGGAGCAGGTCGGGATTCGTATAAGGAATCAGCAGGCCGATGACGGCAATCGCGAAAATATAGAAGATCAGGATCCGCCAGAATACCTGGCGGATTGCGATCGGCACGTTGCGGCGCGGATTCTCGCTCTCTCCGGCGGCGACACCGACCAGCTCTGTTCCCTGGAAGGAGAACCCGGCGGCCATGAAGACCCCGACGAAGGCGAAGAAGCCGCCATGGAACGAGCTGCCTCCGAGTTGAAAGTTGCTGAAGCCCACGGCCTTGCCGCCCAGAATCCCGAAGATCATCAGGACGCCGACCGTCAGGAAGACGACCACCGTAATAATCTTGATAATGGCGAACCAGTATTCCGACTCGCCGTACCCCCGTGCAGACAGGAAGTTCAGGCCGAACATGAGCGCCAGGAAGAGCAGACTCCACAGGAACGAAGGGCTGTCCGGGAACCAGTACTTAATGATAACGGTGGCTGCTGACAGTTCGGCTGCAATGGTCACCGCCCAGTTGTACCAGAAGTTCCAGCCGATAGCGAAGCCGAAGGCGGGGCTGACGAACCTTGTACCGTAGGTGCTGAAGGAACCGGAATCGGGCAGATAGGTGGCCAGCTCCCCAAGGCTGGTCATCAGAAAATAGACCATAATACCGACGGCCGTGTAGGCGAGCAGTGCTCCGCCCGGACCGGAGGAGGCGATGGCCCCGCCGCTGGCGAGGAACAATCCGGTTCCGATCGAGCCGCCGAGGGCGATCATGGTCAGATGTCTTGCTTTGAAGGATTTGCGCAGGCCCGGCGTATTGGCGTTGCCCGCCTGTACTGCCGGCCGTTTAGGCTGCTGTGCTTGCATGAATAAGACACTCCCTTTAGATTGATGGTTCTGTTCACAGGGGGAGTGCCGCTGCCTGCATGTGCCAGTGTTTTCTTCCCGGCATGCTGCACGCAAAAAAACCGCAGACGGACGCTGCGGTTTCCTGATTATAGGCTCCGCATCATACTCCCTGTTAAGATAGCGCAACACAGTGCAGCTCCCGCAGTCTCCTGGCAGGCGGCAATACACAGTGACAGTTCCGCGCCTTTCGGCAAACGGCCCCAATCGCAGCTGCGGACTAAGAGCAGCAGCTGCGATTTCGGCGGATATTCCTTTGGGCGCGTATCACCGATGGCTCTTAGGCATCTCCACGCGCTTACTCTTCTTATCCGCGACCTCTACCTCATCCTAGGTATGATGAGGCTATCTTTGAACGATATGAACAACAGGAATCAGTATAATGCATACCGGCTTCTCAGGCAATGACAAAATACGGCAGGCTGGCGTCAGCTCCGCCGGCGCTCTGACATCTGTTGCCAGACAGTTCCCGCCGCTTCCTCGCCGGACAGAATCCGCTCCAGCGCCATCTTGGCCTGCAGCCCCACCTCGAATTCGGGGTCTTCGGCAGCAACGCTCAGCGCGTCCTGGGCCTCGGCTGTACCGACTTCATACAGGAAGCGTGCCGCCCGCCAGCGCACCAGCTTGCTGGCATCACTGAGCGACGCCGTCATCACCGGCGTCGCCGCCGGGTCGCCGATGTCTGAGAGCGTGTCCCCGGCTGTGCGCCGCACGGCCGGGGCGCGATCCTGCATCGCCTCATAGAGCAGCTCCATCGCACCTGGCGTGCGGATGTCGCCCAGGTACACGACCGCAAGTCTGCGAATCTGCAGCTTGGGGTCGTGCAGCGCCGCCCGCAGCTCCGGCAGGAGCTGCTCGCCCGGCGCCAGATCCTCCAGCGCGGCGTAGCGCACGCGCCAATCCTCAGCTTGCAGGTCTCGCAGCAGCTCGGCCTGCTCTTTCTTATGCCGCTGCTCGACGAACTCGCCGGCAGCCCCGTGCGCGATGGCCTGCTGCACGAGGGAGTCGAGGCGTTCCTGCGGATACGCCGCCTCCAGCTCCTGCTCGACCTCGCGGGCAATCTCCGGCGGCTCGCCGTAGCGTACGCCGTAATCGCTGAGCCTGCGCTCCTTGATCATCACGGCGCTGGCCACATCGGTCACCGCCTGGGTGAAGCGGCTGGAGAGGGCGATGCGCTCCTCCTTCGCGCCGGTCTTGACGCGGATCTGGATCGGGATGCCGCGGAACATCTGCACGAACACCTGGGACTCCCCGAAGTGGGCGCCGTCATTCTCATCGCCGAGACTGTATTCCGCGCTGAGGCCGTCCGCTCCGAAGCGGTTCTGGACCTCGCGCAGAATTGCAGCCCAGTCCGCGCTGCCTTTGCGCTCCAGCGCGGCGAAGTCAGCGGCATGATAAATACTGGTCACGCCCGGAATCTCCAGCATCTCCTGCGCCCAGGAAGGGGCGGAGCGCCGGGTCTCCGGGGTATACGTCCGGCGGATGCCGGGTTCAAGACTTTCGTCCAGGTGAAGCTTCATCGTATTTGGACTCGGTGTCGGTTCAATAAATGTAATCTTCATACGTCAGCTCCTCGTTTGAAGTAGTAAGCACCGTTTGCTTTACCCGCATTTTACCTCATTTGAGCAGGTGAATACAAAGGGCGGAGGCCTGAACCCGCTAAAATTTTAAATAGTTGAATTAGTTGATACAGCAACGCAAACGGAAATGTTGCACATTTTGCAATTTTGACTTCTTAAATAACCGGGGTGTTAGGGGAATGTTGCATGAAATGCAGGAATTGTCCCGCTTAGCCTCATGGTGGAGGAGAATTGCTGACATTTATGCAACAATCCTGGATATGAGGCCAAGATTGGGAGGGGGGGGTTGCAATTCGTGCAGGATTTTATCGAATCCATCAGTCGAAGCAGCTGCCAAAGTCACTACTTGCTCCCTTATCTCTCCCTTACCGCCCGCTAAATCCGCATCATTTACCATCCTGCCTGACAAAAGAAGCCCGGACGTTTCCCGCTCAGCCATTTGGGTACAATTTGTAATGAGTGTCCTGTAGTTTCTATGGGGTTTGCAGGTTTTGCAGGGCCCTGCAATTTTGCAAATGATTCTGCGGAACCCTATAGTTAAGATATGTGGTTTGCCGCCCGGCAACAGAAATGGCAAATCTGTTATAAGGAGTGGTTCTTGCTATGGCCAGAATACGTTATAACAATATCGACAATGTAAGCACCGATAAAACGCTTAAGGAATTCCGCCAATGGCGCGAGGAACGCCGCCGGAAGAAGAAGGATTACACCTATAAGGTGCCGAATCATCCGCCGCGGCTCGACTATCTGGCCGGGAACCGGCTGGAGACGACGATCACGTGGATCGGGCACTCGACTTTTTTTCTGCAATACGAAGGGCTTAATATCATCACCGATCCGATCTGGGCGCGGCGGCTGGGCTTCGAGAAGCGGATCGGGCAGCCGGGCATTCCGCTCGCGGATATTCCGCCCATCGATCTGATCCTGATCTCCCATTCCCACTATGATCACCTGCATATTGCGTCCATCCGCAAGCTGTACCGGGCAGGAACAACCATTGTCGTGCCTGCCGGACTTAAGCGCAAAATGCTCCGCAAAGGCTTCCCGAACTGCCGGGAAATGCAGTGGTGGCAGGAGATTACGCTTGGCGCTGTCAAGCTGACGTTTGTCCCGACCCAGCACTGGACGCGGAGAACGCCGTTCGATACGAATTCCTCGCACTGGGGCGGTTATGTGCTTCAGCCGGCAGACCCGCAGAAGCACCCGGAGGGGGAGGAGGGCAAGGCGCAGCATAAGCTGCTTCCGCCGAATCTCTATTTTGCCGGAGACAGCGGCTTCTTCCCGGGCTTCAAGGAGATCGGCAGACGCTTCAAGCTGCATGTTGCGCTGATGCCGATTGGCGCTTATGAGCCTGAATGGTTCATGAACTCCCAGCATGTGAATCCCGAGGAGGCCGTGCAGGCCTTCCTGGATGTAGGGGCAGAGCTGATGATTCCGATGCACTTCGGAACCTTCAGGCTGGCCGATGATACCGCCCGCGAAGCGCTGGACCGGATGGAGCAGGCGAGGGTGGCGCAGGGGCTTGGTGAGGAGCGTATCCGTACTTTGGGCTATGGTGAGACGCTGGTCGTCCAGCCCGAGGAACGCCCGGCGGGGCAATAACCCGGAGAAGGCTTGTATTGAACACTTCTACTTAAATAAGAGCCGTAATAAGGGCCATTTTGCTTGATTTTATGCTATAATGAGCCGGAACCTATGTGAAAAGGATGGTAATGCTTAATGATTAGCACAAGCGGTATAACACTCCGCTACGGAAAACGCGCACTATTTGAGGATGTAAACATAAAATTCACACCCGGCAACTGCTACGGTCTGATTGGCGCGAACGGCGCCGGCAAATCGACCTTCCTAAAGATTCTGTCCGGAGAGATCGAAGCGAACATCGGCGATGTGCACATCACACCCGGTGAACGTCTGGCCGTACTGAAGCAGAACCATTTCGAGTATGACGAGTTCCAGGTGCTGGAGACCGTAATCATGGGTCATACCCGCCTGTATGAAATTATGAAGGAAAAGGACGCCCTGTACGCCAAGAGCGACTTCACCGAAGCGGACGGACTTCGTGCCGGTGAGCTGGAAGGCGAATTCGCGGAGCTGAACGGCTGGGACGCCGAGCCTGACGCAGCCGCCATGCTGATCGGTCTTGGCATCATGCGTGAGATGCATGACAAGAAAATGGCCGAACTCAGCGGCAACGAGAAGGTGCGGGTCCTGCTGGCCCAGGCCCTGTTCGGACGTCCGAACAACCTGCTGCTCGATGAGCCTACCAACCATTTGGATCTTGAATCGATTGGCTGGCTGGAGAATTTCCTTATGGACTACGAAGGCACCGTTATCGTGGTATCCCATGACCGTCACTTCCTGAACAAGGTCTGTACGCATATTGCGGATATCGATTTCGGCAAAATCCAGATGTATGTCGGCAACTACGACTTCTGGTATGAGTCCAGCCAATTGGCCCAGGCGCTGCAGCGCGATGCCAACAAGAAGAAGGAAGACAAGATGAAGGAGCTGCAAGCCTTCATTCAGCGCTTCTCGGCGAACGCCTCGAAATCGAAGCAGGCGACTTCCCGTAAGAAGCAGCTCGAGAAGATTACCCTGGATGACATCCGTCCGTCCAACCGTAAATATCCGTTCCTGAACTTCAAGCCGGAGCGTGAAGCCGGCAAGCAATTGCTTACGATCAGCGGCCTTACCAAGTCGGTGGACGGCGAGAAGGTGCTGGATGAAGTCAGCTTTGTAGTCAACAAAGGGGATAAGATCGCTTTTGTAGGGCCGCATTCCCAGCCTAAATCGCTGCTGTTCGATGTAATTATGGGCGAGAAGGAAGCGGATGCGGGCGAGTACACTTGGGGAGTGACCACAACCCAGGCGTATTTCCCTAAGGATAACTCCAGCTACTTCGACGGGGTGAACATGAACCTGGTCGAATGGCTGCGCCAATACTCCAAGGATCAGGATGAGACCTTCCTGCGCGGCTTCCTGGGCCGGATGCTCTTCGCCGGCGAAGAAGCGCTGAAGAAGGCAAGCGTATTGTCCGGGGGCGAGAAGGTCCGCTGTATGCTGGCCAAGATGATGCTGAACGGAGCCAACGTGCTGGTATTCGATGAGCCTACCAACCACTTGGACCTGGAATCGATCACCGCGCTCAATAACGGCCTGATCGACTTTGACGGCACGATCCTGTTCACCTCCCATGACCATCAGTTCATCCAGACGATTGCCAACCGCATTATCGAGATTACTCCGGCTGGAATCATTGACCGTACGATGAGCTATGACGAGTATCTGGAGAACCCGGAGATCAAGGAAATGCGTGCCCGGATGTACCCTGTAGAGGCTTAAGAACTAGATATAGGCAGAATGAACAGTTATGAGTTCATATGAAAACGGCTGCGTCGTCCCCGGAGGGATTACGCAGCCGTTTATGTTCACCATAGGCAACAACCTGGAAGTCTAGGAACCGCCAGTCCGGCGGCGCTGATTGTTAGGCTTCTTGTTATTCTGGCTTTTCAGCGGCTTCGCGGAGCCGGCCTGGAAGGTTGAACCCGGTTTTCCTGAAGCATGCTGTTTCTTCTGCTCCAGCTTCTGGCGGATGGCATCAGCCAAATTAATTTTTGGTTTCTCAGTGTTCTCGCTCATTATGTTACCCCCTTAGGCAGCAAGTCCTTATTCCTTATTCTAATTGTTTTTAAATGCTGCTACAAGGGCAAGAATAACTCAAAGAAAGTTTTCCTGTAATTATGCGGCAAAGGATAGGAGGGGCGGCAGAAATGACCGATATTTATGAGGATATACGCAAGGGTGAAAAGGGTGCGATGGTCAGCATTGCTGCTTATCTGGTTCTGTCTGCCTTCAAGCTGATCTGCGGCTACTTGTTCGCTTCCAGTGCGCTCCTGGCAGACGGCTTCAATAACTTAACCGATATTGTAGCCTCGCTGGCGGTGCTGATCGGGCTGCGCATCTCGCGGAAGCCGCCGGATTCCGATCATACCTACGGACATTTCCGGGCCGAGACGGTTGCCGCGCTGATGGCTTCTTTCATTATGGCGCTGGTAGGCATCCAGGTGATAGTGGAAGCGGTACGCTCTTTGTTTGAGGGAAGCAAGGCTGTACCGCAGCTCTGGTCGGCCGGAGTGGCGCTGGTGTGTGCCGTAGCGATGATGGGGGTATATATATATAACAAGCGTCTGGCGAAGCGGATCAATAATCATGCGCTGATGGCTGCTGCTAAGGATAATTTCTCGGATGCTATCGTAAGCGTAGGTGCAGCTGTAGGGATTGTAGGGGCACAGTTCGGACTGCCGTGGATCGATTCCGCGGCTGCCATCGGAGTCGGCTTGCTGATTATCAAGACCGCCTGGGATATTTTCCGCGATTCGACGTACCGGCTGACTGACGGATTTGACGAAGACAAGCTGCTGGACCTGCGCAGCACCATTGCCCGTACACCGGGCGTAGAGGGCATCAAGGATCTGAAGGCCCGTGTACACGGCAATCATGTGCTGGTGGATGTTGTCGTAGAGGTGAATGCCCGCATGACGGTGATGGAAGGGCATGAGATCAGCGACTCTATTGAAGAACGGATGACCAAGCTGCACAACATCATGCATGTGCAAGTTCACGTGGAGCCCAAGGACTAACATTCCATGATTTCTCCTAGTTAGCTGTAATTTCCACCAAATCCAAGGAGAAATCGCGACTATAGACCTGCATGTTACCATAAGATGGAAAGGTTTTTTGTGAAATTTGGAGCATGTTCCAAATCCCGGGCCAGCCTATAATGAGGGCAGAAAGCAACAAACGTAGCGCGCGCCGTTGTTGTATTTCTTAATACGCTAAGCGGGGGAACGCTATGATCGTATCACGCAAGAAAATTACAGCATCGTTATGGGTTTCCGCATCACTGGCATTATCCTTGGGAGTGTTCAGTCCCGGGCAGGCTTTCGCTGCAACGGATTCTTCGATTACAACATTGGCGGCGTCCGCTGGACAGACAGGCATTATTGAAGCTTCGGTACGGCTGCGTACAGATCCATCTACCAGCAGCACGGTACTGAAATATCTGAATAAAGGCGACCGGGTCGTTATTCTGGAAGCTGCGAACAGCTACTGGTACAAAGTAAGAACGGCAGAGGGAATTGTGGGGTATATGAGCTCGGGGGATTCCTATATCCGGGTAGTTACAGCTTCCGCACCTGCGTCCCGGACAGCGGTGATTCAGGCCACGGTCCGTGTAAGGGAGACCCCTGCAACCAGCGGTCAAGTGGTTGGATATCTCTATAAGAATGATCAGGTAACCATTCTCGAAGAGACTAACAGCTATTGGTACAAAATAAGAACGGCAAATGGGACGGTGGGTTATACAAGCTCATCCGATCAATATATTACAGCGGGTGCTTCATCGCCGCCTGCTCCAGCCACTCCAGCTCCAACACCTGTACCTGTTCAGACACCGGTGCCGGCACCGGTTCCAACACCAGCTCCGGCACCTGTACCTTCAGCCGGGCAGACTGCTGTGATTGAACGTGTGATCGCAGCGGGGATGGGTTATCTGGGAACACCGTATGAATTCGGTTCCAGCCGTAATGATACGCGTACCTTCGACTGCTCGGATTTCATCCGCCAGATCTTCATGGATGCAGCGGACTTGAAGCTGCCTGCCGATTCCCGGCAGCAAGGGGACTGGGTGAAGCAGAACAGTGGTGCAGTTACGGATGTATCCGGCTTGAAGCGGGGAGATCTGATGTTCTTCATGGATTATAAAGGAACTTCTCCCTCTGCTTATACCGGAATCAACAAATCTACGGCAAGAATTACGCATGTCGCCATGTATTTGGGTGACGGGAAGCTGCTGCATACCTATTCAGTAAGCTCCGGCGGTGTAAGAGTGGATAATCTTAGCGCTTCTTGGATGAACCGTTTCCTGTACGGAGGCTCGGTCATCCGCTAATATATACAGCTAGGACAGCAAGAAGCGACAGGCAATACAAGTTTGTGACGGGTGAACTACAAGCGGATGTATGGCGGGGTTATCCCTTCAGTAGAATCTTCTACTGAAGGGATAACCCTTTTTATATGCTTTTGTGGGGGATTTAGCATCCATTAGACGCAAAAAAAGGCCGTTTGGATTGGCGTCCACGTGCCTTGTTAGGTACATCCGTTGAGTCATAGCTGCAACATATGAGTGGAGCAGCTATGACTCCTATATGTCCAATCGCTTATGGATTGATTACGTATGCAGAGGCAGGAACCTTGATCCAGGCTTTACCCAGCCAAGTGTAGATTTCTCTCCATTCGTTGCCCATAGCGTCTTTTGTGATCACACCAGTAGTATCAACAGTCTGTGCACCCAACCAGCCAATAGCAGTTGTGCTTCCCGCAGAAAGATGGAATGCTGTGAGTTTGGTCAGAATGATCTGAGGTGTTGCTGGCTTGATGTCAGCTTGTGTAATTATCGGGTCTGCCGGGTTCAGGTAAGTCACTCCGGTTACAGTAGTTACTGCATCGGAAGAAGTGGTTTTGGTAGTTTCTGTTGTTCCTGTTACTACCTCAGCTGCGGAAGCTGTTGCTGCCAAGGAAGCCATAAGACCCATTGCTACTGTTAAACTGGCTAATTTTTTCATCGATGATTCCTCCTAGGTATGATGGTGAGATGTTCTATGTTCATGCTGTGCTAATAAGGATGTAAACATAAATTGCATTGAATGAACCAGCGGCATCAATAAATTTTATTTTTCTTGTACGGCCTTAGCGGGGAACGCCTCATTACGGACTGAATCACGGATGACAACCTGAGCGGAAAGGCCTATACTTTTTGAAGGGGAATGAAGCCCATTTCAACACTACATAAGACTGGCGTGAACAGCAAGAGGCCCGGAGATCTCCTGACGGAGGCCTCCGGGCCTGCAGCACTGCCTGCCTGGCAGTCAGCTAACGTGGGCTTGCCTACATAGATCGTCCCCTGCGCCCCATAAAGAGTGAGACCACGAAGAGGATCAGGAAGATGTAGAACAATACTTTGGCGATGCCGACAGCCGCCGCCACAATATTGAAGAATCCGAAGATACCGGCAATCAGGGCCACTACCAGCAGAATTATTGACCATCTTAGCATGAGATGTCATCCTTTCTGTGCGTTGATGTAATCATTGTTTAAACGGGGCTTATCCATTTGAAACAGGAAGGAAAGGAAGAGGATTCCAGGGGCTTGGCCTTTGTTTCGGCCCAATTCTGTAAGGGTAACTATGCAGTATCAGACAGTGCAAACCGATAATTTAGACACTTGGAAGGGGTTATCCACAATGATCATTGAACTTAGCGTAGCACTGGCTGCTATCGCATTCGCAGTACTCGTATTTTTCTTAATCAAAACCTTGAAGTCAGCGAAGGAATCGCTCGACAAGGTCAGTCAGACTCTGCAGGAGGTTCAGAAGACGATTGATGAGCTTACCTATGAAGTCAAAACAACCGTCCGGCATGCCAATGACATCACAGCGGATGTGCAGGGTAAAATTCAGAAGATTGACCCGATCGTGGATTCCGTGAAGAATCTGGGCGATGTCATGAACGAGCTGACATTGACCGTGAAGCAGGTATCTGTAACAGTAATTGAGAAATTCCGTAAATCACGTGAACTGAAGGATAAGGCAAAATCGGTATCCATCGCAGAATCCCCGTTAACACCGGCCGAGGAGAGAACCGTGCAATCCTATGAGGCAGTGAGTTCAAGCAAATCCAAGGGCAAGATAGCCTCAGCCCTCAAAGGCGTGGATGCAGCCGCTGCAATCTGGCAGAAATTCCGCCATTAATACAATGGAATGAAATACGGCGGGGCTCAGGACGGGGCAATACCAGCTCATGAAAGGCGGGAACCCTATGAAAATGGTTATTCTCTTGCTTAGTCTGCTTGCTCCCTTCATCTCTGCACCGCCGCAGGATGAGACTGTTTCTCCCGCTCCTAGTACCGCTGCACAGCTGCCGGTAATATTCGCCTTCGAGCATAGCGCAGTTGCCGATCTCTACATAAGCAGCTTCGACTCCTTGTCCGGTATTAGCTTATATATGACGGAAGAGGAGCTGCGGCAGGCTAAGGGAACTCCTCAGCAGATTACTGAAGATCCTTGGGCGGGCTGCCTGGAATATCAGTATGCCGATAGCTCGGCGGGGGTATGCGGCGGTGTTGTCCTGTATGTTCATGCTTCGCCTTCCCAGGCCGGACAATACGGTCTGAGCCTCAATGGACGGGTGCTTGATCCGCAGGCCATGAACGTGCAGGATATGCTGGGAGCGCCTGATTTTGAAGCTGAGGATGGGGATGTTTATATTAGAGGAGAGGCTGCGCTCAAGATCTACCGCAATACGGAGAGCGGCGAATGGGCCGGGCTGGATTTATTCGACGCTTATTCCTTCTGAAGCTGTTTCAAGCGCGGCGATTTGGGTTAATGAATGCTCAGTCATCCATCCGGTGGCTGGGCCTTTATTCATTATGAAGGAGAGTGATCTCATGGATTCAACAGGTACACAGGCTTATGCCAAGCTGCTGGAGAACGGCGTTCAGGCGATCGAAGAAGTGAATCGGCTCCGTAGCAGCGGCTACACCAGAGAGGATCTTTATGTGATCAGTCACGATGAAGACCGCGAAGGGCGTATCGTGGACGCCGCAGATACTAATGAAGTGGGGCTGAGTGAAGAAGGGCTGTTCGGTGCCATTGCCAACCTTTTCCGTTCGCGCGGCGACGCTTTACGCTTCAAGATTACTTCACTGGGCTTCAGCGCAGCGGAGGCGGCATTTTACGAGAAAGAGCTTGATACAGGCAAGGTTCTGGTCATTGCCAAAAGAAACCCACAATAATCGCGGGTCGTCTTCGCTGACCTTAATAGTACAATAGCGTAACCTCCAGTCCCACTAGATGTTAGTGGAGCTGGAGGTTACTTTGTTGAAGCCGGGACCTGCTTTATGCCAATATCTAGCTGGTTGGTAACAGGCCGTATAAATATCGTATGATAGAATGAGAGTGCTGCGGGTGTATGGCCTTAACACATTATTCGCGTGAGGTGAGGGAGCTTGAGAATATTAATCGTAGATGACAATCCTACTAATGTAATTATTATCCGTGAGATCCTCAAGAAGGAAGATTACCGGAATTTTATAACGGCTTCGTCCGCCAAAGATATGCTGAAGCTGCTGGGCGTCGGTGCAGGGGAAGAGAGCGGGCAGCCCCGGCCGTCCGATGTGGATCTCATTCTGCTGGATATGATGATGCCGGAAATGGACGGGATTGAAGCCTGCCGTGTGGTCCAGCAATATGAGCATCTGAAGGATATTCCTATTATTATGGTTACGGCTGTAGGTGACTCGAAGAAGCTTGCGGAGGCGCTGGATGCCGGAGCGGTGGATTATGTTACGAAGCCGATTAACAAGGTGGAGCTGATGGCCCGTATCCGCCTCGCGCTGCGGCTGAAGCGCGAGAAGGACTGGCATAAGGAGCGGGACCAGCGGATACAGGATGAATTGAAGCTGGCTGCGCTGGTGCAGAATGCGGTACTCAGTCTGCCGCTTGCCGAGGAGACCCTGGAGGTACATGCGATTTACCAGCCTTCCTTCGAGCTGGCCGGGGATCTGTATGCCTGGTATCCGCTGGGAGACGGGCGCTATGCGGTCATCCTGCTGGATATGATGGGCCACGGTATCTCGTCCTCCTTGTTTACCATGTTCCTGGCCTCGGTCCTGAAGGATACCGTAACCACCTATGTGGAGCCGGAGAAGGTCATTCAGGAGCTTAACAGGCGTTTTAACCAGCTACACATTGAGAAGCAGCTGGTCCAGTATTATTTCACGGCGATCTATCTTGTCATTGATACCCGCATGAAGCGGATTAATTATGTGAATGCCGGGCATCCGCCGGCGCTGTTTTTTGAAGGGGAGGCCAAGACGCCTGTCCTGCTTGAGAGCAACGGCCACCCTGTCGGGCTGTTTGACCGGATCGATATCCAGCAGCAGAGCCTCAGCTACGAAGACGAGGGTCATCTGGTGCTGTTCACGGACGGCCTCATGGAGATGGTGGAGGGCGAGCAGGAGGAGCAGCTGAAATTCATGGTCGGGCATTTGAATGCCACTCATGACTGGCAGGAAGACCTGGTGCGCGCTGCCTTCCTGAGCGAGCCGGTCAATTCGGAACGTGATGACGATAAATGCCTGGTGTGGATCTCGCTGAAGAAAGGAACCGATAAGGAATGAAGATTAAGGCTAAGCTGCTGATCGGATTCAGTGCCATGCTGGCGATTATGCTGGCGCTTACCCTGATCGGGTATGACAGGCTCCATTATATGAGCAATCAGCTGGATAGCTACCAGGAGAGATATAGCAAAGGCCGTGCTTCTTCGGGACTTCGCGGGGAAGTGAACGACATGGCACGGATACTGACCACTTCCATGCTTAATGCCGATACTGTAACCCTGGAAGCGCAGAAGGCGGAAATTGACAGCAAGGTGCTGAAGTCTGCGGAACATCTGGAGAATATTAAGGCCTCGCTGAAGACGGCAGAGGAATTGCAGATGTTATCCCGGATTGAGAATGCCTATTCCGGCTATCTGAAGTATCAGGACAAGGTCCTGGAGATGCTGAGTGCCGGATACTTTCAGAATGCCAATACGTACCGCAATGCAGAAGGACAGGATATTCAGAACGAGGTGCTGAACAGCCTGAATGCGTTGTCTGATTACAATGCCTTCCGGATGACGGAGGAGACTGCTAACGCCCAGGAGGCTTCGAGCCGATCGATTCAGATGGTCACCCTGATCATGGTCTTGGGGCTGCTGCTCGGGCTGGGTGTCATTCTGTGGGTGATACCGAGCATCACGCGCGGCCTAAGTGTCGTCTCCATGATGATTACGAGCTTCGGCAACGGTAAAATGCGGGCGATCCGCCGGATCAAGGTGAAGTCGAAGGATGAGATCGGCGATGTGGCCCGGGTATTCCAGCGGATGGCCGAGGATATTGAGCAGAAGCAGCAGCTCGAGAGATCCTATGCCCAGGCACAGAGCGATCAGGCCTGGCTGAATGCCAATATTGCCCGGATTACGGAGCTGCTGCGCGGTGTCAGCTCGCTGGATCAGGTAGCCCAGACCTTCATCAGTGAGTTCACGCCTGTGCTTGGAGCGCAGTATGGTGCCGTCTATCTGAAGAGCCAGGATAATCCGAACCTGCTGGTCAGCAGCGCTTTTTATGCCGGTGAGGAGGGGGTTACGCCCAAGGAGAGCTTCGAGATCGGTCAGGGACTGGTCGGACAGAGCGCGTTGGATAAGCTGCCGATCAAGCTGACGGAGGCGCCTGACAACTATATCTCGGTGTCTTCGGGATTCGGGGAGTCGCATCCAAGCTATATATCGATCCACCCGCTTTTATTCGAGGATGAGATTCTGGGTGTTGTGGAATTCGCTTCCTTCACACCATTCTCGGTGCTGCAGAATGAACTGCTGCATCAGCTCTCCAATAATCTGGGGATTATTCTGAACAACATCAGCCGCAGGCTTGTGGTTGAGGAATTGCTGCGCGAATCGCAGGCGCTCACGGAAGAGCTGCAATGCCAGTCGGAGGAGCTGCAGACCCAGCAGGAGGAGCTGCGCCGTTCCAACGAGAATCTGGAGGAGCAGACGGATGCCCTGAAGCGTTCAGAGGAGCTGCTGCAGCGCCAGCAGGAGGAGCTGGAGCATTACAATACAGAGCTGGTCTCCAAGACACGTGCCCTGCAGGATCAGGTGCAAGAGGTTGAAGAGAAGAAGGATGAAATTGAACATGCCCGTATGCAGCTGGAGAAGCAGGCTATGCAGCTTGCAGTAACCAGTAAATACAAATCCGAGTTTCTCGCCAATATGTCCCATGAGCTGCGCACTCCGCTGAACAGCCTGCTGATCCTCTCCCAGCTCCTTACGGAGAATAAGGAAGGCAATCTGAGCGAGAAGCAGGTAGAATTCGCCCATACCATCTATATGTCAGGTGCGGATTTGCTTAAGATGATTGATGAGATTCTCGATCTGTCCAAGGTCGATGCCGGCAAAATGGAGCTGAATCATGAAGAAATTCCGCTCGTCGAGCTGAAGACCTTCGTGAAGCAGAACTTTGCTCCGCTGGCTTCCCAGAAGGGGCTGTCGCTGCGCCTGTCCTTTGACGAGCCGCTTCCGGACAGCGTATATAGCGACAGTCACAGACTGAAGCAGATCCTGCGTAACCTGCTGTCCAATGCCTTCAAATTCACGAGCGAAGGGTATGTTGAGTTCTCTGTCAGCCGAGCGGACGTCAAGCGGCTGCCTGCCTATCTGCCGCATGATTATGATTATATTGCCATATCCGTCAAGGACAGCGGGATCGGTATCCCTTCAGATAAGATGGATATCGTCTTCGAGGCGTTCCAGCAGGTTGACGGTACGACGAGCCGCAAATATGGCGGCACGGGGCTTGGCCTGTCGATCAGCCGCGAATTAGCCCGCCTGATGGGCGGGGCCATCGGACTGGAGTCCCGTGAAGGACAAGGCAGCATATTTACACTGTATTTGCCGGTTCAGGGGAACTTTAGCCTGCTGCCGGGAGCGGTTGAAGCCGCTCCTGCCGGGGAGCCCTTGCAGCTTGAGGAGTTCCGGGAGGAACTTTCATGGGATCAGGCAGGGGATATCACGCCTACACCTGCTAAGCCTGTAGTTGTGGAAGATGACCGGGGATCCCTTGCCAGCGGCGACAAGGTGCTGCTGATTATTGAGGATGATGAGAGCTTTGCCAAGATATTGCTGGGCATGGCCCGCGGACGCGGCTTCAAGGGACTGGTAGCCCTGCAGGGCGATATCGGCCTGCAGATGGCCAAGACCCTGCTGCCGGACGCGATCATCCTCGACATCCAGCTGCCGGTTATGGACGGCTGGTCGATCCTGAGGGAGCTTAAGAGCGACTCCCAGACGCGCCATATTCCGGTGCACGTGATCTCTGTGAATGATGAGATGAAGCAGGGGCTCATGATGGGAGCGATGGCCTACCTCAGAAAGCCGTCCTCCCGTGAAGCGCTGGACCGGGCCTTCTCGCAGATTGAGAATTACACCGCGAGTACGATGAAGCATCTCTTGATTGTCGAGGATGACGATATCCAGCGCCGTTCCATCGAGGAGCTTATCGGACATGACGATGTAGTGATTACGGCGGTGTCTTCAGGCCAAGAGGCGCTGAATGAGCTGCACAAGCAGAGATATGACTGTATGGTGCTTGATCTGATGCTGGATGATATGACCGGCTTCGAGCTGCTGGATCAGATCCGCGACGATGAGGAGCTGAACGATCTGCCGATTATTATTTATACCGGCAAAGATCTGGACAGCAAGGAAGAGACCAAGCTGCGCAAATATGCGGAATCCATTATCATCAAGGATGTCCGCTCGCCGGAACGGCTTTTGGATGAGACAACGCTGTTCATGCACCGGGTAGAAGCAAATCTGCCGGAAGATAAGCGTAAAATCCTGCAAAAGCTGCACAATAAAGAGGAACTGTTTGAAGGCAAAAAAATTCTGCTCGTCGATGACGACATCCGCAACGTCTTTGCCCTCTCCAGCGTGCTCGAAGGCTATCATATGGAAGTGAAATTTGCCGAGAACGGCCGCGAGGCCATCGACATGCTTGTCGAACAGAGTGATTATGATCTGGTGCTGATGGATATGATGATGCCGGAGATGGACGGATATGAAGCTATGCGCCGCATCCGGCAGATGCCGCAGTACCAGAAATTGCCGATTATCGCCCTCACAGCCAAGGCTATGAAGGAGGACCGGGCCAAGTGTATTGAAGCCGGAGCCTCCGATTATATGAAGAAACCGATCAGCACGGATCAGCTTCTTTCGTTAATGCGCGTCTGGTTGTATTCGTAAGGGTGATTTCGGGGTAATAGCTATACAGCAGGTTCAAACCAAGTACGGAAATAAGGCGCAGGCAAGGGAGTATTGATGACAATGGCAGCGATGGAGCACGGATATGAGGGTCAGGGGAATCCGCCGGAGAGCAAGCAGGAGCTTGAACAGATTGAGATTGAGCTGCTTCTGAACGGAGTACACCGTTTGTATGGATATGATTTCAGGAATTATGCCCTGCCTTCCTTGAAGCGGCGCATCTGGCATCATGTCCATGCGGAGAGCTTACCCACTATTTCTGCCCTGCAGGAAAAGGTGCTGCATGACCGTGCATGCTTCGAGCGGTTCGTGTATAGCCTCTCGATCCCTGTGACAGAGATGTTCCGTGATCCCGGACTCTTCCTGACCTTCCGCCAGAAGGTCATTCCGCTCCTGCGGACCTATCCTTATATCCGGATCTGGCATGCCGGCTGCTCGACAGGCGAAGAGGTCTACTCGATGGCAATTATGCTGCATGAGGAAGGATTATATGACAAGGCGAGAATTTATGCCACGGACATGAACGCCCGTTCCTTGCAGCAGGCCAAAGAAGGCGTGTACGAGATCGGGAAGATGAAGCAATACACCAAGAACTACCTTGAGGCCGGAGGCACGGGTGTCTTCTCGGAATACTATACAGCGAAATATAACTCAGTGATCCTGCAGCCGTATTTACGCAAGAACATCATTTTTGCAGAGCATAATCTGGCAACGGACACTTCCTTCAACGAATTCAATGTGATCCTGTGCCGGAACGTAATGATCTACTTCAACGACGAGCTCCGCGATCATGTGCATGGCTTGTTCCATGAGAGCCTCAGCCGGTTCGGAGTGCTGGTCCTCGGTTCCAAGGAATCTATTCATTTCACACGCTACAGTGACAGCTATGAGCCTCTGGACCGGGTAGAGAAAATATACCGCAAAAATAAATAGCGGGTAAGGAGGGACCTATGGGGGTTCAGGAACCGATTCATATACTGCTGGTTGATGACCGTCCCGAGAATTTGCTGGCACTCGAAGCCGTCCTTGAGAGTCAGCATTACAAGCTTGTCAAAGCCAATTCTGGAGAAGAAGCACTTCGGTGCTTGTTGAAATATGAATTCGCCGTGATTGTTCTGGACGTTCAGATGCCGGGTATGGACGGGATCGAAACCGCCAAGCTAATCAAGGCCAGGGAGAAAACCAAGGATATTCCGATCATCTTCATCTCTGCCAACAGCAGGGAGTCGGAGCATCTCTTCGCAGGGTACTCTGCCGGCGCTATTGATTATATGGTCAAACCGTTTATCCCGCAGATTCTGAAGTCGAAGATTGAAGGCTTTGTGAATATGCATCTGACCAGCAAGAAGCAGCAGATTCAGGCGATGCAGCTGCAGCAAAAGACGCTGGAGCTTGAGCGCATGAACGGTGAACTGATCAAAGCCAAGGAAGAGGCGGAGATCGCGGCTAAGGCCAAGACCGAATTTCTGGCAATGATGAGTCATGAGATCCGCACGCCGATGAATGGCGTAGTGGGCATGATTGATCTTTTGATGGAGACCCAGCTTGCTCCTGAGCAGAAGGAATATACCGAGATTATCCGTAAAAGTGCGGACACACTAATAACCGTGATTAACGATATCCTTGATTTCACCAAGATGGAATCGGGTAAAATGGAAATGGAAGAGCAATTATTCGAGCTGCATACCACCATTCAGGAGGTATTTAGTCTGTTCTCGGCGGAAGCCGGCAAAAAAAATCTGGAGCTGGCCTATTTCATCGACCAGAAGCTGCCGCGGCTGATTTATGGAGATATGGCCCGGCTGCGCCAGGTGTTGATCAACCTCGTATCCAATGCGGTGAAATTTACCAACCAGGGCGGCGTTTATTTAGTTGCTTCCATTCTGCCTGCAGTGGATAATAAGCTGGTAATAGAATTTACCGTTAAGGATACAGGTATTGGAATTTCACCGGAGAAATGTGACCGGCTGTTCCAGCCCTTCTCCCAGCTTGATTCCTCCATGACGCGTAAATACGGAGGCACAGGTCTCGGCCTCGCCATCTGCAAGTCCCTCGTGGGCATGATGGGCGGAGATATCCGTGTAGAGTCGATGGAAGAGAAGGGGGCTACCTTTGTATTCACTATCCAGGTTGCCGTGCCGGAGGAAGAGCTGGAAGGCGGCTGCCCGGAAGAGGAAGGTACAGCGGACGAGGTAGATGAAGCAAGCCGGAGCAAAGTGCTGATTGTGGATGACCATCCGATTAATCAGCGCCTTATGGTTAGCATGCTGGATAAGCTCGGATATCGTGCCGATGTTGCTGAGGACGGGAACCAGGCTGTAGAACTGGCCCGGCAATCCGAGTACGATTTTATCTTCATGGACCTGCAGATGCCGGTGATGGATGGTCTTGAAGCCACTTCCCTGATTCGTGAGGAGAGCAGCGGTTCGCCTGACAAGACGGTGATCATTGCGATGACTGCGAATGTGATGGAGGGGATTCAGGACCGCTGCACCGCTGCCGGAATGGACGGCTACATCAGCAAGCCGCTCAAGCTAAGCAGCATCAAACAAATGATCTCCAGATATTCAGGCAGAGATAACCCCGCAACCGCACGGAACACTTCGCTTTTCAACGCATGACCCATGAATTACCAGTGCCGTATTGTCTCTTTGTTGTTTCAACCCTGTGCTATTAGGGTTATTGGTAAAGAAAACATTTAACCAGGAGAGTTGTCTATGAATACACATAAAAGCGAAAAGTTTCACGCAAAGACCGAAACCGTTGGTTCGGTATGCACTGTTTATCTGGTAGGTGAACTCGATCTGTCTGTGGCGCCTGACTTTCGTCTGGTGATGGAACCGCTAGTGGGAGACACGGGGCTTGATCTCGTGATTAATCTGAAGGATCTGAAGTATATTGACAGCACAGGTATCGGAATTCTGTTGTCGATCCTCAAAGCAAGACATGGAATGGACGTCAAGTTCACCGTTGCTGAAGTTCCCCCGCAAATACAGAAGCTTTTTGACATGACCGGCATTTCCAAGTTTTTTGCCTCCCAAGAGAATACCCACTAGGAAAGGATCGAACTAAGAATGAGTGATGACATACAAAGAGTAGTTCTTCAGTTACCCGCCAGTGCAGAATATGTCGATATTGTCAGACTTAATTTATACGGCATTGCCTCCAAAATGGGTTTTACTTATGAAGACATTGAAGATATGAAGGTAGCCGTCTCGGAAGCATGTAATAACTCCGTGCTCTATGCCTATGGGCAAGCGGACGGTATGGTTGATGTAATCTTTGAGGTAGGATCAAGTGTCTTATCCATTACTGTCAAAGATGAGGGGGAGAGCTTTGACGGTTTGGATGCGTCCGGGGAACGTCTGACGCTTCATGACAAGGAGCTGAATGATGTTCAAGTGGGCGGACTGGGCTTCTATCTAATGCAGGCGCTGATGGATGACGTTAGCGTTGTTAGCGAATCAGGGAAAGGGACAGTCGTTACCCTGACTAAACGGCTCAATTTCAGCGAGGAGAAAGTATGAATGACAAAGTGACTCCCCCAGAGTCCATGAATGAAGCAGTAAGCCTGATCTGGGAATACCAGCAGACGAAAGACAATGAAATCGCAACAGTGCTCATCCGCAAATATGAACCTATGGTGAAGATGGCAGCCGGCAAAATTGCCCGTAACCGTCCGGATCTCTATGAGGATCTGTATCAGGTAGGGCAAATGGCGCTGATCCGGCTACTGGCGCAATACGACATCAGCTTGGGGATTCCCTTCGAGCCGTATGCGATGAAGAGCATGATTGGACATATGAAAAACTACCTGCGTGATAAATCCTGGTACATACAGGTTCCACGGCGGATTAAGGAAAAAGGCGCGCTTGTTCAGCAGGCCATTGATGAGTTGACCATTCGGCTCGAACGTTCTCCGGCGGTTGAAGAGATTGCCCACTATCTGGATCTCACCGTAGAGGAAACTGTGGAAGTACTGGCCGGCAGAGAATGTTATCATTATGTCTCCCTGGATTCCCCGCTCTCCCAGGAAGAGAGCGGGGCCACACTCGGTGAATTGATCAGCTCCGATGCGAATGACTACGAGACGGTGGAGAAGCGTATGGATCTCCAGCAGGCGCTCGGACAGCTGAAGGAGCAGGAGCAGCAGGTGCTGCTGCTGGCCTTCCAGGATGGCCAATCCCAGCGGGCTATTGCCCAGAAGCTGGGTGTCTCGCAGATGAGTGTCTCCCGTATCCAGAAGCGGGCCACCGAGAAGCTGAAGCAGATCATGGCTAATTCATCCTATTAAATATCAATGTCATTATAATTCAGGGCAGGCTCTATCCCTTTGGGATGGAACCTGCCCTTTTTCGGGCTCCCCGCCGCAAGGCAGGGTTATTCGGCCATGAGCAACATCCCTCCTGGAGTCTATTCGCGGTAGAGTAGGCTGCAGGAGGGATGCGCGGGAAATGTGTTTAGTTAGCATCTATATACTTTTTGATTTCTCCAAGATATTCCCCGATAACCGGTACATTGAGAAACAAACTGAGGATATAGCCGAGGATACCAAGAATGACAAAGGTACCGAGTGAGAGGCCCAGGCCTCTGGAGATCCCGGCCATCAGATTGGTGATAATCCGCTTCTTGGGGTCTGTATAGTTCTCCAGGATATCCTTGAACTCCGATTTTTCCAGTGAGTCGGCGATCTTGTCGAGCCTCGCATTCAAGCGTTTGACCTCATGCCGCAGCTCGAAGGGATGCTCATCTACGTCATAAGCTTTGGTTCTGTTGTCCGCTTCTCCCATAAGGCGTACCTGCTTTCTGTAGCCTGAATCAGGCTTTATTGAAATATAAGACATGCATAAATAGGGAGCGGCCAGCTACGGAAGATCTGGCCGCTCCCTTCAATGTATAATCAGCCTGAACATCCGGGATTAATAAGAGGATTTAACTTCGTCCTTGGCATCTTTCGCTGCGCCTGCGATTTCCTTGGAAGCGTCCTTCGCCTTGTCGGCAACCTCTTTGGAGGTATCCTTGGCTTCAACCGCTATGTCCTGGGAGGCATCCTTAACGCTGCCTGTAATGTCCTGGGAGGCATCGCTTACCGTTTCGCCAATCTTTTTGCCGGTTTCCGCCAGAGTAGCTGCAATTTGTTGCTTGCTGTCACTGACTGTGGTGAAGATATCGGAGGCTTTGGCCGATACGGTGCCTGCCAGGTCTGTAGCTTTTTCACCTACGGTCGTAGCAATCGTCTTGGTCTTGTCAGTTACGGCTCCTGCAACCTCTTTTGTCTTATCTGTAGCTACTGTGAACTTATCGGACAGGTCACTGCGCATTTCACGGCCCGGCTTCGGTGCGAATAACAGTGCCGCTGCTGCTCCGAGCAGACCGCCGATGAAGATCCCTTTAAAGAATGTGCTGCCGCTTTCTACCGGAAATTCCTTCTCTGCTTTATTCATTATCAATCACTCCTTATCAGAATTGTCATTCAAATTCAGGTGAGCCTGAATGTTCTTACTTCGTATATACACTTTGGGCTATGTGCTGAAACAGCGGAATAGCTTGGCAAAGATTGCCGGAGCATAAGGGAGCATCCCAGCCGAAAACGTGTTTTTTCATACCTAATTCGGTGAATATGCGGCTTTACAAGTTTGATTGATCTCGAAGGGAAGGGGGTAAGAAATAGTTAATCATAGCGCATCTATACATCCCATATTGAAGAGCATTCATTCCCCTGTTTAGGATATTGATAAGATTCCAACATCTATGGAGGTGCAATATTATGATAAAAGTAGTCACAGCAGCCGAGCGTCATACTTCGAATAGAGAATGGATACACAGTGAATTCAGCTTCTCGTTTGCCGATTACGATGATCCCAGCAATGCCCATTTCGGCGCACTGCTGGCGCATAACGACAATGAATTGAAGCCTGAGCAAGGCATGCATGAGCACCCGCATCATGATCTGGAGATTATCACTTATGTGGTATCCGGTGTGCTGAAGCATCAGGATGATCTGGGGAATCATGCAGATCTGCAGGCAGGCAGTGTGCAGCTGATGAGCGCAGGAACAGGCATTAACCATTCGGAGACGAACCCGTCAGATCATGTGGATGTCCGGTTCCTGCAGATCTGGCTTTTGCCCGACCGGCCCGGTAAGACCCCGAAATGGGATGCCCGGTTCTTTCCGGCTGAGCTTAAGCTCAACCACCTGCTGCCTGTTGCTTCAGGAGAAGGGACCCAGGGCTCGCTGCAGCTGGACAATGATGTTAACATCTACTTGTCCGTTCTGCAGACGAACCGGGAGCTGCGCTATCCCCAGCAGGAGGAGCGGCGAACCCATCTGTATGTCATTTCCGGGAATCTGGAGATCTCATGCGCGGACGGTGTATTCCAGCTCCAGCAGGGGGATGCGGCGCGCATCCGCAAGAGCTGTGAGCTTACGCTCAAAGGCATAAGCAGCTCAGGAGATGCAGAATTCATTCTGATTGATCTCCCGTAGCCGCCGGAGCATGACAGTAAGATTATTCTTGCAGCAGACAAAAGCCCTTCAGCTCAACGTCCCGTCTTACGGACAATGAAGCTGAAGGGCTTTATATTGTATACGGACTGCTGGTGCTATTTCTTGCGCAGGCGGCCAAGCTCTGAGACGAGCGCCTCCACCTGGGAGATACTGAGCCGGTCACTGCCCATCGCAACCTCGTATATATCCTGAATATCCTCATACTGCTCCACCGAGAAGGCTGACGCCTGCATCGCAGCGGCACTGGCCATTTTCAGCTTGTTTTTGATGCCTTCAATCATATATTCAACGTTCTCCTGGCTTGGGTTTGACAAATCCATTGAGTATAACCATCCTCCCTGAGTAATATAGAATGTGAACTGGTATAGTTCAAATATCTTATCATGTTTGGGCAGGGGATGACCATTTTTTTGTCCAGATCACGCAAACATGTTAAATTAAAGGTAAATATAACGGGTTGCTGAGTAAGGGGGGGAGAGTCTTTGGCCATCAGAGAAGAAGAGAGCAGAAAACGGCGTAAAATGGATGCCGGGGGACTGGCGGTTTTCTTCCGCAGGATCGCAGACGAGTATTCCGCTGAGCAGCTGACCTTCCTCTGTATCGGAACAGACCGCTCCACCGGAGATGCACTGGGGCCGCTGACGGGAAGCCGCCTGCTGGAGTACGGATTTCCGAATGTAACGGGTACGCTTCCGGCGCCCTGTGATGCGGATAATCTAGTTCAGCGGATAACAGAGATTCCGGAAGGGCAGATTATTATCGCTGTCGACGCCTGCCTGGGACCGCCGGCCGCCCTGGGCTGTTATTTTGCGGCAGCGCAGCCGCTGCGTCCGGCAGAATCGGTAGGAGGACTCCTGCCTGCTGTAGGGAATTACAGTCTGGCGGCGATCGTTGATGTGAATAGTCCGCGTCCTTACCGGACGATACAGACTACCCCGCTCTACCGGGTAATGGTTATGGCAGAGCAGATTGCCAAGGCAGCCGCACAGGGATTCGGACTTACGGATTGAGAGCGTTTCAAATCAGCTGTTCTAGCTTATTAATATAGACCACTACATAGAAAGAGGGTAAGCAGCCATGGAAAATGTTCGATGCGAGGGAAGCAACATCTGCTACAGTGATCAAGGCAAAGGGGATGTAATCGTACTGTTGCATGGATTCTGCGGGAGTGCCGAGTACTGGGAAAAGGTGATCCCAAGCCTGGCTGCCCATTACCGGGTCATTGCCCCGGATCTGCGCGGGCACGGGGCTTCGGATGCTCCGCTTGGAGCCTATACCATCGAGCAGATGGCTGATGATGTGCTGTCGCTGCTGAATGCCTTGGAGATTCCGGAATGTTATCTGCTGGGACATTCGCTCGGAGGCTATATTACCCTGTCGTTTGCCCAGCGCCATGCCTCCCGGTTGAAGGGCTTCGGGCTGATTCATTCCTCCGGTTATCCGGATAGTGAAGAAGCCAAGGAGAACCGGCTGAAGAGCGTCACCATGATCCAGAGCGAAGGCATCTTTGCTTTTGTGGATCAGCTGGTGCCTGGACTCTTTGCCCCTGGAGCGGACCCCCGGCTGCTGGAACGTGCCAAGGAGATTGGCTATAAGACTCCGCCGCAAGGCGCGGTTGGCGCATCCTTGGCTATGCGGGAGCGCCCGGACCGCCGCGATGTGATCTCGGCAACGGCGCTGCCGGTGCTGCTGGTTGCGGGAGCAGAGGATTCTAAGGTGACACCGGAGCGTACCTTCACCTCAGATAACCGGAACATCACCAAGGTGACGCTGCCGGGTGTAGGCCACATGGGCATGTTCGAAGCACCGGAGCAGCTGGCGAAGATTATTAAGGATTTCGTATATTCGCCTGTGAAGAAGTAAATTACATCAGGTAATAGGGACAGAAGGCAGCACTTCCGCTCTCCGGCGGGTGCTGCCTTCTGTTTGCTGTGCAAATATATATATTTTATTGAAACTTACGGATCGCCGGAACGCACAGCACCAGGGCAACACAGGAGAGACCCAGGCTGGAAAAAATAATAATGGTCGGTACTCCTCCGATCAGGTCGGCCAGCCAGCCGACTAAGATATATCCGACCGGCAGCAGGGCGAAGGACCCGAACATATCCAGACTGGCAACCCGTCCGAAGGCTTCCTTCGGAACAAGCTCCTGCAGGCTGATCTCCCAGATCAGCCCGAAGATCATTAATCCGAAGCCTTCCACGGCAAATAAGGTGATGGCTGCTGCCGGAGTGCCTGCGAACGGGAGCAGCAGCAGAGCAGCCCCGCTGATCATGGCGCCGCCGTAAGCCAGGATGCCGCGGTGATACCATTTCGCCCGCAGGCCGTACAGCAGGCCGGCCGCTATGGCCCCGACACCGGAGAACGTAACGGCCAGGCCATAGAGGTAAGGAGGCCAGCCGTGATGGACCTTGAACAGCCAGGGAAGAAGGACGCTGATTACGCCCGTATAACATATATTGACGAAGCAGAAGGCGAGAATGGTAATCCAGAGCCAGGGCTGGCTGCGCAGAACATGTATTCCTTCGGCGAAATCCTTCCTCCAGTGCGGAGCGGGAGAGGTCCCGGCAGCAGGCTTAGCCAGGATTTCAGTCTCAGCGGCAGCAGACTGCAGCCGGGTCATCATCACTCTGCGCAGATAGACCAGGCAGATGAGGGAGATAAGATAGGTGAAGGCATCAATTCCGAAGCCGAAGCCCGCGGACAGGTGGGTAATCAGCAGTCCCCCTAACGCGGGACCGATCAGCCGCACGGATTGGGTTGTGATCTGAGTTAAAGAATTCGCTGCTACGCGGATATCCGGAGTGAATACGGTAGCGCGGACGGCAGCGTAGGCGGGCTGGAATAAGCCGTCCAGCAGGCCGTAGCAGGCAACGAGTCCATAGAGCAACGGAATGCTCAGCACTCCGGTCAAGGACAGCACAGCAGTCGTAATCATAACGATGAACCGGGCAATATCGGCCAGCATCATAATCCGTACACGGTCGTAGCGGTCGACAATATGTCCAGAGACCGGCAGCATGATTACATTAGGCAGCATGTAGGCGGCCATGACCATCCCCATAATGGTGGTGGAGCCGGTCAGGGAATAGACCAGGACAGGCAGGATAACCATGGTTACCGAGCTGCCCAAAAAAGAAACTAAATGTCCCAGCCACAGGTAAGGAAAGGCGCGGGATTGCCGGAAAGGGGCAGCGAAGCCCTCAAGCGGATGATGCTTCGGTTGTCCGGAAGGGCCAGCGGTGCTCATCTATTACTGTGCCTCCCCTTCCGGCTGTGCAGCTGCATCGGCAGACTGCAGACGACCCAGCATCACTTCCACACCGTATTCGTCACCTTCCGTTACCTTGGACTCCCAGGCGGTAATCAGCTCCAGCAGCTCCTGGTGGAATTCCGCAAGCTCCTGAGGAGAGAGAGTAAGTCTGGTAGTGAAATGACGGGTCTGGTCTTCTTTGCGGAAGTGAAGGCTGCGAAGCGCCTCCGAGTGGAACATCGTACCTTTGGAACGGTAAAATTTCTGAATGATGCCTCCTGCGGCTTCTGTACGGACAAGCTCCAGCAGACCGCCTTCATAGAGCTTGACGATATGGTAGTGAATATTACCCGGAGTCTTGTTCAGCTTCTCCGCAACCTGCTTGGATGTAAGCGGCTCTGCCGACAGCGTGTGCATAATCTTAATCCGTAAGGCGCTCTCCAGCAGCTTATCCTGTTCCGGCGTAACGTTCAAAAGCCGGTTGCTTGTCTGCAGATCCGGTTGACCTGAAACGGCTGCTGTGATGGAGTCTTGCATTTTTCCGGTTGGCTTGGTCATCAATTAACCTCCTATGTAGGGTCAGTATTAGCATGTATACAGTCTGTATCCAATTATCGATCTGTTAAATAGTTCAATCTGTAATACAGATCGGATAGCTGAATTATAGTTCATCATTATAGTGGGGTCAAGACTTAACTTCGCAGAGTGGCGCCGGAGAGACGAATGGTTTAAGATGAGTCCAACAGCAAGCAGAGGAGACAAAGGAGAAGCAGCTGCGTAACGAAAGGAGCTCGGTATGTTCCGGAGAGATTATATTGTACGGATGATTGAGGATATGACGGCAATGGTCGCCAAGGTGCTGACCTTGAAGCAGGATAAAAAAACAACGGAGGCCCTGTGGGAGGTAGATGAGCTGCTGATGCGGCATTTTCGCCTGAATTCGCGTCTGCTCAATTCGTTGTCTGTAGAGGATATTATTGATATGTTTCGTCTTGGGGGCGTGCTTGAGGCCGACAAGCTGCAAGGGGTAGCCCGGCTGCTGAAGGAGGAAGGCGGGATTTACGCGGCCAAAGGAGACCGGGATGCAGCCCTGTTCAGGGCGATGCGTTCCCTGCATTTATTCATCTATGCCGGTCTTCATGGCGCGGACCGTGAGCTGCTGAACATGACGGAAGAGATCCATGAGCTGCTGGAGGAAGTGGAGCCGTACCGCCTTCCCGCCAAGACCGAACGCCTCCTGATGGCTTACCACGAATCCCGGGGACATTACGCCAAGGCGGAGAACAGTCTCTACCGGCTCTGGGAGCAGGGGGAGAATGTGGCGGAGGAAGGCCGGGAGCTGTACGGACGGCTGCTGCTTTTAAAGCCGGAGCAGTTAGCCCAGGGCGGTCTTCCACTAGAGGAAGTGCAGCAGGGCATGGAAGAATGGAGCAGGCTTAAGGTTAATGCTATAATGTAACGATATTCAGGAGACTAAGTGCTCTATTTTATAACCCGGAAAGTGAGATGTACCCATTTGGAAGCTTTGAAGGAATTGATCGAGCAAGTGATGAGCGGCCGCACTCTGATTACGGCTACATTAAGCCAACTGCGCAGCAAGGGCGATGCCCCCTACAATAAAGTGCAGGTCAAGCCTGTTGAGCTAAAAGGAAAGCTGCATTATCAGTTTGCCTATTATATCGGCCCTAAGGTGGAGCACCGTAACATTCCGGCAGAGGATGCCGCTGAAGAGATGCTCTCTTTGCTGAGGGACACCTTCCGCCAAGGTCTGCTGTGTACTGCCGGTGCCGACTATCAGGTGCTGATCAGCAAGAAATACAAGGTATCTATTCTGACCAAATCAGCCAGCAAGCAGGAAGCGCCGGATCTGGCCCACAACCGCCGGAAGCAGTATGTGCTGGATGAGGGCGAGCCGGTGCCGTTCCTGGTCGAGCTTGGCATTATGAACAGCGAGGGCAAGGTGCTGGCGAAGAAATATGATAAGTTCCGCCAGATCAACCGGTTCCTGGAGATGGTTCAGGATGTGCTGGGCGATCTGCCGGCAGGCCGGCCGCTGACAATTGTGGATTTTGGCTGCGGCAAGTCTTATTTGACCTTCGCGCTGTACCATTATCTCGCCGTCCGCGAGCAGCGGGAGCTGAATATTGTAGGCCTTGACCTTAAGGCAGATGTCATTGCGCACTGTGATGCACTGGCTGCTAAGCTGGGCTATGAACGGCTGAAGTTCCTGGTGGGCGATATCGCCGACTATAATGAGCTGGATCAGGTGGACATGGTGGTCACACTGCATGCTTGTGATACCGCCACCGATGCTGCACTGGAGAAGGCAGTGCGCTGGGGCGCATCGGTCATCCTCTCAGTGCCCTGCTGCCAGCATGAGTTGTTCGCGCAGGTCGAGAGCGAGGTGCTGAATCCGCTGCTGTCACACGGCATCCTGAAGGAGCGGTTCTCGGCGCTCGCCACCGATGCAATCCGGGCGAAGCTGCTGGACCTGATGGGCTACCGCAGCCAGCTGCTGGAATTCATCGACATGGAGCACACTCCGAAGAACATCCTGATCCGCGCCGTGCGCAGCGACAGCGGCGATCAGGCCGCCAAATGGCGCGAATACACCGCATTCCGCGATTTCCTCGGTGCCAAGCCTTACCTGGAACGCGTCTGCTCCGACCTGCTGCCCGCCGGCAGTGCGGAAGGTTAATTTATGTGTTGAATAGTTTAGGGTATGACAGAACGGCCGCTTCCTGATGGGGGCGGCTGTTTTATTTGCGGTTTGTGGAAATGGGGGCGGAATGGGCCGAAGGAGAAGCGGGGGTAGAGCTGGAGGAGAGCCGTAGGCAGGCGTGCCCCTGCCTACGGCTTTTACCGGTTGCGGGGCAAATGTGTGTGGAAAACCGAACACAATTGGCTGTGTGCGGGTGAGTGGGGCAAATGTGTGTGGAAAACCGAACACAATTGGCTGTGTGCGGGTGAGTGGGGCAAATGTAAGTGGAAAACCGTATACAATGTGGTGTTGCGTGGGTCGTATCCTGGCTAGGATAGCACATGAGAGGCGAGATGCTCCTCCACCGGCGTGGGAGGCCAAATGAGCAAAATCAGGTGCACAATTGCACTTCATTCGAACGTGTGAGCTACTTCGGGTGGAATGAGGAGCACAAGTGCTCTTCATTTGAGCGTTGGTACTACTTCTTGTGGAATCAGGAGCACAAGTGCTCTTCATTTTGAGTGATTGAGCTACTTTGGGTGGAATCAGGTGCATAAGTGCTCTTCATTTGAGCGTGTGAGCTAGTCGGGGGAATCAGCTCCCTCTTCTGTTTTCCGGTAAATATGGGCAGACTGTTAAGCATCATGAGCAGTAGGAGATTTAGGATGCGGGTGAACAGGTACGGACGGCAAAGTGATTGGTTGGTTACTTTGGTCTGCGCGTTGGCTTTGATATCAGCTGGGATGGCGTCCTGTGTGCTGAGAGGGTTCTTTTTCACCGGGGAGATGTATGGGTTCCTGACGGTGTGGTTTGGCATGTGCGGAGTCTTGCTGGGATTGGTACTTATCTATATGGTGGCTGGCAGAGGGGCTGGGATTAAGCTGCATCGGGTAGATCCGAAGTGGTCTGGTAGTTGCTCGAATAGGACGCAAGTAGAGGAGCAGTCTGAATACATAGAGAATACACGGGAGTTGGCGGGCAGTAGGAGGAGAGGGAACGAGAGCGGGAGCAGGCTGGTTGTATGGGGGTTGCTTAGCAGCTGTGTGCTCCTCTGTTTCTTGTATGCTATCCAGGCACTGGGCAGTCCCGTATCTGCGCAAGGAACACTGAATGAGATGCTGCGCTGGGGCTTCTACACTAGCTTTGTTACATTCGCTTTGCTGGCGGCGCGAACCCGCCGGGGAGGAACTCTTCTTGCAGCAGTGTGGCATCTGCTTGGAATCACTATCAGCTTGTCGGCCCTACTGGCAGTATGCGGAGGGCTGCCGGTTCCTTATGCGGTGGCGTATACTGAATCCCCCGGAGTCAGTGCCACTGGTGCTAGGCTGGCCGGGCTGCTTCAGTATCCGAATGCCTTTGGTGCGGTAATGGCTGTGTATTTGCTGGAACGGCTGTTTGCTGCTGCTTATAGCTTCTGGCCTGGAGTTTCTCAGGGAGATGAAGGCAGCAATGTGGTAAGTTCGGGTGTCAGCGGAGCGGGTGAGGTAGATATAGAAGGTGCGGGTGGAGACAATAGTGCGGTAAGTTCGGATGTAAGTGGAGCGGGTGAGGTAGGTGCAGAAAGTGCGGGTGCGGGCAATAATTCGATACGTTCGGGTGTCAGCGGAGCGGATGAGGTAGATACAGAAGGTGCGGGTGGAGACAATAGTGCGGTAAGTTCGGATGTAAGTGGAGCGGGTGAGGTAGGTACAGAAAGTGCGGGTGCGGGCAATAATTCGGTACGTTCGGGTGTCGGCGGAGCGGGTGAGTCAGGTGCAGGAGATGCAGGCACCAGTGCGCAGCGGACCGGAAACTGGTCCGCTGCGCACTGGCTAAGAGCGGCGTGCCTGCTGCCGCTCTTCCCGTACGCCGCCGCGCTGCTGCTCAGCGAGTCGCGCGGCGCATGGCTGGCTGCGGCTGCCGCCGGTGCCGCAGCCCTTCTCCTGAAGCGGCAACTGTTCGTGCCGCTTCTAATCACCGGCGCCGCCCCCGTTGCCGCGGCGGCGCTGCTCTACCGCCAGCTGGCCCGCTCCGGGCTGGCGGCAGAGCCCCTGCCCGGCCTGCTGCTGCTGGCCGGGCTCTGGGCCGGCGCGTGGCTCGCCGGCCTGTGGCTGCACCGCCGCAGCTGCCGTGCGGCGGGCGGGCACCACGCCGCCCTGCTGGCGCTGGCGGCGGCGGGCTGGACGGCGGCGGCCAGCGCCGTCCTGCTGCTGGTACGCGCGCGGATCACCGGGCCGTCACCGACGGCCGACGCGCGCGGGCTGTTCTACCGCGACGCCTGGAAGCTCGCGGCAGAAGCGCCCTGGCTGGGGCGCGGGGGCGAGACCTGGCGGCATACGTACCTTGCCGCCCAGTCCCGCCCCTACGTGGGCAGCCAGGTGCACAGCGGGTACCTCGACATCCTGCTGAACCTCGGGATGGCGGGTCTGGCTGCGGTCCTCCTGCTGCTTCTGGCCGCAGGAGGGCTGGTATTCAAGGCGTCACCAAGGCTGCTTCCGCCTCTGCTGGTGATTATTCTGCATAGCGCAGCCGATTTCGACTGGAGCTATGGACTGGTCTGGCTGCTGCTGCTCCTGCTGCCCGCCTGGGCAATGGCCGAAGCAAACAGCCGGACTGCTAGTACGGCTGTCCCTACAGTTCTGCATGACTCCCGTTGGTGGCGCAGCAAGCCGGCTGGCCAGCGAAGGAACCGGCTTTGCCGATTATGGAGATACGCAGGCATAACCGTTCTCTGCGGGCTGACCCTCCTATGCAGCGGTCTTTCCTTCCAGGCCATGAAGGGGGCCGCCCTATTCAAGCAGGCGTTCAGGGAGAGTGATCCTGCCGTAAGAATTACGCTGCTGCAGCAATCACTGAGCTGGAACCCGAGAGAGCCGCAGACTGCGGTTGCATTATCGCGGCTGCTTCCACAGGAGCAGGGGGTTGATCTGCTCCTGCGAAGCCTGTTATTCTCTCCGGGGGACGTCGCCCTGCACGGGGAGCTTGCGGCAAGTTATCTGCGGGGCAGTGATCCTGGAGAAGCGCTATACTGGGTCCGCCGCAGTCAACAGACGGATCACTTTAATGCTGCCAGAAGGCTTGCTGCATTAAGAGGAATGCTTGAGATGGGGGAACGCAGCTTGGCAGAGGGAGACAGACGTATAGCGGCGGACAGCGCGGCTGCGGGACTAGAGCTGCTGCGGCAATACAGCCTGCTGACCACCAAGGAGCAGGACAGAGGACCGCAGCATAATGACCGCAGCTTCACCTTACTTCCGCAGAGCGAAGGGATCTATCTTGAGTTAACACATTTACAGTCCCAGGCGGCCTTTAGCTCCAATAATAAATAAGACGTACCTCAGTATGGAACCCGAAGTTTGATCGCGACTGAGGTAAAACTATCAGCACAATGACCGCAGCTTCGACCTAGAAGCCCATCAGCTTTAAAATAGTGGAGCAGAAGCAACTCCCCTTCAAATTGCAACTTTTCCAAGCGGGGGTTGTTTTTAGGGGCGTTTGGCTTAGCGTAACGGACAGAGGTGCTCTTATCCGGGAAGAAAGTCGTCACTTGGGCGATTAACGGACCGCAAGGTCCATATCCCCTGCCATTCAGCTCCAAAACGACTCGTAGAAGGACGATAAGGTCGCCTGAGTCCGTTACGCTGCAAAAGGTGGCGTTCTTGTGGGAATAAGGTCTTTTCGGTCCGTTAGATTTTTTGGGATGATAGAGTTTCATTACACGAACCCCTGAGTTTCACAAGCTTATCTACCCTTTTAAATCTGACACTGTACTAGTAGCCCATCAGCTTTAAAACTGTAAGAAAGACCTCAGGAGTGTTAACGTCTGAGCATGAACATCCATGAACGTCGAGCTGATATTAAGCTGATGCTGCACCCGTTGCAGCCTTCTACTCTTGCATTCAAGAAAGTGATTGTATTTCCTGCAATAGAAAATGGATTACTGACCGTAGAATGAGATTCTATTGTATTTCATACAGTAGAATCATGTGTTTTGGGTGAAAACTGGCCTTTGTTCAACATTCAATTGTACCGAATACAATAGATTCTATTTCGAAGCCTTTTTTATAGTATTCCATTGTACAAAATGCAGTTACTATCGTTCCAGCGCCTGCAGCATCCGAATGACTGCTATACTAGGACTGCCCGTTGTCTTCCCATCACCCGAGCCATCCCCCGACTAATCTCAGGCTTTAACATGCCGTGAGATCAGCCATGAGTACACAATAGGGACAATAGTCATGATTACCAGAGCGGTGATGATCATGCTGTTCGACAGCGTAGCGGGCATGAAGGCTGCAAGCGCAATCAGCAGACCGCCGGTCACCCACATTCTTCCGGAGAAACGGTGAGTTCTCCGCCATACGGCAGGGTTATGCAGCGTCCAAGGCGTGCGGACTCCCGTGAAATAATTATCCCTGATCTGCGGCAGGAAATTTCCGATTACAGCCAGCAGCAGCCCTATGCTTACAGTAGCCCATTTTCCGGCAGGAAATTGCACATCCAGCCCATAACTGACCGACAGGACAAGGGCGGCATCACAGATGACGGCAACGGTGAGACGGACCATTTTGTAAGCCCCCGGGAACTTATTGTAATTCTCTCCCTTGGGGTCAATATTGCGAATGAACTGCGTAGCGAGCGGAAAAATCAAGCCCATAAAAGAGAACAAGGCAATAACCGAACCCTTGCTCCAGTAAGTATTGACCTTGCCGGTTATACTGAATTGAGCGGGCAGCTGATCCGGCAGCCTGCCGTAATTCACCAGCGCATAGCCCAGTGAGAGAAACCCAAGAATGACAACCAGCGTATCCTGCCATTTCCATGTGAAATTCTTCATCGAGATTCATCCTCCGTATGTTTAATAGTGCCCGGACCACTTTTCCCCTTGGCCCGCAAGCCCTTTGGGTTAGCATCCGCCTGAACCTCCGGTTTGCTGTCCGTATTGCTCTTGCCCGCACCCGTCAATTCCAGGAACCAGCCAAGCACCTCTTCAAGTACCGTGGAGTCCAGCGAATAGACGATGAATTGCCCGTTACGTTCGTCCTGCACCAGCCCGGCGTGCTTGAGCGCATTGAGGTGGTGAGAGATGCTGGGCTTCGTCATATTGAAAAAATCAGCGATTTCCCCGGCCGTCCGGTCCTTTTCACGCAATAGCCGGAGAATTTGTCTCCGGGTCGGGTCGGCGAGCGCTTTGAACGATTCATTCAACTTCATGTCCTCCTTTCGATATTTAAATAATTATCTAAATATATAATATGACTCGATTCCAATCTTTGTCAATACAGAAACTCACATCTGTTTCAGGAGGGGGTTGTTCATATTCCTTAAGTAGAAGTCGTAAGCCTGCATATGCTAGAATAGGCTAGGAGAAGCTGGATACATAGAGCGGCTAAGCAGATGGGTTCTGCCAGCAGAATACCAGGCTATTACGCCATACGGGAGGAGACCTGCAGTGCACTTTATATCTGATGTCATTTCACATTTGTTTGAATGGATTCAGTCTCTGGGCTACTTTGGGATTATGATCGGGCTCATGATTGAAGTCATTCCAAGTGAGATTGTCCTGGCTTTTGGCGGCTATTTGGTCTCACAAGGCGATATTAACTTTTTTGGCGCCGTGCTGTTCGGTACCGTCGGGGGAGTGATCGCCCAGATCTTTGTGTATTGGATTGGCCGTTATGGCGGCAGACCTGTGCTGGAGAAGTACGGCAAGTACATTTTCATCTCCAAAAAGCATATTGACCACTCTGAAGAATGGTTTCAGAAGTATGGAACCGGTGTGATTTTCACAGCCCGCTTTATCCCGGTTGTCCGCCATGCCATATCGGTCCCGGCCGGTATTTCACGCATGCCGCTGGGCAAATTCACTTTGCTGACAACCCTTGCAGTCATTCCATGGAGCGCGTTGTTTGTCTATCTGGGGTATACGCTTGGAGACAAGTGGGAGACCATTGATGAGGTTGCAGCCAAGTACACTCATGAGATTCTCCTTGGCGCTATTGCGGTAATTATTCTGTATTTCCTGTTCAAGTGGTACAAATCCAAAAAGAAGGGTAGTGCAGTATGAAGCAGAATGTAGCATCCAAATTTGGCCAAGGCCTGACTCCGCGCCAGTTCGTGGAAGCCATGACGAAGAACCAGCAGGCTTTTGAATCCTGGTATGAGAAGTTCGCCTGGGAAGACGAGAGTGACCGCGAATATTTCGAGAGCCTGAATCACCGTGATGATCTGCGTGTGCTGATTCTGGCTGCGGACTGGTGCGGAGATGTGGTCCGTAATGTCCCGGTGGTCTTCCGGATTCTGGAGACTGCGGGTATCAAGACGGAAGTGCTGATTCTCGAAGAGAACCAGGAGCTGATGGACAACTTCCTGACCATGGGCGGCCGTTCCGTTCCCATCGTGATTTTTGCGGACACCGGAGGTTATGTGCTGGGGCAGTGGGGACCGCGTCCGGAGCATGTCCAGACCCTGATGAGAGAATTCAAACGGGAGAACCCGGACCGCGAAGCAGCGGACTATGACAGCAAAATTACCGAAGTGCGCAAAGCAATGGGGCAAGCCTACGGAGAAGGAACGGAATCACACGCAGTTATCGCCAAAGAGCTGCGCGCTCTGATCTCCGGATTCTAATGCCGATGCTTAATATTCGTTCTTATAATCTGGGGGCACTCCAGACCAATGCCTACCTTCTGACGGGGGCAGACCCTAAGCGCGGTGTCATCATCGATCCGGGTGCTAATCCTGCGGGTCTTCTGCGCGGTGCTGAGGGAATGGAGATTGAAGCGATTCTGCTGACGCATGCCCATTTCGACCATATTGCCGGACTGGACGAGGTCCGCAAAGCGAAGAATTGCCCGGTCTATATCCATCCGCTGGAGAGCGAGTGGCTGGGCAGCCCGAAGCTGAACGGCTCCTTGATGTGGCCTGATACCACGCCTCCCATCAGCACAGATCCGGCAGAATACGATCTGGCGGAAGGCCAGATTCTGAAGCTGCTGGGCCTTTCTTTCCGGGTGCTGCATACGCCGGGACATTCACCCGGAAGCGTCAGCTTTTTATGCGGGAATGATTTGTTCGCCGGTGATGTCTTGTTCAAAATGGGAGTGGGACGTACCGATCTTCCGGGCGGCAGAGAACGGGATCTGATTGACTCGATCCGCGGCAAGCTCTACCGGCTGGATGAGGAAGTGAGAGTGTTCCCCGGACATGGTCCGCGAACCTCAATCGGCTATGAGAAGCTTCACAACCCTTATGTCCCGATGTAAGAGGACGCCCAAGCCGTTTCCGTTTGCCGTGTAACGACATCTTTTGGCCAGATTTGACACAAACCGGGAAATTAGAGGTAGACAAGCCGGGGCCGGATTGTTACAATATGGTTAATTAAATGTAACATTTACCTCGCGAAGCACGCAGACTGTGGAATAATCCCGGTTTGCGTTCTTTTTTTTGCCTATAGATATGAATTTTATTGGGGGAAGCAGAATGAAGGATAATATGCATTGCCAGTTGGATTACGGAGAATTAGAAGCGAAAGATTCATTGATAGCGGAGCGGAATGAAGTGAATGATCTGGCCGGGAAGAGTGATACTAAGTATACGCTGTTCTGGAGCTTTCCGGGAGGCAAGGGGGCTATTCAGCCATGGAGACGCAGACTGTGGGAGCTGCAGAATAATTCTGACTCGGAATGAACGATAACTATTACATAGACGTATTACAGGTGTGACAGAAGAGATAAGGGGAGGGGCTATGGGCGACAGGACGCTGGAGATCATCAGCCAGGCACAGCAGGGTGACGCTGCTGCACTGGCCGTGCTGCTGCGGGAGCATTATCCCTTCCTGTACAAGTATCTGATCAAAGCGACACTTGACCCTTTGCTTGCCGAAGAGATTGCTCAGGACACGATGGTCAGATGCATGGAGAAGATCGGGACTTATAATGGGACCTCGGCATTCTCTTCATGGCTGATTACCATTGGCAGCCGGTTGTACATTGACCGTAAGCGGCGCTGGAGCCGGGAGGCACAGTGGCGGGAAGGGCAGATGCAGGAGCAGGGGAACCGCAGGGTACGCTGGAGCTTTGAGAGCCGGAATATGGAGTGGAGTGAAGTGCTCGATGCCTTGTCGCGCCTATCCACTGCGCATAGGATAGCTGTGCTGCTGAAGCATTATTACGGATACAGCTACGATGAGATCGGGGAGATGCTGGAGATCCCTTCCGGAACGGTCAAATCACGGGTAGCTGCCGGACTGGGTCAACTGCGAAAGGAGCTGAATGAGGATGAGGTTTAAGAGTGACGAGGAGCTGCTGGATAAGCTGTCCGCAGAGCTGGATCACCTGGATATGCTGTATGCCGATGTTACTCCGCCCTCCTTGCCGGAGCTGGAGCAGCTAATTGCCGGGGAAGCTGTCCGCCGGAGGAAGCGGCGCCGTAAGGAACTGCTGCTATTCATTCTAGTGGCTCTTGTGCTGGTTACCATAGTGATTTCTATTCTAAGTACGGCGCCGGTGCTGTATTGGAGTCTGCAGGCAGTGTTCATTCTGAGCGCACTTGGCAGCCTGGGAGCAGCGCGGATCAGACACGGGCGGGAGGAATCATAAGCGTGAAGGAGCTGCAGGAGATACCTGTTTGGATTTGGATAATACTTGCAGCTGTGCTGCTGCTGCAGGGAACCTGGCTGTTCCGTGATGCCAGGGACAGAGGTCAGGGGATGAAGGCTTGGTTCTGGGGAATCTGGGGGCTTACCGGTGCACCGTCACCGGCAGTATGTTACCTGCTGTTTGTAGTTCTTCCAGATAAGCGCAAACGGAAGGCTGGAAGGAACCGCTGAGACTATAGCCCATTGTCCGGGAGATACGGGAGATAAGGGAGGATATGGCTATGAATGAATTGAATTTGAATTGGGGTTTGATTGGGCCGCTGCTTGCACTGCAGGTAGTGCTGGCAATCATCGGTCTGATTTCATTGAGCAAGACAGAGCAAGTACGCGGACCGAAATGGATGTGGGTTCTGTTCCTGATTTTTGGCAACCTGCTGGGCAGCGTGGCTTATTTCACACTGGGAAGGAAAGAATTCTGATGCCGCTGCTTGAGGTCAAGGATCTTCACAAGAGCTTTAAGGGGCATCCCTCGGTGAACGGCATCAGCTTTGATATTGAAGCAGGACGCTGTGTCGCGCTGCTCGGACCCAATGGAGCCGGGAAGACTACAACGCTGCGTATGCTTGCCGGTCTTCTGACGCAGTCTGCCGGAACGATCACTTTTGGCGGGAGCTCTCCGGGGACGGATTACCGTCAGTATTTGGGCTATCTTCCCCAAGCCCCGGCTTTTTACAACTGGATGAGCGGGCACGAATACATCTTATTTGCCGCCAGGATGAGCGGCATGAGTGCACGGGAGGCTGCGGCGGCATCGGGCGCTGTGCTGGAGCGTGTGGGACTAGGCTCTGCGGCACGGCGGCGGATTGGCGGTTATTCCGGGGGAATGAAGCAGCGCCTCGGGCTGGGCCAGGCCCTGGTACACCGACCGCGCCTGCTTTTGCTGGATGAGCCTGTCTCCGCGCTTGATCCTATCGGACGCCGGGAAGTCATGGAGCTACTTAGGGACATCCGGGAGGAGACAACTGTTATTTTCTCCACACATGTGCTGCATGATGCGGAAGAGATATGCGACGATGTCGTATTGATGAACAAGGGGACTATAGCCGTTCAAGGAACCTTGTCCAGTCTCCGCGCAGAGTACAGCCTGCCGGTAATCCGACTCACTACAGGGAAGGAGGATTCGGCTATCCGCTGGCTTGAAGCGCTTAGACACAAGGATTTTATTGAAGAAGCGCTAATTTCGGATGGCAAGGCCGTGTTCAACGTCACAGATGTAGAACTCGCCCGCCGGACGCTCTTGCAGGAAGCTGTGGAGCTGGATATTCCGCTGCTGCAATTTGAAGCAGGCTCATCAACACTGGAGGACCTGTTCATGAAGGTGGTGGGAACATGAGGAAGCTTTGGGCTCTGTATTTGAAGGAGATGCTGGAGAGTGTGCGCAGCTATAAGCTGATTTGGATTCCGGTGGTGTTTATTGTTCTGGGAATTATGCAGCCGCTGGTCAGCTTTTATATGGCGGATATCCTGGCGTTGTCTTCCAATGTTCCGGCTGGATTGATGGAGAATATGGAGAGACCGGCCGCGTCCTCTGTAATGGCTCAGGCCCTGGGCCAGTATGGAACAATTGGGATGCTGATTCTGGTGCTGGGAACGATGAACAGCCTGGCAGGAGAGCGCAGCAGCGGCACCTCTGAACTGTTAATGGCGAAGCCGGTCTCCTCTATATCCGTTGTTGCAGCCAAATGGACCGCGAACTTCACAGTGCTGGTTATTGCAATTGGGCTGGGGGCAGCGGGAGCGGCTTATTATACAGTACAGCTTATGGGGGCTTTATCCTGGCGGGATGTGATTGCAGCATCCGGACTGTATGCGCTGTGGCTGCTCTGTGCGGTGTCGCTTACGCTGCTCTTCAGTGCCTGGCTGCGCGGGCCTGCTGCTGCCGGCCTATCTCTCCTGCTGGCAGCGGTCATGAGCCTCGTTCATGGCCTGTTGCCAGTTAAGCTGAACTGGATGCCTGCTTCACTGCCGGGAATGTCTGCCGGTGTGCTTGCAGATGGAGGCACCGGAGTGAGCTTGGCGCCCATTGTCTCCGCAGTGCTCCTGATTATTATTTGTATTGCCGGTGCCTCACTGCTGGCTGGAAGGAATAAATTGCCAGTCTAGCGAGCTTTGCAATAAGCAAGCAATCTTTCAAGAATTTTCAGAGTATTTTCCGCGGAAATTCATTCGACTACTCTCCTGCGACTGGACAGCTCTATTTTTTTTTAGTAGACTGTTGAAACAAGCAGAATCATGATAGATTTTGGTCAGGAGGTAGGACGATGCTGCGTTTAGGAGAGAAGATTGTCATTGTCGCGGACGCTTTTGAGCAGAGTCTTCCTATCGGAGACTATGGTTACCTTATAGCTTACGACCGCAATCCAGATAATGCGTTTGATTATGTCATTCGTGTTCCCGAGGCCAATAGAAATTTCTATGTTACGGCAGAGGATATTGAGGCTGAAGAACAATTGCTGGTACTGGAAGCTGAACGAGCCACGCACGAAGCGCTGATAGATTATGCACTGTCAACGTACAACGAGAAGCTGTTTCATCATCTGATGAACGGTGAAGAAGTTGAGGTTGAAGAGGTAGAGGCTGCATCCCAAGAGAGTTTGTCCCAGGCGGATTTCATCAAGCAGGTGAATCTTCGCGCTTGGATTTAAGTAAGAGCCGGCGAATGCCGGCTTTTTTTTGTCCGTGACAAGCCAGGCACGCCGTCTGGAGTGCACACCTTCGAGAACAAAATGACTATTATTTGAGACGATTATTACTATTTCGGTCTATGGACCGGATGATAAGATCAGCAAAGAGCAGAGCAATATTGCTATAGGCCGGGGGTGATGAACAGTGGCTATTACAGGAAGCCGACATGGCCCTACTTTGCTGTATGCGCTTCCACATGGGTGCAATCAGAACCGGTCCAGAGTGCGTCCTTGTAACGTGTGTTCTTTACGGTAGACTCTGGGCAATGTGCCGGTGACCCTTTTAAAGGCTTTGGTAAAGTAATTATAATCGGGAATGCCGACTTGCTCCGCAATTTCGTAAATCGGACTATCGGTGTCACCCAGCAGCCTTTTGGCCATTTGGATACGGAGGCTACGGATATATTCCGCCATGCCCATGCCAAAATTCTGCTCCGAGAGCTTGTAGAGATGGGATTTGCTGATGCTGAATTCTTTGCACAGAACGGGAACGGACAGCGGTTCCTTAATATGCTCTGTAATATAACCCTCGATCTTTAGTGCCAGCGTATCCTCCTTCAGCACCAGCATCCGGGATAGATACAGGTAGCTGGCGCTCATCTCCATGGTTTTGGCGTAAGCATCAATGACTTCCTTGGAGATGTATTTTTTGCGCTGGAAGGCGCTGTATAGTTTGTTCATATCCACATTATAGGGGCTTATATTCTCACAGACCTTCTCCCATAACTCATCGCGGGACCCCGTCTGCAGCAATTGGCCGAACATAATATATCCGATGACCTGATTGTCCGTTTGAATAGGAACCACCGTTTCGGTAAGTCCAGCATGACATTGATAGGTGTAAAGGGTTTTCTCCTTTTTCACTTGGGTGCAGGCTGCCTGGTCACAGAGGATGCACTGGGCCTCCGCGCGCGGATCACTGCGGATGATATGGCAATATGTCGAATGGCGGGTGGGATAGGCAGCTAGCTCAGTGAAGGAATTGTCGAAAATCACGGTGCGAATACCGGTCAATGTATAGAAATTGCGCAGTAATTCCTTGACTTCGGGCAGGTTGAACAACAAGCTCATGGTGCGGCCTCCTCTTCTTCCGGTGGATCTGCGTTGCTGGCAACATTGTACTGTATTTGATATAGGACACACAAACAAAGAGTGACGGAGGTGCTTTTTAATGCCGCTAATTGATATGCCGCTAGAGCAATTATTAACTTATGAGGGACGGAATCCCCGTCCGGCCAACTTCGAGGCTTATTGGGAGCAGGCACTGCAAGAGATGAGAAATACGGATGCCTGCGCTGAACTGGTGAGGAGCGAATTTCAGGTTCCATTCGCCGAATGCTTCCATTTGTATTTTACAGGGACAGGCGGAGCGCGTATCCACGCGAAGCTGATCAAGCCGAAGCATGTTGCCGGTCCGCACCCCGCGGTCGTGCAGTTCCATGGGTACGCCCACCATTCGGATGACTGGGCCGACAAGCTGATCTATGCTTCCTTGGGCTTTACTATAGCCACATTGGATTGCAGAGGCCAGGGAGGACTGTCCGAAGATATTGGCGGGGTCAGAGGAACTACATTTAAAGGGCATCTGATCCGCGGACTGGATGATGCGGCCGAACGGCTGCTGTTCCGGCAGATCTATCTTGATGCGGCGCAGCTGGCTGGAATTGTAATGGACATGCCGGAAGTGGATGCCGCCCGCGTCGGTGCCATCGGCGGATCGCAGGGAGGGGGGCTGGCGCTGGCCTGTGCGGCGCTTGAGCCGCGGATCAACCGGGCTGCACCCAGTGTTCCGTTCCTGTGTGATTATAAACGGGTATGGGAAATGGACCTGGCCCGAGATGCCTACGAGGAACTGCGGACGTTTTTCCGTCACCGCGATCCCCAGCACCTGCGGGAGGATGAGATTTTTGAACGGCTCGGCTATATTGATGTTCAACACCTGGCGGACAGGATCAGCGGGAAAGTGATGATGGGGGTAGGATTACTGGATACGGTGTGTCCGCCTTCGACGCAATTCGCCGCCTATAACCGCCTCCGCTGCGACAAAAAACTGGAGATCTATCCCGATTTTATCCATGAACGGCTGCCGGGCTTCGAGGACAAGACCATACAATTTCTGCTTGAAATGTGAGAGGCTAATCGCCTCTCTTTATTATTGTTTAAGGGCCTGCTGCAGAGGTATGATGGGACTACAGGGGAGGCTTGTGGAAGGAGAGAGATGCTGTTGATCAGATTTATGAGAACGCTTTCAATTTATCCCAAACTTGTTATGGCTTTCTTGCTTGTCATTATTCCGCTCTACCTGTGGGGTCTGGTCATGAATCAATCCGGACAGGAGGTTGTCCAGAAGCAAATATCCGAATCCATGGCCAGCCGTGTCCACTTCTATCTGACTTCGCTGGAGACAGAGCTTACCCGTCTTACGCGGCTGAAGCTGGAGTATGTCAATGACGATGATTTGCTCTTGCTGGCGACGGTTCCGAACCAGTTGAACGATTATGAACGGACCCGCGCCTTGTTATCCGCCAAGAGTAAATTGTATTTGCTCAAAAGCTCCAGTCCGTTCGTGGAGAACGTTAAGCTGTATATTCCTTCCCTGGACCGAAGCATCAATGCCAACAATTTCGACAGCGCGATGCCGCTTGAAGAACTGGAGGACATTCTGAACCCGGCCCACATGAAATCACCGATCTTCGGCATGGGCGGGAAGCTGCTGATGAGCGGCGTGTACCCCGATGCGGTGTACGCCGGCCGGGCGCCTGTGCTGGCCATCGAAATTGAGCTGTCACGCCCGGAGATTCTCCGCTCACTCTCCAGCATGGCGGAGGGGGAGGGCGGAGGAGCTGTATGGATGGACACCGGCGGTCAGTGGCAGATTGCCTCCGGTGTGGAGGGCTCGCTGCTGGCTGCGTTCGGGGAAGCACTGCGGGGAGAATTGCTCGACGACAGCGGCGAGTCTGGCCAATACCGGCTGGAGTCAGCAGGCATTGATTATTTTGGAGCCAGTGAATATTCACCGCTGCTGGGAACGACTTTGGCCGTGTTTGTCCCTGCGGAAACGGTTCTCCAGCCGCTGAACAAGCACCGCAACTGGATTTGGGGAGAGTCGCTGGTCGCTTTGCTGCTCGCCGTAGTTTTCTCTTACTGGATATACAGGTTTATTCATAAGCCGATGAGGCGGCTGATTACTTCCTTCCGGAGAGTGGAGATGGGTGATCTGAGCGTCAGGCTGTATCACGGCAATCAGGATGAATTCAATTATGTATATAACCACTTCAACCATATGCTGGAGCGGATTCAGGAGTTGATTCATGAGGTGTATGAGCAGAGAATCAGATCCCAGCAATCCGAGCTTAAGCAATTGCAATCGCAGATTAACCCCCATTTTTTCTACAACACCTTCTTCATTCTGCAGGGTCTCGTTCGTATGAGGGAACATGAAGTAGCTGAGCGGATGCTTCACCATCTCAGCGGCTATTTTCAGTTTATTACACGTAGTGGAGCAGAACAGGTCAGTCTGCTTGCCGAGATGAAGCACGCATGGTCTTATGTGGAGATTCAGAATATACGCTTCGCCGGTACGGTCACAGCCGAACTGGAGCCCATACCGCAGGGGTGGGAGGCTTCCATGGTGCCTCGGCTCATTGTCCAGCCATTAATTGAGAATGCTTATGCCCACGGGCTGGAGAACAAGCTGGCTGAAGGGATGCTGCGGGTAACCTTCCGGGAGGAAGAGGCGGACCGGCTGGTCATCGGGGTGGAAGACAACGGCGAATCGCTGGACGATGAACAGCTGAATGCGCTGCGCAGCACGCTGGCTCTTGCTGAAGAAGCCATGGAGACGACAGGAATCCTCAATGTGCACCGCCGGCTTCAGTTGAACTATGGTCCGGCGTTCGGAATTGAGGTGTCACGCAGCGGGCTGGGCGGATTGAAGGTGCTGCTAATGATAAGACGGGAAGAAGGGAGACAGCCATGATCAGACTGCTGATTGTCGATAATGAACGGTGGATTGTACGGAACCTGCTTGATCTGTTCGGTCATTGGGACAAGCTGGAGCTGGAGGTATACGGTGCGTATTCCGCTGCGGAGGCACTGGAGCAGCTCGGAAAGATGAAGTTCGATATTGTATTGTCCGATATCCGTATGCCGGGAATGGACGGGCTGGAGCTGCAGCAGGAAATCAGACGTCACTGGCCGTGGTGCAAAATTATTTTTTTGAGCGGATATAACGAATTTGATTATATACAGCAAGTCATGCGTGGCGGCGGGGTGGACTACCTGTTGAAGACAGAAGGCGAGGAAGCGATTCTTCACGCTGTGGAGCAGGCCGCTGCGCAATTGGATGCGGCGGTGGAAGCAGAGGAGCTGATTGAGCGCGCGCACCGGCAGCTACAGCTTGTCCGTCCGCTGCTGCTGGGCGATTATTTGCTGGAGCTGATGCAGGGGGATAGCCCGGGCGTAAGCCAGCTTGCACATAAATTCCAGGAGCTGGAGTGTCCGCTGGATGCCGCCCGCGGCGTACTGCTCACGATCGGGCGTGTGGACGATTGGCGGGACGAGCTTAGTGTAGCAGACAGGGAGCTGATGCTGTACGCTATCCGGAATATTGCCGAAGAATATTGGCTCCCCTCCGTGCGCTGCCTCAGTCTGCGTTATGAGAAGAACAAGCTGCTGTGGCTGCTGCAGCCTATGGCAGACGCTCCGGAGGACAGGGCGCGGGCGCTCCGGTTCATCCATGGGACGCTTGAGACGATCGCCATGAGCTGCAAGCGGCTGCTGAAGCTGCGGCTGTCGTTCTCGGCCGGTGCAGCATTTCGCCCCTGGGACGAGGCGCCCCGGCAGTTCAGCACCCTGAAGGCGCTGCTGGGCCGGGGACTCGGCATGGGCAAGGAGCTTGTTCTGATCGAACAGCGCAAGGAAGCTGGAGAGGAGGCGCAGCAGGCAGAGCTGCACAATCATGAAATTAGCAGCCAATTGGGGAAGCTGGGAGCCATGGCGGCTTATTTGGACAACGGACAGCAGGAGCATTTTTTTCTCGAATTCGGCAAACTGTCAGCTTTGGCCTCCACTGCGCGTGGCACCGACAACCGGCTGAAGCTGGAGATCTACTATTCGCTCATGTGTTTGTTGCTGTCTTATATGAACCGTTGGGAACTGCATGAGGTCATCGGAGAGTCCATTGATTTGGACAAGCTTACAAGATATGAGGCCCACCCTTCTTGGGAGAGCGCGGAAGATTATTTGTCGGCGCTGGCCATGCAGCTCTTTGAACAAAAGCAGGATGACCATGTCTACCGCGAGCATGATTTGATTACCCGTGTCCGGTTGTACGTGGAGCACCATTTGGCCGGTGATCTGTCACTGACCCGGATCGGTGATGTCGTCGGCTACAATCCGTATTACTTGACCCGGTTGTATAAGCGTTTAACGGGCCAGTCGTTGCCGGATTACGTGGCTTCTTCCCGATTGGCTGAAGCCCGGAAGCTGCTGGAGGGCGGCAGTCTGATTGTTCAGGACATTTCGAAAGCGGTCGGCTTTATGACGGAACAATCCTTCTACCGCTTTTTCAAGAAGGAGACCGGTATTACTCCCCAGGAATACAGAGAGCGGCATACCTTATCCAAATCGGATAATCAAAAGTGAAAATCGGCGAGTAGAGGGTCCAGGGGAAGCGAGCCTATAATAATGCTAAATAAGGCGAACTTTCACGAACGGCCCACCAAGATTAGGGGGATAAGAAGTGAAGGGAAAGAGATTAGCAGTCTTGACGTCTTATGGAATCGTTCTGTCGCTTCTGCTGAGCGCGAGCAGTCCCGGAACGAACAGAAGCCTGAACTCTGCGGAACATGAGACCTACCCGTTTGGACAATACGATCCGCCGATTCAGCTTCACATCGCGCGTCCCGTCGATCAGACCTGGACGTATCCCCGCGGTGACAGCATTGAAGATAATATCTGGTACCGGGAGTACCGCAAGCTGCTGGGCATCGAAATTATACACGATTGGACCGCCTTGCCGGGCGAATACAGCCGCAAGCTGAATGTCCTGATCGCATTGGGCAGTCTGCCGGAGATGTTCTCCGTCTCGGCAGGCCAGCTCAAACAGCTGGCGGATGCGGATCAATTGGAGGATTTGACGGCAGTATACGAGCGCTTCGCTTCCGGCCGCACCAAAAAACTGCAGATGGGAGACGGCGGTGCAGCCTTGGCTTCCGCTACGTTCAACGGCAAACTGCTGGCCATTCCCATCGTCAATGCTCCGATCTACGAAGCCAATCTGCTGTGGGTGCGTACGGACTGGCTGGACAAATTAGGTCTGCCTGAGCCCAAAACGCTGGAGGAGGTGTTTGCGATTGCCGATGCATTTACGGGGCAAGATCCCGACGGCAACAACCAGCAGGATACCTTTGGCTTGGCCATCAATAATTACCTGTATGGCGGCATTGCCTCGGTTACCGGATTCTTCAATGCGTATCACGCTTATCCCCAGACCTGGATCAAGGACGGGAACGGTCAAGTGATGTACGGTTCCATTCAGCCGGAGATGAAGCGTGCGCTTGGCAAGCTTCAGGAGATGTACAGGAGCGGACAGCTGGACCGGGAATTCGGTGTCAAGGACAGCGACCAGGTGGTGGAGGATATCTCCGCGAACAAGCTCGGCATGACGTTCGGCGCCAACTGGAATCCCTATGTATTCCTGGATGCTGTACGGCAAAACCCCGGAATGGAGTGGAAGCCGTATGCAGTGCCTTCTGTGGATGGCGTGCCGGCCAAGGCCAGTGTAGGCTTCTCGGCCAGCGGATATGTCGTAGTGCGCAAAGGCTATCAGCACCCGGAGGCTGTGGTGAAAATGCTGAACCTGCATGAAGAGGTGGTTCACGGCGCAAGACGCGGCGAAGGCGAATTCATTACCGTGGAAGAAGCCGGCGGACGGATCAACACCTCCAGGCTGTCCTTTGTCCAATCCGGTGTATCCAACGAGGATGTGGCAGAGTCGTTGTCGTTACTGCGCGAGGCCATCAGGAACGAGGATGGAAGCCTGCTGAAGGATGCGCTCACCGAAACCGACAAATACGGGCCAACTCTTGATTACCTAACAACCGGGAATATGGACAATTGGGCCGTTGCCCATCAATACTTCGGGTTCGAGACGACCATGGACCACTATAGCGGCGACCGGCTGCTGATGACTGCCTTCGGCGGACAGACCCCTACGATGACAGAGAAGTGGGCCATGCTGGACAGACTCGAGAAAGAAACCTTCACCAAAATTATTATGGGTGCGGTTTCCATTGATGAATTCGATAGATTCGTAACGGATTGGAACCGGCTTGGCGGTAAGGCGATCCTGGAAGAAATTAATGAACCGTATGGAGGAGAGTGAACGAGCAGCATGAGCAAATTATTCTACAAGCCTGAAGACGGCTGGCTGGCCGACGTTATCCCGTTCTATGAAGACGGCGAGTTCAAGCTGCTGTATCTGAAAGATTGGCGCGACAGGGAAGGACACGGTGAAGGTACACCCTGGTTTCTGCTGGGGACCCAGGATTTTATTCACTACAAGGAATACGGAGAGGTTCTGCCGAGGGGCGGGGTATCCGAGCAGGACCTGTATATCTATACGGGATGCGTGCTGAAGAAAGACGGACTTTATCATATTTTCTATACCGGCAACAATTTTCATTATCCGGCGGAGGGCAAGGCGCAGCAGGCAGTGATGCATGCGGTCAGCAGCGATTTTGTACATTGGGAGAAACGGCCGGAGGATGCCTTCTATGCACCAACGGAGGGCTACGAGGAGCATGACTGGCGTGATCCGTTTGTGTTCTGGAACGAGGAGGCGGGGGAATATTGGATGCTGCTTGCCGCCCGGTTGAAGGAAGGTCCCGCGGGTCGCCGCGGCTGCGTAGCCCTATGCGCCTCCAAGGACTTGACCGGCTGGGAGGTACGCGATCCGTTCTGGGCTCCCTACTTGTATACGACTCACGAATGCCCGGATCTGTTCCGGATGGGGGACTGGTGGTACCTTCTGTACTCGACATTCTCGGACCGTACGGTCACGCATTACCGGATGAGCCGCTCACTGCAGGGGCCTTGGCTGGCGCCCGAGAACGATGCACTTGATACGCGGGCATTCTATGCCGCCAAGACCTGGACTGACGGTGAGCGGCGTTATGCATTCGGATGGAACCCGACACGGGAAGGCGAGCATGACGGGGGCACCTGGCAATGGGGCGGGCATCTGGTTGTGCATGAGATAGTCCAGGGCGCGGACGGTGCACTGCTTGTAAAAGCGCCGGATACCCTGAATGCTGCGTTCAGTGAGGAAAGCGCTTTATCCTTCACCGAAGTGCTCGGACGCTGGAAGTTCAGCGGCAGCACGGCCGCGGTTACGGCAGCCGATTCCTTCGCCGGTGCCTATGCAGGGGTATTACCGGACGGCCCCTGCAAGCTGGAGGTAACGGTAACGTTCGCTCCCGGCACCCGGGGCTGCGGCATTGTTCTGCGGACCGATCAGGAGTTCGGGCAGGGGTATATGATCCGGCTGGAGCCGGGCCGGAACCGGATTGTCGTTGACCAGTGGCCGAGGAAGGGAGATGTCCCCTACGCCGTCGGCATGGAGCGGCCGCTGCAATTGCTGCCCGGAACCGCCTGCTCGTTAAGCATATATCTGGAGGATCAGGTATGCGTAGTCTATGTAAACGAAGAACTCGCGTTAAGCACGCGGCTGTACGATTTCCAGCAAGGAGGGATGGGGCTGTTCGTGAGTGAGGGGAGTGCGGAATTCATTACCAGGCAGTTTGCAATGTAGGTCCATTCCAATCCGGATGAAGAGAGGGGATAGGTAATGATCAATGTTGTCAGAAGAACAGTGATGGTATGTGTGGCGTGTATCCTTTTGTGTGGCAGTCTGCCGGGTCTTAGTTTTGCAGATACAGCTAATGTGAAGGTGACGATTGATTCCGGCACAGCAGCCATCGACTTCACCTATGGAACGATAACTCTGGCCCGCGGCAACGAAGGCAAGCTGACCGGTATCCGCCATCTGGCGCAGAACAATCTGTGGAATGATGCAGCAGCTTCCGCCGTGTCCGCGAAGAAGGGGCATGTCACTTATGAACACACCTGGGGCTCAGGTTCTTCGCTGGCTGAACTGGAGACGACGGTTGCCCGTAAATATGATGGTACATTGACTGTCAGCCAGTATGCGCAGACTCAGCAGCCCGGCATATCGGGCGTGCAATGGGGATTCATTATCCCGGATACGTATGATCTGATTATTCCCGCACTGGGCGGGATCCGGCTCACTGCCGAATCACCGGACGCCGCCTATGGCTTCTCCCAGTTCACCTACCCCGATGTCTGGGAGGCACAGATGTTTCTTGTGCAGGGGGCGGATGGCGGGCTGCTGGTTCATGCGGATGACAATGCGGCGTACTTCAAAACATTGCATGTGAAGCATGAGAACGGCAGCTTCTATGTAGGGATAGAGACGCAAGCGCCCGCTCCATTTCAGCAGACGACTAAGGCGGCATCCACCGATTGGCGGCTTAAAGCCTACGCCGGTGACTGGGCAAACGGATCGGCGATGTACCGGGATTGGGCAGATGGTGCCTTCGGGTTGTCTGAATCCTCCGCGAACGCACCGGATTGGGCCAAGGATATCGGATTCACGGTGCTGACGGATCTGGAAGACCAGCCGATGCTGGAGGAGCTTGCACAGCGGGTAGATGCAGAGCGGACACTGCTGGTGGTTCCTGGCTGGAGGGCGGACCCCTATGATGTGAATTTTCCCAATTATGAGCCTAAGCCGGATATCGCAGCCAGGATCGATGCCGCCCAGGCGCTGGGATTCCGCGTGATGCTGTATGTAAACATATTCGGAACATCATTTAACAACGAGAATTACACACAGATGCAGCCCTATCAGGTGAAAGATCCGTTCACGCTGGAGCGGAAGCGCTGGGAGTATACCGCAGGCTCGGAACAGATTTCATTCGCCGTTATTAATCCGGCGGCGGAGGCATGGCGGGAACTCTTCGTTAACAAGATGACTGCCCTGGTGAATGAGGTCGGACCGGACGCGCTGCACCTGGACCAGTCGCTGCTCATGTATAACGATGCCAACGGCCTGATTGACGGCAACAACATGATGCAAGGCAATATCGCCCTGCACCGCGAGCTTAGAGAAGCGCTGCCGGATATCGCCTTGGGCGGGGAGAGCCTGAACGAAATCACGACACGGTATGAGTCCTTTGCGCAGCGCCATGCCTATGGCATTTTCTCCGCGAGCGGAACGTGGGATGACAGCAAAATCAATCAGGTGGTTCCGGCCAGCTCAGCGATTTTTGCCCCATATACGACCATTTACGGTCATCCCGATCATGCGAATCCGATCACGGAGGATTATTTCATGGCCTGGCATAAGGTTGTTCAGAACCGGCTCGGGGCTATTCCGATGCTGACAAGACCCAATCTGGGCCAGATCGCCAATCCTACCCCGCTGATGGAACAATTGCTGGATGAAGCGGGCTGGTACCAGAGTGCACAGCCTACAGCTGATTTCAGCAATATGTCAGATCCCACTTTGTTTGCTTTCAGGACAGCTAATGGCGGCAGTGCCAAATATGTGCGCGATTCCTATGGCGAGAAGCTGACCGCCTACGACGGGAACCCTTCCGGCGGGGGCACCGACATCATGCGTTATTTGTACGGGGCAGAGACCTATACGTTGCCCGGAAGCATTCCGGGGTGGCTGCTCTATGATGAACAGAAGCTGTTCGGGCTGGACCCGGACAAAACGTATCTGTATTTGAACCAGGTCCGCGATCCCGAGGGATTCCATGTCTATGAGTGGCCGGAGGATGTGGCGCTAAAACGGCTGTCCAGCCGGTCCACCCACACCACCATCGTTATGGACGACAAGCTTCAGTCCGGGGATATAGATCTGCTGAATTACGAAGGACCGGTGAGAGCAGGAGAGGTCCTGGGAGACGGTACTGTCCATACGACCGCAGCCCCGTTCCCTACCACGGGCGGATTCTCCTACTCCTTCCCCGGAGGAGGAACTGTGCAGCACTGGGGCGACCGGATTCTGGCCCATCCGCCTTATGCAGGACAGTGGCAAGGCGGGCATACCTGGCTGGAATTTGACATCAGTCTGCCCGCAGCAGCGGCTGCGAGCTTTCAAGCCGGTGTACAGCTGGGCTCCGAGCAGAACGTCGCGAGCAGTGACGGTGTCACCTTCAAGGTATCCGCTTGGGATAAGGCAGAAGCGCCCGGGGACCGTACGGTGCTGAGTGAAGAGCAGTTCAGCAGAAGTGCCTCACCTACAGCCATGGAACTGGATTTGTCGGAATTAGCAGGCAAAGAAGTAACCCTCAGGCTGGAGACGCATCCTGGAGTAACGGTGGACAACGATTCTGCCGTATGGGTGGCACCTACGGTAGCCGTTGCAACTTACGGCGGCAACCGCAGCGTAAGCTTCAAGGTGAACAGCCCGCTGCCCTTAACTGTGGTGCAATCCAGCTACGGAGCAGCCTCATCTGTAAGTCTAGGTAACAATCACTACGAAATTACAGCACCTGCCTCGGGTACGGTATATCTGCTTCACAACGTGTCTGCTCCTGTGCAGCTGCCGTTATCGTTACCCGGAGCTCCATATCATTCGAGCCTGGTGTTTGAGGATGGAAGCGAAGGGCAAGCCCAGTCTCCGTTCGGCGGATTCCCGGGAAGCGGCTCTGTACTCGGCATTGAGAAGCAGGGGTTGGATGCCCACCCGCCGCAGCACGGGCAGACGCATATTGAATATGCCTTGAATTTGCCCGCAGACACGCAGGCTGTACTGCAGGGATTCGCCGGCATTAAGGACGGATCGGATGACTCCCAGGGCGCCGGCTTCCGCATAGCGGTGAACGGAACGGTACAGTGGTCGCAGGATATCATGCCGGGCGGGGCCTGGACGCCGTTCAGTATCCCGCTGGCCGAATATGCCGGAACTTCGGTCATTATCACCCTGATCACTGATTCTTTGGGCGACTACGGATATGACAGGGCCTTCTGGGGCCAGCCGGCTCTGATTGTGCAATAAAGAGATCATGCAGAAACCGAATATGAGGGGGAAGCAAAATCATGAGAAAAATTGCCGCTTTATCTATTAGCACCGTTCTTTTGGCCCTGACAGCCTGCAGCTCACCATCCAATACTAATACCAAAGACACTGCCAGTTCCAGTGCCGATCCGAAGCAACCCATTGACCTGCGGGTAGGCCGTTATTCCCTGCCCACGTGGGGGTATCCCGCAGGGGATGATTTTGCGAACAACATCTGGTACCGGCATTATGCAGACAAATTCAATCTGAATGTCATACACGAATGGACCGCTCTGCAGAATGAATACAATGAGAAGCTGAATATCGTCATTGCCTCGGGATCAATTCCGGATATCGTCATCGAAGCTTCAACCAACCAGCTGGAGACCATGGTAAAGGCCGGGATGACAGCGGATCTGACTGATGTTTTCGAGGAGCATGCTTCTGATTTGACCAAAGAGATTCTCACCGGTGACGGCGGCCTGGCGATGGATTCGGCCACCTTCGACGGCAAGCTCATGGCCTTGCCTTACACGACCTCGGTCATCTATGAACCCAGCCTGCTGTGGGTGCGGCAGGACTGGCTGGATAAGCTGAACCTGCCTGTGCCGAAGACCATCGACGATGTGATTGCGGTGGCCAAGGCCTTCAAGGAGCAGGACCCGGACGGCAACGGCATCGACGATACCGGCGGGCTGGCATTCAGCAACTGGCTATTCGACGGGATTACCTCCACCACCGGATTCTTCAACGGCTATCATGCCTATCCGCAGAGCTGGCTCAAAGGAGATGACGGCAAGATCACCTACGGCAGTGTGCAGCCTGAAATGAAGAATGCCTTAGCGAAGCTCAGAGAAATGTATCAGGCCGGCCTGATTGATCCGGAGTTCGGCATGAAGGATACGACCAAGGTGACGGAGGAGGTCAGCGGCGGTAAATATGGCATCAGCTATGGACGCTGCTGGAATGTATACATGTACGGTACGGGCCTGGAGGGCCAGCCGGATATGGTCTGGACTCCAGTGGCGGCCCCGAGCGCCGACGGGCAGGATGTGTTCGCCAATGTAGGTACAACCGTGGTGAGCTACTATGCCGTGAACAAAGATTACAAGCATCCGGAGATCCTGGTCCAATTATTGAATGATTACAACGAGATGGCTTATGGTCCGAACCGGAATGATCCCGAGGTCAAGAAATTCTTTGCTTTCGAAAAAGGGCAGACCATTGTGGAACAGGGGCACTTGTCTCTGGCCCGGACCCTTACGACCGATGATGCCACCGTGAAATCTTTGGAATACCTGATCGAAGCCATCGAGAAGCGCGATCCCAGCAAGCTGGATCAGGCGCTGACCGAGACGGGGAAATACGAACCGAGTGTAGCTTATCTGGACGGCAAGGGGACCGGCTATATGGAGTATCACCAGGTCAAAGCCTTCAAAACGATTGTGGAGGGCTATGGCACGGATCGTCTGATTCCCCAGGCTTATGGAGGCACCACGGAAACGATGCTGAACAAGATGGGCATTCTGGGCGATTATGAACGTGAAATTTTCACGAAGATCATCATGGGTGCGGAGCCTATTGACGCCTTCGATACCTTCGTATCCGAGTGGCACAAGCTGGGCGGCCAGCAGATTCTGGACGAGATCAACGCCAGCTTGTGATGAAAGGGGTAGCCTATTGTGAGAGCTTTGCACCTGAAGAGCCGCTTCAGACATGAATTACCGTACCATCTGTTCTTGATACCGGGAATTATTCTGGCCGTTCTATTCTGCTATATTCCGATGATGGGGATTGTCATGGCCTTCCAGAACTTTAGCGTGTTCAAGGGCTGGCTTGCGGGTCCGTGGGTCGGGATGGACAATTTCAAATATATTATTTCCATGCCCCGCTTCGGGCAAGTCATGTATAACACGATCTATATCTCCATTTTAAAAATCGTATTTTCATTGCTTGTGCCCATTGTGGTTGCCCTGTTGCTGAACGAAATGCGCAGCCATAGGTTGAAAAGGGTGCTGCAAACTGCGATGTACCTGCCTTATTTCCTATCCTGGGTGGTGCTCGGCGGCATCATTCTGGATGTCCTCAGTCTGGAGGGGGTGATTAACAGCCTCATCCAGGCCTTTGGGGGAGAGCCGGTGGGCTTCCTGTCCAGCAACCGGATGTTCCCCGGTGTACTGGTCACTACTGAAGTGTGGAAGAACTTTGGCTTCAATACGATTATTTATATGGCTGCGCTAACCTCCATCAATCCCGATTTATATGAAGCGGCCATGATTGACGGAGCCAGCCGCTGGCGGCAGATCTGGCATGTTACGCTGCCCGGCATCCGGCCCACGATCATTCTGCTGGCTACGCTCAGTCTGGGCAATGTCCTGAACGCCGGGTTTGAGCAGGTATTTATGCTGCTCAATCCGCTGGTTGTCGATTCCGGCGATATTCTGGATACACTGGTCTACCGGCTGGCGTTCAATCAGGCACAGTACAGTGTAGCGACTGCTGTAGGACTGTTTAAATCGCTGGTGTCCGGAGTGCTGATTTCAGTTTCATACTATATGGCTTATAAGTTTGCCGATTACCGCATTTTCTGAAAGGGGGAGCAAGGGTGAAATATCGTTTGAACGGCAGCACCGTGTTCGCAGTATTCAACACAGTATTTCTCATTCTCTTGGGAATCCTCTGCATTGCGCCGATTGTCAATACGTTAGCCATTTCCTTCAGCTCCGCCTCGGCGGTGGCGATGGGGAAGGTACGGTTTTTTCCGTCGGACTTTTCACTGGACGCTTATAAATTTATCGCTACCCGTCCGGAATTTCTAAGATCCTTGGGCGTGGCTGTGATCCGGGTGCTTATCGGCAGCGCCCTGCAGATGCTGGTTACCTTTATTTCGGCTTATCCCCTTTCCAGGGAGAACAGGGATTTCAGCATGCGGACGTTTTATGTATGGTTTTTCATGTTCACCATCCTGTTCAGCGGCGGCATTGTTCCCCTGTACATGCAGGTGAAATCCCTCCACATGCTGGATACCATGCTGGTACTGGTTCTGCCGACAGCCCTGGCGGTCTTCAACATCGTTCTGATGATCAATTTCTTCAGAGGATTGCCCCGGGAACTGGATGAGTCCTTCCGCATAGATGGAGCCGGACACTGGACCATCCTGTGGCGGTTATATTTCCCGCTGTCGTTGCCTGCCTTTGCGACCATCCTGCTGCTGGCTATGGTAGGGCATTGGAATAGCTGGTTTGACGGAATGATCTTCATGAACCAGACCGAGAACTATCCGCTCGCCACCTATTTGCGCTCCATTATTGTCAGCTTCGATTTCAGCAATGTGAGGTCTGAGGATGCCGCACTCCTGGCCAGCATCTCACCGCGCACGACCAAGAGCGCGCAGATCATTCTGGCCACGTTGCCCATCTTGTGTGTATACCCTTTTTTACAGCGTTATTTCGTGTCTGGTCTCGTCCTGGGAAGCGTGAAGGGATAGTTCCAAAAACTATTTACAGTAGGAGAAGTGGATTATGCAGAAAATTGCCAGCGGAATCTTTAAGCTGACCTTCGGAACACCCGAAGAATTTACACCGGTATCAGTATTGAAGCCTGTCACATGCCTCGAAGCGCTGAATGCGCTTGAAGATCATCCGCTTCCCTTTCTTAGGGAGGACATTCAATTTCAACCGCGCCAGGGCTCCGTATTGCTGGAGATTCCCTTGGAGCCGGAAGAGGAGGTATACGGCCTCGGCCTGCAGCTTAAATCGTTCAGGCAGAGCGGCAGCAAGAAGAAGCTGCGCACGAATTCCGACCCCTCTGCGGATCTGGGCGATTCCCATGCGCCGGTTCCCTTTTATGTAAGCACTGCCGGTTATGGAATTCTGGTGGATACAGCCCGGTACGCCACCTTTTTCAGCGGAGGGTGCAAGAGAGTTGGCAGCAAGCAGGATCTGGAAGGCTTCGAATCGGCAGGCACCGAGAAGGGCCACTGGGAAGTGAAAAAAGGAAGCGGCAATATGCTGGTGGACATCCCTGCGGCGCAAGGAGTAGATATTTATGTGTTTTGCGGCGGGGATATGAAGGACGCGGTCTGCCGCTATAATCTGTTCAGCGGCGGCGGGGCGTTACCGCCGATGTGGGGATTGGGTATGATGTACCGTGCCGACTGGCATGCGGATCAGGAGGATGTCCTGCAGCTGGCCCGGCAGATCAGAGAAGATGAAATGCCCTGCGACATGTTTGGCCTGGAGCCCGGCTGGCAGACGAACGCCTACTCCTGTACCTATGTGTGGGACAGCAGCAGATTTCCGGATGAGAAAAAGCTGATCCAGGATCTTAATGGCATGGGGTACCGGCTCAATCTGTGGGAGCATGCGTATGTGCATCCTGATAGCCCTGTCTTCCCGGAGCTGAAGCCTTATTCGGCCGACAGCTATGTATGGGACGGTCTGGTGCCGGATTTCACGCAAGCTGAGGCCCGGAAAGCCTTCACGGACATCCATCAGCCCTTCATTGAGGCCGGGTTGTCAGGCTTCAAGCTGGATGAATGCGACAATGGCGATTATATCGGCAACTGGGGATTTCCTGATTTCGCCCGTTTTCCGGGAGGCGCGGACGGTGAGCAGATGCACAGCTTATTCGGCCAGCTCTATCAGCAGACGATGCTCGCCCCGTTCAAGGCAGCGGACCGCCGGACCTATGGACAGGTGCGCGCTTCCCACGCGCTCGCGGCGCCCTATCCTTATGTACTGTACAGCGACCTGTACGACCATGAAGACTTCGTACGGGGGCTGGCCACAGCGTCCTTCTCAGGTCTCCTCTGGTCGCCGGAGGTCCGCCAGACAGCTACGAGGGAGGAGCTGCTGCGCCGGATTGGCGCTGTGATTTTCTCGCCTCTGGCGGTGCTTAACTGTTATATGATTCCTTCGCCGCCATGGAAACAATTCGATCATGACAAGAACCATGCCGGTGAATGGCTGGAGGATTGGCCGCAGCTGGCGCAGCAATGCAGAAAGCTTATGCAAATCAGGATGAGTCTCATTCCGTACCTGTACGCCGCATTTGGCAGATACCGCCAGCAGGGGGTACCGCCTATACGTCCCTTAGTGATGGATTACCCCGCTGACCCTGAGGTGCTGGATTGCTTCGACCAGTTCATGGTGGGAGACGATCTGATGGCTGCTCCTGTGGTCTACGGCAACGGCAGCACCCGTCAAATTTACTTGCCCGAAGGACGCTGGTACGAATGGCTGACCGGGGAGTGGCTGAGCGGCGGACAATGGGTTTCGCGCCAGGTTGCAGAGGATGAAGTGCCTCTATATATCAAGCGCGGCGCGCTGATTCCTTGGGCAGAGCCCGTTCTGTGTGTCCGGGACGACACCGTTTTTAATGTAGAGCCTGTTCTGTACGGTGCGGAAGCAGGGGAATGCTCGCTTTTATGTGATGATGCAGTCAGCTATGCGGTGATTACTGAGAGCCTGCCTTTTGCCCGGATACAGGTAACTCAAGCAGGTGGTCTGAGCATAGAGGATCAGAAGAAAATCTCTGAGCGCTATAATCTAGCCGGTGTGAAATACGTCCCGGATGGGGAGAGGGGCTGAATCGGGGACATGGCCGTCGATCTCATAGGCCTGGATATCGGGTCAACAGGCACGAAATGCCTCATCATGGCTCCAACGGGCGAGGTGCTGGCCCAGGCATACAGGGAATATCCCATGGAATCGCCGGAAAGCGGCTGTTATGAGCTGAATCCGCAGCGGGTGTGGGAAGCGGTTACAGCTGTGATAAGTTCCGCAATGAACAAGTATGACAGGCCGCCTGCCATGCTTGCCGGCCTGTCCGTTTCTTCCTTTGGGGAGGCTGCCGTTCTACTCGACAGCGGGGGATGCGTGCTTGGCAACAGCCTGCTGTATATTGACAAGCGGGGAAGCGAGCAACTGGAGGTTTTGGTGGAGCATATCGGAGAAGAGAATATCATTGGCAAGACGGGTCTTCATCCCCATCCGATGTACACCCTCTCCAAATTGATGTGGTACAGGGAAGAGCGGCCGGACATTTATGAGCGGCTTCATACCTTTCTGCCGTTTGGATCATTTATTCTCTATAAGCTGGGTGCAGGACCGGTAATCGACTATTCACTGGCGTCCAGAACGATGGCCTTTGATGTCCACCGGCTTGAGTGGGATGAAAATATTATCCGGGCGTCAGGCTTAAGGAGCGGGATATTTCCCCAGGCGCTGGAGCTTGGATCACGGATCGGCCGGATTTCACCCGCAGCGGCTGAGGCGCTGGGGCTGCCTGTGCACCTCCAGCTGGTGCTCGGCGGACATGACCAGGTATGTGCCACCATAGGCGCGGGAATTACGGAAGAAGGCTCGGCGGTGGACGGCATCGGTACCGTAGAGTGCATCACGCCGGTCTTCCATAAAATGCGGGTCAATGACAAGGCGCTTGCTGCCAGCAAGCTGGCACTGGTTCCTTATATCCAGGGGAGTTATACCACCTATGCCTTTAATTTCACCGGAGGCTCCCTGCTCAAGTGGTACAGGGACCAGTTCGGTTATGAAGAGAAATGTGCGGCAGATGAGTCCGGCCGGAGTGTCTATGAGATTATGGGCGAGAGCGCCGGAGAAGGTCCTACGGACATCTTGGTACTTCCGCATTTTGCCGGCTCAGGCACTCCATACATGAATCCGGCTGCGGTTGGGGTCATCGCGGGCTTGAATTTCAACACCACGAAGGGTGAACTGTACAGAGCCTTGATGGAAGGCGTCACCTATGAGATGAGGCTCAATCTGGATTGCCTGGAGCAGGCGGGTATGAGTATCAGGGAACTAAAAGCCTGCGGCGGCGGTGCCAAGTCCGCCCTGTGGCTGCAAATCAAGGCGGACATCATGAACAGGGCCGTCATCGCCCTTGATATCGAAGAGGCAGGTATTCTCGGAGCGGTGATTCTGGCCGGGGTGGCGCTGGGAGTGTTCCCTTCCTATGCAGAAGCTGCCCGCTGTCTGGTGAAGGCGGGCACTACCTTCTATCCCCGCCCGGAGAACCGCAGGCACTATGACGAGAATTACGCCAAATATAAACGGCTGTATCAAGCAGTGAATAACGTCATGTCGAACCCATAGGAGATGCTGAAGAATGCCATTAGTGACCCTGAAAGAGTTAATGAAGGATGCCGAAGCCAAACGTTATGCCGTCGGCGCGTACAATGTGATTAATTTGGAGATGATCCGGGGAATCATTGCCGGGGCTGAGGAGGCGCGCTCACCGGTCATTCTGTCCTTTGCGGAAGTACATATTCCGCTTGTTCCGCTGGAGGTGATCGCTCCTATTATACTGGCAGCTGCGAGGCAAGCGCGGGTTCCCGTTGCAGTACACCTGGACCACGGCCAGGATCACGAAATTCTGATCCGGGCGATGCAGCTCGGGTTCTCGTCAGTGATGTTCGACGGTGCGCATCTGCCGCTGGAGGAGAATATCCGCCAGACCAATGAGATCAGCAAAATCGCCAAGGCGCTCGGCGTTTCAGTAGAGGCTGAGCTTGGCAAGATTCTGCGTCCGGAAGGCGGCGGAGACGAGGAAGAGATAGAAGAGTATGATCCGGACGATGTTTACACCAATCCCCAAGAGGCACAAACCTTTATTGCACATACCGATGTCGATGCGCTCGCCGTTGCTTACGGGACCGCGCACGGTGTTTATCTGACAGAACCGGTTCTGGATTTTGAGCGGTTGAAGCTCATCAAAGAGCTTACCGGCCTGCCGCTGGTGATGCATGGCGGGTCTGGACTGGATGAAGCCGCCTATGTAACTTCCATACAGTGCGGCATCCGCAAGCTTAACTATTATTCCAATATGGCGCATGAAGTGGCCAATACCCTCCAGGCAAAATTGGCGGCCAACAGCGCGCAGCAGCACAAAAGCTATTATCATGACATATCCAGATGGGCTATGGAAGCAGTGCAGCAGGATATTGTGCGCACGATGAGAATTTTCGGGAGTGCCGGACAAGCCTGAGGCTTGCCTTCCCGGGTGCAGGAGGAATGGTGGTATGGCAAGACTTTATGGCAGAGAATGGACCCGGCGCGAGCTGGAGGCCAGAGTTGGCCGGATAGAGCAGCTTGCGGGAGTGCAGCCCTTTGTAATGAGAGAAGGGCCGGAGGCCGGTCAGGAAGTGTTCCGTGTGCGGACCGGCTCTGGCCTCTCCTATTGGGTGCATCCCGGCAAGGGAATGGATATCTCTTTGGCTGAATTTTGCGGGATTCCGGTTAGCTGGTCTGCCGCCAACGGCGATCCCCATGCCGCTTATTTCAGGGATGAGGGGAATCACTGGCTACACACGGCTTCCGGCGGGTTGCTGATGACTTGCGGATTATCACAAGCAGGTGCAGCTGGCCAGGACGAATACGGAGCTTATGGATTGCATGGACAAATCCACCATACGCCGGCACGCCAGGCCTCGTATCAGGCGGAATGGCAAGGCAATGAATATGAATTGCGCCTGCGGGGAGTCGTAGAGGAAACATCTATTTTTGGACATAAGCTGCGGTTGACCCGCACGATTACAAGCAGGCTTGGAGAGAACAGCTTGCAGCTTAGCGATATTGTGGAGAATACAGGGTTCACACCTGCCCCGCATCTGATGCTGTATCATTTCAACTTTGGTTTTCCTTTGCTTGCGGAGGATACCAGGATCATCTTGCCGGAGAGTAACAGTGTTCCGCGAGACGGCAGCATGGAGATGTCGCGGATAGATGAATGGCAGGCGCCGGATCAGAGTTTTAAGGAACAAGTGTATTACCATGAGCCATTGGAACGGCAAACGTACATTTGCGCACAAATCAGCAGCCCTTCTTTTCCTGTACCCGGCTTATCCTCATCTGCGGGAGGGCTGACGGTAGAGCTGAAGTGGGATCAGCGGACGCTGCCCCGACTGGTGCAGTGGAGAATGCCCGGAGCAGGTGAACATGTGCTGGGACTTGAGCCGTCCAATTGCTGGACACGGGGGAGAGCGGAAGAACGCGAAGCAGATTCGCTGCAACTGCTGGAGCCTGGAGAAGTCGTTCATTACGGGATTGAAATGAAATTCAAAACGAACTGAACTAACGGAGGAATTAGATATGCTGCAAGCTAAGCCATATGTATTCTGGTTTGTAACAGGGAGCCAAGGTTTGTACGGAGAGGATGTACTTGCGCAAGTAGAAGAGAATTCCAGGAAAATGGTGGAGGAGCTAAACCGCGAAGGAGGCCTTCCGTATCCGATTGAGTTCCGCGAAACCGTCACGGCCCCGGAAGCGATTCTGCGGGTTTGCCTTGAAGCCAATTCCAGCGGGACCTGCGCAGGGGTGATTACCTGGATGCACACCTTCTCGCCGGCCAAAATGTGGATCTCGGGGCTGGCCCAGCTGCGCAAGCCGCTGCTCCATCTGCACACCCAATACAATATTGAGATTCCCTGGGACAGTATTGATATGGAATTTATGAACTTGAACCAGGCGGCGCACGGTGACCGTGAGTTCGGGTTCATCGGCGCCCGCCTGCGCATGCCCAGAAAGATTATTGCAGGCCACTGGAAGGATGAAGAGGTACGTGCAAGAATCGGAGGGTGGATGAAGACGGCGGCGGGCTATACCGGGAGCCAGACGATGAGAATCGCCAGGTTCGGTGACAATATGCGTGATGTCGCGGTGACGGAAGGCGATAAGGTGGAGGCGCAAATTAAGCTGGGGTGGACGGTCAACGGTTATCCGGCCGGCGATTTGGCTGAACGGGTTCGGAGTGTAAGTGATGCCAAGCTGCGTACGCTGATGGATGAATACGCCGAATTATATGACTTTACGGATCAGGGTCGCGCCGATGGCGCTGAACGGGAAGCCATTCGTGAACAGGCGCGGATGGAGATTGCGCTGAGCGAATTTTTGGAGGAGGGCAGGTATACAGCGTTCGTGACCAGCTTCCAGGACCTGCATGGATTGAAGCAATTGCCGGGGCTGGCGGCTCAGCGGCTGATGGCGGCAGGCTACGGCTTCGGCGGTGAAGGCGACTGGAAGACGGCCGCGCTGGTACGGATGATGAAGATTATGGCCGGTAATCAAGGGACTTCTTTCATGGAGGATTATACGTATCATCTGCAAAAGGGCAATGAACTGGTACTGGGTTCCCATATGCTGGAGATCTGCCCGTCCCTGGCTGCGGACAGACCAAGGATTGAAGTGCATCCCTTGTTTGTCGGCGGCAAGGAAGCTCCTGCGCGTCTAATATTTAACGGAGCCAGCGGCAAAGGAATCAATGCCACACTGGTGGATATGGGCGACCGGTTCCGCCTGATCGTCAATGAAGTGAATGCCGTACAGAATGAACATAGAATGCCTCATCTGCCGGTAGCGCGTCTCCTCTGGCAGCCGGAGCCGTCCTTGACCCGTGCATCGGAAGCCTGGATTCTGGCCGGGGGTGCACATCACTTCGCCTTTTCCTTCCATACAACAAGTGAACAGCTCCGGGATTGGGCGCGCATGGCAGGAATCGAGTGTCTCGTCATCGACGCCTCCAGTACCTTTACCTCACTCGAAAATGAGCTGCGCTGGAATGACCTGTATTACCGGTTGAATCATTAGACGGAGTAAGCTTCATCCGTCAAGACCCGCTTCCTGCCACAATCAGCAGGTGCGGGTCTTTTGCTGCATATATCTCCCTCAATCGACAAGCGCATTGAATTGTAAGGCCGTCTACCCTATAATTAAAAACGTTATCCGGGCGCTTTAGCCCTTTAAACAGGAGGGATATTCATTATGAGCATCACCGTCAAAGATGTGCAGCATGTGGCCAAGCTGGCCCGCCTGCAATTAAGCCCGGAAGAAGAGGCTACCTTCACCGAACAAATGAATGCTATTTTACAATATGCCGAGAAGTTGAATGAGCTGGATACCGAGAACGTTCCGCCGACCACCCATGTGCTGCAGGTCAGCAATGTGATGCGTGACGATGTGGTGAAGGAGAGCCTGACCCAGGAGGCAGCCCTGCTTAACGCACCTGAAGACGAAGAAGGACATTTCAAGGTTCCCGCTGTTCTGGAATAACCCCATACCTGAGAGGAGGAAGCAAGTTGAGCCTGTTTCAATACCGATTACCTGAAGTACATAACATGCTGAACACCAAAGCGGTCTCGGTCAGTGAGCTGACCGAGGAATCGCTGTCCGTCATTGCGGAGCGTGACAGCAAGGTTCATGCCTTTTTGACACTGAATGAAGAGGGGGCCCGTGCTAAGGCGCGCGAGCTTGATGACAAGCTGGCAACCGGTGCTGCAAGAGGGCTGCTGTTCGGATTGCCTGCCGGTATTAAGGATAATATCGTGACCCAAGGTCTGCGCACCACCTGTGCCAGCCAGTTTCTGGCCAATTTCCAGCCAATCTATGATGCCACAGTAGTCTCCAAGCTGCGCCAGGCCGATGCGGTAACGATCGGCAAGCTGAACATGGACGAGTTCGCCATGGGCGGCTCCAATGAGAATTCCAGCTTTGGCGCTGTGCGCAATCCATGGGATTTGGAACGTGTTCCCGGCGGTTCGAGCGGCGGCTCGGCAGCAGCGGTTGCAGCCGGGGAAGTCTTCTTCACTCTCGGCTCAGACACAGGCGGCTCCATCCGCCAGCCAGCCTCCTATTGCGGAGTGGTCGGCCTCAAGCCTACGTATGGCCTGGTCTCCCGTTACGGACTTGTCGCTTTTGCTTCCTCCCTGGATCAGATCGGTCCGATTACCCGTACTGTGGAGGATTCCGCATACGTCCTGCAGGCAATTGCCGGTTATGATGCCCAGGACTCCACTTCGGCGAAGGTCAGCATCCCGGATTACCTGAGCTCGCTCACCGGTGATATTTCCGGTCTGCGCATTGCTGTGCCGAAGGAGTACATCGGCGAAGGTGTGGATGCCCAGGTCCGTGAATCGGTGCTCGCAGCGCTCAAAGTACTGGAAGGCCTTGGCGCAGTATGGGAAGAGGTCTCCCTTCCGCATACCGAATATGCCGTAGCCGCTTATTATCTGCTCTCCTCCTCGGAGGCTTCCTCCAACCTGGCCCGCTTTGACGGTGTCCGTTACGGGACGCGTGTGGATGATGGAGGCGGATTGCTGGATCTGTACCATAACTCCCGCAGTCAAGGCTTCGGTCCTGAAGTCAAACGCCGGATTATGCTCGGCACCTACGCGCTCAGCTCCGGATATTATGATGCTTATTATTTGAAGGCGCAGAAGGTACGCACCTTGATTAAGCAGGATTTCGATGAAGTATTCCAGAAATATGATGTCGTGATTGGTCCGACTGCGCCAACCACAGCCTTTAAGCTGGGCTCGCAGACCGAAGATCCGCTGACAATGTATCTGAATGATATTCTGACCATTCCTGTCAGTCTGGCCGGTATTCCTGCCATCAGCATTCCTTGCGGCTTCGCCGAGGGCCTGCCTGTCGGCTTGCAGATTATCGGCAAGGAGTTTGATGAGAGTACGGTACTGCGCGTTGCGCATGCCTTTGAACAGCATACAGAGCATCACAAGGCCCGCCCGCAACTGTAGCTTGAAGTAGTTGACCATAAACTTTTAAGGGATGAGATTATCTATGTCTAAATATGAAACGGTCATCGGGCTGGAAGTTCATGTGGAGCTTCATACCAAGTCCAAAATCTTCTGCGGCTGCTCTACTGAATTCGGCGCGCCGCCTAATACGCACACCTGTCCGGTCTGTCTTGGTCACCCCGGTGTACTGCCGGTACTGAACCGCCAAGCGGTGGAGTATGCCATGAAAGCGGCAATGGCTCTGAACTGTACGATCGGCGATGTCAGCAAATTCGACCGCAAAAACTATTTTTACCCCGATTCCCCGAAGGCCTACCAGATCTCGCAATATGATCAGCCTATCGGCCTCGGCGGCTGGATTGATATTGAAGTGAACGGCGAGACCAAGCGGATCGGGATCACCCGTCTTCATCTGGAAGAGGACGCCGGTAAGCTGACTCATGTGGATGGAGGCTTCGCTTCGCTCGTTGACTTCAACCGTGTGGGGACGCCGCTGATTGAGATTGTCTCTGAGCCTGATCTGCGTTCACCGGAGGAAGCGCGTGCTTACCTGGAGAAGATCCGCGCCATTATGCAGTACTGCGATGTGTCCGATGTGAAGATGGAGGAAGGCTCCATGCGTTGTGATGCCAACATCAGCCTGCGGCCGGCAGGGCAGGAGGAATTCGGTATCCGTGCGGAGCTGAAGAATATGAACTCCTTCCGCGGGGTTCTGCGCGGGCTGGAGTATGAGCAGTTCCGTCAGGGGGAGATTCTGGATGACGGGGGAACTGTTGTACAGGAGACCCGCCGCTGGGATGAAGCCGGAGGCAAGACCTTGTCCATGCGCGGCAAGGAGGAAGCCCATGATTACCGTTATTTCCCGGACCCGGATCTGATTGTGCTGCATATTGGCGAGGACTGGAAGGAAGCGATCCGCTCCACGATCCCTGAGCTGCCGGATGCCCGGCAGGCCCGGTACAGTGCGGAGTTTGGTCTGACTGCCTATGATGCCGGAGTACTTACCTCCTCCAAGCCGCTTGCAGACTTTTTCGAGGGCAGTCTTGCCTTCACGCAGGATGCCAAGGCTGTCGCCAACTGGATGATGGGCGATCTGCTGGGGTATTTGAACAGCAATAATCTGGAGTTATCCCAGGTGAAGATTACGCCGCAGGGACTGGGCGAGATGATCGGCCTGATCGCAGGCGGAACCATCAGCAGCAAAATCGCCAAAACCGTATTCAAAGAAATGCTGGAGAGCGGGAAGCTGCCGGCGGTAATTGTAGAAGAGCAAGGCCTTGTTCAGATCAGCGATGAAGGGGCGATCAAGCGGATTGTGGAGGAAGTGATCGCGGCCAACCCGCAATCGGTCGAAGACTACAAGGCAGGCAAGAAACAAGCGATCGGCTTCCTTGTAGGACAGGTCATGAAGGCAAGCAAAGGGAAGGCTAACCCGGGGCTTGCGAACACTCTGCTCACAGAAGTGCTGAACAGATAGACTGTTTTTGGGTAATAGATCATAGAATCTTGGGCACAGGGCTTGTCGGCAACGGCAGGCTCTGTGCGGTATATAAGGGGAATATACGGATGGATACAATCGTGAAGCTGAATCTGCAGGATGAGTTCACACTGGATGAGCTGTGGAGCCTTCAGCATAAGGCATACCGCCTGGAGGCGGAGATCATCGGGTTTCGTGACATACCGCCGCTGCTGGAGACGAGGGACATGCTCAGCCGGGTTACAGAGGAGTTCTACGGCTGCTTCGATGAGACGGAGGAGCTGCTCGGCGCTGTTGCAGTCATAGAGGAGTCTCCCGGCAAGCTAACCGTTACCCGGATGATGGTCAGCCCGGACCATTTCCGCCAAGGCGTGGCCGGAAGACTGTTGGAATTTATCTTTGACCGTTATGCGGAGATGGAGCAGTTTATCGTATCTACGGGGAAGCTGAACCTTCCGGCAGTGACGCTCTATACCAAGCACGGGTTCATTCCTGCCGGGTCCGAAGAGGTGGTTCCGGGAGTAGAGCTGCTGGAATTCCACCGGACAGGCAGGCTGAAATGACAAGTACATCCCATTTTAGAAAGGAGGAGTACCGAGAATGAGTTCCGGCCATCAGAATCATGAGGAGCTTCCCGTGCGGGAAGAAGAGAATGAGGCAGGCTTGCCGCTGTCTGAAGCTGACGTAGAATTGAACCATCCCTACATCCCTCCCCGTCCCAAACGCCGTCCGCGTAAACGTAAATTTATAGCCGGCCTGCTTGCTGCAGTGCTTCCCGGCACGGGACATCTCTATCTCGGGCTGCTCCGCAAAGGGGTTTCTGTCATTTTCCTTATTGTGCTGGATATTGTGGCACTGCTGTATTTCTCATCGATCGGGATGCAAATTAATGTACCGCTGCTGATTTTACTGGGGCTGCTGATTCCGGTGTTATACTTCTATAATGTGTTTGACGCGCTTCAGAACGCAGACCGGATTCTGCGGTTCCCTGATGAGCATGATCTTGAAGAGCTGGAGACCATCCAGTCCAGTACAACAACCTCAAGACGCCGGGTAAGGATCAGCGAGCCGGGGATATCTTTTGGCCTCCTGCTGCTTATCGGCGGGGCGATGCTCTTTCTTTTCCAGCAAAAGCCGCCCTGGCTTCGGGGATTCATTGAGACCTCTGCCGGTGCTGCCGCCTCCGTGGTGCTGATAGGCCTCGGCCTTCTTATGGGGATCAGAGAGATGGCCAGGGACTCCATGGCGCGTCAGGACAAGGAGCGGAAGAAACGGCGGATCGGCAGATATACGGCCTCAGTAACGCTGGCTGCTGTCGGAATCCTGCTTCTCCTGGACTGGCGTGATGGAACAGATTATATGATGCTGCTGCTCAAATGGTGGCCTATCATTCCGGTATTATGGGGAGTAGAGTATCTGCTGATCTATATTCTTTTCCGCCGTCTGAAGCAGAGCGGTACTGCCGGAAGAGCGCGGATGGATCTGCGGGGATTGTTCTCTGCGGTAATACTGGCAGCCTGTGTGTTTATCGTAACCGAGCAGGAGCACTATCTGCATCTGTGGAACAAGGTGAGTCTTAACCTGACCGTGGCGGCAGTCGATTACGGGGAAGCGGAAGGAAGCTCTTATCAGAAGGATACGCTGATGGTTCCGGTCGAACTGAACACCTCCAAGGTCAATATTGACGCTATTAATGGAGACATTCTCGTTCACCGGGCTGCTGTGGAGGATATCGAGATTACCGCAACCGTATGGGTGGACCAGCTGGACGGGGTACTGGCTGAATCTATAGCCGACCAGTCTTTTGTCGAGGTGACAGAGGGAGCAACGATCAAGATCACACCCCAGAGTAAGGCGTACGGTGAATCCGGCAAACGCCAGCCGCGGATCAACCTGGATATCTCCCTGCCGGAAGACCGGCGGTTCGACCTGAACGTCCGTACGATGAATGGCGGAATTACCCTGCAGAATGTGGAAGCCATTGCCGACATCTCGCTGGAGACCGGGAACGGGGAGCTGATTCTGCACCGCATTTACGGCAATGTAAAAGGTAAAACCTTAAACGGCGCGGTGCGCGCCAGAGATGTCCTGGGCAATGTGGAGCTGGGGACAAGCGGAGGCGATATGGGGGCTTGGGATGTTAGAGGGGCCCTGAAGCTGTCAACGGCGGTCGGCAACATCACGGCATATGACAGCGGGGATACGCTGGATCTGTCCACGAAGAATGGCAATGTAGAGGTATCCGGAGCAAGATCCAAGCTGCATGCCGAATCCCTGAACGGCCGGATCAGCATCCGCTCCGGGGATTTCGGGGGAGACTGGGATGTATACAGTGCCGTGGGGGATATTGAACTGTTCCTGCCGCTAACAGGTAATTATACGGTGGAGGGCTCCAGCGGATATGGAGATATCGTAACAGACCTGCCAGGGCTCGTGATTGACAAAAAGGTGCTTTCCGGCCAGATCGGAACCGGTGAATTCAAGCTGCGTGTAGACGGAAACAGCAATTTAAATGTGAGCAAATATTGAAATAAGGAATTTTTATTATATAATAATGAATATAATGTAATGACGTCATTGACAACGTTGAAAGCAGAGTCATACAATTACATTAGAATTATTATTAAGTTGTATAATCAAAGGCGGTGGCATGGATGGGTAGTGGCGTACAGCATGCATTGGAGCAACTCAAGACAACCGGTGTCCGTATTACGCCTCAGCGTCATGCGATTCTAACGTATCTGATGGAAGCGATGAATCATCCTACGGCAGACGATATCTACCGGGCACTTGAGCCTCAGTTTCCGAGTATGAGTGTGGCAACTGTGTATAACAATCTTAAGATGTTCATGGAAGCAGGTATGGTCCGTGAGCTGACCTACGGTGATAATTCCAGCCGTTTCGACGCCAATGTATCTGATCATTATCATGTTATCTGCCAGGAATGCGGCAAGATTGAGGATTTCAGCTATTCTACTCTTCATGAGGTAGAGCAGCAGGCCGAACGGGCCACGGGCTTCAAGATTCATGGATTGCGTATGGAGCTGTACGGTGTGTGCAAAGGCTGCAGCGAGAAGCAGCACTGAATGGAATAACACCTATAAGCGTGTAGAGTCCGAATGCGGATTCTGCACGCTTTTTTGTAAGGAGAGAGAAAGATGCTGTTACAAAAATACAAACCTTCCAAGAGATTCGCGCAACCAAGCTCGGCTGCATGGCGTATACTTAACAGAAGTGATGCCTGCTTTTAAAAATCAACGAATGGTTTGGAGGACCTATTTTGGACAGAAGACAGAGACAAAGACGCGTCACGAAGCGTGGAAGTCTTACTCGCCGCTTATTGGGACTTGTCATCATAGCCGCCGCAGCCTTTTGGGTTGTTTATTATGTACTGCCGAACCGCCAGCATGTGGACCCGGACTGGAAGGGGCTGGACAAGCCGATTTTTGTGAAGGGACAGCTTACCGGCTATTCAGCATCGGGTACGGGGGACGGGCTGCTTTTACCGCTGCCTTTTTTGCAGGAATATGTAGATTCTTCTATCCGTTATGAAAAAGAAAGCAAATCAGTTATTCTCTCAACGGACAGCAGTCTACTGTACATGCAGGAGGAATCAACAGCCGCAGCGCTGAACAATGAACCTCTGCAGCTTCGCCTTGCTCCCGAGGTTAAAGATAAAGTGACCTATCTTCCGGCAGATACACTGGAGAATCTGTACGGCTTCGAGATCGAAGAGGATACGAATACCGGTGCAGTGCTGCTAATGACTGCAGGTGAATCGGTGCCGCTTGGCAAGGTGAAGGGCAAAGAAGGCGGGAAAACGAAAGCCCTGCGCAGTGAACCCTCGGTGCATGCACCGATTTTTGCTGATATGAACCCCGGGGATGTCGTACGAATCTGGAACACGGACACGAAGGACTGGGTATTCGCTCAGCTTGATAATGGTTATTCGGGTTACGCCCAGGCGGATGATATTACCGAAGACGGTACCCGAACTGTAGAGAAAAAGCCCGAAACACCTACACGTGCGCAGCGCAGCTGGAAGGATAAGCCGGTTAATATGTTCTGGGAAGCTGTGTACGAACGCAAGCCGAATCCCGCCAAATTCGCAGCCTTGCCTGGAATTAATGTGGTTAGCCCCACCTGGTTCAGCATTATTGATGTGAAGGGGAATGTGCGCAGCCAGGCAGACCGCTCTTATGTGGATTGGGCGCATAATCAAGGGATGGAGGTATGGGGGCTGCTCAGCAACAGCTTTGAACCCGATTTGACTACTGAAGCCTTATCCACATATGACAATCGGATGAATGCCATTGTTCAGATGCTAAAGTATGCAGACCTGTATAACTTAGACGGGATTAATATCGACTTCGAGAATGTGTACACCAAGGATGGACCGAACGTAACGCAGTTCATGCGGGAACTGAAGCCGATGGCCCAGAGCCGGAATCTGATTGTCTCTATTGATGTTACGCCGAAGTCCAAGAGCGAGATGTGGTCCCTGTTCCTCGACCGCCGGGCGCTTGCCGCCGTATCCGACTTCCTGGTTGTAATGGCCTACGACGAGCACTGGGCAGCCAGTCCGGTTGCAGGATCAGTAGCATCTCTACCGTGGGTTAAGACCTCTATGAACCGGATTATCGAGGAGGATGAGGTGCCGGCTGAGAAGCTGATTCTGGGAGTGCCGCTCTATACGCGGATCTGGACGGAAGCTACCGAGAAGGGGAAGACCAAGGTAAGCTCTAAGGCTGTCAGCATGAATGCGGTCAAGGAGATTATCGCCGAGAAGAAGCTGACACCCGTATTCGATAAGGAAGCCGGACAGAACTACGTGGAGTATAAGGAAGATGATGTTCTCCGCAAAATCTGGATCGAGGACACCACCTCGCTCACAGCCAGGGTAGAGCTGGCCCAGTCCTTGAAGCTGGGCGGTGTGGCAGCCTGGAACCGCAGCTTCGCCAGTCCGGAGGCATGGGAAGCATTGAAGGGAATTATAAAATAAGATGATCTCAATATAAAAAGGTGTTGTCCTACAGTGGACAACACCTTTTTTGGCAGACAATACTATTCTTACATTACCTTGTCTCTTAATAAATGCATAATGTCAGTAAGCACGGCTTGGATAGGATTAGTGTTTCAGTTGCTGGGCTTCAAGCTCCTCGGCAGTAATGGTAGCTTGTGCAGGGTCCATGGTGAGGATGGTGTGGCAGAACATGCAGCGGTCGGTTTTGCCCAGCATTTTGGTCAGCTTATGACACTCCGGACATTCCACCTGAACCGCACTGGTTGAGAGCATGCCCGCCCAGAAATAAATAGCCAGACTGGCCATCATGGAGACGAGTCCAATGACAAGACCGACAGCAGCAACGACTTTGCCGGCAGATCCCCAGAATACAATACCTGCGGTTCCCATGATCATGAGACCCATGCCAAGCATGGTCAGAAGCAGTCCCCAGGTGCGAAAAGCATTGATTTTGGCCGATTTAAATTTCATGAGTACGATCTCCTAACTGAAATATAGTTCGGTTGTTCAGGAGGAACTGGCATGAATATGTAGAATAAGCTTATGTATAGAGATTATAACTGACGGACGCAAAATCGCCAAATTTGATGGAGGGAAGTATGGAACTGTCCAATTTGACCCTATTAAGCGGGGAGACATTTGAGGAGAATGTTCTTGGAGCCGTTGCTTGGCGGCAAAGAGGAGATGCCACGTTTCAAAGTGCGCTGCTGCACGATTTTGATATGGTGGTCCTTCTGCTGCATGAGGAACAGGAGACGGAACGCATCATAACCCATAGCATTGCCGGTGATAAGCGGACACAATCGGTGCATGTAGGTCTATCTGCATTGGAACGTGCTGTCATGGCCGGAGATAACAACGAGCTTCTTAGCAGCCTGATATCCGGAGAGGTACTCTGGGACCCGAAGGGGATCTTGGCGGAGATGCGTAAGCAGCTCACCCAGTTTGAGGGCCCGCTTAAAGAACGGGTGCTGTTCATGGAATTCTCCCGTTTTTTACATATGTATATTAAGTCCAAGCGTTATATTGAAGCAGGCTGTACCATGGATGCCTATAATTGCGTACTCATTGCCTTGTATCATTGGGCGCGCATTGAAGTGAGTGAATCGGGGTATTTCCCGGAACCGGCAGTATGGGGACAGGTGAAAAGCTTGAACTCCCCGGTCCATAAGCTATATGAAGAATTGACTATCAGCACAGAGACACTGGACCAGAGAATCGAACTGATCCTGCTTGCCTGTGAATTTGCCCTTATGTCAAAAATGGAGGATTGCTGTATCATGCTGCTTCATATCCTGGGCAGCCGTAAGGAGGCGTGGAGCATTAAGGAGCTTCTGCAGCATTCGGGGCTCAGCCCGCTCCAGGCAGAGTTGCCGCTTGTGCTTCGCAAGCTGGTATCCCGTTCATTAATCCGGGAGATCGCCTCGTGGGCAGTTGATGCCGGGGATGGTCATGCCATACGTTATACCCTTTAAGATAACATATCGCCTACTGGCGGTAACAGCTCTATATAGATAGCATTAGCGGGAGAATGGAGAGGGTGAATCTACTCTCTTTTTTTATAGAATTTATATGTTTGGGGGCCCCCGCAAAGTACCTGAGTCATCACCTACGCTAAAGCCTCACTTTGTGGGGTTATTTTATTTGCCCGGGTTTGCAGGGAAGCTGAATATTTAGGGTTGACTAGGGTGCAGTTCTTATGATAAATTATAACTCGTCCCTCTGACATAACGATGCGCAGCAATGCAGTCGTAAATCAGCCGAAAAAAGAAATTAAAAAAAAGGTTGACTAAAACGAGGGCGCTGTGATATATTATAAAGGTCGCTGCTGAGACAAAAAACGGCGACGAAAGATGAGTTTGATCTTTGAAAACTGAACAACGAGTGAGTATCTGGAGATCACTTCGGTGAGATCCAAACAGTGATGAGTTTCACAGCGTCTTGTACGCTTTAGAAATTCATCGTGAGAATGTAAATTCTCGTCAGATGTTTCAAAATGAGCAATCGCTCTTTCTAAATACCAATTTGGAGAGTTTGATCCTGGCTCAGGACGAACGCTGGCGGCGTGCCTAATACATGCAAGTCGAGCGGAGTGTGAGAGGAAGCTTGCTTCCTTTCAAACTTAGCGGCGGACGGGTGAGTAACACGTAGGCAACCTGCCCTCAAGCCTGGGATAACTACCGGAAACGGTAGCTAATACCGGATAATTTCTTTCTTCTCCTGAGGAGAGAATGAAAGGCGGAGCAATCTGCTGCTTGGGGATGGGCCTGCGGCGCATTAGCTAGTTGGTGGGGTAACGGCCCACCAAGGCGACGATGCGTAGCCGACCTGAGAGGGTGAACGGCCACACTGGGACTGAGACACGGCCCAGACTCCTACGGGAGGCAGCAGTAGGGAATCTTCCGCAATGGGCGCAAGCCTGACGGAGCAACGCCGCGTGAGTGATGAAGGTTTTCGGATCGTAAAGCTCTGTTGCCAGGGAAGAACGTCCGGTAGAGTAACTGCTACCGGAGTGACGGTACCTGAGAAGAAAGCCCCGGCTAACTACGTGCCAGCAGCCGCGGTAATACGTAGGGGGCAAGCGTTGTCCGGAATTATTGGGCGTAAAGCGCGCGCAGGCGGTTATTTAAGTCTGGTGTTTAAACCTTGGGCTCAACCTGAGGTCGCACTGGAAACTGGGTGACTTGAGTACAGAAGAGGAAAGTGGAATTCCACGTGTAGCGGTGAAATGCGTAGATATGTGGAGGAACACCAGTGGCGAAGGCGACTTTCTGGGCTGTAACTGACGCTGAGGCGCGAAAGCGTGGGGAGCAAACAGGATTAGATACCCTGGTAGTCCACGCCGTAAACGATGAGTGCTAGGTGTTAGGGGTTTCGATACCCTTGGTGCCGAAGTTAACACAGTAAGCACTCCGCCTGGGGAGTACGGTCGCAAGACTGAAACTCAAAGGAATTGACGGGGACCCGCACAAGCAGTGGAGTATGTGGTTTAATTCGAAGCAACGCGAAGAACCTTACCAGGTCTTGACATCCAACTAACGAAGCAGAGATGCATCAGGTGCCCTTCGGGGAAAGTTGAGACAGGTGGTGCATGGTTGTCGTCAGCTCGTGTCGTGAGATGTTGGGTTAAGTCCCGCAACGAGCGCAACCCTTGACTTTAGTTGCCAGCAGGTTGAGCTGGGCACTCTAGAGTGACTGCCGGTGACAAACCGGAGGAAGGTGGGGATGACGTCAAATCATCATGCCCCTTATGACCTGGGCTACACACGTACTACAATGGCCGGTACAACGGGAAGCGAAGCCGCGAGGTGGAGCCAATCCCAGCAAAGCCGGTCTCAGTTCGGATTGCAGGCTGCAACTCGCCTGCATGAAGTCGGAATTGCTAGTAATCGCGGATCAGCATGCCGCGGTGAATACGTTCCCGGGTCTTGTACACACCGCCCGTCACACCACGAGAGTTTACAACACCCGAAGTCGGTGGGGTAACCCGCAAGGGAGCCAGCCGCCGAAGGTGGGGTAGATGATTGGGGTGAAGTCGTAACAAGGTAGCCGTATCGGAAGGTGCGGCTGGATCACCTCCTTTCTATGGAGAATCGTTTCCTGCAACGGAAACATTCAAATCGGAAGCTTGCTTCCACCAAAGAACCCTTGGGTTCGAATACTCACTCGTTGGTCAGTTTTGAGAGTTTAAGCTCTCAACCGTCTGTAACTTCGATCGACACAGTTGTGTTCGACCCGAACTTACAGCAACTTGATCCTTGAAAACTGGATACCGAAACGAATTTGCGTTTTAGAACATCTTTTAGCTGAAACTTGTGTAAGCAAGTGGAAATAGTTATTAGTTGCTACCGTGATTTTCCTTAGGGAAAACACATTGGTTAAGCTACTAAGAGCACACGGAGGATGCCTAGGCGCCAGGAGCCGACGAAGGACGTGGCGAACAACGAAACTGCCTCGGGGAGCTGTAAGCAAGCTTTGATCCGGGGGTGTCCGAATGGGGAAACCCAGCTGTGGTAATTCGCAGTTACTCGTATCTGAATACATAGGATACGCAGAGGCAGACCAGGGGAACTGAAACATCTAAGTACCCTGAGGAAGAGAAAACAATAGTGATTCCGTCAGTAGCGGCGAGCGAACGCGGAACAGCCTAAACCAAGGGGCTTGCCTCTTGGGGTTGTGGGACGTCTCACATGGAGTTACAAAGGAATAGAGTAGGCGAAGAGGTCTGGAAAGGCCCGCGATAGAGGTAAAAGCCCTGTAGCCTAAACTGTGTTCTCTCCGAGACGGATCCCGAGTAGTGCGGGGCACGTGAAACCCCGTATGAATCCAGCAGGACCATCTGCTAAGGCTAAATACTACCTGGCGACCGATAGTGAAACAGTACCGTGAGGGAAAGGTGAAAAGCACCCCGGAAGGGGAGTGAAATAGAACCTGAAACCGTGTGCTTACAAAAAGTCAGAGCCCTTTCTATGGGTGATGGCGTGCCTTTTGTAGAATGAACCGGCGAGTTACGTTTAACATGCAAGGTTAAGGTGAGAAGCCGGAGCCGCAGCGAAAGCGAGTCTGAATAGGGCGATTTAAGTATGTGGACGTAGACCCGAAACCGTGTGATCTACCCCTGTCCAGGGTGAAGGTGCGGTAACACGCACTGGAGGCCCGAACCCACGCATGTTGAAAAATGCGGGGATGAGGTGGGGGTAGCGGAGAAATTCCAATCGAACTCGGAGATAGCTGGTTCTCCCCGAAATAGCTTTAGGGCTAGCCTCGGTGAATGGAGTGGTGGAGGTAGAGCACTGATTGGGTGCGGGGCCCGCAAGGGTTACCAAGCTCAGTCAAACTCCGAATGCCATTTACTTCTTGCCGGGAGTCAGACAGTGAGTGCTAAGATCCATTGTCAAAAGGGAAACAGCCCAGACCATCAGCTAAGGTCCCCAAGTGTGTGTTAAGTGGGAAAGGATGTGGAGTTGCACAGACAACCAGGATGTTGGCTTAGAAGCAGCCACCATTGAAAGAGTGCGTAATAGCTCACTGGTCGAGTGACTCTGCGCCGAAAATGTAACGGGGCTAAACACACCACCGAAGCTATGGCTAGATGCGTTGCATCTGGGGTAGGGGAGCGTTGTATATACGTTGAAGGTGTACCGTAAGGAGCGCTGGAGAGTATACAAGTGAGAATGCCGGTATGAGTAACGAAAAGATCAGTGAGAATCTGATCCGCCGAAAGCCCAAGGTTTCCTGAGGAAGGCTCGTCCGCTCAGGGTAAGTCGGGACCTAAGGCGAGGCCGACAGGCGTAGTCGAAGGACAACAGTTTGAAATTACTGTACCACCGTAATCCGCTATGAGCGATGGGGTGACGCAGGAGGGTAGTGACGCGGACTGATGGATGTCCGTCTAAGCAGTGAGGCTGGTGTGCAGGCAAATCCGCACATCATTAAGGCTGGGCTGTGATGGGGAGCGAAAATTACAGTAGCGAAGGTCATGATCTCACACTGCCAAGAAAAGCCTCTAGTCAGGAGAAGGTGCCCGTACCGCAAACCGACACAGGTAGGCGAGAAGAGAATTCTAAGGCGCGCGGAAGAACTCTCGTTAAGGAACTCGGCAAAATGACCCCGTAACTTCGGGAGAAGGGGTGCCTCGGTAGGGTGAATAGCCCGAGGGGGCCGCAGTGAAAAGGCCCAAGCGACTGTTTAGCAAAAACACAGGTCTGTGCGAAGCCGTAAGGCGAAGTATACGGGCTGACGCCTGCCCGGTGCTGGAAGGTTAAGGGGAGCGGTTAGGAGCAATCCGAAGCTGTGAACCGAAGCCCCAGTAAACGGCGGCCGTAACTATAACGGTCCTAAGGTAGCGAAATTCCTTGTCAGGTAAATTCTGACCCGCACGAATGGCGTAACGACTTGGGCGCTGTCTCAACGAGAGATCCGGTGAAATTTTAATACCTGTGAAGATGCAGGTTACCCGCGACAAGACGGAAAGACCCCATGGAGCTTTACTGCAGCTTGATATTGAATTTGGGTACGATCTGTACAGGATAGGTGGGAGCCGGTGAGGCAGGAGCGCAAGCTTCTGCGGAGGCGCCGTTGGGATACCACCCTGATCGTATCTAGGTTCTAACCTAGTACCCTTAGCGGGTATGGGGACCGTGTCAGGCGGGCAGTTTGACTGGGGCGGTCGCCTCCTAAAGAGTAACGGAGGCGTTCAAAGGTTCCCTCAGAATGGTTGGAAATCATTCGCAGAGTGCAAAGGCATAAGGGAGCTTGACTGCGAGACCTACAAGTCGAGCAGGGACGAAAGTCGGACTTAGTGATCCGGTGGTACCGCATGGAAGGGCCATCGCTCAACGGATAAAAGCTACCCTGGGGATAACAGGCTTATCTCCCCCAAGAGTCCACATCGACGGGGAGGTTTGGCACCTCGATGTCGGCTCATCGCATCCTGGGGCTGAAGTAGGTCCCAAGGGTTGGGCTGTTCGCCCATTAAAGCGGTACGCGAGCTGGGTTCAGAACGTCGTGAGACAGTTCGGTCCCTATCTGTCGTGGGCGCAGGAAATTTGAGAGGAGCTGTCCTTAGTACGAGAGGACCGGGATGGACGTACCGCTGGTGCATCAGTTGTTCCGCCAGGAGCATGGCTGAGTAGCTACGTACGGACGGGATAAGCGCTGAAAGCATCTAAGCGTGAAGCCCCCCTCAAGATGAGATTTCCCAATTAGTAAGACCCCTTGAAGACGACGAGGTAGATAGGTTGGAGGTGGAAGTGCAGCAATGCATGGAGCTGACCAATACTAATCGGTCGAGGGCTTATCCAAATTTCTAACACGCAGATTCGTTTCGGATTCAGTTTTCAGGCGATCAAGCTTGATATGTATATTCCCTGATAGCTCAGTTGGTAGAGCACTCGACTGTTAATCGAGTTGTCACAGGTTCGAGTCCTGTTCGGGGAGCCATATGGAGAGGTGTCCGAGTTTGGCCGAAGGAGCACGATTGGAAATCGTGTAGGCGCCACAAGCGTCTCGAGGGTTCGAATCCCTCTCTCTCCGTAGCGTTACCTCCCTGAAAAGGGAAAGGAAATAACTGTATAGCATGGCTCGTTGGTCAAGGGGTTAAGACACCTCCCTTTCACGGAGGTAACATGGGTTCGAATCCCATACGAGTCACCAATTTCTTCTTTGAATGACGGGAAGAGAGAGTCATATATGGAGGCTTAGCTCAGCTGGGAGAGCATCTGCCTTACAAGCAGAGGGTCGGGGGTTCGAACCCCTCAGCCTCCACCATCTATCTTAACCGAATAGATTTTGTACAATGACGCGGGGTGGAGCAGCCCGGTAGCTCGTCGGGCTCATAACCCGAAGGCCGCAGGTTCAAATCCTGCCCCCGCAATTAATCCCCACAAAGTGAAGAGATGCTCTGTAGCATATTCCGAATACTTTCCGGGGACCCCATAAGTACTTTTAATTTGGAACCGTGGTGTAGTTGGCCTAACATGCCTGCCTGTCACGCAGGAGATCGCGGGTTCGAATCCCGTCGGTTCCGCCATTTTTAATGGCTTAAGGGATGAGAATTCCCTGGGTTCGTTGAAGCATAGGCATCGTAAGGAATACTTCGCAATCTCGTAACGGAGTGAAGAGTATCCCGCCCTGTTCCGCCATCTTTACAAAATTACTTTTATGGCTCGGTAGCTCAGTCGGTAGAGCAAAGGACTGAAAATCCTTGTGTCGGGGGTTCGATTCCCTCCCGCGCCACCATACACAACTTAATATGCCGGTGTAGCTCAATTGGTAGAGCAACTGACTTGTAATCAGTAGGTTGGGGGTTCAAGTCCTCTCGCCGGCACCATACCGTGGAGGCTTAGCGAAGTGGCCAAACGCATCAGACTGTAAATCTGCTCACGTACGTGTTCGGTGGTTCGAATCCATCAGCCTCCACCATTTTTTAGGGGCATAGTTTAAAGGTAGAACAACGGTCTCCAAAACCGTTGGTGTGGGTTCAATTCCTGCTGCCCCTGCCAAGTAATTTCATATAAAAGAATCATATGGCGACCGTGGCGAAGGGGTTAACGCACCGGATTGTGGTTCCGGCATTCGTGGGTTCGAGACCCATCGGTCGCCCCATTTCTTTTATAAGAATTACATAGCAATACAACTTAAAAGCTTCATATGGCGACTGTGGCGAAGGGGTTAACGCACCGGATTGTGGTTCCGGCATTCGTGGGTTCGAGACCCATCAGTCGCCCCATTTTTATTTAATAAGATGTTGGGGATTAGCCAAGCGGTAAGGCAACGGACTTTGACTCCGTCATTCATAGGTTCGATTCCTATATCCCCAGCCATTATATGCGGACGTGGCTCAGCGGTAGAGCATCGCCTTGCCAAGGCGAGGGTCGCGGGTTCGATTCCCGTCGTCCGCTCCATTTCATGTGGTGCCATAGCCAAGTGGTAAGGCAAAGCTCTGCAAAAGCTTTATCCCCAGTTCAAATCTGGGTGGCACCTCCATTATTTTTTTGGAATTATATATGTAGTACGCCGGCGTGGCGGAATGGCAGACGCGCTCGACTCAAAATCGAGTGGGAAACCGTGGAGGTTCGAGTCCTCTCGCCGGTATCAAATTAATAACAGACAGCTCATTAGAGAATAATTCTAATGAGCTTTTTTATATTTATTGCACCGATCTTATTATTTCGATCGGCTATAATCAGAAGAATCAATGATCTACGATTGGTGGATCATTGCAATTGAAATTAGTTCTTGGAGGTCGACAGCCATGAATGCCCCTTTCGCAGACCGTATTAAGATCGCGCCCGGTTTCTGGACCAGCCTGAAGGGAATAGGGGTAGAACCTATTGATGTAGCACGCAAGGCATGCCTGCCGCTAACCATCATCACCGAACCGGTAGTCACGACCGCCCAATATTATTCGATCTGGCTAGCCTATTCCGAACTAGTCGGAGACATCGCTACGGGAATCGTCAAGCTTGCGGCCGCATACAAGACAACTCAATATCCGCCGGCTGCTTTGGCGACCTTTCACGCTCGCAATTACCGGGACGCGCTGAACCGAATGGCGCGCTATAAGCAATTGTGCCCCCCGGAAAACTTGAGGATTCAGGAAGAAGGCGAGCTATATTCGATTGAATTGGAATGGCAGCATGCCGAGCTATCCGGACCGCCGGTGCTTGTCGGCATTACGCTCGCCTACCTGCTTGAGCTCGGACGCCGGGGAACCGGCCGTTTCCTTAAGGCACATTCCGTAGAATTCATTAACTATATGGGCGACGTTCAAGCCCTTGAAGGTTACTTCGGCTGTCGAGTACGGACGGGGACGGAGCGCAATCAGCTAACGCTTAATCGCGAAGATCTGGATCGCCCCTTCACGTCGTACAATGAAGAACTTCTTGAGATTCTGACCCCCTCCTTGGATCGTACGCTGGAAGAGCGACAGAGCCAGCTCACAATGAGCACTAAGGTGCAGTGGATTCTCTCACGGTGCCTGACTCAAGGGAAAATCGATATCCACTCCGTAGCCTCCGAGTTGGGGATGAGCGAGCGTACCTTACAGCGCAGGCTGACGGAAGAAGGCGGGAGCTTCAAGCAGCTGCTGGCGAAAACGAGGCGGGAGATGGCCGTTGCTTACTTGGCAGACCCTGCATTGGAGATCAAAGAGGTCGCTTTTCTTATTGGCTACGAGGACCAAAATTCGTTTTATCGCGCTTTTCGCGCATGGACAGGGGAGACTCCTGCCAATTGGCGCGTCACGCAAGATAATTGGCGCTCTATGCTAGTTACCGAGTAGACGAAACGATGTAATATGATCCCTATCTTAGACACAAGGAGTGCAGACAGATGGATATGGGATTAAAGAACAAGACAGCTTTAGTAACGGGATCAACTAAAGGCATAGGAAAAGCGATCGCCTGTGAACTTGCCAGGGAAGGTGTTCATGTTCTCATAAATGGACGCAACAATGATGACGTAGAGCGTACGGTAGCTGAGATTCAAGCAGCGTTCCCGGAAACGGAACCGCGGAATGCAACCGCTGATCTCATCGATTCGCGGCAAAGAGAAGCTTTATTCGCAAGTTTTCCCCACGTCGATATCCTGGTCAACAGCATGGGCATCTATGAGATCATGTCCTATGACTACGTAGACGATGCCGTTTGGGAGAAGTACTTCCGCACAAACTTTCTTGCCGCCAACGCCTTAACCAAGTTTTATTTGCCTTCCATGCTGAGTCGTGAATATGGCCGTATTATCTTCATCGCGAGTGAGGAAGCCGTAATGCCTTCAGGACAGATGCCTCAATACGGTGTGACCAAATCCATGCTGTTGTCATTGTCCAAGAGCTTGTCCAAGCTGACCCGTGGCGCCGAAGTTACAGTGAACACGATCCTGCCGGGACCGACCCTCTCCGAGAATGTGCTTAAAATCATCGAGAGTATATATTCGAAAGAAGAGATGACGTTCGAGGCTAAAGAGAAGGACTTTATGACCAAGAACCTGCCTCAATCCGAAATCGGGCGGTTTATCCGACCAGTGGAGATTGGCCGGTTGGCTGCTTTCCTGTGCAGTCCCATGGCCTCCGCCTTCAAAGGATCCCCGATCCGAATAGATGGGGGAATGGTACCGACAATCTTTTAATTTTTTGCGCGCCGATCATTCGACGAACCCACGAATTGATTTCTGGCCGCACCGAGACCAACGATGCCGAGGAGAGCAGACGCGCCGACTAATATCAGAAGTGGAGCGCCCCAACTATGACTGGCATCATGCAAGTATCCAATCAGCGCCGGGCCGGTAGCTGCCAGCAGATATCCGATGGATTGGGCCATGCCCGATAAATCGGCCGCCTGGTGGGCACTTTGGGTACGCAAGCCGAAGAACATCATGGACAAGCCAAAGGCAAAGCCCGATCCAATTCCAAGAATAATCACCCAAAGCAGAAGCAGATGGATACTGCTATAGAGAAGTCCTAGGGTTCCAATCAAAAGCAGAATGGTTGTAATCCCCACTAACAACCGCTGGTTAGACATACGGCCTGCCATCACAGGAACGATAAAGGCAAAGGGGAGCGAAGCCATAATCAGAACCGAGAGAAACCAGCCCGACTGACTTGAACTGATGCCTTGATCTTTCAAGATTTCAGGCAGCCAGGCCACCAGCACATAGAAAATGGCCGATTGTATTCCCATAAATAGAGTCACCTGCCAAGCGAGTGGAGAGCGCCAGATATTAACCTGACGATTGTTAGCTGCACTGCCAGCAGCAGCGGCTGGTTTCACTGGAGTCTTGAGCTGCGGTATCCAGAAGAGAATGGAGATCACGCTGAGTATCCCCCATATTCCCAAGGCCCCTTGCCAGCTCAAGCCTGCCCCCACAGCTAAGGGAACACTGATCCCGGAAGCGATTGCCCCGCACAGATTCATCGAAACCGAATAAACCCCCGTCATCGTACCCAGTTGCTGCGGAAATTCCCGTTTGATCAGGCTGGGAAGTAATACATTACATATCGTAATAGCAAATCCTAGAATTGCTGTTCCCACATACAAGGTCACTGCTCCAGATAACGACCGGATAGCAATACCGGTGACCAAAAAAATAAGGGAAACCAGGATCATTCGTTCTACCCCATATTTATGTCCTAATTTCGGCACAAAAGGTGATAACAAGGCAAATGCGATTAGTGGAACGGTGGTAATCAGGCCTGCTAATGTATTTGAAATATGCACGTTGTCCCGAATAAGACTGACCAAGGGTCCTACGGATGTGAGGGGAGCGCGCAAATTCGCTGCGATAAAAATAATTCCTATGACCATGAACCAGAGTGTTGCTTGCTTGCGAATGCCGGTGCCCGACATTCCATTTCCATCCTGTTGGTTTAACAATTGTTCTGATGAACTCATAGATGTTCCTCCTGTGTACGGGCCTTGTCAATGTATAAACGTACAGCCTCTTCAGCTTGATGACTATCCTGATTGGCAATAGCTTGATAGAGCAGGGCATGAGAGTCGAGATAAAAATCCACATGTTTAAAATACTTCATTTCCAAAACCATGCTCTGAAGCGCCTCGGAGATATGATTGTACAAGTTGGCCATCAATTGGTTATGTGATGCAGCAATCACCATCTTGTGAAACTCCACATCCCAATGGGCATAAGCTTCGAGATCCTGCCGGCCGGCTGCTTGTCTGCATTGGTCCAGGCATGCCCGCAGTGCCTCCAAATCTTCCTCGCCTCTCCTGAGCGCCGCCAGGGCAGCAGCTTCTCTTTCTAGTGCATAGCGGACCTCCAGGCTCTCAAGCCTATCGGTATGCTGAATCACTTTTCTAATCACTGACCCCAAAACGCTCGAGGAGCAGACATAAGTCCCATCCCCTTGCCTGGTCTTCAGCAGACCTGCATAGGTTAGAGCCCGAATGGCTTCCCTCAAGGTATTACGGCTGACTTGAAGCTGCTCCATTAGCTCGGGCTCTGGAGGAATACGTGTCCCAACTTGCCATTCGCTGCTTTCGATCTTCTCCTGGATCTGGTAGGCTACCTGTTCCACCAAGGTTAAACGTTGAGTCTGAGCTAACAATCGAATCATTCCTTTGCAAACGTAGGATGTTTGGTACTTTGGTTGAATTATAGCAGATTACCTTTGGCTTGAAAAGATGAAAATGATATTGATTATCAATATCAATCATGCTAATATGATTTTGTTCAGTGCTGAACAAAAAAAGAAGAAGAATCTATCGCTGCATCGAATAAGGTCTGCAACTAAATACATGAGAGGAGAGAAATAAATTGGAGTTTCCAAATCATGCTAAAGGTCACCTTTACGGGCAATATATCAGAATGCTGCATTTGAACGAATTATATACAGAACATGAAATTAACGTGTTTCGGGAGCAAGCCCACAAGCTTCAGATTGATATGCTCTCCAATAATATTACCAGTGTACATGTTATTGATTGCATTGGTGATCATGAGCCCATTAACCATACCGGAATTACTAAAAGAATGAATCTGTCCAAAGCAAGTATTACAAATATTAGTTCAAAGTTATTGGAGATGGGTTTCATTGTGAGAAATCAAATGAACAACAACCGGAAGGAAAGTTATTTCACTCTAACGGATAAGGGAAGACAGGTATATCAACTGCACCAACAGATGCATCAGGAGAAAGAAGAGAGCTTTTACCAGTTCATTGACTCTTATTCAGAGACTGAGTTACAGACGATCGGGAAATTCATGGGTGATCTGTTGGCGCGTGCTGAAAAATACTACGCAAGGGAAGGATCGGAGAATGAGGACACTACAGATTGAAATGGAAGGAAGCATCGGCTGATGAAGAAGAAAAACCCGGACATGTCCGAATTACAGCAGATTGCCAGGGAGAAAAGGAAGGTTCAATTCTATCTCAGATTGATGTTGGGATTAGGTTCAACCTGTGGTGTAATGGTACCGATTGAACCCTTTTTTACAACTTTAAATGAGCTTTCCGCTCAAGAGGCCGCACTTATACAACAACAAGCAAAGGATCAATCAGATCAATCGGAATGAACAGGAAGAAAATGAATATTGGGAAAAAGAGAAGCGGCCTTCAACAAAGAGGGACCGCTTCATTTTTTATGATTTATAATTCCTCTGCATAAAATGCTTTGGATACTGCCTCGGTCGCTTTATCAATAAAAGCTGCAACCTTACCCGGGCTTTCCTTCAGACCGCTACTGACCCACTTTTTAATAATGGCTATACTGCCATGAGCAGTGAACGTATACCAGGACTCAAATAATTGCGGATCAAAATATTTTAATTCCTGTTTCCATCGCTCAATCGTTAGATCGTGACTGATATAAAGGATTCTTTCTAATAGTTCTTTATCGCCGTGCTCCGAGAATAGAACCTCACATATCGTTTTATTCGCTTTTATATACTTACATAATTCATAAGATAGCTTTTGAGGATTGGACGAACTCATCCCAACTTGCTTAATGTCTTCGTAAAGATCATTTTCGATCGTAGAAAGAAGCTCGAACTGATTGGCATAGTGTGAATAAAAGGTGTTGCGGTTAATCCCTGCTTCGCTGCAAATGTCGGTCACGGTAACTTTATTGATAGACCGCTCTGTCAGCAGCTTCAACAAGCTTTCTTTGATAACCATTTTTGTATATCTCACTCTGTGATCTGTTTTTTTGTCTTCCATATTATCCTCCCAATTTAAAATAATAAAATAGTAAATGAACAAATCTAATATGAATTGTATAATAACTAACATAATCCAAACGAACAGACTGTTGTTTAACTAACATGATAATATTATAATTTATTTAAACATTCGATTCAAATAAAATTAATTGGAGGAAGAAAATGGGTAGTATAACTGTAGTGCCTGTATGGGTTATTCAAGACATTCTTGTCTTAATTGCTGCTGTCCTAATGGTGTTCTATATCCTTGATAAGGAAACACATCCCAAAACGGTTTTACTGCAATTTATAGGTTTTGTGTTTTTTTACGCCGCCGTTTTTGAAATTACTGCTTCATCGCTTGGGGAAGGTTTCTACGCCTATGGGCGCAGTATTTTAATGTTGTTTAACATACCAATTACTGTCCCTATTATTGAGTTCCTGATTATTTATTCCACCTTGCGTGTGCTAAATTCTGTAAATATACCGTCTTGGACGAAACCGTTTATTACGGGATTAAGTGCGATGGTGTTTGACTTTTCACTCGACCCGGTGGCCGTTAAACAGATTTTTGAGACCATGGATGGAACCATTGCAAGATGGACTTATTATCCGCTGGCCGGTGAACCTCAAATTTATGGGGAACCCGTGATGAATTTTACAGGATGGATTTATATCGCCGGATATTGGACCGTCTTTATTCTAATTGGTGAATGGTGGCATAAAAAGAAAGGCTATAGTAAAACCGTGGGTTATATCTATCCGTTTTTGGCGGCCCTTGCGTCATTGGCTTGTATGTTCTCCCCTTTATCCAACTTCTTTAATTACATGGGTCCGTTCTTCGCCAGAGAATCTAATATGCAATGGGTGATGTTGATTGCACTTTCTGTCATTACAATCGGAGTTTTAGCATTAGCTTTCACAAAGTTCTGGGACCGGAAGGCTAACTATTCAATCACTCCCAAAAAAGATTTTCCGATCATGTTTACTTTCGTAGGGTTCCCCCTGGTTAACACTATATTTTGCCTCATAGGAGGTTTCACAGAAGTGTTGTGGCTGGTCGTTCTGGCTCAGATCGTATTAATGGTAGCCTGGATCGGAATTTATAGGATGGGTAAAAAAGAAAGTCCAACCGAGAGGTAGTTAAAAAAACACCGCCAGGCTTTAGACTCGTCTAAAGCTGGTGGTGTTTTGCTGTTATCTTCGTTAAGGCAGCACATTCCCGGCAGCGCGGTAAATCTCGTACCATTCCTCGTGGCTGAGGGCGATGTCGGTTACTCCTTTGTCGGCTCAAACAACGGTAGGATATACTTTGTAATTAATTCAATTCTGTCCTTCGCACGCGGCATGAAACGCGAAGCAATCGTAACTACGATTTTCTTGTCGGGATTTACGTAAATCGCATTTCCTCCGTCGCCCAAAGCCGCATAACAACCTTGTCCCTCATTGTTAACAATCCACCATAAATACCCGTAAGGTACCTCTCCCCATCGGCTGTTTTCTTGGGTACTGTCCTTGATCCATTTTGCGGATAGCATTCGCTTGCCGTTCCACAAACCTTTATTTAGGTATAGCTGACCGATCTTTGCCATATCCAAGGGGGTTAAGGTAAGTCCCCAACCGGCGGTGCTCGTCCCTTTGGGATCTATGATCCAACCATTAACAAATTTATCTTTGAGGAACGCCAAATACTCTTCTTTACAATGTATATTCGCATTAGGGGGCGCTTTGATCCCCAGTGGTTCAAACAGATTTTCTGTGGCAAAATCAAGTACAGATTGGCCGGTTGCATTGGTGAGGATTCCCGACAGGACCTGTAGGCCGATTGTGGAATACTTGAATCCTCCAGGATCGTCCTTGCCACCCAACAAGTCCAGTGCAGCTTTGGTCCAGTCCTCGCTGGTATAGACCTTTGTATATGGCTCCGACTTGTATTTATACGGTGCGGTCATTGTCAGTATATTTTTTATTGTGATATTCTGTATCGTTTTTTCACCGCGTTTGACCGTGTAATCAGGAAAAAATTCCAATACTTTCTGGTCAATGCTTTTAATATAGCCTTTGTCTATGGCAATGCCGATCAGTGCAGACACAACGCTCTTCGTCACCGATGCAATATGGATCGGATCGTCAGCGGTGTAGCCGTCAAAATAGCCTTCATATACCTTTTCGCTGCCGAGCAGTACTACAATACCAGCAATGTTACCATACTCTGTTTTAATCAGATTCTCGAAATCTAGAATTCTGTTATTCATACTTGTTCTCCTTCTAAATATAAGTACATCGATGTCTGTGAAAAGCGTATTATGATATAAATTTTTTTGCAAGAGCCTATTATAAAACTTGCTTGAAGCCCTGGGTGCAAATACAAAAAGACCCGCAAACCCCTTTCTAAAGGGGAGATTTGCGGGTCTTTCATACAGATGGTCTGGTTTAAGGCAGCACATTCCCGGCGGCGCGGTAAATCTCGTACCATTCCTCACGGCTGAGGGTGATGCTTGAGGCCTTGGCGATGTCGAGCAGGCGGGCAGTGTTGGTGGTGCCGACAATGGGCTGCATCTTAGCCGGATGGCGAAGCAGCCAGGCGGTCGCGATGGCGGTATCGGTTACCTCTTTTTCTGCGGCGAGACGGTTAATCACTTCATTTACCTTAGGGAACTTCTCGTTGCCGAGGAATACGCCCTCGAAGAAGCCATACTGGAACGGCGACCATGGCTGGATGGTCATATCGTGCAGGCGGCTGTACTCCAGGATGCCGCCATCGTGGACTACAGAACCGGAATTCGTCATGTTGACGTTGAAGCCGGCATCAATCATGCCGGTAACCATGATGCTGAGCTGAAGCTGGTTGAACAGAAGGGGCTGCTTGACGTTCTTCTTGAGCAGCTCAATCTGCAGCGGGTTCTGATTGCTGACGCCGAAATGCTTGACCAGCCCTCTGCGCTCCAGATCATCGAAGGCTTCGGCTACTTCTTCCGGCTCCATCAAGGTGTCAGGACGGTGGAGGAGCAGGACATCTACATAATCGGTCTGCAGCCGCTTCAGGCTATTCTCTACTGAACTGACAATATGCTCCTTGGAGAAGTCAAAGAAGCCGTTCCTGATGCCGCATTTGGCCTGAATCATCAGCCGGTCGCGCATGCCGGGATTTGCAGCCAGTACATCCCCGAATACTTCCTCCGCTTTGCCGCCGGCATAAATATCTGCATGGTCAAAAAAGTCTATGCCGACCTCAAGGGCGCTGTGGATATGGACTTCAGCCTCTTTGGGAGACAAGTCAGCGATCCGCATACAGCCGAGTGAAATCTCGGACACCTCAAGTGTACCGTTAGCCACATTAATTCTTTTTACCATTAATTATTCACTCCTTAAATGAAGGTATAGTGTAAGCTTAGACCTTAGAGTTAGGTGTAAGTCAATAGAATCATAGAGTGGCTGTTCATAGAAACGGATTGGTGTTACCTTTACATATAGGTGAAGCCGGCAACGGCTGGCAGAGAGGAGCTTGTACGGATGGGATACAGTATCAAAACCATAGCACAAAAAAGCGGACTGAGCCAATATACGCTGCGTTACTACGAACGGGAGGGTGTATTGCCGGTTGTGGCAAGGGATGAGAACGGTAACCGTTGCTTCAATGATGAGGATCTGGAGCTGATCTCGCTAATCTGCTGTCTGAAGGATACCGGAATGGCTATAGCGGACATTAAGCAATTCATTGCGTTCTCGCAGGAAGGCAGGGACCGTCTGCCCGATCAGCGCAAGCTGCTGCAGGAGCATAAACAGCATATCGATGAGAAGATTAAGTTCTTTCAGAGCTTTGCCCGGAAGATTGACCATAAGATTGCTTATTTTGCTTCAATGGAGAATGAAGCGGAAGCCTCTGGAAATCATAAAACCAGCTGAAAGTCAGTTAACTGCATCTAAGTTGTAATCCTGCACTGGGAACTAGCGTGAACTTGGGATAGAATAAGAGCCATATTCACCGAAAGAAGATGAAGGAGGATCATATAATGTCAGGCAATGAACCGAGTCTGGATTGGCTAAGCGATGTATCTGTATTTAAGGTGAAGCGGTTGGAAGCGCATTCGGACCACCGCTATTATAGAACGATGGAGGAAGCAGAGACACAAGCCCCCATGGCGCTGCGCCACTCGCTGAACGGAGATTGGAAATTCAGTTATGCAGTGAATGTGGCAGCCCGTGTGCAGAATTTCTATAAGATGGAATTTGATACGAGAGGCTGGGGGGACATCCAGGTGCCGGGTCATATCCAGCTTCAGGGGTACGGCAGGCCGCAATATGCGAATACGATGTACCCTTGGGACGGTCTGGATGCTGTAAGACCGCCGGAGATTCCGGTGAGCAGTAATACAGTGGGCAGCTACGTGAAGTTTTTTGAGGTGCCGGAGAATATGGGGAAGGGACCGGTCTTTATTTCTTTTCAGGGGGTAGAGGCGGCTTGTTATGTCTGGTTGAACGGGCACTTCGTCGGCTACAGTGAAGACAGCTTCACCCCTGCGGAATTTGAACTGACCCCCTATCTGCAAGAAGGAGCCAATAAGCTCGCGGTTGAGGTCTATCAGCGCTGTACGGGGAGCTGGCTGGAGGATCAGGATTTCTGGCGGTTCTCGGGGATTTTTCGTGAAGTGTATTTGTATACGGTTCCTGAGCTGCATGTACAGGATCTGCGGATTCAGGCGGGGCTGGATGCTTCCTATGAGCAGGGCAGGTTAACGGCTGAACTTCGCATGGCGTCAGAGGCCGAAGCTGTGATCAGAATGGAGCTGAAGGATGCGGCCGGGACTGTGGTGGCAAAAGCAGAAGGACGGGCAGTGGCGGGCAAGGCGGCTCTGAGTATGGATGCAGGCAAGGTGTTCCTGTGGAGCGCGGAGAATCCGTACCTGTATAACGTCTGTATCTCTGTATGGAATGGCGGCGGGGAACTGGTAGAGGCGATTGTGCAGCGGGCGGGCTTCCGTGTGTTCGAGCTGAAGGACAAGCTAATGCTGCTGAACGGCCAACGGATCATGTTCAAAGGCGTCAACCGCCACGAGTTCAACCCCCGTACAGGACGGAATATTTCCAAGGAAGATATGATCAAGGATATCATCATCCTGAAGCAGAATAATATCAACGCAGTGCGGACCTCGCATTATCCGAATCAGACGCTCTGGTATGAGCTGTGCGATGAATACGGGGTGTATGTGATTGACGAGATGAACTTGGAATCCCATGGCTCATGGCAGAAGATGGGCGCCGTTGAGCCATCCTGGAACATTCCCGGGGATAAGCCGGAGTGGGAGGGGATTGTCATGGACCGGGCAGTGTCGATGCTGGAGCGCGATAAAAATCATCCGTCGATCCTGATCTGGTCCTGCGGCAATGAATCGTATGCGGGTGAGGTTATTCTGAAGGTGTCTCATTACTTCCGTAAGGCTGATCGTGGACGGCTGGTGCATTATGAAGGAGTCTTCCATAACCGCAAATATAATGACAGCAGTGATATGGAGAGCCGGATGTATGCCAAGCCCGCTGACATTGTGGAATACCTGGAGAATCAACCGGATAAGCCGTATATTAGCTGCGAATACATGCACGCTATGGGCAATTCGGTCGGGGGACTTCATAAATATATTGAGCTGGAGAACCGGTATCCGCTGTATCAGGGCGGCTTCATCTGGGATTACATCGATCAGGCGCTGGTGGCCAAGGACAGGTACGGTGAAGAGTATCTGGCGTATGGCGGGGATTTCGACGACCGGCCGACGGACTACAGCTTCTGCGGCAACGGGATTGTCTTCGCTGACCGGACGATCACGCCGAAGATGCAGGAGGTGAAGTTCCTCTACCAGAACATCCGGCTTGTTCCTGAACGGGATGCCGTGACGGTGATCAACGGCAATCTGTTCGAGGGAACGGAGCGGCTGCTGCTGGAGTTCCGGTTATTGAGAGAAGGACGGGAGATCTTCAAGGGGCAGCAGGAGATTCATGTGGCCGCGCAGGAGGAATCACAGATTCCGCTGGAACTGCCGGATGTGTCAGCCGCCCCGGGAGAATATACGCTGGCGGCCAGTCTGGTGCTGAAGGAAGCGGAGCTATGGGCCGATTCCGGGTTCGAGACCGCTTATGGAGAGCATGTGTTCCGCGTTGAAGCAGCCGGGGTAACGGCAGGCGGGAAAAAGGCACTGCTGCCTGCGTCCGGGGAGTTCGGCGTCATTGAAGGAGATGTAAATATCGGGGTCACCGGGCGGGGATTCTCCGCCCTGTTCTCCAAGCAGGCGGGCTCGCTGGTGTCGCTCTGCTACGGAGGGCGCGAGATGATTGTGACCCCGCCCGCTCCGCTGTTCTGGCGGGCAACGACCGACAATGATAAAGGGACTGCGCTGGGGTACCATGCCGGCGGCTGGTTTGCGGCCAGTCTGGCCCGCCAGTGTACGGCGGTCAGCCTGCACACGAAAGCAGACCGGGCTACGGTCAGCTTCGACTATGCCTTCAGCATCAGCAGTGAGCTGAAGGCAAGCATTGAATACACGGTCCATGCCGACGGCAGCGTCCGTGTCCGGATGGTCTACACCGGAGCAGACGGCTTGCCGGATGTGCCGGTAGTGGCGGTATCCTTCCGGATGCCGGCAGACTACGAGGCCACCGAGTGGTATGCCCGCGGACCGGAAGAGAACTACAGTGACCGCGCACATGGAGCGCGGCTCACCCGCTTCCGGCGTAAGGTGACGGAGCTGCCGTCACCGTATCTGGTGCCGCAGGAATCCGGCAACCGGACGGGCGTCCGTGAGGTGAGCATCACGGACAGCCGGGGGTATGGGCTGCAGGTTCAGGCGGCTGCGGGACAGCCGCTGGAATGTACGCTGTCACCGTATACAGCGTTCGAGCTGGAGCAGGCAGCACATGCTTATGAGCTGCCTAAGGTGCACTACACGGTTGTCACCCTCGCGGCACAGCAGATGGGTGTGGGCGGGGATGACAGCTGGGGAGCGCCGGTGCATCCGGAATACCGGATCGCCGCCGATCAGCGGCTGGAGTTCGAATTCACGCTGACGGCGGCATTGCCGGAGGCGTAATCATCACTAAGTAAACAGGCCATCAGCGTATCCTTCGCTGATGGCCTGTTTCATGAGAAGCGCTGCCGGTATTCGCGCGGTGACAACCCCTCCAGCTTCATGAAGCTGGAGCTGAAGTAGGAGGATTGGTTGAAGCCGACCTCTTCGGCAATCCGGGCGATCGGGAAGCTGGTCTGCATCAGCAGCAGCTTGCTCTGTCCGATACGGTAGCGGAGCAGATATTCCATGGGTGAACAGCCATATACCTTGTTCATGCAACGGGCAATATAGACCGGATGGAAGTTGAGGCTGTCTCCCAGCATGGCGGTTGTAATCTCTTCACGGTAGTGGGTGCGGAGATAGGAGGCGGCCTGCTCGGCACATAGGGTGGTTTGAGAGCTGCGGTGCTCCGGGTTCACAGAAGCGGCCAGCTGCTGCAGGAGATCCTGGAAGAGGAGCTGCTGCCGGAAGCGGACGGCTTCGAGGTGGGCGGTGGCCTGCAATTGCGTGAGCTGCTCCAATACCTCGTAAGCTCTGTCCGGCAGAAGTAAGTTAACAAACTGCGATAACACCAGATTGAAGGAGCTGATATCGAATAGAGAAGCGGGAAGCTCTCCTGAAGTCTCAGTCAGATTGCCGGAAGCGGACCCTGTCACCGATAAGGCGGGCAGGTCATGGAAGGTCTGAAAGTGGAGCCAATAATAGGCCGTATCCTCCTTGCAGCCTTCGGTTCCAAAGTGGTGGCAGTCGGGGCGAAGGATCAAGGCATCGCCTGCCTTCACTGTGAAGCGCTGCTCCTCCTCGCCGATATACAGGCATCCCTGCTGGACAATGAGCAAGTCAAATACCTTGATCTGCTGGCGGCTCCGGTGCTGATATCCGGGCTGGCAGTGATTGAGGCCGCTGGCTATATAATGCGGCAGGGGAGGGATGCGGAACAGAAGCGGGTTCATGGGCTGGCCTCCTGAAGAAAGTTTGGATATTGAAAGTTTAGGTTGGAGAATTAGTACATTTCCCAGAGTATATCACCTATAATTTATTACAGGCAAGTTTAAATCGTAAGGCTATAGATAGGTCCAGCGCGACCACCCGAATTCCCCCGGATTCTTCTCCTTAAGGAGTACTTCGGGGGCTTATTTGCGTTGAACTTGCGATTACTGCACAAATGTATGATAAGTGCACAGTGCGGTTAGCCGTAAAGTACAGGAATATCCCGAAGCTTCACTGTTCAGCCGCTGGAGGCTTCTTCTATACTCAGGTCATACATTGGATTCCACGAAGCCGCAGGGGCCATCAAGGCCCAAGGACAGAGGCTTCGAACCCAGTGACGCGGCAACTTATCTATAGGCATAGGAGAGTGAAGGCTTTGAGACACCGCAAACGCAAGACCGGGATACCGCTCGTCACCCAGCTTCCCTTGAAGGGAACGGGCGGGCTGTCCCCGCAGCTTGAGTCCGGCACCCGGAAGACAAGGAAGAAGGGCTTCGTGCATGAGCTGGTCCATAACCGGATTCTGTTCCTGATGCTGCTGCCTACGCTGTTGTTCTTTCTAATTAACTCGTATTTTCCGATGGTCGGGGTCTATTATGCGTTCACGCAGTTTGATTTCAATTCCGGGCTGTTCGATGCTCCCTTCGTGGGGCTGAAGAACTTTGAATTCCTCTGGAAATCCGGCACGCTGGTGAAGCTGACGCTCAATACGATCGGCTACAATCTGGCTTTTATTTTACTCGGGAATGTGCTGGCGATTATCTGTGCGATTCTGCTCAGCGAGCTGCGGGTGAAGTGGTTCAAGAAGCTGACCCAGTCGGTCATGTTCCTGCCGTACTTCGTATCGTTCGTTATCTTAAGCGTGATCGTCTACAATGTGTTCAATTATGATAACGGTTTCTTGAATACGCTGCTGACGCAGTTCGGGGCGAATCCTGTGGATGTCTATAATAATCCGGTCATCTGGATTTTCCTGATCATTCTCTTTTATCTCTGGAAAAATCTTGGCTACAGCATGGTCATCTACCTGGCCTCCATCACGGGCATCAGCGAGGAATATTATGAAGCGGCCAAAATTGACGGTGCCCACATTTTTCAGCGGATCTGGTATATCACGGTGCCGATGCTGAAATCAACCTTCGTCATGCTGCTGCTGTTTTCGCTGGGGAGTATTATGAAGGGGCAGTTTGACCTCTTTTACCAGCTGATTGGCAATAACGGGGTGCTGTACAATACAACGGATATTCTGGATACGTACGTGTTCCGCTCGCTCAAGGTGACCTTCGATGTCGGGATGGCCACGGCGGCCGGCCTGTACCAATCGCTGTTCGGCTTCTTCCTGATCATGACGGTCAACTATATCATCCGTAAAATAAATGACGATTACGCCTTGTTCTAGGTTGTGCGGAACCAGCTGCGGAAGGAGAGAAAGAGCATGCAAATCAAAGACGACTCGTACACCAGGCTACTCCAGGGAGTGGCTTACACGGTAATTATACTGGGCTCCTTAGCCTGTCTGATTCCGTTCCTGCTGATTATTTCGGCTTCCTTGACGGCTAATGAGTCCATCATCAAGGACGGTTATCATTTCATCCCGGCGCAGTTCTCGCTGGAGGGCTACAAGACGGTATTCACCTTCCCTGATGAGGTGCTGCGGGCGTATGGGGTGACGCTGTTCACAACGGTGACAGGGACGACGCTGGGACTGTTCTTCATGACCATGGCCGGGTATGTACTGGCCCGCAAGGATTTCAAATACCGCAATACCTTCTCGTTCTATATTTACTTCACGACCCTGTTCGGCGGGGGACTGGTGCCCTGGTACATTATGATCACTAAGTATCTGCATCTGACCGACTCTTATGGGGCGCTGATTTTTCCGGGGCTGATGACACCGTTCCTGATTATTCTGATGAAGAATTTCATCCGCTCGGCGGTGCCGGAGGAGCTGTTCGAATCGGCCAAGATTGACGGGGCGGGGGATTTCAAAATATACTGGCGCATTGTGCTGCAGCTCTCGATGCCCGGAATTGCTACGGTAGGCCTGTTCCTTGCGCTGGCTTACTGGAACGACTGGTTCTCCTCGTCGCTGTTCATTAATGATCCGCATAAGTATCAGCTGCAGTTCCACTTGTACAATGTCATCAACTCGGCCTCCTTCATCGCCAATATGGGCGCGGGAACCGGGGTCAGCTTAGGCAGTGATCTGCCTACAGAATCCACCAAGATGGCGATGGCGATTGTGGTCACGGGGCCGATTCTGTTCCTGTATCCGTTCATCCAGCGTTATTTCGTGAAGGGGCTGACGATCGGAGCGGTCAAAGGTTAGAACCGGCTGGCAGATTGTTCCTTACCGTACATCTGCTATATCGGCTAACATAGAGTCACACACAAGGATGGTATGCTTCCGGGGAGAGAACTGCACGAGGGCAGCGGGGAAGCGTGGGCTTACAACAAATTTTAGGAGGGTTCATTCATGAGAAAGAAAGCAGGCAGACGATCTTTGGTTACGCTTACAACGGGATTGCTCGCTCTATCGCTCCTGGCCGGCTGCAGCGGGGGGAACAACGGCAACACTGGCAGCGCCGGTAATACTGGAAAAGACGCAAATCCCGGCACTCCAGCAGCTTCAGAGGGAGCTGCCCCGGCAGCGGATACAGGGATTGACACCTCAAAGAAGGTGGAGCTGCAATTCTATATGCTCGGCGATGCTCCTAAGGATCTTCCGGCCATCCAGGCGGAGGTCAACAAAATGGCTGAAGCGGACCTGAACGCCACGGTGAAGTTCAACTTCACCAGCTGGACGGACTGGGATCAGAAGTATAAGCTGCTGCTGTCCTCCGGGCAGGCGATAGATCTGATTTTTACAGCGGACTGGACGCAATATCAATCCTATGCGAAGCGCGGTGCCTTCCTGGCACTGGATGATCTGCTGCCGAAGGCGGCTCCTGAGCTGCAGAAGTTCGTCCCTGAGAAAATGTGGGAGGATGTTAAGGTTGACGGTAAAATCTACACGGTTCCGGCGACCTTCAAGGAGTATGTAACCAACGGGTTCGTCTACCGCGAGGATCTGCGCAAGAAATACAATCTCCCGGAGCCCAAGGACTTGGCCAGCTATGAGGCTTACATGGACGGCATTGTCAAAAACGAGCCGGATATGATGCCGATGTCCCTGAACAGCGATGTGGGTAACAATCTCCATTATATCTATACGGAGCTGCATAAAATGGTCGGCGCGCTGCCGTACGGCATGGGTGTGAAATATGATTCTCCGTCCACGGTCTACTCCTACTGGGGCTCCGATGAGCAAAAAGAAGAGCTGAAGATGATGAAACGCTGGGCCGATAAAGGCTTCATTCCAAAGAATGTGCTGAATATTAAGGATACGATGCAGGACCCGGTCACTTCAGGTAAAGCGGCCAGCATGTTCGGGGACAATCCTAACCGGTTCAATGATATGAAGATGAAGATCAGCACGACTCATCCGGATTGGGAGCTGGCGTATTCTCCTTTCGGCTTAACTACCGGCTATGCGACCCCTGTACATCCGATTCACAACGGGTTCGCTATTCCGAAGAGCAGCAAGAACCCGGAGCGGGCGCTTGCCTTCTATCAGAAGATGGTGCTCGACAAACGGTATAATCAGCTGACGCAATATGGCATTGAAGGCAAGAACTACACGGTAGAAGACGGCTATTATAAGCTGGTCGGCACCAGTACCTCCAATGGCTTCACCCGTGAGGGCATGAACGGCTGGGCGTGGAGAAATCCGGAGTTCATGCTGTTCGACAAGGGCTTTGACGGGGTCAAGGCGATCTTTGATGAGCTGGATAAAATCCAGAAGCCGGACCTGTTCCTTGGCTTCGCTGAGGACTACAGCTCTTATCAGGCAGAGAAGGCTGCACTTGAGCAGGTAGAGAAGCAGTACCTGTTCCCGCTGGAGGCCGGACTGGTGGATGATGTGGATAAGGGCCTGGAGACCTTCATGCAGAAGGCCAAGCAGGCGGGCCTGGAGAAGATTCAGGCGGAGTGGACGAAGCAGTGGGAGGCTTATGTGGCGGAGAAAGGTCTTAAGTAGATGAGGGGAGCCCCGGGAGCCGTATGGCTTTTGGGGCTTTTGTGTGCGCGGGAGCTGGAGTGAGTGCTGGTGCTGGAGTGGCGATGGCGCTTGGGTGGACGCTCCGAAAACGGAATGATGTTCCGATCGCTGTTGTGTCCGGATTTTTATTTATTCTACCTTAGCGGTGAAAATCCGGACACAAAGGCGAACGCTCCGCTTCTCCACATTCATTCCGTTTTCTCCGCTGTTTAAGCGTTAGGCGCAACCGGAGCACAGCTGCGGAGGCCGCGTCAGCCCTACGGCCTCCGCGGCAGGAGGGAAGAGCAGAGAGCCCGTCTCCACGAATTTGGAGACGGGCTGGTGTTCCACAAAAGCGCGAACTGCAAGGCAAGGCGTAAAGAATGGCTTGGTGTTCCACCAAAGCGGGAACTGCCATAGCCAAAAACAACTGGTAAGGGCAAAGAACTGGGCTTGGTGTTCCACCAAAGCAAAAAGGCAAGGCACCGAAGCGGGCAGACCCTCTATGCAAAAATCCTGCACAAATTGCAACATTACCTCGGAGATATCGGCTCAAATCAGGGATTGTTGCAGGAAAGGCAGGATTTTGTCTGGAAATGGTCGATATCCGAGGCTATTGCTGCATTTTGTGCAACAATTCATAGGAATAGCCCAGGATTAAAAATCTAAGTTGCAAATCTTGCAACATTTCAACTTGCTGGTGTGTATGAGCTTGAGAATCTCAGGCTTCTGCTGGCATACGGCCCTGGGGTGTGGACTGAACTGAAAAGTTAGTGGTAACTACTGCGGCTGAAAGCGAGTGCTGGCGGTAGTAGTAGCTACTGTGGATGATAGCGCCAGCTGGCGGTACAGATGACTGCTGCAGCTAATTAGCGTAACCACCACAATAGTACAACTAAAGTTACCAAGAGCAACTGCCAGCGGTGCATCCTCATGTCCGAAATTCAATCCATCCGCACACTCTTCAAACGGCGATAATCGGTAGGCGTTGTACCAAAGCTGCGCTTGAACATCCGGTGCAGGTACGAGCTGCTGGTGAAGCCGCAGCGCTCGGCGATGGCGGTGACGGGCAGGTCGGTGTTCTCCAGCAGGGCGCACACTTCGCGCATCCGCACCTCCAGGATGACATCGACGATGCTGTTCATGGTCTGCTGCTTGTAGAGGCGGCTGATATAGATGGGCGACATGTCCAGTTCATCGGCGATCTGGTTCAGGCTCAGATGAGGCTTCATGTAATCCTCGTTGATCTTGGCGTTGATCTGGCAGATGAGGTCGTGCTGCTTGGTGTTCTTTTTGCCGGCCAGCTGCTCCTGCAGGGTATGGAAGAGGGCGGCGAAAGCCGCCTCCAGCTCCTCTATCGTCTCGATGGCTTCCAGGCTGGGCAGCTCGGCCATTCCATCGATTTGTAAGCGGTTACGCTTCTGGATCGAATTTACGATCTCTCTGACGGTGACGCTGAGCCTGGACACGGTTAACTGCGCGGTCTGATAAGGGAAGGCCCCGGTCTCGCGAATCATCGAGCTGAACTGTTCGGCGGCATCGTCCACTCTACCGCTCAGCAATGCATCCGCCAGCTTCTTCTCCTTGTCCGCCGGATAATGATAAGTGCTGGACTCCAGCGCACAGATGTCCCGGGCATTCAGGATACAGCCATGCCCATAGAACAGGCGGTGATTCGACGCCTCGCGGACCTGCTGATAGAGCTGATGCAGCTGGCTGGCATTACGGTCAATATGGCTGTAGGTCAGGGTAAGGCTGATCTTCAGATAGTCGGAGCAGGCCTGCTGAATCTGCCGGAGCAGGGCTTCGATTAGGCCGGTATCCGTATATTCCACGGGATCGATAATGTTCAGCAGCACCAGGATTCCGTCATCGTTCATATCTACGGTCTCCACGCGGTAGGTCTGGCCGCAGATCTCGGAGGCGATGTTCATAATGGCGAACTTGGAGGTCAGCAGATAAGAGGAGCGGGCTTCCCGGAACTCCCGGTAACGGTCAATCCGCAGCAGGATCAGCCGGTAATCATCATTGAAGGTGAAATGAATGCCGAGCTGGCGCAGCTTCTCTACCTGCTGCATGGACTGCAGCGGCTTCAGGCCGAGGATCAGGTCCCGCAGTGTATTTTGCCGGATCATGAACATGCTGTCGCGCTTCTCGGTCTCCAGAATATGCATCTCGCTGACAATCCGGTTCATCGGCAGGTAGAGGCTTCTGGACATGATCCAGGAGAGGCCGATGCCGGCCACCAGCACCAGACCTGCGATCAGCAAGGTGGTGTTGCGGATGTTGTTGGTCTGCTTCGTAATGATCTCATAAGGCGTAATTCGTACATACTGCCAGCTTAAATCATCCGGTGCCGTATAAGAGATCAGCGAGTTCACGCCCCCGAAGGGAGCGATGAAATAGCCGGCCTCCCGGCCCTTGATCCGCTGCTCAATGAATCCTGCTTCCTCCGGGGTCAGCTCCTGCTGCTTCAGGCTGTTGCTGGAGCGGAAGGCGCCCTGATCATCCAGAATATAGGTCGCGCTGGTGGAATCCGCCGGGCTGGCGATCTCTTTGTTGATCCACGGAGCCGAAATATTCACAATTACCGCCGAATTAATAGCCCGGTCCCAGCCGATCGCATCCAGACACAGGAAGGTATAGGCACGGACCTGATCGTTCTCCTGTGCGCCGTTGGAATAGACTCTAGGAATGGGAGTGAACGCCTTATAGTTCTGATAGTGGCTCAGGATATCCAGAATGGAGGTATCGACCAGCTCCTTCTCGGTATACACACCGTTCTGGCCATGGGAGGAGGCAACATACAGCTGCCCGCTCTTGGGATTATATACATAGATGGATTCGATATAAGGCATGGAGCTTAGATAGTTGCCCAGCTCGGACATGGCGGCGGTGACATCGTAGATGTCCGGCTTATCGTAGAACACGATTTTGGAGATAGTGCTGTTGCGGTAGATTTGAAAAGAAAGCGATTGCGCAGCATCCGTCATGTTCACGACCTCCCGGCTGGTCTGTGTGAGGTTGCCGAGGTCGGACTGGAAGGTCTGTTTCTTTTCTACGCCGATATAGTAGTTGTAATAAATGATGGTGGAGACCAGAAAGGTTAAGGAGACGCAAAGCGTAATGCTGACTAGCAGTCTGCTGTACAGTGCCCGTTGATTGCCGATCTTGTTCAGTCTCATCCAAAGTAGCCCCCTGACTCACTGTGTATTCTTGCGGGTACCGTCCTTGTCGTAAATGTTCATAGTACGATTATAAGCTCCAGCCTATGAACAGGACAGTGGAACAAGCTTACAACAGTGAACAGGCCGGAACCCAGCGCAGTGAACAAATGCAAGATTCGTGTACAAAAGCTACTTGTGACAGGGGAGGGGACTATTCCCTATATGACTCTGCTCTGAATGCGGAAGGTGCGCGGGGAGAGGCCGATCTCCCGTTTGAACATATTGCAGAACTGGGCGTCGTTGACGAATCCGGCTGCAGCCGAGACCTCGGAAATATGCATTTGGCTGTGCAGGAGGAGCGACTTGGCATAATCCAGGCGTTTTAGTAAAAGATAACGGTGGGGGGAGTGCATGAACCGCTCCTTGAACAGATGCCGGAAGCGGTCGTAGCTGTAGCCGGACATCTCTGCCAGCGAGGCTACCGAGAGCTTGTGGCGGTAATGCTCGTTCATATAATTGAGCACATACTGCATCTGATCCTCTGCCGGGGAATGGAAATCGGAGGCGCTGAGCAGTCGCTGGAGATAGACGGTAATTTCACTCATCTGCAGATTCAGCAGCTCGCTGAACCCGTCGCGCTTGCGCTTGAACTCAGCGCTCATCCGCTGCAGGGTCTGTAGTACTGTGTGCTCTTTATCGTCGTCAAACACACCGGACAGCGAATTAATCACCGGATTGCCGCAGTGGAAGCCGACGAACAGCACCTCCGGGCTGGGCTGATGATTCTCGTCATGCTTGAAGCCTGCCGGAATGAGGGCGAAGGTAGAGGGCCGGAAGTGATAGCTGCGCTGGCCGATGCTGCAGGTGCCCTGACCGTGGATGTAATAGACCAGCTCGAAGCACTCATGCTGGTGCGGAGGGATATAGGTACCTGCTTCATGTTCTGCATTTACAATATATAGGACACGATCCATGATGAGCCTCCCTTGATCGTCATTTAGCCGAATCGTACAAAAACATGACCGAAAATATATAAATATTTATGTTTTCATTTGATATGATCTTATCAATAAAACCGAAGATTCTCAACTGGACTGGCCATCTTGTTCGGATATTTTACGGTTTTTTAGCGAAATGTAACATGAAATGTTTGGTTTTCAGAGTAAATTGCTTATTTTCAGAATTTCAACAGTCGCTTATTCATGCTGCCCGATTCGAAGGAACCAACAAAACGTGTAATTGGGATTTTATGCTATTCAGCAGGGTGGATCTATTACAAATAGGGGTGTGAACTTAGAAAATGAAAAAGAAAATGCTCACTTTAATGTTACTGGCAGTTATGGTACTGGTCGCTGCATGCGGGAACAACAAGTCCGGGAACGGGAATGGTGCGGCAGCAACTCCGGGAACGGATGCGGAAGGCGGCGGGGCGGCTGCGGGGGACAAGCTCAAGGTGGTGCTGCTGATTCCGGGGACGCTGGGGGACAAGTCGTTTTTTGATGCGGCGAACAATGGTCTGCAGAAGGTGAAAAGCGAGCTTGGCGCAGAGACGAAGGTTGTGGAAATGGGCGCTGACAAGACGAAATGGGAGCCGACTTTTAATGATATCGCTGCTGAGGATTGGGATGTTGTCATCTCCGGCGGCTCGGAAATTACAGAAATGTTCAATGCAACGGCAGAAGCAAATCCCGATAAAAAATTCATCAACTATGACACCGACATCGAGGAAGCACCTGCCAATATGTACAATATGTCTTACTCGACCAATGAGGTCTCCTTCCTGGCCGGAGCGGCAGCGGCGCTTGCTACCCAGTCTGATATGCCTAATGCCAACAAGGACAATGTGATCGGATTCCTGGGCGGAATGGACATTCCCGGCATCAATGCTTTCCTGGTTGGTTACATTCAGGGAGCACAGTATGTTGATCCGGAAGTGAAGGTGGCTGTCTCTTATGCCGGAGATTTCGTAAACCCTGCCAAAGGCAAGGAATTGTCGCTGATCCAGTATAACTCGGGCGTGGATATTATCTTCAACGTGGCGGGCGGTACGGGCCTTGGCATCTTCGATGCAGCAAAGGAAAAGAACAAATATGCAATCGGCGTCGATTCTGACCAGGCGATGCTGCTCAAGGATACGGATAGTGCGAAGGCCAACCTGATCGTTACTTCCGCGATTAAAAAGATCGATTCCGCCATTCTTGGCGCAGTGAAAAAGCTGCAGGACGGCACGCTTGAAATGGGTAAACGTGATGTGCTTGGCTTCGTCGAAGACGGCGTAGGCATTGCCGAGAACGAGATCTACAAGGCGGCCTTCCCGGCGGAATTGCAGACCAAGATTGAAGAAGTGAAGCAGAAGCTGATCAATAAGGAAATCAAGGTGGATAACGCAATGGGTATGGAGACTTCTGAAGTGGAAGCCATCCGTAATGCTGTTAAACCTTAAGGACATGAATAAAACTTTGGTTGAAAGGCGTTGATGACCCATGGCAAATGCTCTGCTGGAAATGCGGGGAATCACCAAAGTGTATCCGAACGGTGTGGTTGCCAACAAGGACGTTGAGTTCTCCCTGCGCGAAGGCGAGATCCATGCGATTGCGGGTGAGAACGGAGCCGGTAAATCGACTCTGATGAAAATTATGTTCGGAATGGAGAGCCCAAGCGAAGGCGGGCTCTACATCCGGGGAGAACAAGTGAAGCTGCAGTCCCCGCAGGACGCAATTGACCGCGGTATCGGTATGGTGCATCAGCATTTCATGCTGGTGCCTTCTTTTACGGTGGCGGAGAATATGGTGCTCGGTATGGAGCCGAAGAAGGGCGTTGGCTTCAATTATGCAGAGGCCGTACGTCTGACGGAAGCAACTGCGCGTAAATATAATCTCTCGGTGAAGGCCAAGGCGAAGGTGGAGGACCTGAGCGTCGGCATGAAGCAGAAGGTAGAAATTCTGAAGGCGCTGGTGCGCGGGGCCAAAATTCTCATCCTCGATGAGCCAACGGCAGTGCTGACTCCGCAGGAGACGGAGGAGCTGTTCCATGAGCTGCAGCAGCTTAAGGAGCAGGGACACACGATTGTGTTCATCTCGCACAAGCTGAAGGAGGTCAAAGCCATCTGTGACCGTATTACCATCATGCGCGGCGGCCGGAGTGAAGGCGTCTTCGAGACCAAAGAAGTAACGGAGCAGGAGATCTCGCGGCTGATGGTCGGGCGCGATGTGGTGCTGAAGTATGACAAAAGCGATCTTCCCTACGGTAAGCCGGTGCTTACAGTGGAAGGGCTGAGCGTCTCAGACAGCCAGGGAAAAGCGCTGCTCTCCGAGCTCAGCTTCTCGGTCCGTGAAGGCCAGATTGTCGGCATCGCCGGCGTTGAAGGGAACGGACAGACACAGCTGATCGAGGCGCTGACCGGCGGCCTGCGCGGGGTTGGCGGCAGCGGGACGGTACAGGTGAAGGGGAAGGATATCCGTGAGCTGGATATTCTGGACATCCGCAACCTGGGGGTATCCTATATCCCTGAGGACCGGATGCGCCAGGGCTCTGCCGGAGAAGCCAGCATTGCTGACAATCTGATCTCCACGCGCTACCGCCAGAAGGATATGAATAAAGGGCCATTTCTGCACGGGTCCAGAATTGCTGCGCTGGCCTCTGCGCTGGTGGAGGAATTCAAGGTGCGGTGCTCCGGTCCGCAGCAGCCGATCGGCATGCTGTCCGGCGGTAACATGCAGAAGGTGGTCGTAGCCAGGGAGTGTTCCACGAATCCGCAGCTGCTGATCGCCGAGCAGCCGACCCGGGGCGTGGATATCGGGGCCGCTCAGTTCATCCACCAGAAGCTGCTGGAGCTGCGCTCGGCGAACTGTGCCACGCTGCTGGTATCAGCGGATTTGAATGAAATTCTGGAGCTGAGTGACAGTCTGCTCGTGATGTATGAGGGCCAGATTGTTGCCTATTTCGAACATCCGTCAGCAGTCGGTGAGGAAGAGCTGGGGCTCTACATGCTGGGCATTAACCGGCAGGATAAAGAGCAGACCGGGAGGGCCGCATATCATGTTTAAAGTCAAATATTTCGAGGCGATCCGCACAGCGGCGGTCATCGTCATTGCACTTATTATCGCGTTCCTGATCATCTCGCTGGTCAGTGACCACCCGGTGAAGACAATCGGAATCTTCCTCTGGGAGCCGTTGTCCACGAAGGGCCATATCGGCAACGTCATTGAAATGGCGATTCCGCTGATGTTCACCGGCCTTGCGGTCTCCCTGCTGTTCCGGGCCAATATGTTCAACCTGGGAGCGGAGGGGATCTTCTATTTCTCCGGTGTCGTGACTACTGCGCTGGCGATTCATCTCAGCCTGAACAGCTGGTTCCATCCGGTAGTGGCGATTCTTGCGGGCTCGATCGTAGGGGCACTGCTCTCAGCCATCCCCGGTATTCTCAAAGCGAAGTGGAACGCCAATGAGCTGGTGACCTCGCTGATGTTCAATAACATCCTGTTTGGGGTGGGGCTGTACCTGCTGAACTACCATCTGCGGGATGCCAAGGCCTTTGCCAACGTTTCTTTTAAATTCGAGAAAACGGCCCAGCTCAGCAAGCTGTTTGCCGGGACACGGATTCATACCGGACTTATTATTGTGCTGGTGCTCATTGTGCTCGCTCATCTGTTCCTCTACCGGACCAAATGGGGCTATGAGCTGCGGATGACCGGGGTTAACCGGGACTTCGCCCGTTATTCAGGCATGAAGACGGCCAAGGTGATCATTCTGGTCCATCTGATCGCCGGTTTCATTGCCGGTATGGGCGGCTCGGTGGAGGTGCTCGGGATGTACAGCCGGTTTCAGTGGACCTCCTTACCGGGCTACGGTATGGATGGTGCACTGGTGGCCATGCTGGCCAAGAATAATCCGTTCTCCGTCATTGTCTCGGCGCTCTTCCTGGCCTATATCCGTATTGGCGCCGACATGATGTCGCGCCTGTCTGATGTGCCGTCCGAGATGATCTCGATTATCCAGGCGGTCATTATTCTGCTGATATCCGCTGAGCAGTTCCTCAAGTTCTGGAAGAACCGCATGCTGCTGAAGGAGGCGAAGGAAGCATGAACAGTCTGCTGAATGTCATTCTGACGACGGATTTTGCCTTCTCTGTCCTGCGTGTAACCACGCCGATACTATTCGCTGCACTGGGGGCGCTGATCTCGAACCGTGCCGGAATCATCAACATCGGGATGGAAGGGATCATGCTGGTCTCGGCGCTGGCCGGGGTTATCGTGAGTGCCTATACGCAGAGCGCCTGGGTGGGATTGCTTGGGGCGGTGCTGTCGGGAACGCTGATTGCGGGCATTTTGGCTTTTTTCACCTTAAAGTTCAAGACCCACATTATTCTCGGCGGGGTGGCGATCAATATGTTCGCTTCCGGCGGTACGGTATTTATTCTGTATCTGCTGAGCGGTGACAAAGGATCATCCACCTCCCTGGCGAGTAAAGTGCTGCCGAGTATAGATATTCCGCTCCTGCAGGATATTCCGGTGCTGGGCCCGATTCTGTCGGGGCACCACATTCTGACGTATTTCTCTATATTGTCAGTGCTCGTAGTCTATTATCTGCTCAACCGTACACCGCTTGGGCTGCGAATCCGCTCCGTAGGCGAGAATCCGCATGCGGCCCAATCAGTGGGCGTCAGTGTGGTCCGCATCCAGTACAGCGCGCTACTGCTCAGCGGCTTCTTCGCCAGCCTGGGCGGAGCTTATATGTCGATGGGCTACTTGTCGCTGTTCACCCGCGATATGATTGCCGGCCGGGGCTGGATTGCCATCGCTGCTGAATCCATGGGCCGGAGCACCACCGTGGGCACAGCGCTGACCTCGCTGCTCTTCGGCGCAGCGGACGCGCTCTCCAATGCCCTGCAGGTGCTGAAGATTCCAGCTGAGCTGATCGCTACGCTGCCTTATGTGGCAACGGTGATCGGTCTGATTATCTACGCAATCTCGGAGACACGGAAGAAGAACAAGAAGCTTAAGGCTACTGTTACGAAATAAACAAGGTAGATAAGGCACACGAAAGAAATTAGCGAAAAGCAAAAAGAAGCGGAGGGGAAATTTGGAACTGTAGGAGCGATAGCGTCCGCCTTTGTCACCGGATTTCTACCGCGAAGAGCGGTTCAAAATCAAGAAATCTGGTGACAACAGCGGCCGGAAGTCCAAATGTTCACCGCAGCTTCGACCAAGCTTCAAGTTCAACTCTTAAGTGCGTCTTATCTAGCCATTCACAACTAATCAAAGGGAGCGACAACGATGCCAACACCTATCATTATTGACTGCGATCCGGGGCATGACGACGCGATTGCCATTCTGCTTGCGCTGGCACATCCGGGAGAGCTGGATATCCGGGGGATTACAACCGTTGGCGGCAACCAGATTCTGGATAAAATCACCGACAATGCGCTTAAGATTCTCAGCTTTGTAAATGCAGACATTCCGGTAGCCAAAGGCGCTGCGGCGCCGCTGCTGGGCAAGCTTGTAACCGGAGAGGAAGCCCACGGGGAGTCTGGCATGGATGGCCCGGCGCTGCCGGCGAGCAAGTTCAAGCCCGTAGAGCAGGGCGCAGTAGAATTCATGCTGGAGATTATCCGCGCCTCAGATGAGAAAATCACTCTGGTGCCTACCGCCCCGCTGACGAATATCGCTCTGCTAATTACCGCTTACCCGGAAGTGAAGGAGCGGATCGAGAAGATCTCGCTAATGGGCGGCGGACTGGCTTACGGCAATGTGACCCGGACAGCGGAGTTCAATATTTATGTAGACCCGGAGGCGGCGCGGATCGTTTTCGAATCCGGCATTCCGATTGTCATGAGCGGATTGGATGTGACAGATAAAGCGGCGATCTTCGAAGAGGAGATTCAGGAGCTGAAGACGCGCGGTCCCGTGTCCGTCATGGTCGGTGAGCTGCTAGATTTCTATTCGATCTACGGGAAGAAAATGGGCTTTGTCGGCAATGCGCTGCATGACCCTTGCGCCATTGCCTGGCTGCTGCACCCGGAGCTGTTCGAATCCGAGCACCTGTATGTAACAGTAGAGACTGAAGGCAAGCTTACCCGCGGCATGACTGTGGCGGACCGCCGCAAGAAGCCGGACCAGCCTGCGAATACGGAGGTACTGCTTGGTGTAGACCGCGAAGCCTTCATCAAGCTGCTGTTCGATTCGTTGGAACGTTTAGACCGGCAGCTGGGGTCTCCGGCAGGAGAATCCTAACGGATGGCGGGCTGGGAACGTCTGCAGGAGACGGTAAGGTTCGAGCTGCAGCAGCGGATCGAGGAAGGCTGCCAGCCGGGCAGTTTGGCGGAGAAGCTGGATGCGGCCGGGAGCGATGAGGACAAGCTGATGGAGGTATACCGGGAGCTGATGGCATTTCCAGTATCCGCTGATTTTCCTTATAAGGAGCCTTCGGATCTGGCGGGAATCAGGCAGCTCCGTCCGGAAGGTCCGCGCAAGCTTGCGGTGGATTGGACGCCGGACCAGTGGAGAGACAGGTTCTACGGGGCCTGGCTCGGGCGGAGTGTAGGCTGCGCGCTGGGCAAGCCGCTGGAATATTGGGACTATCTGTACGGCAAGGATGGCCGGACCGGCTGGGAGAATATCGAGCTGTGGTTCCGCGGTGCGGATGCCTGGCCGATTACAGGTTATACTCCTGAGCATTCCACGGCACGCGAGGAATACGGCCTCGGCTTAAGCGACTGGTCATTCACCAGCACGCGTGAGAAGATCAGCTTCATGGAGAGCGATGATGATATCCGTTATACAGTGCTTGGCCTGATCCTGCTGGAGCAAAAAGGGCTGAATTGGGATTCCTGGGATATCGGCAAACTGTGGCACGGGCATCTGACCTACAGTCAGGTCTGCACGGCGGAAACGCAGAGCTATATGAACTTTGCTCAGGAGACCTCCCATCTTCACGGGGAGAAGCCGGCGGATTGGCCGCTGCGGCAGGAGCGGGTACGGATGCATCTGAATCCGTACCGGGAATGGATTGGTGCGGCGATCCGCGCGGATGCCCTGGCTTATGGAGCGGCCGGACATCCCGAATTAGCGGCAGAGCTGGGCTGGCGGGATGCCTCCTTCTCGCATGTGAAGAACGGGATCTACGGCGAGATGTTCAATGCCGCGATGATCTCAGCAGCTTTCGCAGGCCTCAGCAACCAGGAGATTGTGCAGATCGGCCTGAGCGAGATTCCACAGACGAGCAGACTGGCTAAGGATGTGCTGCGGGGCGTAGAAATTGCACAGCAGGCAGGCAGTGAGCGTGAGCTGGTCAGCACTCTCTGGAACGAGTTCAGCCATTACGACCCGGTGCATACGAACAACAACGCTGCCATTGTGGCCGCCTCGCTGATCTACGGCGGCGATGACTTCGAGAAAGCGGTGGTCACCTCCGTATCGGCCGGAATGGATACCGACTGCAACGGGGCCACCGTCGGCTCCATTATGGGAGCGAAGCTGGGTGCAGCCAAGCTGCCGGTTAAGTGGACCGCACCGCTCAACGACCTGTTGTATGCGGATCTGCCGGGCTTCCACCCGATCGCCATTTCTGAGGTCGCCGAGCGGAGCTATCAGGTGTTTCTGAAGCTGCGGGCGGAGCTGGGAGAAGCGAAACAGGGATAATACAGATACTAATTATATTTGAGCGCTTTTTATGAAGTCGCCTCGCACCGGATGTATCCAAGGGGAAAACATCCGGTGCGATTGAGTGGCTTTTTTGTTGATTAGGAAATGATGATTTGCGTCCGATGTGGAAGTGTCTTATGTACTTCGCTGATTTCACCGGACAAAATGGGCAGCGCGTGAGCATCTGGGCTAAATGTAGTCGAAAAACCGACCACATTCGGCACGGCAGAGGCGTCTGGGCCGGATATGGTCGAAAAACCGACCACATTCGGTGCGGCAGAGGCGCGTGGGCCGAATATGGTCGAAAAACCGATCACATTCGGTGCGGCAGAGGCGCGTGGGCCGAATATGGTCGAAAAACCGATTACAATGGGGATGCCGCAGACATTTTGTTCTCGAAATATAAGAATTTATAGGTTTCCCCCTACAAATTTTCCTTCTATTTCTCGCCGAAACGGTACCGTCCTTAAAAAGGACAGCAATGCCGTTTCCACTTGTATGGGAAGGAAAGATTGCCGAATGTATGTGAAAAACCGAATACAATAGGCCGTTAAGAAGGTAAGTTGATAACAGGGAAGTCTACAGCCAAACCATACTGGCTGCGGACTTCCCTGTTTAGGTTAAAGAAAGCCTCGCTCAAGTTAACATTCACAGGATTAAACTTGTATGTTAGCATTACTTGTAATTCTATTACTTACCAAATTTTGATTATGTAGAGGGGAGCGGAGCTCATGCTGAAAGTCATGATTGTGGACGATGAACCCTGGGTTCTGGAAGGACTCCGGACGATGGTGGACTGGGAAAAGTGCGGATTCGAGGTATGCGCTGAAGCGCTTAGCGCCGGGGAGGCGCTGCGGCTGATCCGGGAGCACAGGCCGGATCTGCTGCTGACGGATATCAATCTTCCGGTGATGAGCGGTCTGGAGCTGATTGCGGCCGTGAAGGAGACGGTGGACCCGCCGCCCCGGTTCGTGATCCTGAGCGGATATGACGATTTCAACTATGCCCGGACTGCGCTGCGCCACAAGGTGGACGGCTACCTGCTGAAGCCGGTGGATGATGAGGAGATCGAGGAGCTGCTCGGGAAGATCCGAGCTATTATCCGTTATGAAACCGCTTCCAGACTAGAGGAGCGGAAGAAGCATAATATTCTGGTGCATAATCTGATCAGCCGTTGTGTCCAGGGGGATTGGAGTGAGGAGCTGGAGCACGCCGCCTGCGGTCTGCTGGGGCTTCAGCCTGATACAGAGCTGCAATGCATACTTGCTGCTGCCATATCAGGTTCAGGTACGGTGAGCCTGAATGAAGGGGATACCGAAGGCTTCCCGGATCACCTGGGCTATGTCTTCCAGGACCCGGCCGGAAGGGCCGGGCTTCTGATTCGCTCAGCCGGACTGTCCACGGAAGCGCTGGAGGCAGCAGCCGCTCAGGTGCAGAAGGTGCAGTCAGCGAAGCTGGGGGTACCGGTGGCTGTAATGATCAGCGGCCGGGGGAACGGCCTGCGCGCCGTCCAGGAGCTGTACACCCAGACGCTTGAGGTCTGGGGGCTTAAATACCGGAAGGAGCGGGGCGGAATTTTCTACTACAACGATCTGCGTACGGCCCGCTTGTCTCCCGAATTCACTGACGGGCACTTTACGCGTGTGCTGGATGAGGTGAAGGAAGGCGTGCCTGAGAGAATCCGGGCCGCTGCCAGGGAAGCCTTCGCAGCCATGACCGCCAAGAGGGTGAGTATTGATGCTGCACAGGCTGAGGTAGCCCATCTGGAGATGACCTTATGCCGGAGTATTGCCGAGATGCAGGGAGACCCCGACCAGATCATGTGTGCGATGCACAAGGAGTACGGCAACTTGGGCGGACTCACGGACTATTACAAGCTTAGCCTGTATGTCGACAGGTTCTGCCTGGAGACCTCAGCGTACCTCACCGAGCTGCGGGCCAATAATGAGGGGAACACCATCTATAATGTGATCCAATACGTAGATCTGGAATTCCGCAGCAAGCTGCAGCTCCAGGACCTCGCCAGGCAGTTTCATATGAATTCAGCCTATCTGGGCCAGCTGTTCCGCAAGGAGACGGGGCGCAGCTTCAGCGATTATCTGAATGAGAAGCGGATCGAAGCGGCCAAAAGCCTGCTCAAGCGCACCCAGCTCAAGATATCAGATATCGCGGTGCAGGTGGGCTTTTCCAATACCGATTATTTCATCGACAAGTTCAAGAATAAGGTGGGTTCATCACCTTCGGTGTACAAGAATGCCCACAACAATAAACAGCTCTAAAATAACCCCACAAAGTGGGGCTGTGGCTTCGAAGGTTACTCAGATACCGAAATCTTAAGAAAGCCGGGTGTGTGTGAGGGATGGCGACAAAACGGTTTAAATTCGGCACGATCGTCAATGATATTCCACTAAGCTACAAGTTCTATCTCATCTACATTGTGGGTGTGCTCCTGCCGATCATGGTGCTGAATCTGGTATTCCTGGAGCGGATTACTGATCTCATCAAATCGAGGGAGCAGCAGAATCTGGAGATTTCCATGGAGCGGGCGCGGAAGGACATTCATGATTTTATTGAAGGGGGAGTCTCTGTCGGCTACACGCTGGCTGCGGATAAGAATCTGTACGAGATGCTGGACCGGACCTATACGGACTCTATCGAATTCTACAGTATGTTCAACGAACAATTGAGAGACCGGATGAACAGCTATATGCCTGTCAATAACCAGTTGGAACGAATCAGTATATTCACGAACAATCAGACGGTTGTATCCGGGGGGAATTATCAGGTAATGAACGATAAAGTATGGTTCAGTGACTGGTACCGGCAGGCCAAGAAGGCCACTACCCAGGTCTATGTTGCTGCTTACCGGATCATGGAGAACAAGAATCTGGCTTCATCCACCCCGACGCTCAGCATTATTGAGACCATGGACAATTACCGTAATCTGAACAACTATGAGAAGGTGCTGCGGATCGATCTGGACCTCAGTGAGATCTATGACATTATCGTCCGGGAACGGGATTACCTGAGCCTCTATCTGATCAATGGGGAGAACAAGATCGTGATGTCAGCGGACAGCGGCTATCAGCACATTACGGATGATCCCTATCCGGTATTCGATCAGTGGGGGGACAGTCAGGACGAGAGCGAAGGGGTTCGGGTAATGGCTGTAGGGACGGCGAATTATCTCAAAGGCTGGCGGATTGTCGGAATTACGCAGGGGGAGCGGATCTCCCAGGCGGTTCTCGATATCCGGCTGTACGCAGCGGGCCTAGCCACCACACTTACTCTTTTGACTAGCATATTCATATATATCATGCTGCGCTCCTACAACTACCGGGTGAAACGCCTGTCCCGGCATATGCAGAAGGTGACGAACGAGAAGTTCGAGCTGATCGCCATCGATGAGGGCCGGGATGAGATCGGCGGGCTAATCCACAATTTTAACCGGATGACCTCCAGAATTCACTCCCTGATCAACGATGTGTACAAGCTGGAGATCCAGAGCAAGAACCTGGAGATGGAGCGCGTCAGGGCGGAGCTGAATTTCCTGCAGAGCCAGATGAACCCCCACTTCCTGTTCAATACGCTGAATGCGATTCTGGTGGTCTGCACCAAGAATAAATATAACGATGTCACCGATATTGTGAAAAGCCTGTCGAAGCTACTGCGCAGACTGCTGAGCTGGAAGGAGGATCTGGTGCCGGTGCGCGAGGAGATCGCATTTATCGACATGTATCTGCGGATTGAGAAATTCAGGTTCAGGGATAAATTCGACTATACCTTTGAGATCGATGAGCAGTCCCTGGATTATAAAATACCGAAGCTGAGCATGCAGCCGCTGGTCGAGAATTCCTGCAAGCATGGCCTGCAGACGATTGAGGGGCTGGGGGTCATCAAGGTGGCTGCGGCCGTGCTGGATAACAGGCTGCAGATTACAGTATCTGATAATGGTAAAGGTATGGAGCCGGAGAAGCTGAAGGAGCTGATGTTTGCGGTCCGCAAGGAGGATTATTCCGGGACCAACATCGGTATCCGCAATGTATACCGCAGGCTGGAGCTGAATTACGCAGATCAGGTGCGCTTCGAGATATCCAGTACGCCGGGTCAGGGAACGGTAGTGACCTTTGGCATTCCCCTGAAGCTGCTTGAGAATAATTACTCTATGGAAAGAGAGGTATAGATGATGAAATACAAAGTATTATTAATCGATGATGAGCCGAGCGCTCTGGAAGGGATGGAGATGTGGATCGATTGGCAGGAGCTGGGCTTCGAGCTGTGCGGAACCTGCGGCAACGGCCGGGAGGGGCTGCAGATGATGAAGCAGCTTCAGCCGGATCTGGTCATAACCGATATCCATATGCCGCTGATGAATGGTCTGGAGATGATCGGGGAATGGCGGCAGGAGGGGACGGATTCGACGAAGTTCGTCATTCTGAGCGGCTACAGTGAGTTTGAATACGCCCGCACGGCCATCAGCTACGGAATCAATCACTATCTGTTGAAGCCGGTCTTCCCGGAGGAAGCTGCCGAGGAGCTGCGGGAGATCCGCCTGGAGCTGGAGCAGGAGGCGAACCGCAGAAGAATCCATGAGACCGCTTCCGGAGAAGAGGCGGCAACCTTAATCAAGGGGCTGCTTCATGGCAAAAAGGGAGAACCCGAGCTTATGGAATGGCTGGAGACTCTGCCCGGCTTCAAGGAGAGTCCTTCGTGGAATATTTGCCTGATCCGGACGGTCCCGGAGCTGTACACAGAGGTACGGAGCCGCATAGTCTCCCTGCTGGCCGGATATCAGGCACTCGTGACGATCGATCTGGAAGCAGGGTTGCTCGGGATCGTGTACGGCATGACGGCAGGCAGCGGGGAAGAAGGCGGAATAGCTGAAGTGCTGGATATCCTGCTGCGCGAGTACGGGAGAGGGAAGATTCACATCGCGCTGGGAACCCCGGAGGACTCCTTATGGTCCATAGAGGGCAGTTATGGCCGGGCCAAAGAGACGTTGCTCCATTTCTTTTACGAGCCGGAGCAGGCAGGGGTGCTGGCTTACAGCGCGGTACAGGACAAGCCCTTCAGTTATCACTATGATCATATCGGGCTGATGGATGCCCTGCTGGACTGCGTGAATCTCCTGGACGCGGACGGCTACCGCGAGGCGCTGGAGGCGGCGGCCCGCAGCTTCCGGGAACAGCAGGTGGCGCCGGAGGTAGTACGCAAATTCGTAATCCACCTCATGTACTGGATATTCGCACTCGCACCCGGGGCAGAAGCCGCAGGCGAGGAGGGCGGAGTGGCCTCGGGTGTTGAGGTATCAGAGATTCAGCAGGCGATGACCCCGCTGAGCGGGCTGCTTAGCCGCTTATTGTCCTACGGCGGGAAGGCCATAGATCTGCTGGTGCAAGAGCAGAATTATAAATCGCATGGGATTGTCCGGGAGATCAACCAATACATCGGGGAGCATTATCAGGAGAGCCTGAGCATTCAGAAGCTGGCCGAGATCTTCTTCCTGCATCCGGTATACCTGGGGCAATTATTGATTAAGAAGAACGGGATGACCTTCAATGAGCAGCTGCATCATCTGCGGATTCAGGCTGCGGCTGAGCTCCTGCGCGGGAGCAGGCTGAAGCTCTCAGAGATTGCCGAACGTGTCGGTTACGCCAATTACGGACAGTTTCTGAAGCGGTTCGAGAAGGAGCTGCACATGGGCCCGAATGAGTACCGGCATGCCAAGTTCTAAAATTTTCGGGGGTACACCTTTAGTTCGGTCGTATTTTAGCGGACAGTTCACCTCTATAATTTACTTGTGTAAGTGCTTACAAATTAAAGACAAACACTATGGAGGTGCTTTATGGGGGGCAAGTCGAAAGTGACGTTTAAGTATTCCCTGGTTGCGCTGTTAACGCTTAGCTTCGCACTGTCAGGCTGCGGCGGGGGCAACGACAAGAATGCTGCTGCAACTGACAAAGCAAAGGCAACTACAGCAGCGGATTCTGCTTCAGCTAACACGGGAGGAAAGGTTGAACCGTTCAAGGTTAGCGCATTTATCGGAGTAGCCGGGCAACAGCCGACACCGGACAACAAGATCTACAAGAAGATCAAAGAGGAGACCGGTGCCAGCTTCGATATGGAATTCTTAGCAGGCGACATTAACCAGAAGCTGGGCGTTATGATTGCCGGTCAGGATTATCCGGATCTTATGACCGGGAGCACCAAGCTTACAGCAGCAGGGGCTTATATCCCGCTTGAAGACCTGATCGAAGAGCATGCGCCGAATTTGAAAGCGCATTATGCAGAATATTGGAACATGATGAAGGACCCGAATGACGGACATATTTATATTCTGCCTAACTACGGTGTATATAACGGTAAGGTCAACAGCTCATGGTATTCGGGACCGGCCTTCTGGATTCAAAAAGCAGTGCTTAAGGAATTCAATTATCCGAAGGTTAAGACACTGGATCAGTACTTTGACCTGATTGAGCAATATAAAGCAAAGTATCCGAAAATTGACGGAAGCCCGACCATCGGGTTCGAAATTCTGAACTATGACTGGAAAAACTGGGGCCTGTTCAACGCTCCGCAGCATCTGATCGGACATCCGAATGATGGCGGCGTAGTCGTGAAGGACGGCGTAGCCGAGGTATTTGCCAATAAGGATTATGCCAAGCAGTACTATAAGAAGCTGAATGAGATGAACGAGAAGGGCATTATCGATAAAGAAACCTTCGTGCAGAACTACGACCAGTATATGGCAAAGTTGTCCAGCGGAACCGTTCTGGGGATGTTCGACCAGCACTGGAACTTCAACGCTGCTGAGGATTCACTGACGACTCAGAATAAAATTGAACGCACTTATGTAGGTCTTCCGCTGGTATACGATGAGTCGACCAAAGACCACTACCGCGATCTTGCGGTGCTCAATCTTAACAATGGCTTCGGCATCAGCATTAATGCCAAAGATCCGGTAAAGATTATCAAGCTGCTCGACACCCTGATGGATGAGAAGTGGCAGAAGCTGTTCTCCTGGGGTGTAGAAGGCGAGGATTATATTGTTGAGAACGGCAGATTCATGAGAACCCAGAAGCAGCGTGATGATGCAGCCGATGCCACCTGGCAGCTGGCCAACAAGGCCAAATCATTATTCGAATATCTGCCTAAGACCGAAGGAAGCTACAGCGACGGCAACTCCACGGATGCCGCTGCACAGCCGGAAGAATACAAAGCAGGTCTGAAGCCGTACGATAAGGAAGTTCTGGATGCCTATGGCTTCAATTCCTACGTTGACTTCTTCAGCGATCCGCCGCCAAACCCTGTTTATTATCCTGCCTGGTCCATCGATCTGATTGAAGGCTCGGATGCCAAAATCGCCAGTACCAAGCTAAATGAGCTGCAGACCAAGTTCCTGCCGAAAGCCATTCTTGCCAAGCCGGCCGAATTCGATTCCGTATGGACCGATTATACGGAACAAATCGAGAAAGCCAATGTGAAGGCTTACGAAGACAAGATCAATGAGCAGATTAAGTGGAGAATTGAGAACTGGAGTAAATAATGTAAGGTCTGGTACCGGGTTTTAGAAGGTGGAAGGCCGTCAACCGGCCTTCCGCCTTACATTAATTTGATGGAGTAGGAGACAACGAATATGGATGAGACCTTAGAAATAGATACTGGCGTCCGGCGTCCGAAGAAGAACAAGAGGAAAAAGCAGCCGATTACCTGGCGTGTGATTAAGAATCAGAATCAGCTGATCTGGATGTCTGTGCCTTTAATGCTCTACATTATCCTTTTTGCCTACGTTCCTGTGTGGGGCTGGACCATGGCGTTCCAGAACTACAGACCGGCCAAGTCCTTCGGCGAGCAGGAATGGGTGGGACTGAAGCAGTTCAAGTTTTTGTTCACCGATGATAACTTCATTCGTGTCCTGCGCAATACGCTGGCCATGGGGGTTATCAATCTGATCCTCGGCTTCGTTACAGCCATCGTGCTGGCCCTGCTGCTTAACGAGATTAAGAAAGTATTCTGGAAAAGAACCGTGCAGACGATCTCTTATCTGCCCCATTTCCTGTCGTGGATTATCGTTACCGGTATTGTGGCGACCTCGCTGTCCATCAATGACGGGATTGTAAATATCGTTCTGATGAAGCTGCATCTGATTAAGGAGCCGATTCTGTGGCTCAGTGAAGGCAAATATTTCTGGGGAATCGTAGGGGCTTCACATGTGTGGAAGGAAGTAGGCTGGAATACCATTATTTATCTGGCAGCCATCGCTTCCATTGACCCTGCCCTGTATGAGGCTGCAGAGATTGACGGTGCGAACCGTTATAAGAAAATGATGCACGTAACCCTGCCTGGCATCAAGGCAACCATTGTTATTCTGATGATTATGTCCATAGGACATGTGCTGGAAGCAGGCTTTGAAGTGCAATACCTGCTCGGCAACGGACTGGTAGTAGACTGGGCCGAAACGATAGATATTTTCGTGCTTAAATACGGACTTGCACAAGGGAATTATTCACTCGCAACCGCTGGCGGGATTTTCAAAACGGTGGTCAGCGTGACATTGCTGCTTATGGCTAACGGGATTTCCAAGCGGCTTGGGGAAGAGAGGTTGTTATAATGGCGGATAACCGGCAGATTAGCCCTGGGCACAAAGCAGGCTTTACGGCGAAAAGAAATCTGGGCACCGGCAGACTTGAACCGTTTTTGTTCACTTCCTTCAATACGGTCTTCATGGTCTGTCTGGTGGTTGTGACTTTATATCCATTTATCAATACGATTGCTGTTTCATTTAATGAAGGGAATGATACGATCCGCGGCGGTATTTATTTATGGCCAAGAGAATGGACCGTTCAGAATTATAAAGCGATCTTTGCCACCGGAACGATTTTTGATGCTTTCCTGATTTCAGTGGCACGTACAGTGATTTCTACATTGCTTAATATTTTTCTGACCACCATGCTGGCGTATACCTTAAGCCGCAGGGAGTACGTATTCCGTAAGTTTATTACTGTAGTCTTCGTGCTGACGATGTATTTCAGCGCAGGTCTGATCCCGAACTACTTCCTGATTAAGGACCTGGGCCTGCTGAACAGCTTCTGGGTCTATGTTATTCCATCGATGATCAGCGCGTTCAACATGATCGTCATCCGCACTTACATCGGGACTATACCGGAGAGTCTGATGGAATCGGCCAGAATCGACGGAGCCGGGGATTTCAAAATCTTCATGCGGGTGGTCTTCCCACTCTGTAAGCCGGTGCTGGCGACCATTGCACTGTTCGTGGCGGTCGGAGCCTGGAATGCCTGGTTCGACGCTTTCATCTACACCTCCTCCAAGCAGCATCTGAGTACACTGCAGTATGAGCTGATGAAGCTGCTGTCTTCAACGATGAACTCTAACGGGAATCCTACCGTAACCAACGGGGTGGGGATGGATCAGAATTCAGCACGGGCGATGGTCACGCCGATTTCAATCCGGGCAGCTATCACCGTGGTCGCCTCTGTACCTATACTGCTGGTGTATCCGTTCATGCAGAAGTATTTCGTAGTGGGCCTCAATGTCGGCAGTGTGAAAGAATAAGCGTTCAGAGCGAATAGACTTATGTATGCAAAATAGCAAAACGGGTGCAGTCCTACCAGGGGCCGCACCCGTTTTTGTGCTATGATTCTGCGTCTCTTGAATAATCTCATAGAGCCCCGAGCATCCTTATAATGCTCTGCTCTTCCAAGGACTTAGCAATTGTTTTGAAAAAAATGATGACACAGCGTAAGAAATACCTTATTATTTAAAGAGATTTTTAATGAAACAGATTTTAAATAATTATAGTACAATAAGTCCTGAAGTTCAGAGAGTACGTTCAGGCAGTCTGTAAGGGAGGGCTTCATATTCTTTCGCTGAGTCAGGTTAGCAAGAGCTTCACTCTGAAGGACGGCCCTTATACGGCTGTCGATCAGGTATCGCTTGAAGTCCAGGCGGGTGCCATTCACGGTATTATTGGCACCAGCGGCGCGGGTAAATCCACGCTACTGCGGCTGATCAATCTGCTGGAACGGCCCGATAAGGGAACGGTTACGGTTGACGGGCAACGGCTTACGGAGCTGCCGGACAAGGAGCTGCGCCGGCAGCGGCAGAGAATCGGTATGATCTTTCAGCATTTCAATCTGATCGGCAATGCCACTGTCAGCCGGAATGTGGCGATCTCTCTGGAACTTGCCGGAGTGCCGCGTGCAGGGCGGATGAAGCGGGTGGAGGAATGTCTGCAATTCGTCGGCCTTGCGGACAAGGCCGGGCAATATCCGGCCCAGCTCAGCGGCGGACAGCGTCAGCGGGTAGCGATTGCCCGCGCACTGGCGAACAATCCGAAGCTGCTGCTGTGCGATGAACCGACATCTGCGCTTGATCCGGGCACCACGGCGGATATTCTGGAGGTGCTGCGCCATATCAATGCTTCCCTGGGCGTAACCATCGTGATCGTTACCCATGAGCTGGACGTTGTGCGGAGCATCTGTTCCGAGGTATCCGTCATGGAGGGCGGACGGATCGTAGATTCCTTCTCCCGCGGCGAGGGCGGCTTCCTTCCGCCGGCAAAGCATTCAGGCTCCTTCCGGGAGCGGATCACCGGCAGAACGGGGGAGGCCCATGTTTGAGAGTATGCTGAAATACCAGGATCAGATGTGGCAGTCTATCGGCGAGACCTTTGTCATGGTCGGCATTGCCATAGGCGCTGCACTGCTGGTGGGGCTTCCGCTGGGGACACTGCTGTATTTTTGCCGCAAAGGCCAGTTGTATGAGAATAGAGGGCTGTCTCTGGTGCTGAACAGCATTGTCAATGTCATCCGTTCGTTTCCGTTCCTGCTGCTGGTGGTGGCGCTGATTCCGTTCACGCGGCTGGTCGTAGGTACGTCGATTGGCACACTGGCGGCCACGGTGCCGCTGTCCATCGTTGCCATTGCTTATTACTCACGGCTGGTAGAGCAATCACTGCTGGAGGTTCCTCGGGGAACGATTGAAGCGGCATTGTCGATGGGAGCATCCAAGCTGGGAATCATCTTCAAATTTCTATATGTAGAGGCCCGTTCAGGGCTGGTGCTGGGACTCACGGCGTCTACGATCAGCTTCATTTCTTTTTCAACCGTAATGGGGGTTGTCGGCGGCGGCGGGGTGGGCGATTTCGCCATCCGTTACGGGTATCAGCGCTTCGAGACCGAGGTGATGATCTACGCCATTCTCGTGATGATTGTGCTGGTGCAGCTCATCCAGTTCACGGGAAGCACGATAGCCAGACTGCTGGACAAACGCTAGAATACTATACAATAATGGGGGCTTGAGAGATATCATGAAGAGAACAGGAAGAAGAATGACCACCACGTTTACACTGGTACTGCTTGTATTGACGCTTGCACTTGCAGGCTGCGGCAACAGCAAAGAAGCGGAAAAGACACCGGCGGCAACCAGCACCGGACCTGTGAAGATCAAGGTAGCCTCGCTGATTCCGCCAATGACGGATATCCTCGATATTGTGAAGCCAATTCTGAAGGAAGAAGGCGTGGATATGGAGGTTGTCGTGCTGTCTGATAATGTGCAGCCGAACGAAGCACTGGCGAACAAAGAGGTGGATGCGAACTTCTTCCAGCATGTCCCGTACATGGAACAGTTCAATGCCAGCAAAGGGGCAAAGCTGGTGCCGGTTCAGCCTGTATATGATGCCATCTACGGCGGGTACTCCAAACGCTTCAAGAATATTGCCGATCTGCCCGAGGGAGCAACGCTCGTGATGGCGAATGATCCTTCGAATATTGGACGCTCCCTGCAAATGTTCGCAGATGCCGGATTGATTACGCTGAAGGATGGGGTAGGAATTCAGGCTACCCAAGCTGACATTACTGCCAATCCGAAGAACTATAAGTTCGAGGAAGTTGATCTGCTGATGCTGGCCCGGATGCTGGATGATGCAGATCTGGTAGCGATGACGCCGGCCTATGCCAGCCCGCTGGGTCTGACTCCGAAGAAGGATGCGCTGATCACCGAGCGTGAAGATTCAGCCTTCACCATCACCCTCGTTGCCCGTGAGGACAACAAGGATTCCGAGGCCATCCAGAAGCTGGCGAAGGCGATCAGCGGCCCGGAAGTGAAGAAGTTCCTGGAGGATAATTACGCGGACATCGCGCTGCCTGCTTTTAAATAGAAGAGAAACGGCCTTCTCTTGGGAGAGAGGGCCGTTTTTTGTTGCGCAGGAAGCACATTGCTCCTGCTTGATACATCAATGATTCCCTAATTTACCGTAGAGCGTTAACGGGATACGCCACCTCATATTGCGCTGCTTCAATCCAGGTCCCTGTAGTGAAGTCCCGTCCCCGCACGAGCACTTTATCAGCATAGACTTCTATATAATAGCCCTGGCTGCCGCTCTTGTGCTCATCTGCATCCGTCCAGAGGTAGGCTACAGAAGCTGCATTGAACATCGTGGCGGTCTGTCCGTTGCCTGGATACATAGTATTGCCGACCTCCAGCTCCCAGTGGGTATGCCCGGTGAACAGCAGGGTCTGCGGGTGCCGCGACAGAATAGTACGCAGCTCCTGATCCTGAGTGACCCCGTACCATTCCTGAGATTCCAGCGAACCGGCTACCGTATCCTTCAGCGGCTGGTGCAGGAAGAGGAAGACGGGCTGATCCTGCGCGGAAGCTGCCGCCTGTTCCCCAAGCTTCCGGTCCAGCCACTGGAGCTGTCCGTCGGATAGATTGCAGAATGTCTGCAGCCCTTCCTCAGTACCCAGGAAGATGAAATGATACCCGCCGATCCAGTGATCATGATAAGGACCCGGCATCCCCATGCGGGAAGTATACATCGCAAGACGGGAATCCCAATGGCCGAGGCCGACGTCATGGTTGCCCAGAGTGTAACGAAGCTGCGGCAGCGAAGCCTGATGCTGTTCAAGAATACGCTGGACCTCCTCATACTCCTCCGGGAAGCCATTGTTCGTAATATCTCCAATATGCATGATGCCGCTGCTGCCCTGTGCGTGTAAGGCCAAATCCTGCAATGCCCGCCCGAAGTTCTGGTTGTACTCGTGTTCCGGATCGGCGGTGACATGGGTATCGGTGATAATCTGGAACGTCAGCAGCGGTTCAGTAACGCCGGGTATGGAAGATGTATTCATAGCAAGCGAAGCCTCCTTGAAATATTTTATAATCGTTAGGCTAATGCCCCTTCGGCCTTCATCGTGCTATCCTTCGTACGTCAAGCTCTGCATAAGAAGACACGATACAATCTGCATCCGGCAAAAGAGTCCCGGCAGCCCGCGTGTCCGCCGCCGCAATAACCCGGTTTGCCGCCGCCTGCCAGTCCCCGCCCGCATTTGCGGCCGGTCCTGCCGCCGCAGCTGAAGCCGCCAGCCCGGCGGTAATTCCGCCGGCAAGCCCAATGGCAGCGGCAGCGCCCGCTGCCTTCGCCATCCGCATATCTCCGTTCGTATCGCCGATCACGGCGGCTTCAGCCGGAGATACCCCGAGCCGCTGGCAGGCAAGCAGCGCCATGTCGGGGAAGGGCTTGCCCTGCTCCACCTGATCGGTGCCGATCACGGCGGTGAAATACTGGCGGATGCCCAGCCAGCGCAGATGACTCTCTGCTGCCGCCGTTTCATCGGCAGTCACTACGGCCATAGGTATGCCCTGGGCTGCGCACGCGTCCAGAAAGGGCACCAGCCCGGGAAGAGGACGGACCGGACGGCTCTGCTCCAGCATCGCATCCGCTGCATTCCGACAGGAGTCCACCAGTTCGACCGCTCCGGCCCAGGATAGGCCGAGAGAATAACCCTGCCAGGACAGAATGGCATACAGATCGCTCATCGTACCCATGGCGAGAGGGCCATTACGGTCATAATCTGTAATCTTCCCCTCAGCGTCATGAACCGTTCCCAGCAGGGAAGCCAGATGCTGCACAGGGAACTTGAGGCCGCGCTGCTCCAGCTGAAGGTTGAACTGGTCCAGGAAGCATTCGGCCCAGCTCCCCCAGAGGGATACGAACTGTAGTAAGGTTCCATCCTTGTCGAACAGGATGGCCGATACGGGATAGTTTCCTTGCGGAGTGTTAAGCTCAATCACGCAGCGTCCCCCTTTATTAATAGAAATTTGTTCAGCAATTCTACTTCAGTTTATCCAGTGCCGCCTGAGCCGTCTGCTGCGCTTCCTTCAGCGCCTCGGCTGCCGGAATATTCTCAATCTGCACCTTATCCGCAGCGATGGTCAAGGCATCGTTGATCTTGCCGCCGGTCGGGTCCTGGAACGGAGCGGAAGCATGAGCCGCCTGCTGCAATGGAATATTGATCTGCGGATTGCTCTTACTGAAGGCGACGAATGCCGGATCTTCCAGCGCAGACTGGCGGACGCTAATATATCCGGTGTTGATGGACCAGAAGGCCGTATTCTCGGAGTTCGTGAAGTAGGCCAGCCATTTCATCGCTGCCTGCTTCTCGGCGTCTCCGGCTTTGGCAGGAATACCGGCCATACTCGCTCCAGCGACAGGTTTGCCTTCCCCAGCTCCGGCCCAGCCCGGTTGCTCCATAGCGGAGACGACGCTGAAATCAAGGTCGCCCTGATCGCCGCTCGAACCGGTGTATCCGGCCGCCTGGCCTTTCATCACATCGTCAATGGTCTTGTACCAGTACTCCCAGCCTTGTCCGCCCGAATGAATGCGCATCGTCTTGTCCTCATGAATTGCTTTGCGGAAGAACTCCCAGGTGTCGATCCACTCCGGGGAATCAATCGTGACCTTGGTGCCGTCCTCACTAAGAATACTGCCTCCTTTGCTGAGAGCGGCATCAATCATATTGCCGGAGCCCCACATCGGTTCCCAGCCGTAGAAGGTGGTTTTGCCGCCTTCGGAGACGGTCATCTTTTTCGCGGCCGCAGCGAGGTCTTCCCAGGTCTTAATCTGGCTGGCGTCTATGCCGCTTTTCGCAAAAGCATCCTTACGGTAGTACATCACCTGGGTCGATCCATACATCGGGAGGAAATACTGCTTGCCGTCCACCTGGCCCTGGTTCAGGAAGGTCTGGACGAAATCCTCTTTGTTGAAGTCCGGCTGCCCGGCAATCAGCTCATCCATCGGGGCGTAATAACCCTTGCGCGCCCAATCGATATTGGAGGAGAGGACCGCCGCCGGGACCTGCCCGGCAGCAATCGCTGCCTGAAGCTTCTGTTCGGTCTCTGTATAATCCCCCTGCACGATCCCCTTGACGATGACCTCCTGCTGGGAGGCGTTGAATTTCTGAATGAGCGATTCCATATTTTCACCCAGCTTGCCGCCGAGCCCATACCAGAATTCAATCGTGACCGGTGCGCCTCCAGCCGGAGCGGCATTGGCAGCAGGGACTGCGGCGGTTGCTCCGTCCGCTGTGACTGCATTGTCGGGAGCGGCATTTCCGCCGCAAGCGGTGAGCACGGAGAGTCCGGCGATCATGGATACTGCGGACAACCTTTTGAATACGTTCATCATCATTCTCCTCTTGGGTATTGAAGTTTAGGGTTTAGCCTTTACTTGAGCCTGCGGTCATGTTGACACTTTGCATTATCGTTTTCTGCGCCAGCAGGAAGATTAGCAGCAGCGGGGCAATCGTGAAGGCGCTGGCGGCCATGATGAGCGGCCATTTCAGTCCGTAAGCACCTCCTTCCACGAAGAAGCTGCGCAGACCGGCCGAGACCAGCTGCAGGCTGGGGTCCTTCGTAATGAGCATCGGCCAGAAGTAATTGTTGTACTGGTCAATGAAGGTAATCAGCGCCAGTACGGCGAATGAAGATCTTGTGACCGGCACAAGGATCGTCCATAGAATCCGCATATGCGAGGCACCGTCCACTTCACCGGCCTCCACCAGCTCATGCGAGACTTGAAGGAAGGCCTGCCTAATCAGGAAGATCGAGAATATACTCACACAGTTGGAGAGAATCAGGCCCGCATAGGAGTTCAGCAAGTGTAACTCGGAGAGGACCAGGTATCCGGGCAGGTAGACTGCCGTTGCAGGAACCATATAACCGAACAGAATCACTCCGGCAAAAACGCCCTTCAGGCGGAATTTCATATGCGTCAGCGCATAAGCCATCATCCCGGAATTGATTGTCTGCAGGAGGACAATGGAGACAGCGACGAAGATACTGTTACCCATATATCTGGCGAATGGCGCCTCGTTCCAGGCAGCGGCGAAGTTGCCCCACAGCGGCACCTCAGGCCAGAGTGTGGGCGGAGAGCGCCAGATCTCATCATTGGTCTTGAGGGCACTCGTAACCATCCAATAGAACGGGAAGGCCATCAGAAGAGCAAGCACGGCGAAAAAAATCTGGCGGACCAGCCTACTGATACGTGTGAATATAGGCAAGCGGTGAGACCTCCTTAAGGGCTGATGGTAAAGCTTCTATTGATAATGAGTGGTCCGCTTGCTGATCCCGAAAGAGAGGACCGACAGCAGCATGCAGATCAAGACCAGAACGACAGCTACGGAAGAAGCCTCTCCGATCTGGAACGATTCGAAGGCGGACTGATAATACAGATAGAGCAGAGTGCGGGTGGAGCCGGACGGGCCGCCCTGGGTCAGGACATTAATCTGGTCATAGGCCTGAAGTGCCGAGACTAACTGCACCACGAATAAGAAAAGAGTAGTCGGCGAGATCAGCGGCCATGTAATCCGCAGGAACTTCTGCACCGGGCTTGCCCCGTCCAGCTCCCCGGCTTCCAGCAGGTCGGAAGGCACATTGCGCAGCGCCACCAGATAGAAGATCATTGCCCAGCCGACCGACTTCCAGATCGTGACCAGCAGGACGCCGGTTAATGCCCATTTGGGGTCCTGCAGCCAGCCGATGGAGTCCAGACCGAAGAAGTTCAGCACCGCATTGGCAAGTCCGGCTTCAGGCTGATAGATCCAGGACCAGACGATAGACACAGCGACGGTCGGCGTCACCCAAGGCGAGAACAGCAGGATCTGATAGAGGGCTGAGCCCTTCAGCTTTCTGTTCATGAGGAGGGCCAGACCCAGTCCGAGCAGGATCACCGGCAGCACACTGCCGAGACAGAAGAGAACGGTCACCCTTAGCGCTTTGTAAAAAGCGGGGTTGCTGAGCAGATCGGTATAATTCTGCCAGCCGACAAAGGTTTTCTCCGGGCTCATGAAATCCCATTCCGTGAAGCTGAGATACAGCACATACAGCAGCGGCGCGAGCCAGAACACGGCGAACGAGATCATGGCCGGCAGAGTGAACAGCACGGGCTTCAAGCCGCTGAATAACTTTGAACGTGTCATTTTCGTCCATATTCTCCATTTCCTCCACATTGGTTGATGCGGTATAATGCAGAGGACAGTTCCTCTGTTCAAAAAAAATTGTACACTCATGAGGCAGGCTTGTGGTTAAGCGGGCGTAAAGCCCGTTCGGATTTTCTGTAAAATTTGTAGGATGATTGCCGTAAAGCTGCGGTATTGTGTAAGGTAGAGAGAACGATTCTATGTGAAAATGAGGTGCCACCTGATGAAGCAGGCCGCATTCGGCGAAGAACATCCGCACCGTTCGCCCCGGGAGCAGCTGCTCGGCCCGGTGATCGATGCCATAGCCCAGACCATGGATTTATATGGAGCGAATTATTCCTTCGGCCAGCTGTACGGAGTGATGTTCTTCGAGGACAAGCCGATGACGCTGGAGGAAATGAAGCAGGTCATGAATATGAGTAAAAGCAATATGAGCTACGGAGTCCGCTCCCTGATCGCCTCCCGGATGGTCACGAAGCTTCCGGAGAAGCGTGAGCGGAAGGAGCTGTACGCAGCGGAGACGGACTTCTTCGAGGCCTTCCGGAACTTCTTCACCCTGAAGCTTCAGCGGGAGATCGATATGATGCAGGAAGCGATGGGAGCTGGGGTCCCGGGCCTCCAGGCACTGGCCCATGCAGCAGACACACCCGAAGAGGAGCGGCAGGCCTGCCTCAGAGATCTGGAGAAGCTGAAGCATGCGGCCGAGTACTATGCCTGGCTGCAGCGGTTCGTGTCGGGGCTTGCGGAGGGAGCGATATTCGGCGGCGGGCTGCCGGGAGGAGAGAAGACGGAGTAGCTGATTGGCGCGAATGGGACTTAGCTGATGTTAACGCTGTTAATTCATCCTTCTGAACTCAGATTTATACCATTTAGTAATATATTGGAGTGATTATGTTATAGAATGAGGATAGTAGAAGGCAATTACATATTCGGGCAGATGCCGCCGGACCGGCGGCATATCTATTTTTGGGGAAGAAGGGACGAGACGGGATGAAATCGAAAGCACAAGCTAACCCGGTGTACGTGGTGGGAATAGCGCTCTTATTTGTGTATTTATTTTGGGGAGGCACCTATGTCGGCATGAAGATTGCCATCGAGACCATACCGCCTTTTCTGATGGCAGGGGTCCGCTTTTTCACGGCAGGTGTGGTCCTGTACCTCATTGCCAGAGTAAGCGGAGCGAAACGTCCGGTAAAGCGTGAATGGCGATCCTCCGCGATTGTCGGCGCCTTGCTGCTGCTTGGGGGCAACGGGGTTGTGGCCTGGGCAGAGCAAAGAGTCTCTTCCTCCATCGCTTCGCTCATCGTGGCGGCAGTGCCTGTCTGGATGATGCTGATGGGCTGGCTTGGGCGCGGCGGCAAACGGCCGAATACCGGAGTTATCGCAGGAATCGTTCTTGGACTGCTCGGTATCGCCGTACTGGTCTTCCAGCCGGGGAAGGGAGAGACGGGGACCGCTACCGATCTGATCGGAATTATTACCGTGCTGGCAGCTTCCATAAGCTGGGCAGCAGGGTCCATGTATTCCCGAAGCGCGACCATGCCGGGTTCACCCTTGATGGCGACAGCGGCGCAGATGCTAACGGGAGGCGCGCTGCTGGTGATTTTCTCTTATTTTACCGGCGACTGGTCCAGACTTCATATCTCCGGCATTTCTATGCGCTCGTACCTGGCACTGGCCTACCTGATCACCTTCGGCTCCATTGTCGGCTACACAGCCTATATCTGGCTGCTTAAGAATGCTGACGCCACCCTCGTCTCCACGTATGCCTTCGTTAATCCGGTAGTCGCTGTGCTGCTTGGCTGGCTGCTGGTAGGCGAACAGCTTACCCTGAACACCCTGATCGCAGCCGTGATCATTATCGGGGCTGTGGTTTTGGTAACTCTTTTCCGTAGTAAGCCACAGCCGGCGGCTACTCAAGCAGCGCTTGATATACAACCGCAGCAGCGGCCGATACACTAATAGTAAGGACGTATCAACAGCCGGTACTCTAACAGAGCATCCGGCTTTTTGGTATGCCTTTACCCCATGTGCATGCAGCCCTTCGACCGACGGGCATTGGCTAGACCTCCCCAGTCCTGCAACCATCCCCGACTAAGGTCCAGTACATAAAACCGTCCACAGTCTGTTTTGAAAGATGCGGGATTGCCCTAGAATAAGGGTATAAGAAAGAGAGCAGCGAAAGGCGGTGATAACAAATGCAAAGAAACAAAGGTAACGGACTTGCGATTGCGCTGATTGTAATCGGAGCGGTAATGCTGCTTGGCATTCTGCCTCACTTGATTTCAGGAATCTTCGGTATCCTGTTCCCGGCAGTGCTGGTTGTGCTCGGATACTACGGAATTAAGAGCGGCCGCAAGATTATCGGCTGGGTGGTGCTGTTCATCGGTGTCATGTCCCTGATCTCCAAGCTTTCCTGGATTATCGGTCCGCTGCTGGGTATTGCTCTGGTAGTGTGGGGCATCTCGGTACTGAGGGGCAAACAAAGCAGAACATACTAATACACACAGTCCATACTTATTAAGAAGCAGGGAGGGAGCAGGAAATCATGAGTGTTTTTCGCAGAATGAGGGACATCACCGTAGCCAACTTGAATGAACGCCTGGAGCAGAGCCAAGATCCGGTGAAGCTGATTGATCAATTTCTACATTCAACCCGTGAAGAGATCGGGGAGGCCGAACGGCTGTACCAGCAGTACGCTTCTCATACGAAGCAATTGCAGCAGCAGGTGAATCAGGCCACCGCCATGAGGAACAAACGTGAAGAGCAGGCGCTCCTCGCACTCAAGGCAGGCGAAGATCATCTGGCCAAGCTGGCATTGCAGGAGAAAATTATCCATGAGGAAAAGCTGGAGCAATACAGCGGGCTGCTGGAGACGAGCCAGCAATCACTTTTCGAACTGGAATCCCAGCTGAACGAGCTCAAAATGGAGTATCAGACGGTATACAGCAAACGCCAGTTCTATGCAGCACGGATGGAGTCGCTGCGGCTGCAGCAGCGCATGAATCAAAGAGCCGGTGCTTATGGCGGCGGCGGAGATGTTCCCAAAATGTTCGGTCGTCTGGAAGACAAGATGAACGATTGGGAGCTTGAAGCCAAAAGCCTGAGCGACTTGCGCCGGATGGGACAGGAATATGCGGTGCAGGCCGGAGAGACCGTGGCAACCGTACTCGAAAGAGAAATGGCCCGTCTAAAGGAGAAGCTGAACAATGATGGCAGAAAGGAGTAGTAGTATGACCCGATTGTATCGTTCAACAAGAGACAAAGTAATGACTGGGCTGGCAGGCGGATTGTCCGAGACTCTCGGCATTGACTCTACACTGTTCCGGATTCTGCTGGTGATCAGTATTCCATTTAGCGGTGGAGCTACAATCCTCGTATACTTTATCGCAGCAATGGTGATTGCCAAGGAGCCTAACCAGTACAATCCCTTCGGTCCCGGACCCGGTGGGCCGGGTGGCCCGTACGGCGGACCCTACTCCGGTGGACCTGAATATGGCCGCGGACCACAGGCTCCTCACCAAGGACCTCAGGGATATGGCCCCTATGGCGGACAGCCGGGCTACAATCCCAGCTATGACAAGGCAAGTGCTCACACAGCTCCCGATTCTGGCCTGGATGCCATGATGAAGGATATCGAGAAGAAGGCACTGCAAAAAGAAGTGGAAGAGCTCAAACAAAAACTTGCTAAATACGAGAAGGGAGAAGTGTAAATTATGGGAGTATTCAAACGGATTAAAGATATGACTAAGGCGTCGGTAAACGATATGTTGGATAAGGTAGAGGACCCGATTGTGATGCTGAATCAGTATCTGCGCGATATGGAGGCTGAGATTCATGAGGCTGAAGTAACGGTAGCGAAGCAGATGGCTAATGAACGCCGTATGAAACAACGTGTGGACGAAGCTGCCAAGGTAGCCGGACAACGCGGGGCACAGGCTGAGCTTGCGCTGAAGAACGGGCAGGAGGAAGTTACCCGTAAGCTGCTGGAAGAGAAGATCTACTTCGACCAGAAGTTTACCGAGTATGGCGAGCTTCACGCACAGGCTGAAGTACAGGCCAAGGAACTGGTGCAGCAGCTTCATGATATGAAGGATGAGTTCTACAAAATGCGCAACAAACGCAATGAACTGGTATCCCGCGCTCAGATGGCTAAGGCCAAGAAGCAAATGTCCCAGATCAGCAGCGTACATTCCATCGAAAGCGGAAGTGCCTCCCTTGGCTTCCACCGTATGGAAGAAAAGATCATGCAGCTTGAAGCGGAAGCAGATGTCATGCGCGCTCCGTATAGTCCTTCGGCAACCGCATATGCTAAGCCGGTAGATCCTGAGAAGGAACTGAAAGTGGAGGAGCAGCTTGCCGCACTCAAGAACAAGCTGAACTCAACTCCTGCAGCCCCTCCTTTGAATAAAAAAGAACAATAATCCCTGTTCCTAAAGAACAGCCGGATATGATATGCTGATCAAGGTAAAGCCATACGGTATGGATTCTCCATACCGGTATGGCTTTTGTAGCGGATGCAGTATGTTGAAGATGTAGCTTCGCGATATTTCAGCTAATGCTTATGAGGTCAGTTTTGCTTCAAATATAAGAATTGATATGCTGCGCAGGAGGTGCGGAAATGGATAAACGGAACCGTTTGATTGCCATCGGATTGATTGGTGTAGGCTGCTTGATGATATTTGGCAAATGGCTCGGCTTCTTCTCCATTGTCGCACTCCTGTTCCTGCTGCTGGGAATCTACCGGACGACGTCGGGCAGGGTCAAGCAAGGCTATAAGCTAATGGGAGTCGGAGCGGTACTGCTGCTGCTGGATCATTTGCTGCTGGTGCTTGGCATCTGCCTGCTTTCGCTGGGGATGTTCTTTGTCAAATCGAAAAGAATGCAGCGCAAGGCGGGGTTTGTGCAGAAGCAAAGCTTTTCTTCCCGATTCGACTGGGATCTCTCGCCTTGGGTGCTGCGCAGCCTGAGCGCCTGGCATGTGCTGGGTGAGGTGGATGTGGATCTTTCCCTGGCCATGGCGGAAGAGCAGGAGACGATTATGCTGTATCAGGGGATTTTTGGTGATGTGGATATCCTGCTGTCTGAGGATTACGGGGTGGAGATTGAGGCATTCGTGCTGTTCGGCTCGATTGAGACCGGCAGTAACCGCGATACGGGGATGCTGAACCGGCTGAACTGGAAGTCACCTAACTATGACAGCTGCGAGCATAAAGTGAAGTTTAACATTTCTTATCTGATGGGGGATCTGGACATACGCTTCCCCTAAGAGTATGTTAGACCAAGAGAGAAGGGAGAGCTCCCGGCATGGACAAAAAAAGCAGTAACATGGTAACGCGCAGTATGGGTGAGGGAGCTCTGTTCTCTCTGTTCATGCTGCTCGTTATTGCATATATTATGTATACATATGGGCTACTACGGCCGTTCGAGGATTGGCGGATTGGCGTAAGGACAGGATTGACGCTGATTCTGCTGCCGCTAGCTTTCGGAATCGGGTACGGCTTCTATCAGGGCTTCCGCAGCAAGCGCAAGCTGGAATTACTGCGGGCCACCCTGGTCGCCTGGGAGAAAGGCAATCTCACCCCGGCCATGCCGGACCTCGGCAATGATGAGCTGGGGCGGCTCGGGGAACAGCTCGGGCGGATCAGCGGCAAATGGGAGAATCAGGTGAACACGCTGCAGCGGCTCTCCACCAATAATGCGAAGCTTGCCGAGCAGGCGCGGGTTACGGCAATTATCGAGGAGCGGCAGCGGCTGGCACGGGAGCTGCATGATGCGGTATCACAGCAGCTGTTCGCCATCTCCATGACGGCAACGGCAGTAGGCCGGACCCTGGAGAAGGACTTCGACAAGGCACAGCGGCAAATCGCGCTGATCGAGGAGATGTCAGCAGTAGCCCAGTCGGAGATGAGGGCACTGCTGCTGCATCTAAGACCTGTGTATCTGGAAGGCAAGGGGCTGGAGGAAGGTCTCCAGGAGCTGATTAAGGAACTGAAGATCAAGGTGCCGATTGATATTGTGTTCGAGATGGATCAGGGCGTACAGCTGCTGAAGGGCGTGGAGAATCATTTATTCCGTATTGTGCAGGAGGCGATCTCCAATACGCTGCGCCATGCCAAAGCGGAGAAGATGGAGATCCGCCTGCACCGCCGCGGCGACACCGTCCGGCTGACGCTGCGTGATGACGGAATCGGCTTCGAGATGGATGACAGCAAACAGACATCCTACGGGCTGTCGAATATGCAGGAGCGGATCACAGAGATCGGGGGCTCGATCCAGTTCATCACCGCCCCCGGCAAAGGAATGCGGATCGATATTACCGTACCGGTAGTCAATGAATAGGAGGGCAGTTGTAACCATGGAGATAGATGAAGCGGAAGCAATCAAGGTCCTGCTTGTAGACGATCATGAGATGGTCCGGATCGGACTTGCTGCGGTGCTTGGCACCGAGGATGGAATCGAGGTCGTAGGTGAAGCCGGAAGCGGCGAAGAGGGCATCCGTCTGGCCCAGGAGTATACACCGGATGTGGTGCTGATGGATCTGGTCATGGACGGCATGGACGGAATCGAGACGACTAGACAGCTGCTGAAGCTGTACCCGGATTGCAAGGTGATTGTGTTGACCAGTTATTTAGATGATGAGAAGATGTATCCGGTGATTGAAGCGGGAGCCTTCAGTTACCTGCTTAAGACCTCACGGGCCAGCGAAGTCGCTGATGCGATCCGGGCAGCCGCCAGAGGCCAGTCCGTGCTGGAGTCGCAGGTGGCTTCCAAGATGATGAACCGGTTCCGTTCCAATGCAAGAGGAGAGGCACCGGCTTACAAAGAGCTTACTGAACGCGAGATGGAAGTGCTGAAGCTGTTAGCCCAGGGCAAATCCAACCAGGATATTGCCGATCAATTAATTATTGGAATCAAGACGGTGAAATTCCATGTCACGAATGTTCTTGCCAAGCTGGGGGTTGAAGACCGGACCCAGGCGGCTATTTATGCATATAAGAATGGACTGGCGGAGTAAGCTAAGTAGGAGTTTACTTACTATAACAATAGGAATTTATTAACAGACCAGGTATGCTCAAGATACCGTGGTCTGTTTTTTTATTTATGATAAAGCTATTCGTATGTATGACTCTCATGCTTGATGTTTATTATTTTACGGGTGAAGGTAAACACAGTCCAGCAGAAAGGCACAAGTAGGAGGAAGATTAAAAATTTTAAAAAAATCCGCCAATCCGCAGTGCCGTTTTCATATAAATCTGCGATAAGGGAATAAAGTGAAGGATTGCTTACGAAAAAGGTGAGTGCAAGAAGAATTGAGGCAATAGCAAAGGCATTCCTTATTTTGGTGTAATACTGAATCGCTTCCGTTCGTTCAGTGAAAATATTTAAGGGAGTTCCGTCGTTCTTTTTTTCCAGAATCAATAGCTCGGAATTAATGTTTCCAGGCAAACCTGCAAATGAAGTAGCTCCTTTCCCATAGGGACGCCAACGCTTATTGCCTATCGCAAACTTCCCGATGTTCAAGCTCTGAGAAAAATGAGTTAAACCTAAGTCATCTAAATATTCTTTATATTGGTCCAACTGCTGAATAGACTGATCGGCTACAAACTGTATTCTGTAAACATACTCTCTCGGATGGCAGGTTTCAAAACTGTAAAAGCACCCTCGAACCTGAACCAGCCGCCAGCCATCACCTACCATAGAATTAAGCCATTTTTCCTGACTTTCGAGAGCATTAATAAAGACTTTAAAGACACTTTTTTTCATGTTTCAGCCTCCTCAATAGTTTGAAGTCCTAACTGGTAGAGTGAATGAAGTCTTTTTAATTCTAACAATGCACTTTCCTTTCCAGCCTCTGTAATTATGTATTGTTTTTTGTTGTTTTGAATATTATTGGTGTGGATCTCGATCCAGCCTTTCCCAGAACTTGAAAACTATCGAGCTAATCTTTGTTTATTTACAGGTTAACATGGAAGGTATATCTAGCGGTATCAAAACCCAACAATGGCTGATCAGCAGTCCTCAATCTTTATTAACAAAAATGTGTTTTCTGCGTATACCCTCTACTGTTTCTGGCTATCCTATGTAGTAGATTGCTAGAGTCAGTGAGAGGAAGATGAATAGATGAAGCAGAATGATCGGGGTTGCAGTCAAAATAAAGGGAAGCTGGCACTGCTGATGTTTTGTCTTTGTCTAACTTTGTTTATGCTGGCCGGATTCCGTAGTGGAGATAAACAGCTCACAGCCATAGTATCATCAGCTACTGATTCTGAATCTTCAGTTTTTGCCGGTCTGCCGGAGTCGTTGTCTCTGTTATCATCAGTTGGGCAAGAGGTAATAGTTCCAGGTACAACGTTACGTGTTGTCCTTAAATGGCAGGGACAATACAGCGGGGATAGCGATGAATCGGAAGAGAATGCCACCATGCTGGCAGAACAGCTTGGTCTCGGAAAGGTTGCCAGAAGTGATAAGGATGGGTATATGACGTATAGAGCCGCTGCTTCCCAAGGTGATTTCAGCAAGCTATCCATGCTCTGGACTAATCTGGAACAGGGTGGAAGTTATGTGTTTGTAACCTTCGAAACCCAGAATCCGCTGAAGGCAGAATGGTCTCAGGATGCGGCAGAGAAAACGGGTAAACTGATGATGGCGGCTGGAATCACGCCAGAATGGAACGCATCTTTACAGGGCACAGCCTCGTCGTTGGAATCACCTGGGGAGGCAATTACAGCAATTGAAGGTACTATTAAAGCAGAAAAGAGTGGATTGCATGCAGTAGAAAGTTATGAGGATGTGTCCACGATCAGCCGATCCTATGCGGTTCCAGGTATCAAACGGTTCGTGAACAGCGGTGACCATAAGATTGGCATGCAAATGGCTGTACATAAAAATGACAAGGATAACAGCAATAGGGTGACAATCGGACTCCCTCTTATTACTATAGAATATTAGGCTTTGAATTGTTGGATGTATGTTGTGACGTTATAATGGTGGTGTACTTCCTTGGCAAGAAAAGATGTGAGATGCTAGGAATATAAGCGTAATCCGGTGAAGGCATAAGAAAGAGTAATGGAAAAGTGCGAAATCCCGAGAAAAACTGTCAGGAATGTGATGGCATCCTCCGTGCAATTATGATAAAATGACATCACGCCTATAGTCGTATGTTGTTTCATACCAGGCGATGAGAATGAATGTCAACTATATTACATACAGAGAGATGAGGAGCCATGGCTGAAAATCAAACCCTTGATGCACTGCATACACCCGGTGCTGTATTCTTTATCTTCGGGGCAACCGGAGATCTGGCCCGGCGTAAGCTTTTTCCGGCGATTTACAGTTTGTACCGTGAAGGCAAGCTGACCCAAGATTTTGCGGTCATTGGCGTGGCTCGGCGTCCCCGCACCCAGGATGAATTCCGGGAAGATGTGAAGGAATCCATCCGCGAATTCTGCCGTTATCAGGCAGGTGATGCTGCGGAATGGAACGAGTTCGTACAGCATTTTGAATACAAGTCACTCGACATCAATAATATTGACGGCTTCCGTGAGCTGAATGAGCAGACGGAGCGGCTGGAAGAGAAGTTCCATATTCCGGGCAACCGCATGTTCTATCTGGCGCTTGCGCCTGAGCTGTTCGGCAGCGTATCCTTCAACCTCAAGGCAGGCGGGATGCTGCAGGCCAGAGGCTGGAACCGTCTGGTCATCGAGAAGCCGTTCGGCTACAATCTCGAATCCGCTGAGGAACTGAACGAACAGATCCGCCAAGTCTTCAAGGAAGAGGAGATCTACCGGATTGACCACTACCTGGGTAAGGAAATGGTTCAGAATATTGAAGTGATCCGGTTCGCCAATGCCTTCTTTGAGCCATTGTGGAACAACAAGCATATCGCCAACATTCAGATTACACTCGGCGAGACGGTGGGCGTGGAAGAACGCGGCGGGTATTACGATCATGCGGGGGCGTTGCGCGATATGGGCCAGAACCATATTTTGCAGCTGCTGACGATGATCGCTATGGAACCGCCTAGCCGTCTGCTGGCTGAAGATATCCGTGATGAGAAGGTGAAGGTTCTACGTTCGCTGCGTCCTTACGCCACCGCTGATGAAGTCCGTGAGAATGTAGTTCGCGGCCAATACACTCAAGGTCTCTACAAAGGCAAGACGCTTCCGGCTTACCGCCAGGAAGACAAAGTGGACCCGGAATCGAATACAGAGACGTATTTCGCAGCCCGTGTGTTCGTGGATAACTTCCGCTGGGCTGGAGTTCCTTTCTATATCCGTACCGGCAAACGCCTGCCTGTGAAGACCACCGAAGTGGTTGTAGAGTTCAAAGGAATGCCGACCAACGTCTACTTGGGCCAGAAGCACAAGCTCGAGCCGAACCTGCTCGTCATCCGTGTCAATCCGATGGAAGGCATCTACGTGAAGATCAATGCGAAGAAGCCGGGCTCAGAATCCGAGATTCAGCCGCTGGCCATGGATTTCTGCCAGAGCTGCATGATCGGCATCAACTCGCCGGAGGCGTATGAGCGTCTGTTGCATGATGCTGCACGCGGCGATTCCACCTACTTCACCCGCTGGGATGAAGTGTCCTCGGCCTGGTCCTTCGTGGACCGGATTGTCAAGGCGTGGAAGGAAGAGAGCAACGACTTGGCTTCCTATCCTGCGGGCTCCTGGGGTCCGGTTGAAGCCGACCAATTGCTTGCCGGAGAAGGCTTCCACTGGTGGCCGGTCAACGGCCAGGATGAAGACAATGTGGTCTGGCAGGTTAACCGCTAGTCCCTGAAGAAGAACTGTTCCAGATCCTCCTGCATCTCGTTGCGGGGGGATCTTTTTGCTGAACGTGAATTTATATTACAAGATATTTCACTACAGGCGCTTTTTTGTAGATAATCTCTGCCGGATTTTGCTATACTGAGAAGGATGCTTTCAACATAAAGATTTCTAAGCCTAGCGCTATAGATGATCCTATACATGGTAAACGTTACGTTCAAGAAATAGACGTTGAATCTCTAAGGAAAGGATCTGAATCCATGAATAGTCCGATTTGATTGATCCGGCAATAGAGGCAGAAGTAAGCATGAATTTATAGATGAAGGGATATGTGCAATGAATAAAGCAACGGACCATAAGCTTCAGAGTGAAGTAGACAAACGCAGAACCTTTGCGATTATTTCCCACCCGGATGCGGGTAAAACTACACTGACAGAGAAACTGCTGCTCTTCGGAGGTGCCATCCGTCTGGCAGGTACAGTCAAAGCCCGTAAGGCAAGCAAGCACGCCACCAGTGACTGGATGGAAATTGAGAAGCAGCGCGGAATCTCGGTTACGTCCTCTGTGATGCAGTTTGATTACCTGGACCACCGGGTGAACATTCTGGATACTCCGGGTCACCAGGATTTCAGTGAAGACACCTATCGTACGCTCACTGCGGCTGATAGCGCGGTCATGCTGATCGACGTAGCCAAGGGTGTGGAGACACAGACAATCAAGCTGTTCCAGGTCTGCGCGAAGCGCGGCATTCCGATCTTCACCTTCATTAATAAGCTGGACCGTGAAGGCCGCAGCCCGTTTGATCTGATGGAGGAGCTGGAGAATGTGCTGGGCATCCGCTCGGTGCCGATGAACTGGCCGATTGGGATGGGCCGTGAGCTGTGCGGCGTGTATGACCGGATGAAGAATCAGGTCGAACTGTTCCAGGGTGATGACCATTCTGTAATTAAAGTACAGAAGGTGGAGAGCTACCGCGACCCGATTATCCGGGAGATGGCGGGGGAGTACCTGCATGATCAGCTATGCGCGGATCTGGAGCTGCTGGATGTAGCGGGCGATCCGTTTGACTATGAGAAGGTGCTGCGCGGGGAGATTACTCCGGTATTCTTCGGCAGTGCTATCAACAACTTCGGTGTACAGACGTTCCTGGATAATTTCCTGGAGCTTGCACCGAAGCCTGAACCACGCCGCAGTACAGCTGGTGCTGTAGAACCGACGAATGAGAAATTCACCGGCTATGTATTCAAAATCCAGGCGAACATGAATCCCGCACACCGTGACCGCATCGCCTTCCTGCGTATCGTGTCCGGCAAGTTCCAGCGTGGAATGAGTGTGAAGCATGTGCGTGCCGGCAAGGACATCAAGCTCTCCCAGCCGCAGCAGTTCCTTGCCCAGGACCGGGACATTGTGGAAGAGGCGTATCCGGGGGATATTATCGGTCTGTTCGACCCGGGCATCTTCCGGATTGGCGACACGCTCAGCCAGGCCGGAGATATTGAATTCGATGAGCTACCGACCTTCTCGCCGGAGATTTTCTCCAAAGTCACCATTAAGAATGCGCTGAAGTCGAAGCAATTCCAGAAGGGGATTGACCAGCTGACTGAAGAGGGCATGATCCAGGTGTTCCGTACCGTCAACTTCGATGACATTCTGCTGGGTGTAGTCGGACAACTGCAGTTCGAGGTGTTCGAATACCGTATGAAGGGTGAGTATGGCGTGGATGTGCAGCTGCAGCGTATGAGCTACCAGTTCGCACGCTGGATCGTGGATGAGAACAAGCCGGATGCCAGTAAGTTCCGGATCAACTCCACTCTGGTTACGGACAAGAAGGGTAATTACGTAGTGCTGTTCGAGAACGAATACGCCATGCGGACCGCGATGGAGAAGAATCCGACCGCGAAGTTCCTGGAGACTGCGCCTTGAAGGGTGTAATAGAAGCAGGATGAGTAGTTAAGCATATGTACGATTAGGCTATAAAAAACCTCCGGCTCCACCTGTGCAGCAGCATGGTGGGGTGCGGAGGTTTTTGACGGGATGGGCCTCCTCTAGGAGGTGATGGACCCTGGGGTAAGCTTGTCCAGATGTCTGTGCAGCATAGAGAGAACCCGGTCCTGCTTCGCAGGGTCGAGGTCCTTCCAGATCATCTCAAAGACGACACCCAGTCCGGGAAGCGCGGCTTCCGGCCCGTCTACGGAATTCTCAATGACCTCCCGCAGACCTTCTTCGGACTGGCCGTGCACCTTGTGAATGATGGCCTGGCGCAAATCAAGGGTGACTGGCATAATCGGCCTCCTTAAAGTTTTGTGAGCATCTGCTTCCTAAATAGCATCGCAAAACTGACTTCGAAAGCAGGGCTTAGTCAGGTAAGCAGCCTTCTTATAAGGTGCCCTGCGGGAGCGCTGAACATTCAAGTTTATAACGGCTTATGCTATACTGTGTGAGATGTATTATACGTGCGGGAGGGACAAGGCTTAATGGCAAAAAAACAGTATGCCATCATCGGCATGGGCCGCTTCGGTTCAAGTGTGGCCAAGGCGCTCAGCGGGATGGGCTATGAGGTGCTGGCCATTGATGCGGATGAACAGCGCACCCAGGAAATCTCCAATATTGTGACCCATGCCGTATCTGCGGATTCCACGGATGAAGAGGCGCTGCGTGCGCTTGGCATCCGTAACTTCGATGTGGTGGTAGTTGCCATCGGTGAGGATATTCAGGCCAGCATTCTGACAACGCTGATCTTGAAGGATCTGGGCGTACCTGCGATTATCGCCAAAGCCAAAAGCGAGCTGCACGGCAAGGTGCTGGGTAAAATCGGAGCAGATAAGGTGATCTACCCGGAGCGGGACATGGGGATGCGGGTGGCGCATCATCTCGCTTCTCCGAACATCCTCGATTACATCGAGCTGTCACCGGAGTACAGCATTCTCGACATGAAGGTCTCAGGACCGATGCTGGGCAAGAACCTGCAGGAGCTTGACATACGCGCCAAATATGGGTGCAATGTTATGGCGATCCGTAAGGGCGAGGAAATGAATATCTCTCCCAGAGCGGAGGATCGCCTGACCGAGGGTGATGTCCTTGTCATTGTCGGACGGAAGGATAACCTGACGAAGCTGGAAATGGCTTATCAATAGGAATCTGTAAGCAACAGAAAGGTAGGACCCTATGGAAATTATGTCGCCGCAGAACACGCGGGTGAAGGAATGGGCCGGACTGCAGGAGAAGAAGCACCGTGACCGGTCCGGCAAATATATCGTAGAAGGCATTCATCTAGTGCAGGAGGCGTTGCAAGCCGAAGCGGATGTGGAATGCCTAGCGTACGACCTCGATAAAGGGATGCCGTCTGAGCTGAAGCCGCTGCTTCAGGCCGTACAGGGTATGGAGGTCATCGGTGTGTCAGCGGCGGTGGTTGCCAAGTGCAGCAGCACAGGCACACCGCAGCCGGTGTTCGCCATTGTGCGGAAGGAGCAGAAGGGGATAGAGGCCATTCTGGCGAAGCCGGACAGCCTGGTTGTGGTGCTGGACGGGGTCCAGGACCCCGGCAATGTAGGCACCATCATCCGCAGCGCGGATGCGGCGGGCGCGGACGGCGTGATCCTCGGCCAGGGCTGCGCCGACCTCTTCAATCCCAAGACCATCCGGTCCACGATGGGCTCGATGTTCCATCTCCCGGTAGTGGAGGGAGAGCTCGGCACGATTCTGCCCCAGGCACGGGAGCGTGGTACGCTGCTGGTCAGCACTTCGCTGACGGGCGAGGATTCCTGCTACACCCATGATTTTCACGGCAGCCAGTGGCTGCTGATCGGCAGCGAAGGACAGGGGATCTCCCCGGAGACGGCCGCAATGGTCGATAAAAGCATCCTCATCCCGATGGCCGGCCGCGCCGAATCGCTGAATGCGGCAATGGCCGCAACAATCCTGCTGTTTGAGGGGATGCGGCAGCGGGGGAATTATCTTAACCAACCTATATAACTTTCACAACAGAGTCAGTCCCGGTGTGTCTGAATAAGACGTAATGCATCCGGGGCTTTTTTGTATTCTTTTTCAGCTTCAATACTATGAATAGGAGTGATGAATATGGGGATTATTGTGGCGATTGGCGGAGGAGAGATTAGCGAATTAGAGACTTTGGCAATCGATCAAACGATTGTAGGTTTAACGAATAAAAGGAATCCCAAAGCATTGTTCATCCCTACAGCCAGTATGGATGCGGAAGGGTATTGTGACTCTTTTCAATTAGTATATGGTGACCGGTTAGGGTGTGAGGTCCAGCATTTGCTGCTGACGAAAAATACATATGCATCAGAAGAAATAGAAAATATGATTTTATCCGCCGATTTAATCTATGTGGGTGGCGGTAATACGAGGAAGATGCTGGACATCTGGCGGGAGCATGGTGTGGATACTTTGCTGAAGCAGGCGTACGCCTCGGGGGTTGTGCTGTCAGGTATGAGTGCGGGTTCGATCTGCTGGTACGAATACGGTCATAGTGACACAGAGGCGTTCGATACTAATGGAGAATGGATCTATATCAAATTGCAGGCGATGGGGATCTTACCAGGGATTCACTGTCCTCATTATAATGAAGACAACCGCGAGGCAGATTTCTTGGAAATGGTTAAGGGAATGGATACAACTGGCATAGCCATTGAGAATCACTGCGCCATTATTTATAAAGATGATGGGTATAAAGTGATCTCTTCCAGAGAACAGGCCAAGGCCTATAAGATACAAAAGATCAATCAGCAGATGATCGTGACGGAGATTGAGAAGCATGCTGAATATAATGAGATAGTGAATATGTGATTAAAAGAAGCCCGCACTCCGCCTATCCGGTCAGAGTACGGGCTTTTGAATGTTCAGAGGACATCCTGTCCGTTTTCGCTTTCTGTGTAGATGGAGATCAGCACAATCGCGGTGTCTTCTCCGGTATTTTTGACGGAATGGGGGGTGCAGGCATTCCAGCTAAAGGAATCACCTTCGGTAAATTCGGCTCCGTCTTCCCCTTGCTGCGCATAGATAGTCCCTTTAATGACGACATGGACCTCCTGTCCTTCATGCGCATGGGGGGCATCGCCGATCATGGCACCGGGAGGGAACTCGACGATCGACATCCGTACATTTTGGGTGGAGCTGAGGTGTTCGACTTTTAGCTCAGCTGCGCCGCTGGTGGTGATTCTCCGTTCATCCTTGCGGACAATCTGCATGCGCTCTTCCTTTTTAAGCAGCAAATAAGCAAGCGGAACCTTCAGAGCCTGGGCGATATTCTCCAGTGTAGCGATGGAAGGTGAGGTCTTATTGGTTTCGACCTGGCTCATGAAGCCTTGGGAGAGGCCGGTAGTGTCGCATATTTGCGCGATGGTGATATTTTTCCGCTTGCGGATTGCCCGTATTGTAGCACCGATATCCATAGGATCACACCTTCGTAATATTTGTAATACTAAACTTATTTTCATATTAACAATTTAATGATTGACAAGTCAATGTGGGTTGCGTTAAATTACTCATATAGAAAATATATTATTATAACTAATATTTAAACGAGGATCTTCAGTATGGAGGAAGATAAGATGAACCCTAAGTATTCATATAATATTCATTTACCGGATGGGCTTGAGCAAGGCAGGAAGTACCCGGTGATCTTTACTTTTCACGGCAAGGGCTCTAATGAGCGCAATATGTTCGGTCTGGTGGCCCCGCTGGCTAAGGAGTTCATTATTATCGGGGTTCGCGGGAATCTGCCGCTGGGTACGGGGTATCAATATTATGATTTGAAAAGCCTGGGCAACCCCATCCGTGAGATGTTTGACCAAGCTGTCAGCGATCTTGAGGCCTTCATTCACTATGCAACGCAGCAGTATCCGGTCGATCCGGACAGATGTTATTTGCTCGGCTTCAGCCAAGGGGCCATTCTGTCCATGACGCTTGCGCTTACGATGGGGGAGCAGCTGAAGGGGATTGTCGCACTGAATGGATATATTCCTGATTTTGTGAAAATGGAGTATAAGCTCCGTAGCCTTAAGAACGTGTCTGTCTTCGCTTCGCATGGTGAATACGATTCGGTGTTCCCGGTGCGCATTGGACATGAGACTGCCGCCTATCTGGAGGGGCAAACCGAACGGTTGACCTTCAGACTCTATCCGTCCGACCATGGCGTATCTGAAGAGAACCAGTGTGATTTCTTGCAATGGCTCAAGCAGGATGCCGGATTAACCATTAATAAGGAGTGATAATCGATGATGCCTTCCTATTTTTTTGCACACGGAGCTCCATCTATTGTTCTTGAAGATAATGCCTACACCAAGCTGCTGAAAGAGTTCAAGGACCACATGCCTAAACCGAAAGCCATCGTTCTCTTCTCGGCTCATTGGGAGGAATCCGTGCAGTCCGTGGGCGCGGCGGCAACGTATGATACCATTTATGACTTTGGCGGGTTCCAGGACGAGCTGTACCAGATGACGTATCCGGCACATGGCGATCCGGCTCTCGTGGAGCAGATTCAGAAGCTTTTGACTTCGGGCGGTGTGGAGAATGTCAGGGATGAACAAAGAGGACTCGATCACGGGGCATGGGCTGTGCTGAAGCTGCTCTATCCGGAGGCGGATATTCCGGTTGTGGCGATGTCTGTGAATCGTGATCTGCCTAATGCGCAGCAGTATGAAATCGGCAAGGCGCTGGCGGCGTTGCGTGAACAGGATGTGCTTATCATCGCCAGCGGGGGAACCGTTCATAATCTGCGGAGGTTGAACTGGAATTCGGATGAGATCAACGGGTGGGCCGAGCAGTTCGATCATTGGATTCAGGAGAAGGTGGAAGCATGGGATACAGAAGCGCTGTTCCAATACGAGGAGCTTGCTCCTTATGCGGAGATGGCGGTCCCAACGAGTGAGCACTTTATTCCGCTGTTCATCGCTATGGGAGCGGGAGACCCGGGGCGTAATGCGCAGCTGCTTCACCGGAGTTATCAGTATGGTAATCTAAGCTTGAGCTGCTGGCAGTTTAATTAAAATGTGGTGAACTCTGAACGCTCCGATTCGGCAATCTCCTTGGTGTACTTCCGAAATCAGGCATGTCAAGCTGTCGGGGAGGAAGGAATTTCCGGTCCACTTTTCAATACATTCTTGGTAAGGTAGGGGGACTGCTATTCTGAAGAGGTGAAGATTATGCAAAAGAAACATTGTGCATTCTGCGATCAGATTGTCCGCATTACAGCAGACGGTGAGTACGATCAGTATATCGACTGCTCCTGCTCTCCTGGCGGAAGCTACGGTCTGCTTAGAGATAGCTATGAATCAATTCTGGCGCTCTCGTTCCAGCAGAAGCGGGACATGCTGCATCTGATCTCAGGTTATATCCGTGAAAAGACAGATTGTGGCGAGAAGGTGATCCTTGCGTTCAGCGATCTGGAGGATATTGTGAATGCCCCGGGTATTCCGGTAACGGCTGAGGATAAAGGGGACCGGCTGTTGCAGTATCTGTATAGGCATTCTAGTGGCCCCGGGGAGCCCGTAGTGATTCATCCCCTGTCCCGCAGCTACAATCTGACGTATTCTCCCAATCTGCAGGAGCTGGTCTATATTATTGACAGGCTGCAAAATGAGAATCTGTTAGTCCGGGAAGGTATGAACTTCTCTTTGACCCCTATGGGGTGGGAGGAAGCTTCTGCAAACGCAGGCGGCCGGATTTTACAACAATGTCTGGTTCTTCTGCCGGATGATGAGAAGCTGCAGGCGGAATGGCAGGACAAGCTGTGGGCCAAAATCGAGCAGATTGGCTATTTCCCACGTTTGCTTGCCAGCAAGAATGAAGCCGCGAATTCGCTGGTGCCTGTGGCGGACAGCAAGCTGGTTATTGCGGACCTCACAGGCCAGTCATCTGAGGTGTATCTGGCAGCGGGCTATGCGCTTGGGCTGAACATTCCGGTAATCTGGACGGTCAGAAGCGACGAGGCAGATACATTAAGGATCCATCTTCAGGAGATACGTCCGCTGGTTTGGGATACTGCGGAAGAGCTGATGGTATTGCTTCAGCAAGAACTTTTGAAATAATAGTTGCATAGTTGTTTGATCCATGTTATATTATAAAAGTTGCTGGTGACGCGGTGAGCGGCGCTAACAACGAGCTTGATCTTTGAAAACTGAACAACGAGTGAGTATCGGAAATCACTTCGGTGAGATCCAAAATGAGAGAATGTAAATTCTCGTCAGATGTTTCAAAATGAGCAATCGCTCTTTCTAAATACCAATTTGGAGAGTTTGATCCTGGCTCAGGACGAACGCTGGCGGCGTGCCTAATACATGCAAGTCGAGCGGAGTGTGAAAGGAAGCTTGCTTCCTTTCAGACTTAGCGGCGGACGGGTGAGTAACACGTAGGCAACCTGCCCTCAAGCCTGGGATAACTACCGGAAACGGTAGCTAATACCGGATAATTTCTTTCTTCTCCTGAGGAGAGAATGAAAGGCGGAGCAATCTGCTGCTTGGGGATGGGCCTGCGGCGCATTAGCTAGTTGGTGGGGTAACGGCCCACCAAGGCGACGATGCGTAGCCGACCTGAGAGGGTGAACGGCCACACTGGGACTGAGACACGGCCCAGACTCCTACGGGAGGCAGCAGTAGGGAATCTTCCGCAATGGGCGCAAGCCTGACGGAGCAACGCCGCGTGAGTGATGAAGGTTTTCGGATCGTAAAGCTCTGTTGCCAGGGAAGAACGTCCGGTAGAGTAACTGCTACCGGAGTGACGGTACCTGAGAAGAAAGCCCCGGCTAACTACGTGCCAGCAGCCGCGGTAATACGTAGGGGGCAAGCGTTGTCCGGAATTATTGGGCGTAAAGCGCGCGCAGGCGGTTATTTAAGTCTGGTGTTTAAACCTTGGGCTCAACCTGAGGTCGCACTGGAAACTGGGTGACTTGAGTACAGAAGAGGAAAGTGGAATTCCACGTGTAGCGGTGAAATGCGTAGATATGTGGAGGAACACCAGTGGCGAAGGCGACTTTCTGGGCTGTAACTGACGCTGAGGCGCGAAAGCGTGGGGAGCAAACAGGATTAGATACCCTGGTAGTCCACGCCGTAAACGATGAGTGCTAGGTGTTAGGGGTTTCGATACCCTTGGTGCCGAAGTTAACACAGTAAGCACTCCGCCTGGGGAGTACGGTCGCAAGACTGAAACTCAAAGGAATTGACGGGGACCCGCACAAGCAGTGGAGTATGTGGTTTAATTCGAAGCAACGCGAAGAACCTTACCAGGTCTTGACATCCAACTAACGAAGCAGAGATGCATCAGGTGCCCTTCGGGGAAAGTTGAGACAGGTGGTGCATGGTTGTCGTCAGCTCGTGTCGTGAGATGTTGGGTTAAGTCCCGCAACGAGCGCAACCCTTGACTTTAGTTGCCAGCAGGTGAAGCTGGGCACTCTAGAGTGACTGCCGGTGACAAACCGGAGGAAGGTGGGGATGACGTCAAATCATCATGCCCCTTATGACCTGGGCTACACACGTACTACAATGGCCGGTACAACGGGAAGCGAAGCCGCGAGGTGGAGCCAATCCCAGCAAAGCCGGTCTCAGTTCGGATTGCAGGCTGCAACTCGCCTGCATGAAGTCGGAATTGCTAGTAATCGCGGATCAGCATGCCGCGGTGAATACGTTCCCGGGTCTTGTACACACCGCCCGTCACACCACGAGAGTTTACAACACCCGAAGTCGGTGGGGTAACCCGCAAGGGAGCCAGCCGCCGAAGGTGGGGTAGATGATTGGGGTGAAGTCGTAACAAGGTAGCCGTATCGGAAGGTGCGGCTGGATCACCTCCTTTCTATGGAGAATCGTTTCCTGCAACGGAAACATTCAAATCGGAAGCTTGCTTCCACCAAAGAACCCTTGGGTTCGAATACTCACTCGTTGGTCAGTTTTGAGAGTTTAAGCTCTCAACCGTCTGTAACTTCGATCGACACAGTTGTGTTCGACCCGAACTTACAGCAACTTGATCCTTGAAAACTGGATACCGAAACGAATTTGCGTTTTAGAACATCTTTTAGCTGAAACTTGTGTAAGCAAGTGGAAATAGTTATTAGTTGCTACCGTGATTTTCCTTAGGGAAAACACATTGGTTAAGCTACTAAGAGCACACGGAGGATGCCTAGGCGCCAGGAGCCGACGAAGGACGTGGCGAACAACGAAACTGCCTCGGGGAGCTGTAAGCAAGCTTTGATCCGGGGGTGTCCGAATGGGGAAACCCAGCTGTGGTAATTCGCAGTTACTCGTATCTGAATACATAGGATACGCAGAGGCAGACCAGGGGAACTGAAACATCTAAGTACCCTGAGGAAGAGAAAACAATAGTGATTCCGTCAGTAGCGGCGAGCGAACGCGGAACAGCCTAAACCAAGGGGCTTGCCTCTTGGGGTTGTGGGACGTCTCACATGGAGTTACAAAGGAATAGAGTAGGTGAAGAGGTCTGGAAAGGCCCGCGATAGAGGTAAAAGCCCTGTAGCCCAAACTGTGTTCTCTCCGAGACGGATCCCGAGTAGTGCGGGGCACGTGAAACCCCGTATGAATCCAGCAGGACCATCTGCTAAGGCTAAATACTACCTGGCGACCGATAGTGAAACAGTACCGTGAGGGAAAGGTGAAAAGCACCCCGGAAGGGGAGTGAAATAGAACCTGAAACCGTGTGCTTACAAAAAGTCAGAGCCCTTTCTATGGGTGATGGCGTGCCTTTTGTAGAATGAACCGGCGAGTTACGTTTAACATGCAAGGTTAAGGTGAGAAGCCGGAGCCGCAGCGAAAGCGAGTCTGAATAGGGCGACTGAGTATGTGGACGTAGACCCGAAACCGTGTGATCTACCCCTGTCCAGGGTGAAGGTGCGGTAACACGCACTGGAGGCCCGAACCCACGCATGTTGAAAAATGCGGGGATGAGGTGGGGGTAGCGGAGAAATTCCAATCGAACTCGGAGATAGCTGGTTCTCCCCGAAATAGCTTTAGGGCTAGCCTCGGTGAATGGAGTGGTGGAGGTAGAGCACTGATTGGGTGCGGGGCCCGCAAGGGTTACCAAGCTCAGTCAAACTCCGAATGCCATTTACTTCTTGCCGGGAGTCAGACAGTGAGTGCTAAGATCCATTGTCAAAAGGGAAACAGCCCAGACCATCAGCTAAGGTCCCCAAGTGTGTGTTAAGTGGGAAAGGATGTGGAGTTGCACAGACAACCAGGATGTTGGCTTAGAAGCAGCCACCATTGAAAGAGTGCGTAATAGCTCACTGGTCGAGTGACTCTGCGCCGAAAATGTAACGGGGCTAAACACACCACCGAAGCTATGGCTAGATACTTTGTATCTGGGGTAGGGGAGCGTTGTATGTAGGTTGAAGGTGTACCGTAAGGAGCGCTGGACAGCATACAAGTGAGAATGCCGGTATGAGTAACGAAAAGATCAGTGAGAATCTGATCCGCCGAAAGCCCAAGGTTTCCTGAGGAAGGCTCGTCCGCTCAGGGTAAGTCGGGACCTAAGGCGAGGCCGACAGGCGTAGTCGAAGGACAACAGTTTGAAATTACTGTACCACCGTAATCCGCTATGAGCGATGGGGTGACGCAGGAGGGTAGTGACGCGGACTGATGGATGTCCGTCTAAGCAGTGAGGCTGGTGTGCAGGCAAATCCGCACATCATTAAGGCTGGGCTGTGATGGGGAGCGAAAATTACAGTAGCGAAGGTCATGATCTCACACTGCCAAGAAAAGCCTCTAGTCAGGAGAAGGTGCCCGTACCGCAAACCGACACAGGTAGGCGAGAAGAGAATTCTAAGGCGCGCGGAAGAACTCTCGTTAAGGAACTCGGCAAAATGACCCCGTAACTTCGGGAGAAGGGGTGCCTCGGTAGGGTGAATAGCCCGAGGGGGCCGCAGTGAAAAGGCCCAAGCGACTGTTTAGCAAAAACACAGGTCTGTGCGAAGCCGTAAGGCGAAGTATACGGGCTGACGCCTGCCCGGTGCTGGAAGGTTAAGGGGAGCGGTTAGGAGCAATCCGAAGCTGTGAACCGAAGCCCCAGTAAACGGCGGCCGTAACTATAACGGTCCTAAGGTAGCGAAATTCCTTGTCAGGTAAATTCTGACCCGCACGAATGGCGTAACGACTTGGGCGCTGTCTCAACGAGAGATCCGGTGAAATTTTAATACCTGTGAAGATGCAGGTTACCCGCGACAAGACGGAAAGACCCCATGGAGCTTTACTGCAGCTTGATATTGAATTTGGGTACGATCTGTACAGGATAGGTGGGAGCCGTGGAGGCAGGAGCGCAAGCTTCTGCGGAGGCGCCGTTGGGATACCACCCTGATCGTATCTAGGTTCTAACCTGGTACCCTCATCGGGTACGGGGACCGTGTCAGGCGGGCAGTTTGACTGGGGCGGTCGCCTCCTAAAGAGTAACGGAGGCGTTCAAAGGTTCCCTCAGAATGGTTGGAAATCATTCGCAGAGTGCAAAGGCATAAGGGAGCTTGACTGCGAGACCTACAAGTCGAGCAGGGACGAAAGTCGGACTTAGTGATCCGGTGGTACCGCATGGAAGGGCCATCGCTCAACGGATAAAAGCTACCCTGGGGATAACAGGCTTATCTCCCCCAAGAGTCCACATCGACGGGGAGGTTTGGCACCTCGATGTCGGCTCATCGCATCCTGGGGCTGAAGTAGGTCCCAAGGGTTGGGCTGTTCGCCCATTAAAGCGGTACGCGAGCTGGGTTCAGAACGTCGTGAGACAGTTCGGTCCCTATCTGTCGTGGGCGCAGGAAATTTGAGAGGAGCTGTCCTTAGTACGAGAGGACCGGGATGGACGTACCGCTGGTGCATCAGTTGTTCCGCCAGGAGCATGGCTGAGTAGCTACGTACGGACGGGATAAGCGCTGAAAGCATCTAAGCGTGAAGCCCCCCTCAAGATGAGATTTCCCAATTAGTAAGACCCCTTGAAGACGACGAGGTAGATAGGTTGGAGGTGGAAGTGCAGCAATGCATGGAGCTGACCAATACTAATCGGTCGAGGGCTTATCCAAATTTCTAACACGCAGATTCGTTTCGGATTCAGTTTTCAGGAATCAATTCCTGAAAGATTTTAAGCTGCAGGTCCTTTTAAAGGATTGATATTTTGCGGGAGTGATCTCACAGATGTCCACGCAGCGCAAAAATCATGTTTGGTGGCGATAGCGGAGGGGTTCCACACGTACCCATCCCGAACACGACCGTTAAGCCCTCCAGCGCCGATGGTACTTGGACCGAAGGGTCCTGGGAGAGTAGGACGTTGCCAAGCACACAAGACCACTGTTGATTCTCAGACAGTGGTTTTTTTGTGTTTTCGGGAAAGCTTGGACACTGCCTGGGTAGCCGCGATATAACGTTAAGGGAAGCAGAGAGGCCCCGTTTCTTTTTACAATTCCATAACAACTGTCACTCTACTCTATAACATGTAGAGAGTAGTGTAGTGGTAGAGACTGTTGTCGTCCCGAAAGCACCGGAGCCCACAGTGGTTGTGGATACGAGAGCAGTTAATTTGGCAGCGATAAGAACGCCTATTGATGAGCCTGCCGATAAGGGAAAATAAGCGGGAAGCTTATATTCAATGAACTAACTAGTCCTGACGATCAAGCAGTTCTTGATTCGTCGGGATTTTTTAGCAGGCGGGTGTGTAAGGTCAGGTTCGGCTTATAGGTTATGGATGCTCTGGAATCTGGTATGATTAAGATTAGGTTACCTGTGTACGGGTACCCTGTGGCTACAGAGTTAGGAGGATATTCGATAGATGGCTCATATACTTGTTGTTGAGGATGAACAGGCGATTAATGATTTAATAACTATGAACCTTAAGCTGGTGGGACATACGTATTCCAAAGCCTATACCGGCTCAGAGGTTGCGGAATTGCTGGAGAAGGAACGGGCGGATCTCGTCCTGCTGGATGTCATGCTTCCCGGTCTGGACGGGTTCGGGGTGATGCAGCAGATTGCTCCGCTTAAAATTCCGGTCATTCTGATTACGGCCCGGAATGCACTCTCAGACCGGATCAGGGGCTTCGAGCTGGGTGCGGATGATTATATTATCAAGCCCTTTGAGATTCTGGAGCTGCTGGCCCGGATTAATGTTGTGCTGCGGAGGAATGAGCAGGCTGCCTCTGCTTTTGTATGCGATGAGGTTGAAGTCCGGTTCAAGGAGCGTCAGGTGTGGGTGGAACAGCTGCTGGTGGATCTGACGGCCAGAGAATTCGAGCTGCTTGAAGTGTTGATTCGCAACCGGAATATTGCTCTTTCCAGAGAGAAGCTGCTGGAGCTGGCTTGGGGCTATGATTATGCCGGTGATACCCGTACCGTGGATGTACATATCCGGCAGCTGCGCAAAAAGCTGGGCTGGGAAGAACAGATCAAAACCGTGTTCAAGCTGGGCTACCGGCTGGAAGTTCAGGTCTAGCCATGCGGTTCTGGCATAAGATTCTCCTTGCTGTCCTGGTGCTGTTTATAGCGGCACTTGATGTAAGTGTCGTGATGGTAATGAAAAAAAGCTGGCAGCTGAACATGGCCAGTGAGAGCAAACGTGCGGCCAGCGAACAGCTGCTAATTACGAATAATATCTATGAGAATCTGGATTCCATTCGGGCAAGAGGCGTCTCTCTTACCCCGGCACTGCTGGTCAGTGTGGCTAAGTCCTATGGAGAACACTACCGTAAGCAGGGGATAGAGCTGGAGCTGCGGGATGATGGACTGCTGCTCTATCCTGGTGAGAAAGAACAGCGTGCAGCACAGGAAGAACATATCATGACGTTAGCGATGCCGCTCCCTGCTCCCTATCAACATTTGGAGCTGGTATACAAGCGCGATATCAGCGGGCTGTACGCTCAGCAGGAGGAGCTTAACCGTTTTTTTGTGATGATTAACTGGATTGTCGGTCCGCTCCTCGTGGGGTTGCTCTATCTTCTGATCCGGCATCTGACCAAGCCGCTCAAGCTGTTGTCGGAGACAACGAAGACGATAGCCGAAGGCGATTATTCCAACCGTGTGGAGCTGAACAGCAGGGATGAATTCGGGGAGCTGGCCGTAAACTTCAACCGAATGGCTTCAGTGATCGAGCAGCGGATGAGCGATCTCGCAGGCATGGCTGAGGATAAGCAGCGGATGGTCGATAATCTGGCTCATGAGCTGCGGACACCGCTGACCAGTATACAGGGATTCGCGGAGCTGCTGACCACAGCTAACATAGATCAGGAGGATCAGGTCAAGGCGGGCCATTATATTCTTAGTGAGACCGTGAGGCTGAAGAATCTGGCCTTCAAACTGCTGGATCTGTCCGTTCTGCGGCATCAGCCGCTGATGCTGGCAGAGGTAGACGTGGCTTCGCTATTCGACACAGTGGCCCAGACCGAACAGCAGAGGGTAACAGATAACGGATTACTGCTGGAGCTGAATAGCTCCATTCCTGCCGTATGGGGAGATGCTGATCTTCTGGCAGCTTTGCTGGTGAATCTGATCGAGAATGCGATTCCGGTGTCCCGGCCAGGGCATACGATCCGTGTGCTGGCCTATCAGCAGGACGGAGCAGGGGTGCTTGAAGTACAGGACAGCGGGAGTGGATTGACAGAAGAGCAGAGCAGGCGGGCATTTGAGCCGTTCTACCGTGCAGATCCTTCACGTTCGCGGTCCTATGGCCATGCAGGTCTGGGTCTCTCTCTATGCCGCCAGATTGCTGAAGCGCATCATGCCAGAATTGAGCTGCTATCTGCTCCGGGTGAGGGGACGAGCATCCGGCTTTTTTTAAGCTCTACTGTGTGAAGCTATTTTACAACTCCATAACAACTGCTCCTCTACTCTATAATATCCCGGGATTAAGCTATGGATAGAGTTAATATCCTGAATCCTGATGGAGGTAATACAATTGAACAAGAAAAAGTGGTCTGTTACTATGGCAGTTGTCCTATGCTCAGGCGGTATGTTCGCATTCAGCGGACTCCTTGTCCCCAGTCTGGCGAACTCAGCAGTCGTCGCGAAGTACAGTACGGCAGCTCAGGTCAGTGCTAAGGCAAGTCCGGCAGGAAGCGATGTTCCTGTACTGAAGGTGGAGGCACCCGTGCCGGTATCTACCGTGAATGATGATCTGCTGCTGAAGCAGATGACAGAGGAACAAATCCAGCAAATCTACGACTATCTAGAGCTCCCAGGCGATCCCCATATTTCAGGCCGGGCGATGAGCGATGCGGAGATTAACCGCAGGCGGGTGCTGGAGGATAAGTATGTATATGATGGTGTGCGGCCGCAGAAGCCTTTGCCGCTAGAGGCGGGTCAAGGAGAATTGTATCTCGATATAAAGACCAATACGTATCATCAACCGGAGCGCACCTGGACGGATGAAGAGCTGCTGCAAATGATTGACTGGTACTACCGGCTTAATCTTCTGTCATCCAAACGTAATATAACTGCTCCTGCCGTGGCCGTACCGGAGAAATTCAGCAAGACTGAAGTACAGGCACGGGCGGCTGAAAGTGTGCGCAAGCTGTTCGATGCCGATATCTCCAAGCTGCAAACAAATGTTATGCTGCATGAACCGGGTTATGGCATCCCCTCATTTTGGTCGGTTCATTCTGCACCATATAAGTCGCTTACTCTGCTTGGACAAGGTCAGGAATACTGGCAATATAGTGTACAGATCGATCCTGACACCGGGGTGGTGGTAGATACAACAGCTTTTAACTCTATTATAAAAAGAACCCCGATCGACGCGGCAGCAGCGGCTGCCATGAAGAAGGATGACAGCTGGATAAAGGAAGCTACCCGGATTGTTAAGGACAAGCAGGGAGAGAAAAGAAAGATAGTGAAGGCGTATCTGACGAACACCAAGGTAAACAATAAACGCGGGATGGTGGCCGTGGATGTGTTGCTGGAAGACGGCAGCAAATATAATGCGGAATTACGCTATCCGGGTAAACAGCTGCGTTGTCTGATCTATGAGCCTGCCGGTAAGGCTAAGTAAGCGGGAAGCCGTGTTGCTATAGAACTGAATTTATCCTGATGATCAAGTATTTCTTGATTCATCAGGATTTTTTGTTACATTGGAGTTAGAAGATGCGAGGTCTATTCCAAAAGGAGTGTAATATGAAAAGATTAAATGTAGCGATCCCTACACCTTTTCACAGTGATGAGGGTCTGAATGTAGAAGGATTCGAAGCCATTGTCGCCTACCAGAAGCAGAACGGTATCGAATCGCTGCTGATCTCGGGAAGCACTGGCGAGCAGCATTCGCTGAGTATCGGAGAGAGAATTGGAGATCATTGAGTACTTCAATCAGCAGCGCTTCCAGGGGATAGAGCTGGTGTTCGGGGCTTCTGCCATCAGAACCCGGGACGCGGTAACGCTGGTTCAGGCGCTGGAGACATCGGTAATCGATGCCATTATGATTGGCTTCCCGCCATACATCCGGCCTACGCAGCAACAGGCGGTTGCTTATGTGGAGGAGTTGCTTAGCCATACGAGCAAGCCGGTAGCGCTGTATAATAATCCCGGCCGGACCGGATTCGATCTGGCGCCGGAGTCGCTGTACACGTTAATCCGCCGCCACCCGAATATTGTAGGCTACAAAGAAACAGGCGATTTGCAGCGGCATGTGGGAGTAGAGTATCCGGAGGGGTTCATTCTTTTTGCAGCAGGGGATATGAGGCTTGTGGAGAATTTCGCCGCAGGCCCTTGCAATGGTCTCTCCAGTGTGGCCGGAAATCTGTACCCCTTGGAGATCAAGAGCGCGGTGGAGCGTCTGCTGCGGAAGGAGCAGGTGGAGGCTGGACCTTTGGAGGACATAGTGGCGCAGGTGTTCAGCGGCCATGCGCTTGTCAACATCAAACAGCATTACAACCGGTTGGGGATTCCGGCGGGCGTGTGCCGGGCTCCGATTCTCTAGAGATGCATATTCGCCTCCTGTAAGACAAAAGCTAGCCTATCTACTATCAAAAGGAGACGGAGCGATGCATGAAATCTGGAGCGAAATCTGGAAGGCGCTGGTGCTGATCATTGTCGGGATGCTGGTGCTGCGGCTGGCCGGCCGCAAATCGATCTCGCAGATGACGATTCCTACGACGATCGCCATGATCTCAATTGGGACGATTATTGTGCAGCCGATCGCCGATCATAGTATTCTGATTACCATAGTTGCAGCAGCCGTATTCATCATAGTGTTAATTGTAGTGGAATGGCTGCAGGTCCGCTGGGGTGCTCTGGAGCGGCTGATCAAGGGGCCTGCGGTTATTGTTATTGCGGAGGGACAGCTTCAGCCTAAGAATCTGCGGAAGCTGAGATTAACCGTCGATGAGCTGGAGATGAGCCTGCGGGGACAGGGCATCTCCAGGCTCAGCGATGTCAAAACAGCGACGATTGAGCCCAACGGCCAGCTCGGATATGAACTGCAGGATTCCGCAAAGCCGGCCACTATGGCCCAGATCGAGGTGCTCTTTGCTAAATATCTGGGCGGAAGCGGTCCAGCGAACGAGGCTGGACACCTGGATCAGCCTGATCCGCAGACTGGGCTTTTTGACGAGATTAAACTGCAATAAAGATAGACTGGATGCTGTAGAAGGAGGGAGTTCATGCGCAAATTCTTCATAACGGATATCCATGGCGATAAGACGGGTCTGGAGCTTCTGCTCCGGCACTCTGGAATGAACTGGGCGCAGGACCAGCTGGTCATCGGCGGAGATATGATCAACCGGGGCAAGGACTCGGCCGGAGTGCTTGTTTACCTTAAGCAGCTTACAGAGCGGCATCCGGGCCAGGTCCATGCGCTGATTGGCAATCATGAAGAAATGATGGGGGATTATATAAAAAGCGGAGACAAGCTTTGGCTGAGCCATGGCGGGCGCGAGACGCTGGCGAGCCTGAAGCAGGCTTATCCCGACCCGGAACAACGGCAGGAGCTGATGGAATGGGCCTATTCTTTGCCGCTGTATTTTGAGGATGATGAATATGTATATACACATGCCGGACTGTATACAGAGCAGACTCTGGAGGAGCAGAGCCGGGAGATTCTATGGATGACAGAATATGAATTCTACCGCCAGCCGCGTGAAGCGCTCCTGGCCTTAACGAATGGCAGGCCGGTGATTCACGGGCATACGCCGGTTGAACGGATCTATGGTGACGGCGTCAGGATGAACTGCGATCTGGGGTCTAATACCTACCCGATACTTGAAGAAAGGTCGCTTGGGCTGGTGAATCTGACGGAGATGACTTGCCATGTGTATAGGCAGGCAGACCAGCGGCTGGAGACCAGACGGATCGGGCGTATCTAGCCCCAGGAGTGACACAAGATAATAGTACTTATTTGATATGAAGAAAAGAAAGGACGGAGTGAGATGAAGCATCCTTTTCACCTGAAGGCGGTATGGAATGGAGGACGGAACAGCGAAGGGCATATTGATGCGGGCGGACTGCGGACGGTTATATCGATTCCGCAGGAGATGGGCGGACCGGGAACCGGCACGAACCCGGATGAGATGCTGCTGGGTGCAGCAGCGACCTGTTACCTGATTACCCTGGCCGCAATGCTGGAGCGTTCGGAGATTGTTCCAGAGGAGCTGACCCTGGCGTCTGAAGCGACAGTAGATGTCACGAATAATGTGTTCACGTACGAAAAGATTGTTCACAAGCCTAGCATTGTGCTCCAGGCTGGTGCGGCACCGGCGCAGCTGAAGATGGCAGAGCGGCTGGCACATAAGGCTGAAGAATCCTGTATGATCTCCAGAGCCGTGGCCGGTAACGTCTCTATAGAGACTAAGCCAGTTGTGGAAATCGCGCGAGGGAGCGGACAAGCCCGGGTAGAGTAATAGAAGCACAGCGGGATACAGAGCTAGAGCTACACTGGTGAGGCAAAATGCTGCTCCACCTCGTAACGCGGCAGCTCTACAATTACTGTGGTTCCCTTGGTGAATTCGCTCTCGATTCGCAGCTGCCCGTCATGCAGCTCGATAATTTCTTTGCAGATGGCGAGGCCCAGGCCGCTTCCGGACTGGCGGGAGCGGCCTTTGAAGAATTTGGTGCCAAGCTGTGCCAGATCCTCAGTCTCGATACCTTCGCCGTTGTCGGCGACTGTGACGAGTATCCGCTCGCCTTCGAGTACGGCTGTAAGGCGGACCTCGCCCTCCGCAGGGGTGAACTTGAAGGCATTATCCAGCAAATTGACAAACACCTGCTTCAACCGGTTAAAATCACCGTCCACCGGCAGCGGCTGATCGGGAAGATCGGCGTAGAGGCGGATCTGCTTCGTCTGCCCCCGGTATCTGAACTGCAGCAGCAGATCCTCCAGCAGGCCTCTAAGATCATACGGCTGGCGCACAATGCGGATCTCTCCGGCCTGGAATTTGGAGAAGTCCAGCAGATCCTCCACCAGGCCGATCAGCCGGTCTGTCTCCCCGGTCATAACCTCAAGACCCTGCAGGGTCTCCTGTTTATCCGATAGATCACCAACCAGCAGGGTCTCCCCCCAGCCTTTGATGGAGGTAAGCGGGGTCCGCAGCTCATGAGTGACGGAGGAGATGAAATCATATTTGAGCTTCTCGCTCTTGAGGATCTCCTCCGACATATAATTCAGCGTTACCGCAAGGGTGCCGACTTCATCGTCATACCGTCTCTTTGCCCGGACGGCAAAATTACCGGTGGCCATTTCCTTGGCGACCCCGGTCAGCTGCTGGATCGGCCCTACGATCCGTTTGGCGATAATCAGGCTGAGCATGAAGCCGAATCCAATGACGAGCAGCCCGACGATGGCTGCATTCAGCGCAATTTTGAGAATAACGTTATATAGAGGCTCTGCTGAAACCGAGTAGCGCAGCAAGCCCATCGTGCTCCCCGACTCCTTCAGCGCGATAGAGACTGCCATAATTCGTTCCCCGTTCACTGGCTTGATGCTCTGAAAGCTTCCTTTGCCGTTGGCCAGGGCTGCTCTCACATCAGGGGTACTCACCTGCTCTCTACTGGAGAAGCCGAAGGAATTAATGACCACATGCCCGGCTGGACTCAGCACCTCCACCTTACTGCTCTCCTCAGGGGAGAGATTCTCCAGAATATAACGCGCCCGTTCATTCAAGCTATAACTCTCCAGATACTTATTGAAAAAGGTCGCTGAAGTCGTGGCCCTTGTATTCAATGTCTCCATCGCACTGCCCAGATAATAATAGTGGACAGCAGCGATGAACACTCCCTCCAGCAGCAGCACGATCAGGAGCAGCATAAGGGTAATATAGACGATAAGTCTGGACCTGATTCCCTTCAGCACAATTAGCCCCTCCAAATATATCCGAATCCCCACACGGTCTCGAGGAACTGCGGCCCGGAGGACTCCTGTCCGATCTTCTGGCGGATTCGGCTGATATTCACATCTACTATTTTAAGATCTCCCATGAAGTACTGCCCCCATACGGCTGTCAGAATATCATCCCGGTTCATGGCCTTGTTCGGCTGTTCCATCAGCAGCTTAACGATCATGAACTCGGTCGGGGTCAGCGGGATATCCTGCCCGTCCTTCAATAATTTCCGTTCATCCAGCATTAGGGTAAAAGGCGGAAGCTCGATGAGATTCTCCTGCGGCAGCGCTTCTCCCGGATACATCCTGCGGTAGAGAGAGCGCACCCGGGCGACCAGCTCCACCGGACTGAAGGGCTTGACCACATAGTCATCTGCGCCGGATTCCAGGCCCATGACCTTGTCGATTTCCTGGCTTTTGGCGGTGAGCATAATGATTCCCAGCCGGGGGAAGTGTGTCCGCAGAAGGGTGCACACTTCGAACCCGCTAAGTCCGGGCAGCATCAGGTCGAGAATCGCGATGTCAAAATCCCTCTGCTCTCTTGCAATGCGCAGCGCCTCTTCACCGGTAGAAGCCTCCGCGATCTCGAAGCCTGCCCGCTTAAGGTTGATGCACAGCAGATCACGGATAGGCTTCTCATCTTCCAGTATCAGCACTTTCATGAACAGCTCTCCTTCTTATTGCCGCGGCTTCTGGGGTATGCCGGCCAGCTGAACGACTTCATCCAGTGTCAGCTTCAGCTGATTATAATTCTGCAGATCGGCCCCCTGCAGCTTGCCGGCGGCATCCGCTGCGGGCATTACGGCAACGAATAGGGTAGGCTCCGTGTCATTGTTAGAGTTCCCCTGCTCATACAGCAGCTTATACTCTCTATTCTCAGCCTTCAGCTGGACTTCTGCGGCAGCCCAGGCTTTCTTTGTCAGCAGGCGAAGCTCCAGCAGCGGAGCCTTCACAGCAGACCCGGCATTCTTGTAGCTGAACTGGAGCTTCTCCCAGGGCTGGGGTGATTCTCCCGGAACCTCCAGCAGGATCTGGCCCGCCCAGGACTTGGGAATACGGAAGTTGAAGCCCCAGCGGTCGAACTGCTCCTGCACGAAGGTCAGGCCGGTCTGTCCGTTCCACTGATAATATTTGGTGATGAATGGGGTCGCCAAGGGAGCCATGCTCTCCGTACCGGCTGGCGGCACCAGGAAGCCGAATTCCAAGATCCCGTCATTATTCACATCCAGGCTGGACTGCGGGTAGTCCTTAATTGCAATACTGCTGCTGCCAAGCAGGTCAGGAGAGACGGCTGGCGGAGATAGCACCAGATCCTTGCTTGCAGCGAGCGCGGTACGCTGATAATCATCTGTTGCCAGTATATCAGTAAACCTGTCTTTTTCCCAAGTTAGCAGTGAAGTATAGGAAGCATGTGCGCCAATGGCGGCATCGATGACGATTGCGTCCCGGGTAGGGGACGCCTTGCCGAACTGGGCTTCGATGACATTACCATCGAGCTTCTGGTCAGATAAGGTTTGCAGCGTACCGTCCTTGAGCCGGAGCAACAGGAGATGGGTCTCACGGATGTTATCTGTTGTGTAGGTACTCTGAAGCAAGGCAATGTCGGTATGCCCGCTTCCGGTCAGATCGCCAAGGACCAGCTGGTCGTAAGGCTGCTTAAGCAGCTCGGTCAGCTTGCCGCCGCTTAGGCTGTAGACCGCCAGCTCTTTGTTTAAGCCCTCCCCGCCGCCGTATCCGAGCAGCAGCTCCTCCGCTCCGTCACCGGTAACATCTGTGAAGGACACTTCATTCAATTCGCTGCCTACCCCGGTAAGGTTAGCCAGCTTGGTCCACTTGCCGTTCTGCTGTGAGAGGAGGAGGGTATTGATCTCGTAATCGGTTTTCTCTGTCTTGTAGAAGGCCAGAAGCTCCTCCTGCCGGTCCTTGTCCAGATCCTGTAATTGAATCGCACTGCCGGATTCCGAGTGGATGGGAACCGTTAAATGCGCGTTGGCCGGTAGAAAGGATTTGACGATTCCGGTAAGATTGCCGTCGCTATTCCCCTGTGCCGGGGCTTGAAGCAGATCGCTTGGCGTCTTCATGGTACCACAGCCGGAGGCGATCAGGCTTAAGAATAAGAGGCTGCTGAGGCCGAAGGTATATTTGTTCATTGCAGTTACGCTCCTTAGGATTCATCTGTGGCTAGTATATCCTAACCTTTCGGGCAATTAGTTTCAAAATGGTAAAGGAGCTGACTGAAGATATAAATCTGAGATGGAAGGGTAGTAACACAAAGCTTAAACTCGTCGACTGCGGTGAACATTTGGACTTTCGGCCGCTGTTATGTTTGGATTTCCTGATTGAACCCGCTGGGCGCGGTAGAAATCCAAACATAAAGGCGGTCGCTATCGCTCCTACAGTTCCAAATTTCCCCTCCGCTCCTTCCCAGCTTTTTGTTAATGGCTTATTCAACTGAAATTGATATCTTCAGTTATTGGGGGGAGGGGGCAGGCAAAGAACGGCGGAATGGGGCGCTGTCGCTACCATTCCTACAATTTTAAAAAAAAGGCTGTCCCAATCAGCTTTTTATGGCTTTTCGGGACAACCTGTATTGTCTGGCTATTCTATTCGCCTGAGCGACGCAGGCTCTGTCCATTGGTAGCAATAACATCCTTATACCAGTGGAAGGATTTCTTGCGGTAGCGCTCCAGTGTTCCTGTATTGTCGTCGTGGCGGTCTACGTAGATGAAGCCGTAGCGTTTACTTAGTTCAGCGGTTGACGCACTGACCAGGTCAATACAGCCCCAAGAGGTGTAGCCCATGACTTCAACGCCGTCCTCGATGGCTTCGCCCACCTGCACCAGATGGTCGTTCAGGTACTCAATCCGGTAGTCGTCATTAACGGTCGGCACGCCGTCTTCACCGGTGATCAGCTCATCCTTGGCCCCGAGTCCGTTCTCTACAATGAACAACGGCTTCTGGTAACGGTCATAGAACATATTCAGCACATAGCGCAGGCCCTGCGGGTCAATCTGCCAGCCCCATTCGGAAGCCTTCAGGTATGGGTTAGGCGCGCCGCCGATCAGGTTGCCTTCCTGGGTGCGTTTGCTGCGGTCTCCCGTCTCACAGATGCTCACATAGTAGCTGAAAGAAATGAAATCTACGGTGTGCTTGAGGATTTCTGCATCTCCGGGCTCCATGTGAATCTCAATGCCGTGCTCTCTGAAATAACGTTTCATGTAGCCGGGATATACGCCTCTGGCATGAACATCCCCGAAGAAGTAGTTCATATGCTCCGACTTCATCGCTGCAATCACATCGTCCGGGTTAGGTGTCAGCGGGTAGGTTGGCATGCTGAGGATCATACAGCCGATCTGGGCCTGGGGGTTGATCTCATGTCCAATCTTGACCGCAGTAGCACTGGCTACCAGCTCATGATGAATCGCCTGATACAGATCCTGTTTGCTCAGCTTGTCCTTCGGTGTATAGATCCCGCCGCTCATAAACGGTTCGTGCAGGATGGAGTTAATCTCGTTGAAGGTCAGCCAGTACTTCACTTTATCCTTGTAGCGGGTGAATACCGTTCTGGCATACCGTTCGTAGAAGCCGACTAATTGCCGGTTGACCCAGCCGTCATACTGCTTCGACAAGTGCAGCGGCGTTTCGTAGTGGGAGAGGGTCACCAGCGGCTCAATGCCGTATTTGTGACATTCATCGAACAGGTCATCATAGAATTGCAGGCCTTGCTCATTCGGCTCCAGCTCATCACCGTTCGGGAAGATCCGGGACCAGGCAATCGAGGTGCGGAAGACCTTGAAGCCCATTTCAGCAAAAAGCTTAACATCTTCTTTGTACCGGTGGTAAAAGTCGATCCCGACCAGCTTCATATTATCCTCGGTAGGCACCTCAGTGATGGGGCCCTTGATTCCTTGCGGAGCTACGTCTTGAGTGGACAGGCCTTTGCCGTCCTCGTTATATGCGCCTTCCAACTGATTGGCAGCTACTGCGCCGCCCCACAGGAAGCCTTCAGGAAATGGAGTACTCATGGATAATCCCGCCTTTTTATAGTTATGGTCAGATATGGTAAGCTATTAATATGTCCCATAATTCCATGCTAAATGTTGTAACGCGTTACATGTCAAGTATTATTTAAAAGATCAGAATTTATGTAAGGAGTGCCATCATGTCGAATCTGGATCAAATCGCCAAATTGTCGGGATTCTCCAAGGCTACGGTATCAAGAGTACTGAATCGTTCTCCCCATGTAAGTCAAGCGACGCGGGAGAGCATCCTGAAGATTATGGAAGAGCTGGACTATGTGCCGAACGGCAATGCCATTTCCTTGTCCAGAGGACAGACGATGCAGATCGGGATGGTGACGGAGGGGATCAACGAGGTGATGCTGCCTTTTCTGAACAGCTTCGTGGAGACTGCGAGCCGGCACGGATATCAGACGATCATCTATACCTCAGGGGGCGATCCGGCCAAAGAGCTGCAAGCCTTCGAGGATATGCGGCGCAAAAGAGTCGATGCGCTGGTGATCAGCACCTGCGTCAACGATCAGGCGCTCCTTGGCTCCTATTGCAAATACGGGCCAATTGTGTCCTGGCAGCGGATGGAGCTTCCGGAGATTCAGAGTGTCGCCATGAATCAATATGACGGGTACATGCTGGGGCTTGAGCATGTGATCGGACGGGGGTATACGCGGATTGCCAATGCCTGGGGCAGGCCGACCAGTATGAATACCTCCGGGCGGATACAGGCGTATCAGGATGCAGCCCGCACACACGCTCTGACGGTTAACCCGGACTGGTCACAGACGGGCATCCACTCCATCCGGCAGGGTGAGGAGCTGATCCGCAGGCTGCTGCTGATTCCTGGCGGGCCTCCGAATGCCATCCTCTGCGCCAATGATATGGTAGCGGCAGGGATACTGAGCGAGGCCCGCAGGCTTAAGGTGAAGGTGCCGGAGGAGCTGGCGATTGTTGGATTCGACAATACGGAGCTGGCCCATACGCTGGGAATCACCTCGATTGATAATCCGATTGCCGCACAGGCCCAGAATGCGCTCTATCTGATTCTCGGCAAGCTGGGGGGAACAGAAGCCAGGCAGCAGCAGCTTGAATTCCAGCTCGTACAGAGAGCTACTACTTGAATAAGCCGTGAACCGTCCGATTTGGGCGGGTTCGCGGCTTTTGTGCTTGTATAGGAAACTATAGCTTCCTTCTGCTGTGGAAAAGGGTGTGTAAATTTGTGGATAAGAGTTCTTTGAATGATTCGTAGAATGACTTTGATGCTGAATGTGACTGAAGGCTGAGGGTATGCTTAAAACCGAACACAATGGGACCGGGAGCGCCACGTAGGCCGTGCGTTTATCGCAAGAGACGTATTTTCACAGAAAAACTGAATACAATGGGTGCCGCTGCGCGGAGGGAAGGGCCCCATGCATCATAGGCAGTAACATTTTAAGAGGAATCCTGCCAAAAATGCAACAATACTGCCCCAAAGAAGCGGTCAATGCTGAAATCCTGCACGAAATGCAACAAATTCAGCGCTAACTTGCTCTAAACACCGAAATTTGTGCAAATCATGCAACAATGTACTTCAACCCGTAAAAGGTATAGAGGAATCCTGCAAAAAGAGCAGGCGTGTTGATTACCCATATTATGGGATGACAAAAACACCTAAATGTTCTTTACGCCTGAGCAGATTAAACTGAGCCTGCCACTCCAGCGGAAGATTAAATATACGCCAGTGCTGCATAAATTCCCAAAGAGTCAGCTCAGCGAAGACCGGTACCTTCGGATGAATTTCATCAAAAATGTATTTCAGAAGCACATACGCGGTAAGGGCCACAAACAATTGGCTATATACTGCATTTTCGGTGGTTCCAAATAGACAAGGGACATTCAGATGCTGTTTCACCCAGCGGAAAAAGACTTCAATCTCCCAGCGTGCTTTGTAAATTTCAGCAATCACATGAGCGGACTCTTTTCTCAAATCGGTCACAATTCGTACCACTTCACCCCGGTCATTTTCAAATTCAACGACGCGGTGGCGGTGGGCGGATTGGTGTTTGCCTTGACCAATATAACAGGTGATATCGCGTACAATTTTGGTGTCTCCCTCCGCCGGTCGTTGAAGCTTTCGCGGCATCACCAAATGGAGATTGTCTTTCAGACGAACCACAAAGGACTGACCTTGCTGCACATATTGATCCAATCGACCGATTTTTCCATACGCCCGATCCTGAACTAAAATGTAGTCCTTATGGGCCAAGACTTCTCCAAATGGAGCGTCATTGCGCCGGGCAATCGATTCGACCACCTTCATGGGTGAATGCTGTCCATGCGAAAGAGCGACATGCAGCTTGATGCCTCCTCTGAATTTTTTATACGGAGCCCAAGACATGCGGGAGTTTGCCGCCGTAACCGTCGTAGAGTCAATCAGTAGAAGATCTTTAGGCAGATTTAGGTGCCGACGGGTTTGCCGGTTACATTTCTGGACAAGCAGTTGAAACAAACGTTTGAAGATATCGTAAGGAACTTCACCGGCTTTGCCCGAAAGAGTGGAGTAATGAACCTTAGGCAAATCGAAGTTCGAGCCCACGCGGGCACTTTGACGAAAGCCATCCCATTGGTGGTAGCAGGCTTGGATAAAGTAATCGAACAACACACCAACGGTCATTTTGGTTCCGGTATCCTCGTAGTCCTCGGTTTGCCCGGTCACCATTTCAACTTCTTCTGGAGTTAATACTTGTTTGAATACGGCTAAGAATGGGGTATTATTATTCATGAGGTCGCCTCATTTCGGTTTGGTTTGGTCGTACTTACCATTACCCGAAATGGCGGCCTTTTTTGTCCCTTTTTTTGGGAAATCAACACGCTTACAAAAAGAGCAACATTACTGCTCCTTAAAAGCGGCCGGAGGGAGAATAGTGAAGAGCCTCTTAAGAGCGGCATAAGGCATTTAACATCGTTCACCCGTCAGGGTGATTTGTTTGAGCTGCACTTGCTGAAACGGATGTCGTCCTTCAGAAAATAATCTTCTGCGCTGCCATGATCCGGCCGATCTCAAAGATGGCGGCGCATTCCACGAAATGAACCTCGGAGATAATCGAATGGTCATGCGTTCTGTAGTAATACCTGCCGTCGGTATACACGTGATCGTAGATGAGGCTGATGTCATACACTGAGGTGGGGTAGAGCTCCCCTTCGCCCTTGGCGATCCCCGCTGTTATGGAATGATGCCCTGAGCCTTCCACGAAGGAGATGCCAAGAGGGAGCCAGAGGGTAACCTGATGATCCTTATCCTGCCGCCAGCTTCCGTTCAGGGTACCTTCACCGATGCGGATCAGACTGTCGCGCAGCTTGCGGGGAATCCAGGGGGAGGGGAAGACCAGGTCACGTGCCAGGTTGATGATTCTGCTGCTGTTGTCAATCTGCCGCATCAGGAAGTGGAAGCTCCGTCCATCCAGCGTCACCTCGGCCCATTCATCAAAGAACAGGTTGTCCGAGAACATCCGCTCCATCTGGTCGACCTCCCCGTAGAGCGCGGGCATCAGCATGAGCTGGCTCTGAATACGTCTGCCGATGAGCCGGATGAAGTCCACAATCGGGTGGGTCTCGGGCTGGAAATAACCATAATTGATATCATAATAAAAGCCGAGATTCTCATTGATTAAATCCTTGGCAAACGCCATGAGATTATCGAATTCTTGTTTCATCGTCATGCAAAAGCTGCTCCTTCAACCATATGATAATGTGCTTATCATATTACGTGCCATGCTCCCCTGTCTGTGATGAAAACAGCAGGTAAAGATTGGTTTAGCAGCAACTCCGCAGCTTACCCTGCAAACTCCTGGACCTCGTCCAGTGTCGGCAGCGCGGCAATCGCCCCGACCTTGGTGCAGACCATCGCCCCCACCCGGTTGGCGAAGGTGACGAATTCTTGCTGCAGCTCCGCGCTGCGGGTGAAGTCTGCCGGATGGGCCAGTTGGCTGATCCGGCAGAGCAGCGCACCGATGAAGGCATCGCCGGCACCGGTGGAATCGATGGACTTCACGGTGATGCTCGGAATCAGCAACCGTGAGTCCAGGGAGGAGATCAGGGTGCCGTCTCTGCCCAGAGTAACGGCTACTGCTCCGGCACCCCATTCATGCAGCATATCAAGGGCGGCATCACGGTCCGCTTCGCTTGTAATCAGCTGCAGCTCCTCGTCGCTGACCTTTACCAGATCGGCCAAATATGAACCGTTGTCAGATGGGGTTCGATGATCCGGGATTCCGAGGCATCGTCGAAGCCGCAGACCGCTACCTGCTCCGGCACCTTGATTCCTCTGTTCTTAAGTGACTTCATGACACGGATTGAAGCGGAAGAATTCGGTCTTATTATTCATCATACAGCTACTGAGTATACTGAACTCATCTACTCTGCTGCTGAAGACACTCTAACCCTGCACAGAGATCAGTCCGGCGAGACCTGTCTTTCATGGAATAAATAATCAATAGAATGAATCCCGGACAAGGGTGTTCCGCACAGCCATGAGATCATGGCTGGCTGAACACCCTTTTTGGTATGGCGGGAACGCGGCACCGGTCCACGCCAGCCTTAGACGCCCGGTGCTGCCGTAGGAACCGGAAACATCCGGCTGAACAGGAACCGGGTCAGCGGACCGGCCACCAGCAGCTGGAGCGGCAGGGCGCAGATGAAATTAAGCCCCAGAATGGAGAAGTAATGACGAAAGAAGTTGTCCCCGAATCCGAAGTGTGCTAGTGTGCCGTATAGAGACATGAGAATGACCATGCCGCAGACCATGAAGCACGAGATCGTCAGCACTTTGCGGATCTGGGAGGCGGAAGGCTTCACTATTTTGAAGGCCAGCCCCTTGGCAATTCTGCCAACCACCACAATATCGCAGAACAGGGCAACGGCAAGTGCCGGGAGCAAGCCCACAGCCACATCCGTGAACAGCCTGCTGTTGAATCCGTTAGAAATAATTACATTATAGAAAGACATAAAGACGACCATGCAAAAACACATCATACTGGTGAAAATTAAAGCTTCTTTTTTGTTGCTGCCCATGTTTCCGAACTCCCTTAAATGTAAGTTTATCAAACTTCACTTATAGTAGCAGTGGGAGGCATTATTGTCAACTTGGTTGACAATTAAGGCAACAGAGATTCCCGGTAAGGCGGAACTGCATTTCTCTAATGGAGGTCTTGTAAATGAAGGAGTATATGAGCGGGTTGAATCTGGTCGATATGATTAGCGAGAAGCATAAGATGCTGCGGGACAAGGTAAACCAGATGAGCGGCGAGCCGCTGAATAAGACGGAGACGCATATTCTGGCGATGCTGGAGCAGCACGGCGTTCTGTCCATCTCGGAGATCAGCAGGCTGATCAGCATTTCCCGCCAGGGCACGCAGAAGACGATTAACAATCTGCTGGCCGAAGGTTACGTGGGTACCGCTGCTAAGGAAGGGAACAGCCGGGACAAGCCTATCGTGCTCACTGCGAAGGGGACAGCGGCTTGCCGGAGTATGCTGGAGATCAAGCATACTATTGAGGACGAAATCACGGCCCGGATCGGCAGGGAGGAGGTGGAGCTGCTGCGGACGCTGCTTACACAGGACTGGCTCTGAGACCTCCTGAAAATGGCTGAATATAGCAAAAAAAGCTGAAATAAGCAAACGGGACGAAGCGGAAAGCCTGCTTGGTCCCTTTTGCTGTGTCTTTCGGCGAATATCATTTGTTATTCATGGTTTGGGGTTTGTCTAGGATATCTGCATATATACAGATGGTGATAAAAGAATTAATGTAGTATCGAACGGCAGCAAAAATAGTGTCTGTATCCAATTATAGGTCCAGATTTTATTCGTGCACCAGGGGTAATATAACTACAAAAAAAGTCGGTGAGTGATAATGATGTCTTCGGTAAAAAGGTTCCTGATCGGACGGCCGCTGAAGTCCGATCAGCTGGGGGAACAGAAGCTTAACAAAACCAAGGCCCTAGCCATTCTGTCCTCGGATGCCTTATCCTCTGTGGCCTATGGCCCGGAGCAGATTCTGCTGGTGCTGATCACGGTGAGTACAGCCGCATTCTGGTATTCCATTCCGATTGCAGGCGGGGTGCTGGTGCTGCTCCTGGCCCTGATACTCTCCTATAGGCAGATCATCTTTGCCTATCCCCAAGGCGGCGGGGCTTATGTCGTATCCAAGGAGAATCTGGGTAAATATCCGGGTCTGATTGCGGGGGGCTCCTTGCTCGTCGATTATATACTAACCGTAGCGGTCAGTGTCTCTGCGGGAACGGATGCGATTACTTCAGCTTTTCCGGGTCTGCATCCTTATAATGTGCTGATTGCCATCATCTTCGTCCTGCTGATCACGACCCTGAATCTGCGTGGGGTCACCGAGTCTGCCTCTTTCCTGGCGTATCCGGTTTATCTGTTCGTCCTGGCGATGTTCATTATGATCGGGCTGGGCCTGTTCAATGTGCTGACCGGAAGAGTACCGGCGGAGCTTCACACCTCACTGGGAACACCGGTGGCCGGAATCAGCCTGTTCCTGCTGCTGCGGGCGTTCTCCTCAGGCAGCTCGGCGCTGACTGGGGTGGAGGCCATATCGAATGCGATCCCCAATTTCAAGGCACCGGCACCGAATAATGCAGCCAAAACCTTAGCGGCGATGGGAATTCTGCTCGCGCTGTTATTCTCAGGCATCGTCTTCCTGGCGTATTATTACGGCATTGCTCCGCGTGAACAGGTCACGGTGGTGTCCGATATTGCCGAGCATGTCTTTGGCCGCAACTTCATGTATTATGTCGTGCAGGGCACGACAGCCTTAATTCTGGTTCTGGCGGCGAACACCGGATATTCCGCATTTCCGCTGCTGGCTGTGAATCTGGCGAAGGATAAATTCATTCCCCGGATGTTCACCGTGCGCGGAGACCGGCTGGGGTACTCGAACGGCATTCTCAGCCTGGGCATCTTGTCGATCATCCTGATCATTGCCTTTGAGGGGCGGACGGAGCATCTCATTCCGCTGTATGCAGTCGGGGTCTTCATCCCGTTCACCCTGTCGCAGACAGGCATGATCGTCAAATGGCTCCGGCACAAGCCGGAGGGCTGGCTGCCTAAGCTGATCATCAATGCAATCGGGGCGCTGATCAGCTTCATTGTCACGATGATGTTCTTCCTGACCAAATTCACGCAGGTCTGGCCGGTCCTGGTCTTCCTGCCGCTGATTATCCTGTTCTTCTACCGCATCTACAAGCATTATGAATCGGTCGCCGACCAATTGCGGGTAGCCACCTGCGGGGAGCCGCCGCTTGCGATTGAAGGGAATATCATCATCCTGCCGGTAGCAGGGATTACCCATGTGGTGGAGAATTCCTTGCGGTATGCCAAGTCGCTGAGTGCGCAGCAGATTATCGCCGTCCACATCCCGTTCGAGCGGGAGGATGACGCTATTTTCGAAGAGAAGTGGAAGAAATTCCACCCGGAGGTGCGGTTAGTGACGCTGTATTCGCCTTACCGCAGCATCATTCATCCATTGACCAAGTTCATAGATACGGTTCAGCGCAAGGCCAGCGAGTCGAATTATCAGGTGACCGTCATTGTCCCTCAATTCATACCGAAGAAGGGCTGGCATAACATTCTGCATAACCAGTCCAGTCTGCTGATCCGCGCACATCTGCTGTACCGGCGCAATGTCATTATCACTACCGTTCCTTATCATTTGAAAAAATAACAGGATTATGCGCATGGAAGCCTCCAGCTTACGGATATCCGCAGGCTGGGGGCTTTCTGTACCTCCCCGGCATGTGATAAGCTTGACTCCATAAGTGCAGATTTGCTTCTTCAAGGTTGAGTTAAGCTAGTAGTAACAGTCAGCGGATGGAGGGACAGCGGTTGAAGAAACGCAGGTTGAACGGGACTCGAATTAAGGCAATACTGATGATGCTTATGCTTGTCCTGCTGCTTACAGGGTGCGCGCAAGGCACGGCCCATGTAACCGTGAAGAAGGACGGCTCCCTGGATCTGGCCTTCAGTCTATTGCTGGATGCCCGGGCTGAGAAGCTGGTCAGCGGCAAGGTGGAGGAGCTCCTAACCACCCGGCTGGCGGCCGCAGGCATAGAGCTGAAGAAGACAGCAAGCGGCAAATCAACGGAATATCAATTTCATAAATCGTATGCTTCGATGGAGGAGCTGAAGAACAGCAGCAGCGGCTTCGATATTGTTGAGGCCAAGGTGGGACAGACGGACAGGTGGCTGTATACCAAATACGATGTGGTGGCCCAGCCTAAGCTGAATGCCTACACGGATGAGATTATTGACGGCCTTGGCAGCTTAAATGTCCCTAAGTCCCTGGTGCGGCTGCTGATGGGCAGCTTCTCCGCCGATTTCAAATTAACGATTCCCTATGATCTATACGGGGCTAATAATGCGGCCGAGCAAGACGGCAACACGTTAACCTGGCATGTGTCCCTTGCGGATTCCGAGCCGATTCAGCTGGTGGTCTATGTACCGGATATCAGGAATATTGCGATTACTGCGGGCGGAATCTTGCTTATTCTGGCTGTACTTCTTACATGGTTTATCAGAAAAAGAAAGCTGAAGAGGTCCAAGACCCCGTCTGAAGGGCCTGCGCCTACTCATCGTCCGGGACCGCTCTAAGCTTCGTGTGGAAGCTGTCACGGTACTGGCCGGGGGTCATCCCCTCCTGCTTGCGGAAGGAACGTATGAAATTCTGTGAATTGTTGTATCTCAGGCGGGAGGCGATATCCTTCACGGGCATATCGGTCTCCTCCAGCCACTTCTTGGCCATTTTGAACCGGTACATAGTCAGGTAATCACTGAAATAATACTGCGTTTCCTTGCGGAACACACTGCTGATGTAGTTGGCGTTATAATGCAGCCGGGAAGCACACTCCTCCAGCGTCAGATCCTGGTCATACTCATGCTGGACGATGTCGATCAGCTTCTCGGAGATATTATGATACTGGGCGTTCTGCCTGCTATGGAAGATGACGATGACCGGCTGGATGACGATGGTCCAGAACCAGTCTTCAATCTCGGCCACGATATGCAGATCGGTCAGCTCCTCGAACAGGGAACCGCCCGCGTGGTAGATCTGGTTCAGCGTAATTCCTGATTCCTGCATCATAATGAGCGTATTGTTCAGCAGCCGGGTCAGCGGAATCTGATATTCCTGCGGCGACAGTCCCAGCGCAAAAATACACTTGAACAGCTTATGCAGCAGCTCCTTCGCCTTATCGCTGTCAGCCAGCTTGATGGCATCCATCAGGTCATTTTCCGTGTGGGTCGGGTAGTTCAAATTGAGATAATGCTTGCCTGAATTGATATTCTCGTACTGGATAATGATGCCTTTGCCCAGGGTAATCCGGTGCTTCAGGGCCTCCAGGCTTTCCCGGTAGGCAATGGACATTTTGTCAAACGAATGAAACGGCAGGCTCAGCCCAATGCTGACCTGCAGCTTCAGGACCCCGTTAATCTCCTGCTGGAGCTTCTCCGTAAGCGCATAGAGCATCCGGTGAAAAGCTTCCGTGTCCTCATCGGGGCTGCCGATTAAGACCGCCAGGGCATGACCCATCATCACAGGGGTTAGCCTGTGCTGCGCAGAGACCAGCTCCTGAGTCATATTATGCGCTGCGAATAACAGCAGATTGAGATCCTTTTTCTCATAGCTGTTCTCCTCGGAGAAGTCGATGCTCAGCGTAATGACAGCCATCGTCTTCCATTCCTCGACTTGCTTGCCGTACCCGTATTGCTCCAGCTCCTCCATCAGCTCGCGTCTTCTCAGATTGCCTCCGAACGCCTGAATCAGAAAGAAGGTCCGCACCTGTCCGAGATGCTGGCTGACCTCCTTCTCCAGCTGTGACTTGGATTGGAACAGGGAATGGACCTGCTCACCGATGAGCTGGAATTCATCCGTACGCCCTGCCCGCAGACCGGGACGGCGCAGTCCAATCTGGGTCAGCAGCCGTTCGATGGGGGTGTACATGCGCCGGGAGCCTAGCCAGGCAAGCAGCACAGACAAGAGCAGCATGAACGTGCAGACAAATACCGTGTAAGTGCCGATTTTGCCGGATTCGCGGGTCAGACTCTTGATGGAGGTGGCCGACAGATAGATCCAGCCGTTCAACTGGGAACGCATATAGGTGATCGAGTAATCGGCTTCATTAAGCTTGGTCTTGAATTGTCCCGATGGCTCAGTGGCAGCGGCGATCTGCTCGAATCCCGTGAACCCGGCCGCTGCGGCAGGCTCTCCGATCAGCTTGCGGTCTGAATGCAGCAGAATCCGTCCGCTCTTGTCCAGCACCATAATACTGTCCAGCGGCTGCATATCGGGATTAATGAAGTCCTGAAGACTGCAGGCCGGAATATTGGCCAGAGCCAGTCCGTATTTCTGCAGCTTGGTCACCGGCAGCTTCTTAATCAGGCTGATGCTGTAATTGCAGCCGGTCACGTTAATGCTCTCTTCACTGTAGAACAGGGAGGAGGGGTTCAGCACCCAAGAAGAGCTGCCTTCCACATTCAGCAGATTCGTCAGCTGCTCGTAATTGCGGTATTCATTCAGCCGGTAGAGCCCGGAATTCTTGATCATCCAGTTCTGGCGCTGATTGAGCAGGATGACATCCTCCAGCTTCGTATCGAAGGACTGCATATTGCGGATCTCATTGCGGATGTCGTTATATAAAATGAAATCGTTTTCACTAAGCGGGTTGTTCAGCGCCTTCTTCAGCACCGAAGAGTTCACGACCTGGTTCAAGGTCTGGTTGACAGTATTCAGCTTATGCTCTACATTTGAGGTAATTTGTAAAATGAGCTCCTTTTTGCTTTCGTTAACATTTTTTTGAATTTCACTGGAGGATGTGAAATAGGAGAACGAACCAATAAACAGCACCGGCAGGATGCTGATGGCGAACGCGAACATAGTTAATTTACTGAGAAAGCTAAGATGTTTCAACAGCGTTCAGCACCTTTGCATGAAATAGGAAATCACTGTCTTAAGTGTATGCATCACGAAGGATAATAACAATAATCATCTGGTGCCGCAATAATCATTTTCTCTAATCATTCATACATAAGCTACATTATTCAATAGATAGGCTTCTAAGGCAGATAAATATTACGCTTCAGGGGGTTATGGAATGTTCAACCGGTTAACGGGCAGGAAGAAAGCTCTTGCAGGGTGCTTCATCCTATTCTTATCGTTCATTATGTTAAGCGCTTGCAGCGGGGATAAGTCTGGGCGTTCCGATTCAGCGGGTGTACCGGCACCGATCTCGATTCTGGCACCGCTGCATTTTCCGCAGACGCCTTCAGCGGAGCTGATCGCCGAGATTGAGAGACTGACCGGGACTCAGCTTGATATTACCTGGGTGCCGGAGGGCGTCTACACGGACAAAATGAATACCGCACTGACCACCGGCTCCCTCGGCAAAGTAACGTTCGTGAAATTCACCGATTATAATCCGGTCAAGAATATGATCCGCTCGGGCGCTTTTTGGGAGATTGGTCCCTATCTGGCAGAATTTCCGAATCTCAGTCAGTTGAATGCGGCGATTCTTAAGCAGACCTCGGTGGACGGGGGAATCTATGGCCTGTATACCGAAAGACCGGCTTCCCGGCAGGGCATTATTATCCGCAAGGACTGGCTGGATAAGCTGCACCTCAGTCCCCCCGGAACGCTGGAGGAGCTGTATGAGGTGATGAAGCAATTCACCATCAATGACCCGGACGGCAACGGCAAGGCAGACACCCTTGGACTGGTGGACCGCAACGATCTGGTGTACGGGGTATTCAAGACGTTAAGCTCCTATTTCGGCACGCCGAATAACTGGAAAATCGAAGATGGACAGTTCATCCCGGAATTCGCCACCCCTGAATATATGGACACGATGAACTTCATGCGCAAATTATACAAGGAGGGGATCATTAACCAGGATTTCGCCCTGACCAGCAAGGAAGTGCAGCGGGACAAATTCATCCGGGGAACGGCCGGGATCTTCATCGGGAGCATGACGGATGTGCAGCGGCTCTCTATTGAGGCCAAGGCGATCAACCCCAAGGCAGAGCTGACGCTGATTAACCGGATTAAAGGGCCGGACGGATATAAGGTATGGTCCATACCCAAGTACAACGGCTTGTACCTCTTTTCACGTAAAGCCATTGCTACCGAGCAGGAGCTGAAGCAGGTGCTTGGATTCTTCGACCGCACGATGGATGAGGATGTAGCCAACCTGATGGCTTACGGCTTCGAGGGCCGCCACTATAAGCTGGATGTATACGGCAAAGTGATTCTTCCGGAAGAAACGTCCCAGCTGCGGGTGTATGAGGTCAATCCGCTCAATTCCCTGATGATCGCTGATGTAGGCAATACCCATATCAAGGAGGTTGCACAAAAGGAGCAGCTCACCGCCCTGGCCGACCAGCTCAGCCGGGATAACGAGCAGTTTCTCGTCGATGACCCCACCGTGTCACTCACCTCTCCGACCTATGACGAGAAGAACGCCGAGCTGTCTGCCATCATCGTGGATGCCACCTACAATTATATTCTCGGTAATATCGACGCCGCCGGCTTCGCCGGAGAGGTTGAGAAATGGAAGACCAGCGGCGGCAGCCTGATTATTCAGGAGTATGGGGAGGCGGGGGGGAGGGTGCGGGGGTTGGAGGAGTGAGGGATACAGGGGCAGAGACGGAATTACGGCCAACTCAGAGATAACCCGCTCCATGTTCGCTTACAACTTCTAAATTGTGGTAAGATAAGGGTTATTCTAACTTTCTGGATTATAAGGAGAAAACATGAAACCAATCGTTATCCAACCTGTCAACGCCCAGAATTGGGAAGAAGCTCTAGAGATATCTGTCTGTAAAGAGCATAGGCACTTCGTTCCTTCAGTGATGGAGTCGCTAGCATATGCCTATATCAAGCCGTGGGATGAAGCGTTAGATCCGTATATTCTGTCCATTGATGGCGAAATTATCGGATTCTTCTATCTTTCATTTACTCCCGGAAGCTCAGATAATTACTGGATTGGCGGGTTTCAGATTGACCACAGGCACCAACGAAAAGGCTACGGGAAACAAGCAATGATAGAAATCATTAAGTTCATTAAAGAAGTTCATCCGAAGTGCAGCCTAATATCCTTAACGGTGGAACAAGAGAATTCAGTAGCACAGAAGCTGTATGAAGGATTAGGATTCACCAGCGAGCAGCGCTTGAACCAGGATGGGGAGATCATCTATACCATTCAGCTTGACTGAAGATCAATTCATAATGAAGGTTGTGAACACTTTGACTATTGTTGAATTACATAAGATTACCCCCGAGCTGGAACACGAATGTACTCAATTGAGCGTGAGCACGGAGCAGTTGGACTTGGTGGCAAGTAATGCAGATTCCCTTGTGCATGCGGTAAATGAGCCCACATCGATACCCTACGGTATTTTTGCTGAAGGAAGGATGGTCGGATTTATCCTTTTTGATAATGAAAGATATACAGACGGCTACTATTGGATTCTGCGATTTATGATTGACGGGAGATATCAGGGACAAGGTTATGGGAAATCGGCTATTAAAGAAGTCATTAAGATGCTGAGTAGCCGCGAGGACTGCAAACAGATTAGGGTATCGCATATTCCGCATAATCTAACGGCCAATAAGCTCTATAAGGATGTGGGATTCACCGAGACGGGGGAGTTTGAAGATAACGGGGATATTATATTGGGTTATTCGATGTGAGCATTTTCTTAGGCCTTGAGTGAATCCTCAAGGTCTTTTTTTTGCGTCCGAAACTATGCATTACTCTATTCATGAAAGTGTGGGGGATGGCCATTGTATCAATAATGGCAACCCTAATGCCAAAAATTTAAAGTTTAGGAAAAATACATAAATAGTACTTGAAAATCGAATCGACCACTGGTATATTTTGTATAACATAAAAGGAATTTTATTCTATAAATCACAAAATGAAGAGGAAGGGTGGTTAGGACTTGCAGGCAACGACTACGATATTATCGGAACTGGAGGAGTATTTGCGGCAGGAGGAATTGACTATTACTGAATTCGCCAAGCGTTCTCAGCTTCATTCCGGGACACTCAGCAATATCCTTCGCGGGCACCGGCCTGTTGCGATGCAGCAGTTGGATCGGATTACCGAGGCCATGGGACAGGAGGAAGGATACTTCTATGACTTGTATATTGATGACTATATTATCCGTGGTTCCTCAGACTGGAGAAGGATTGGACCGCTGCTGCTCCGCTGTGCTGACCTGAACAAGTTGGACAGCATCCAACGCCTGGCACGCCATACTATGGACAACCTCATGTATGCGCCCCTGTTGTTTGATAGTGCAGAAGAACTCTTCATGGCCGGGAAAAAGGAAGCCGCTGCCGCAATCTATGAGATTGTTGCCGAGGCTGAACGCTATCAGCATTCGGAACGGCTGGCGCTATGCCAGTTCAGGCTGTTCACCATTTCGCTCAGTGATGACCAGAACCGGAACCTGTGGGCAGCCAACCGGTTTGAGCCTTATGTCGAACGGTTGGATGAAGTTGATCAGTTGGATGCACTGAAGGAACTCGCCAATACATACCGGTCCTTACAGCTCTGGGATAAGGTCGATGAATATGCAGCCAAGATGGGGCACAAGGCTAGAATACAGTATGACCTGAAGGTCCAGCACGAACACAGAGCATCAGAACCCGTGAAGCTCCCCGGCAGACCGCTGTTCTTTTACATTGCATACAGTGATTTGCTGAGAGGGAATGTTTGTGATGAGCTTGGGGATTATGAGGGGGCACTGGGTTACAAGTATGCATACTCCGATTTAAGTTGGGTAAGTGAGCAAGGAGAAGCAGTAGAACATTGGAAAGCTCTTTTCCTTGAATGGTCAACCGCCAATATCTATATAACAAAGTTACTAAGTGGCGATACTATTGTCTTGGAATCTTACGTTGACTACATTAATAAACACAGAAATGAATTAGTCATGGGATTATTACATATTTTAAGAGCCGCAAATAAAAATCAGTTTGTTATTGATCATACACTGGAGTGTTATAAGCAGGAATTAAGTGAATTATTAAATGAAATTATTGAAGGGAGATATTCTAGAAACCTTGCCATGGATCGCCAAGCTAGTTTGATTTATGAACTCGCATATTATTATTTATATAAAGGCGATTATCCTAAAGGGTTTGACTTATTATTAACAGCAATTAAAAATTTCCAACAGATAAACAATGAAAAGTATATACTGGAAAGTGTAATTCTATTTGAAAGATTTAGAAGTAATGCTAGTCAAGAGATCAAGCGGCAGTATCAAACTTTACTTTTGGGAGGAGATTCTCATGAAGAAAAGGGTCGTTATACTTCTTACGGTTCTTAGCATTGTTTTAGTACCAATTGTTGTAGGGCCAAACGTACCTAGCTCTCCTGGAATTTCATTATTCAATCACGGGGAAGGCTGATTAATTCCTCCAACGCTTAGGACAGTATCATCCCATAAGCTAAACTTTAAAGTCCTGCTACAGCTTCTTGTGGTGGGATTTTTCAGTAACGAAAGAGGTGTTGAGAATGGCTCAAACCAATATCAATATTCGCATTGATGAAGACTTGAAAAAAGAAGCGGAATTGCTTTTTTCTGACTTGGGATTAAACATGACAACGGCGATCAATATCTTTGTTAGACAGTCACTACGTAAAGGTGGAATTCCTTTTGAAATCACAACTCAGACTGATCCTTTCTATAACCCGTCCAACGTCAAATGGTTAAAGCAATCCATTCAACAGATGGAGCAAGGAAAGACTGTGACTCAATAAAAGATATTGAACGAAACGCTACGAGGGGATAGGGAAGCCGGAGGTCCTGCGTGGCGATTTCTCTGGATATTGGAGCCGTCGCTTTGATGACACCAGCCGCTTAGTATATCGTATCCAAAGTGCTATTCCCAGAATAGAGCTGTTGATGCAAAAGAAGGCCCAGCCGCTTCAGCGGTGGGGCTTAGCTATGGGACTAATCCGTGATACAGACGATATATTCTCCGCGGCCCCTGCCTGATTTAATTACGCCCAATTCTTTAAGTCTTGAAATATTCTTCGCAATACTTGAGGAGGAGGCATCCAGTGTATTATCAAATAATTGTCTATGGAAAACCTCACCATCCTCCATCCTGCTAATCCATTCAAACATCGTTTTGGCATGTCCTTTGCCCAGCAATTCACGAGTATGTTTGATTTTATCGTAACGCTGCAGTTGTCTAAGAACCTTCGTAAGTGATGCGTTAACGCACTCCAGATAAAAAACAATGAATGGTTTTAAATTACCTTGTGTGGCCTCCATCAGCGTATCATAGTAATCTTCAATTCTTTTATCGAAGAATTCTTCAACACTAAATGCATCCTTGATGGTCCTATGCTTATTCAAACCAAAATATGCTCTCAAATCAATTTAGGGCTATTTAAGTAGTTTGTTCCTTGTACTCTTCTTTTACCAAGGGGATTCACTTTTAATTAAACGAAAAATATCTTCTATATCTGATTCCTTAAAAAAGTAACCTCCAACTTCATTAGCATTTTTATGATTGAAATCCTCAAAAGAGGCACCGACATCTAATGAATAAAGGGTAGTATAATCCCAAACATCGGAAAGCAAGTATTTTTTATTTTTGGAAGCTTCCATCACTAATACTAGATTATTTGATATGGAATAGTATAATTTTTTATTCGAAAAGCGAAATTTATTGTCCATAATTTTAAGATCCTCCTCTCGAAATTATAAGAATAATTTAGCACAAAATATATAATATTGTAATAAAAAATCGTAAATACCTTGTAATTCCATATATTAGAATCTATACTTTAATAAGATTACTGGCCGGTATCTGAAATTTCAATCAAGGAGTGGTAGATTTGAAGAAGATGTTTTCTGTGTTATTTTCACTAATATTGACTTTGTCTATTTCGTCTTCAGTCTTTGCTGATACTAACGGAACGATAATTCCAGGAAGTGAATTTGCGCCCTTAACAACTTCTAAGGACTCTATCGAAGCTCTTCATCAAAATGTGGATGAAGAGGGTAGAATCACTATAACATCTGGTACATTTGTTGAAGGCGGCGAAACCAGAACACTTTACTTTTATAAGGAATCTGAATTTATCCAAAACAAAACCACTGATAAAATCAATGAGCCAAGTTACAGTTTAAAAGCGGGTGCAGTTTCCTACGGGCGGCTTGATATTTCAATTAGCGCCACTTATCGTACTGTTTATTCTGGATGGAAGGTAACCTTCGAACCAGATACACAAGTGTCAAAAGTGGATCTTAATATGGTGCTCCAAAAGAGTTCTGCATTTATATGGGCAAACGGAGAGACGAGGCTCTTCTTAAACGAAGGTGGATACTCTAATTTTGAAGAAAATCAAGCCCAATTCACTGATGTTTCTGATGGATATTATCGAACAAAGATGACAGGAAGAATTCGTACAATAAATCAGGGTTGGCTGACCCTTGCACCGGGTAATTCAAGCACAGTTTCCGTTCCTGGATCTATTTAAGCTTTCTCTTTGGTTATAGTATCTAATCATGAAGAATCTTGAGATTAGATAAAAATTCTCTAATTTAGATACCATCCATCAGAGAGTCACCCGTCAATATGCGAAATGTTAAAACCTATTACAAAAGGAAAATTTCCCTTGTCTAAGAGTCGCTTTCCAGCGACTCTTAGACATTAATGCATGCCCAAAGGTAAACATTATCTAGTTATGGCTTTGATGATTAGGACTGTTTTTTATCCAGCCCTTTATTCTAGAGATTTAACCGTGAGTAATAACTTTCATTGACTTTTCTGCGATACAGACGATAAATCCTCTAAGGCTTACTGCCGAGGACTCATCGTTTCAATCAGTAGGTTTGCCCCCAACTTGAACCCATGATGAAAGGCAGTTTCCACATACATGCTGTTCACGCTATCGTACAAATCCAAATATTCCTCCAGCTCTCTAAACACTTTCTCACCCAACCGTTCGCGCCATTGCTGTGTCTCTGCTGCTACCTGTTTGCATGCGGAACGATATTCTGGATGTGACGGCACAATAGTCATATTGGGTTGAAGCTTCCCGTGGTACAGGGCTTCCAAAATTGTTTTCATGCTTGTCCTCCCATTATTATCATCGCATCGCTTGAATGAGATTCTTGCACATGGTAGGATATTTATGCAGTCTGCTTATCCAAGCGGTTGCGGGATAGGAAGTAGCGGTGTTCTTCGTGGGACTTACGCTGCTTCCTTCTTTATTTTTGGAGCTCGTCAAACACCTTTTCAATTCCCTTGCGGATAACATCGGAACGGGTCGTTTGGAGCTTCTCAGTGCAGGCATCAAGCTTGCTCAAAATTTCTTGATCGACACGTACCCGAATCAATTCGCTTTTGGGATTGTCAGATAGTGGACGCCCCATCTTTTTGGACGACATCGCCTCACCCCACTTTTTGTGTCCATAATAAATATATTTGTGTGGCAACAAAAAGTCAATGAGATCGTTTATGTTTGATCTATCCTTTCATCCAAAAATGAAGCTAACGCCGATAAAAGTGCAGAACAAGATAAGTATAAAGGTAAAGGGAAGGAGTGGGTTAATGAGAGGTCAAGTCCAAAGGCATCATTTACATCATAGGAGGTAAGATTTTGGAGCCAAGTGATGAATATATGGATTGCGTGATTTCAAAGGCACGTGAGATTGGAAAAGAATTTGTGATTGATTCAGGAGAAGGGAATGATTGCGCCAATAATGAACATGGTTGGTATATCGAAGACTTAAGCGTTTGCTAGTGGATGCTCACGACGTTGAAGCCGTATTGGCAGTAAAATTAGAACAGAATACAGATAAATATTCTAATTGTTATGTCTTCGCGTATTGGGGATATGATGCGGAAGGAAAGTTGTCTATTCGGTTTGAATACGTACCAAGCTATGATCTGTAAAACGATGTATATAAGCTATTCCCTTAAAATGTTGCACGAAATGCAGGAATTTTCTCTTTGGGTGGCTTAGGAGAGGAAGAATGCTGCCTTTTCTGCAACATTTTTTGATTATGGTTAGTTTTATGAGTGGATTGTTGCAATTTGTGCAGGATTTTTGAGTAATAGCGGACTAATCAGCCTCCTTATCTACTAAGGCCCCGCCGCGCGGGCTGCTTAGGAGAGGAAGAATGCTGCTTTTTCTGTAAGCGTGTTGATTTCCCAATAAAAGGGACAAAAAAGGCCGCCATTTCGGGTAATGGTAAGTACGACCAAACCAAACCGAAATGAGGCGACCTCATGAATAATAATACCCCATTCTTAGCCGTATTCAAACAAGTATTAACTCCAGAAGAAGTTGAAATGGTGACCGGGCAAACCGAGGACTACGAGGATACCGGAACCAAAATGACCGTTGGTGTGTTGTTCGATTACTTTATCCAAGCCTGCTACCACCAATGGGATGGCTTTCGTCAAAGTGCCCGCGTGGGCTCGAACTTCGATTTGCCTAAGGTTCATTACTCCACTCTTTCGGGCAAAGCCGGTGAAGTTCCTTACGATATCTTCAAACGTTTGTTTCAACTGCTTGTCCAGAAATGTAACCGGCAAACCCGGCGTCACCTGAATCTGCCTAAAGATCTGCTGCTGATTGACTCGACGACGGTTACGGCGGCGAACTCCCGCATGTCTTGGGCTCCGTATAAAAAATTCAGAGGGGGCCTGAAGCTGCATGTCGCTCATTCGCATGGCCAGCATTCCCCCTTGAAGGTGGTCGAATCGATTGCCCGGCGCAATGACGCTCCATTTGGAGAAGTCTTGGCCCATAAGGACTACATTTTAGTTCAGGATCGAGCGTATGGAAAAATCGGTCGATTGGATCAATATGTGCAGCAAGGTCAGTCTTTTGTGATTCGTCTAAAAGACAATCTCCATTTGGTAAAGCCGCGAAAGCTTCAGCGACCGGCAGAGGGAGACACCCAAATTGTACGCGATATCACTTGTTATATTGGTCAAGGGAAACATCAATCTACCCAGCGCCACCGCGTCGTTGAATTTGAAAACGACCGGGGTGAAGTGGTGCGAGTCGTGACCGATTTGAGAAAAGAGTCTGCTCAGGTGATTGCTGAAATCTACAAAGCACGCTGGAAGATTGAAGTCTTTTTCCGCTGGATGAAGCAGCATCTGAATGTCCCTTGTTTATTTGGAACCACCGAAAATGCAGTATATAACCAATTGTTTGTGGCCCTTGCTGTGTATGTGCTTTTGAAGTACATTTTTGATGAAATTCATCCGAAGGTACCGGTCTTTGCCGAACTGACTCTTTGGGAATTTATACAGCATTGGCGTATATTTAATCTTCCGCTGGAGTGGCAGGTTCAGTTTAATCTGCTCAGGCGTAAAGAACATTTAGGTGTTTTTGTCATCCCATAATATGGGTAATCAACACGCCTGCACATAATGCATCTCTGGATCGCCTATATCAGGACACTACAAAGGAATGTTGCACGAAATGCAGGAATTTTCTCTTTGGGCTGCTTAGAAGAGAAGGAATGCTGCTTTTTCTGCAACATTTTTTGATTATGGTTAGTTTTATGAGCGGAATGTTGCAATTTGTGCAGGATTTTTGAGTAATAGCGGACTAATCAGCCTCCTTATCTACTAAGGCCCCGCCGCGCGAAGTGGCGGGGCTATTCCCTTTGCCCCCTTTCAAGGATAGGCCTTGAAAGCCCCCAACCTGGGGCGGCAGAAAGGGACGGAGGGAGGTTTGGAACTGGAGGAGCGATAGCGTCCGCCTTTGTCTCCGGATGTTATCTGCTGGAAGCATATAATCAACAACATCTGGAGACAACAGCGGCCGGAAGTCCAAAGCTCACGCAGTCCCGCCCGCCGCCGCACCTACCCGCCGCCGTACCTACCCGCTGCCACACCTACCCGCCGCCGCACCTACCCGCTGCCGCACCCGCCCGCAACACAGTTCCGCCCGCCGCCATTTCCGTCATGCCAACACCACTCCCACGCTCTAGCTTTCAATGCCTATCCCCCCCATCACACGATAATCATTAACCCACACCCCCGCGCCCAGCCCGCTTTTATGAGCAAATGATTGTTTTCGTAATCCACCCCGGAGCGTATTGTGAGGCTTGTAACCAATACAAGTTAAACGGAGGTCAAAGAGGAATGACGAAAAAATCCTTCACCCTGCTTCTAAGCTCGCTGCTGACCCTCAGCATGTTGTCCGCTTGCGGCGGTAACAACAACAAAGAGGCGGCAGCTACGAAAGACCCGGGCGCCAGCACCGGGACCAACACAACCGCAACCACGGACTCGGCCACTGCTGAGCCGGAGAAGCCGACTGAGATCAAAATCATGCTCCCGCTGAACACGACAGATACTCCACCGGATACGATCAAGAATGAAGTGGAGAAATTGACGAATACGAAGCTGACCTACCAGTTCTTCCCAGCCGATACGTATGAGGAGAAGCTGAACTCCTCGTTCGCCACCGGCTCCCTGCCGCAGGTGACGTATCTGAAGAATCAGACGACCTTCCTGCAGATGAAGGAAGCGATCAAGGACGGGCAGTTCTGGGAGATCGGGCCGCTGCTCAGCGAATTCCCTAACCTGAATAAGCTGAAGCCGGAGATCCTGAATAACACCAAGGTAGACGGCAAGCTGTATACCCTGTATATCGGCCGTCCGCTGGCCCGCCAGGGCATCATCTACCGCAAGGACTGGGCGGATAAGCTGGGACTGAAAGCGCCGGCCAACACGGAGGAATTGTTCGCGATGGCTAAGGCTTTTACCGAGCAGGACCCGGACGGCAACGGGAAAAAGGATACCATCGGTGTTGTTGACCGCAACGAGCTGGTGTATGGTGCGTTCAAAACCGTCTCCTCCTGGTTCGGCACCCCGAATAACTGGGCCGAGAAGGACGGTCAGCTTGCGCCAGAGTTCACTTTTCCGCAATATATCGATACCATGGATTTCTTCAAAAAGCTGCGTGAAGGCGGTTACATGAACCAGGACTTCGCAGCAACCAGCAAGACGGATGCGGTCAATATGTTCACCAGCGGCAAAGCCGGGCTGTATATCGGCGGCTCGATGCAGGATATCGATTCCTTGAATAAGGACCTGATCAAGAACGTGCCGGATGCCGTGCTGGATACGCATAGTATGGTGGCTGGAGCTGACGGCAAGTTCGCCCAGTGGATGATTCCCGGCTATAACAATGTAGTGCTGTTCCCAAAATCGGCGGTGAAGGATGAAGCGGAGCTGAAGAAGATCCTGAAGTTCTTCGATTACATGATGACTCCTGAAGTATCGAATCTGATGTACTGGGGCATTGAAGGCACACACTATACCGTGGTGGACGGCAAAGCCAAAGCGACCGACAATAAAGAGCTCATTGAACGCGAAGTCAAAGGCTTCAAGGACAGCGTTATCGGCGAATACGAAACGAACGGCATGTATCAGAGTCTGAACGTGCTGCCGGGCCGGATTCATGCGGAGGAGCTGGTGCTGGAGAATGTGAAATACGGGGTCGCAGATCCTACGGCTGCGCTCGACTCGGCTACCTATACGTCCAAGGGCGTTGAGCTTCAGCAGATTATTGCGGATGCGACATACAAGTACATGTACGGTCAGCTGGATAAAGCCGGCTTCGAGAAGGAAGTCGAGAACTGGAAGAGCCGGGGCGGGGCGAAGATCATCGAAGAATACAATGCCGCGTACAAAAAATAAACAGAGCGCAGCCGCGATAACAGCGGACTGAACACAGGAAGAGGGCTGCCCCGGGTTAGCGCTCCGGCGGCCTTTTTTTCCACTATAGAATAATTTACAGAGAAAGGAAGAGAATCATGCAGGAAGTAACCGCCCCGCCCCGCGTAGTTCCCGAACCGCAGCCGAAGAAATACAAGAGCAGCAGTGAGCTGAAAAAGCGGCTGTGGCGCAACAAATTACTCTATGTGATGCTGATCCCCGGCGTGCTGTATTTCATTATCTTCAAATATTTGCCCATGTACGGACTGATTATTTCCTTCCAGGATTACAAGCCTTACCAAGGGATTACCGGGAGCGAATGGGTGGGCATGAAGCATTTCAGCCGGCTGTTCACCGAGCCTGATTTCTTGAACATATTAGCCAATACGCTGATTCTGTTCGGGATGAATATTCTGATTTATTTTCCGATTCCGATTATTCTGGCCCTGATGCTTAATGAACTCAGAGGCACCTTCTTCAAAAGATTCTTCCAGACCCTGGTCTATCTGCCGCACTTCATGTCGTGGGTGATCGTCGTCTCGATCTCCTTCGTTATGGTGACGATGGACGGGGGGATTATCAACGAGCTGCTGGCTTACTTCGGATTCGCCAAGATCAATTTCCTGCTGAGTCCGGGCTGGTTCCGGCCGATGTATATCCTTCAGGTCATCTGGCGGGAAGCAGGCTGGGGGACGATCATCTATCTGGCTTCCATTGCGGCTATTGATCCGGGGCTCTATGAAGCTTCGCGTATGGACGGAGCCGGACGGCTCAGACAGGTCTGGCATATTACGCTTCCGGCCATCCGGGGAGTGATCATCACCCTGTTTATTCTGAAAATCGGTTCCGTTCTCGACCTGGGCTTCGAGCATGTCTACCTGCTGCTCAACTCCATGAACCGCGAGGTTGCGGAAATTATCGATACGTATGTCTACACCGCCGGTCTGCGGCAAGGGCAGTTCAGCTACAGTACAGCCATCGGCTTCTTCAAGTCGATTGTGGGCCTGATCATGGTCATGACCGTCAATAAGGTGTCCAAGAAAATAGGAGAAGAAGGCGTATATTAAAATGCCGCAGGAGGAATTCAAATGGTAGAAGACCGCACATTCAGCGGCAGACTATTCTCTGCCGTCAACTTTATACTGCTTGCCCTGATCGCACTGGTAACGGTGCTGCCGTTCATCCACGTGGTAGCAGGCTCCTTCACAACCAGTGCTGAGCTGGCTGCCAACAAGTTTGTGCTGATTCCGAAGGTGTGGAGCTTAGAGGCGTACAAATTTATTTTCTCCACGAATACGATCTTCAGAGCCTTAGGGGTATCGATTGGAGTCACGCTGATAGGCACACTGTTCAGTATGTTCATTACGGCGCTGATGGCTTACGGTCTCTCCCGCAGGGATCTGGACGGCCGCCGGGTGTTCAACTTCCTGGTGGTGTTCACGATGCTGTTCCACGGGGGAATGATTCCTACGTTCCTGGTGGTGAAGGAGCTGGGGCTGATCGACTCGTATGCGGCGCTGATTCTTCCGTCTGCGATCAGCGCGTTCAATATGATTATACTTAAGAACTTTTTTCAGAACATTCCTGAGGGGCTGGAGGAATCGGCCAAGATCGACGGCTGTAATGACTTCGGGATTCTGTTCAAAATCGTGCTGCCCCTGTCGCTGCCGGCGATTGCCACGATCTCTCTATTCTACGCCGTGACATATTGGAACACGTATATGAGTGCCATTCTCTATCTGGATAACAGCGCCAAATGGCCGATTCAGGTCCTGCTGCGACAGATTGTCGTGCTGGCCAGCGGAATGGATCACAGTGCGACACTGGACGGCACGGTTCCGCCGCCGGATCAGACGATCAAGATGGCGGTTATCGTGGTCGCTACGCTGCCGATTCTGATGGTGTACCCGTTCCTGCAGAAGCATTTTGCCAAGGGTGCGATGCTGGGCTCGATGAAGGGCTGATGACTGACAGATGTTGACGGCCGCCGAGGGACGGTGGGACCTTCTAAACGATGAAAGGGGTATTATCATGATTGGCAGTCTGCAGCAAACACCAATTGAATGGGCGCAAAAAGCCTGTGATTCATTAATGGATACGTATCAGGCGTGGGAACTCCCGCCTGCGCACCGCTGGCATTATCATCAGGGCGTATTCCTGTGCGGGATGGAGCTGCTGTGGAAGAAGCTCCGGGAGGACCGCTATATCGATTATATTAAGCAGTATGTGGATGATCTCGTGGATGAGCAGGGGAATTTCGACTTTGCCCGGGATGAGCTGGATGCCGTCCAGGCGGGGCTGCTGCTCTTCACGCTGTATGAACGGACCGGCAAGCGGAAATACCGGGAGGCGGCGGCCAAGCTTCGCCATCTGCTGCTGACGCTGAACCGGACCTCCGAAGGAGGGTACTGGCATAAGGACAAATATCCGAACCAGATGTGGCTGGACGGACTGTACATGGCCGGGGTGTTCTCGCTGAAGTACGCGAATATTTATAGAGACGATGCCTTGCGGGCCGAGGTGCTGCACCAGGAGCGCCTGATGCGCAAATACATGAAGGACGAGGCAACCGGCCTGCTCTACCATGCCTGGGATGAGAGCCGCCGCATGCCATGGTCGAATCCCGCCACCGGCTGCTCGCCGGAATTCTGGAGCCGCTCGCTTGGCTGGTACGGGCTTGCCGTCTCACAGTTCATGGATGAACTGCCGGAGACTGATCCTGGACGGGCCGAGCTTGCAGCCGAGCTAAGCGGATTCGTACAGGCGTTGATCCGTTATCAGGATCCGGGAAGCGGCCTGTGGTATCAGGTGGTAGATAAGGGACATGAGCCTGACAATTGGCTGGAGACCTCCGGCTCCTGTCTGTTCGTCTACACGATTGCCAGAGCCGTGAAGCTTGGTATCCTTCCGGCTGAAGTAGCGGATGAAGCGGCGGAAGCCGCGCGTAAAGGCTACGAAGGCTTAATTCAGGTGCTCCAGTGGGATGAGCAGGGCCGGCTGCTGCTGCCGGATATCTGCATCGGGACCTCTGCGGGAGATTACCGCAACTATGTTACCCGCCCGAAGGTCAGCAATGATCTGCATGGCGTGGGCGCGCTGGTGATGGCCTGTGTGGAGATGCAGGATTTGTATCCGGCATAAGCGGAGTGGAGTTAGGAGCTGCTAGTTCAGGCATAGGAGTAATAGAGCATAAAGCTGTCTGGACCGGCAGCGGATTAGAAGAGGAGGCGGACAGTGTATAACATAGTGGACTACGGAGCGCAGCGGGACAGCGGAGTACCGGCAACGCAAGCGATTGCGGACGCGGTTGCAGCAGCACGCGGTGCCGGTGGCGGGAGGGTATATATTCCGGCTGGCACCTTCCTGACCGGCGCAATCCGTCTATACAGCAATATTGAGCTGCATCTCAGTCCTGGTGCGGTATTGTCCTTCAGTACCGATCCGGCGGATTATCCTGCCGTGGAATCACGGTGGGAAGGGGTGAAGCGGGAGGTTCATGCCGCCTGCATCTACGGAGCGGGCCTGACTAATGTCTCGATTACCGGGAGCGGAACCATTGACGGGAATGGAGAACCCTGGTGGGAGAAGCACCGCAGCCGCCCGGAAGAGCTGGAGTATCCCCGTCCGAGACTGATTGGTTTCGACGATTGCAACCGGGTGACGCTCCGCGATCTAACGCTGGTGAATTCCCCAAGCTGGACGGTGAATCCGATCAACTGCAGCAATGTGATGATCGATAATCTGTCGATCCTGAATCCGGCAGATTCGCCGAATACCGATGGAATCAATCCCGAATCCTGCCGCGATGTGCGTATCAGCAACTGCCATATCGATGTCGGCGATGACTGTATTGCCATTAAGGCAGGCACCGAGGATACCCGGGAACGGATTCCCTGCGAGAATATCACGATTACGAACTGCGTGATGGTCCACGGGCACGGCGCGGTGGTGCTGGGCAGTGAGATGAGCGGCGATATCCGCAATGTGACGATCAGCAATTGTGTATTTAAGCAGACGGACCGCGGCATCCGCATGAAGTCCCGGCGGGGACGGGGCGGGATTATTGAGGATATCCGGATCAGCAATATAGTGATGGAGGATGTGATCTGTCCCTTCACGCTGAATCTCTACTATTTCTGTGGGCCCCGGGGCAAGGAGAAATACGTCTGGGACAAGAATCCGTATCCGGTGACGGAAGAGACGCCGCAGTTCCGGCGGATTCATTACGCCAACATTACCGCCCGCAACGTCCATGCCGCTGCCGGATTCCTGTACGGGCTGGCGGAGCAAGCCGTCTCGGAAATCACCTTCACCAACATTGATATCTCGATGGCGGAGCATGCCGTGCCCGGTCAGCCCGACATGATGGCAGGGCTTCAGGACATGCAGCGCCGGGGCTTCTTTCTTGGCAATGTCCGCGAGGTGCAGTTCCAGCAGGTCACTATTGAGAACCACGACGGCCCGGCCTTTTATATTGAGAACGGGGAAGAAGTGGAGTTCCTGAACTGCCGCTCCAGGAACACGGCCAAGCCGGAGAAGCTGGTGGAACAGGTTACAGTGTCGCTGGCGGAACTATAAAAGCCTGGGGGGCCGGTGAGACCTGGTGAGATCAGGGGGAGGCATTCCTTGGGCATGCGAATAGAGGTTGTAAGTGAAAGAGCCTGGTCCCTGTTGGGGACCGGGCTTTTAAGGTTACATAGAAGTTTGTTCTAATTAACCTGGATTTTCAAGGCGTAGATCGCACTACGTTTCTTCCAAGCGCGGATAAGGATAGCTGTATTCCATACATTTAAAAACAGTGAAAAGGAGGGTTCGCCGCTTCTAAATGTAGTTTGTACAACTAAATCTGCCCGAATGGGAAGAAGCCTGGTATTGTTGGAGTTTAGGTGTACGAAATACAACTAAACGCATCATTGGTGCAATATCAGGTGATTTAAGTGTACGGAGTGCAACTAAGTCCTATATTAAGTCCTCCGCTCGTATCGTAATCGGGTACGGCAACCCACCAGTATGCAATGGGTTACACTTTTCGCTACATCCTCCGCCGCAGATCCTTCGGCTTCAGCCCGTTCTCCCTGGCTGTGCGGTGCCAGAAGGAACGGGTGGAATAGAATTTCCAGGCAAAGCGAGGGAAGTTCGGACTGAAGAGCAGGGAATCCCCGGCGCTTCTGGACTGGATGCTCTCGGCCAGGCTATGCATGGCACGGCCCAGATTCTTCAGCGGCCCCCGGCCCAGAGGAACCTTATCCATGGAGCCCAGCATTTCCCCGGCGCCTTGGCCTATGGCTTGCCCGAAGTGAACACCGGCGCGCGCGCACCAATTCTTAAGGATTTCCACCGCAATGTGGTTCTGCTGTCCCTCATAGAAGCCGTTGTTAATCAGCGCATAGACGTAAATCTCCCGTTCGCGCTCGGTCTTCAGATATCCTTCCAGGGTAACCAGCAGCTGGAACAAGTGTGACGGAATTCCGTCATAATACAGCGGGAAGGCCAGAACGAGCACATCCATGCCGCATAGCTCGCTGTATTGCCCGGGGGCGAGCGGTCTTTTATTCGGCGTATAGGTGTGCAGTTCGTTCCCGTCCGCAATCAGCCGCTCCAGCATGGACAGCAGTATGCCCGAGTTGCTGCCGTTTGGCTTGGGGCTGCCGTTAATCAGCGCGATGTTCATTGGAGGGCCTCCTTAATGTGCTGCGGGCTGGTGTGGAAATAGACGTTGTTCTCTGACGAATACAGATTCAGGCCGTTTGCCGCGACCAGCATTCGGGCCGTATGCTGCTCAGCCTCCGTAAGGTCACTGCCATAGAAATGTACGGATAATGTGAACTGGTGTTGATAGCGGGGCCGGTGATGTGTCTCCCCGTGTGTGGTGACAAAATAGGGCAGCATGTAGGAGAGACTCCGGTTCAGCACATTCAGCACAAAGGGGCTATAGCTGCCGTACATACATTGACTGATGATCATGAGCTCATCGCTGCGGGAGAACAGCTCCCCCAGATTGTCGTAGCCATCTCTCTTAATGACGCATGTCCCGGGAGTCCGGGTCCAGCAGCCGAAGCAGCCCATGCACGAACGGATCGCACCGCTATCCGAGATGACCGTTACTTCCTCTTGCGCCGTATCCCCCAGCCAGCCCGCGAATTCTTGCTCCTGCAGATCGTGTATGATCGTTCTCAAGACTTCATCTCCCTAAAAGATAGATTTAAGCTCCAGCAGATCGCGCCAGTTGCCCGAATAACGCACTCCGTTATTGGTAAGCAAAGCCGTAATTCCATGCACCATGGACCAGAGTGCAACTAAGTGCCTGGTGAATTCCGACTCCGGCAGCCCGCTGCCGCGGAACACTTCATAGACCGTTGTCCGGAATAGGGCAAATGGCGGATAGCTGTCAGAATCGTAGTTGTCCAGATCAATAACGATGCCTGAATGGTAGAACAGAAACTGGAAATACTGTGGATGCTCTATGAAAAAATCAATATAGGCCTGCCCCAGCAGGATAATCGTATCAGGGTTCTCCGCCTGTCCTTGAACGGAGGCATGCAGGGTGTCCATAAACTGGCTCGTGACATGTTCCCCCATGGCGGCTACCAGTTCATCTATATTTTTGAAATGGCTGTAGGGGGCGGTATGGCTGACTGCACATTCGGCGGCTACTTTGCGCAGGGAAAAGCTATTCATGCCGTCCAAGTTAATCAGCTTGATACCAGCTTCGATCAGCTGGTTGCGTAAATTGCCGCGGTGGTAGGGTTTATCTTTCAAGGTATGCATGCTTCCTTTCATACTTGCCTGTCATCTTAACAATGTAAAGATTGTAGCATGTGTTTGTGATCTTTACAATGTTAAGATGTGATTGCAGACGGGCGATTCCGGGTATACATTTTGCAAAATAGTCAGGAGCAGGTTATAATTAGTACCAAGTACTAATATCAGATACTAATAAACTGAAAAGCTGAGGTGGTTCACATGACAGGTGCAAAAATAACAGCGATCGGATCTTACGTGCCGGCCCGCAGACTTACGAATCAGGATCTGGAGCAGATGGTGGATACCAATGATGAGTGGATTGTGCAGCGGACGGGTATCCGGGAGCGCAGGATCAGCCGCGCGGATGAATATACCAGTGATCTGTGTGCAGCTGCCGTCCGGGATATGATGAAGCGTTATGGCAAAAGCGTGCAGGATGTCGATATGGTGCTTGTGGCGACCAGCACGCCTGACTTTTCTTTTCCATCTGTGGCGTCCATTGTGCAGAATACCCTTGGCATTCCGCTGACTGCGGGAGCGATCGATCTGAGCGCCGCCTGCGCTGGATTCGTATATGCTCTGCATACGGCTCATGCGCTGGTGTCTTCGGGACTGCATCATAAGGTGCTGGTCATCGGTGCCGACACGCTATCCAAGATCACCGATTATACGGACCGCAGTACCTGCATTCTGTTCGGGGATGGAGCAGGGGCTGTGCTGGTGGAGAGCAGCGGGAGCGGGGCGTCAGACGACTTCATGGGATACCATCTCGGCAGTGACGGAAGCGGAGCGCAGCATGTCTATCGCACAGGGCTGGCGGAGAAGGTGAACGGAGTGGAGCTTGCCGGTTCAGGCATGCTGGTACAGAACGGGCGTGAAGTCTTCAAGTGGGCGGTCCGTACGGTTCCGCAGGGAGTACAGCAGGTGCTGAAGAACGCCGGAGCAGAGCTTGCGGAAGTAGACTGGTTCATCCCGCACAGCGCCAATCTGCGGATGATTGAACCCATCTGTGAACGGCTGAACTATCCGCTCGGGCAGGCACTGTACAGTCTTGAAGCCTTCGGTAACACCTCGGCTGCCAGTATTCCGCTTGCGCTGGATCTGGGCATCCGCGAAGGGAAGGTGCGCAGCGGCCAGCAGGTGTTGCTGTACGGCTTCGGTGCGGGTCTTAGTCATGCGGGCCAACTGGTCAGATTGTCGCTGGACCCTCAGGCAGCCGAGCCTGCTCCGCTGTGATGCGGTCAGTATAGAGGGCAAGGACAGGCCAATGTGGGGGCCAAGCCGAAAAATGGTCCCCAAAACCAGAAAAACGGTGCCTTGAAGCAGTCCGTTAAATGAGCGATTATAGTATCGAAAGCGTTTTCGGGTGGGTGCATAGTGCAGCCAAGCGAAGTTCTGGGCTGGAGGGGAGGGATTGAAGGGCAATTCCGGGAGAAGCAGGAGTACAGTGATTCAAGCGATTCAAGCGATTCAGTAATTCAGGGATTTAGCCGTTTACCGGTTCAAGTGTTTCAGCCCGCTGCCGCAGGATTCACGGACGATTAACGCCGGTTCAACTACAAATGAGCCGCCTTCAGACTGGTTATTGATGAGATCGAACAGCATATGGGCGGCGAGCACACCCAGGCGTTCCTTGTTCTGGCGGATGGTCGTCAGCGTAGGGCTGGTATACTGGCAGGCCTCAATATCATCACAGCCGATGATGGCCACATCCTCGGGAACACGCAGACCCTGCTCCTTCAAGGCGCGGACTGCGCCGAGAGCGAGGAGATCGGAGGCGGCGAAGACCGCTTTTGGCAAATCTCCCGATGCAATTAACGAGTTCATTGCCGCATACCCGCTGGGCTCGAAGAAATCGTCACCATGCACGAACCACTTAGGATTCATGACCAGGCCGAAGCCTGCAATGGCTCTGACATACCCTGCTTCGCGCCGGTTGGAGATATCCGAATCCGCTCTGCTGCCTATGAAGCCAAGCTCCCGGTGTCCGAGCAGGTAGAAATGCTCCACCACCTTGGAAGCAATCTGGTAATTATCTGACATGACATAGCCGGATTTCCTGCCGGTCAGCTCCAGGTCAACGCCGATGCAGGGAATATGGCTCCGGTCGAGTTCCTGTATCGCAGGCTCCATCTGTTCTCCCGAGATAATGACACAGCCGTCCACATGGAAATGCAGGCAACGCGAGTAGTAATCGCCGCTGTTAATGAACTTCTCATTCGAGAAGAAAATCAGGTCATACCCCAGTACGCCCATCTGCTTCTTGAACGAATTCAGCACCTCTACAAAAAAAGGATGGGTAAATTCCACATTCAGCTCACCGGCAAAAATAACCCCGATCAGATTGGACTTCTTGGTAGCCAGCGTCTTGGCGGAGCTTGAGGGGGTATATCCGGTTTGTTCGATGATTTCGAGCACTCTTCGTTTCGTTTTTTCGGATACATCGCTGTAATTGTTCATGATTTTGGAGACAGTCGATACAGAGACCCCGGCCATTTCGGCGATTTTTTTGATATTCATTTGCATGGCTATGCTCACCCCCGCTTCATAGTTATAACAGGGCCAAAAGACGGGTATGCCAGGGTTTCTCAAGGCTACTGACCGTTCACTTGGACGCTCTCTGCTGTCAAACAGCAGTCCTTTCTAGAGTCTATTCAACTTGCCGAAACAAGTCAAAGGTTAATTGCGTTCAGAGGAATGGCACGGAGAAAATCGAAACCGATTTCGATTAGGGAGCTTGAGGGTACTGTAGAGGGAGCTGAGAGCAGCTTGAAGGCGCGGGGCGATGGAAATGCGGTAAGAGGAGACTCAAATCCTGAGGAGGCATACACGGAATGAAAAGAAATCTATCAGCGTTGTTAGCGGCCGCTGTCATCGTTACCGGACTTCTATCGCCGCTGGGCAGCGGCGGGGCTGAGGCGAAATCTGTTCAGGGTAGATTGACAGCGTCTGCGGAGACTACGGCCGCCTTGCAGAGCGGGAGCTTGGCTGCTAGTGATTTGAAAGCGTTTACTGATGTAAAAGAGGGCAGCTGGGCGGCACATGCAGTGCAGCGCTGGAGCCGCAGCGGGGTGATCTCCGGCTACAGGGACGGCAGCTTCCGGCCGGAGCAGCAGGTAACCCGGGCAGAATTTACGGCAATCATTAACCGTATCTTCGGCTATACGGACATGGCGGCTGTGCTTCCGGCAGATGTCCCGGCGGCCGCCTGGTATAAGGACGATATCGCCAAAGCGGTAGCGGCGGGGTATCTGAGCGCTGGCGCAGATCAGCGAATCGAACCTGCGGCTCCGCTGAAACGCGGGGAGGCGGTCCTTGCGCTTCAGCGGATACTGAGGCTGGAGACAGAGCGTCAAGCGAAGGGGATGTATAGCGACCTGGCGGGAGCCGACAGCGCAGTTAGCGCTGCGGCGGATGCTTTTACGGCAGCCGGTTATATGCAAGGCTATCCCGGAGGCTTATTCAAGCCGGACGGGAGGATTACACGTGCCGAGCTGGCGAAGCTGGCGGATACACTGGTGACGGAGCTGCGCTCCGCCGCCGGGGAAGTGAAGCTGGGCAGGGTAAAGGGGAATGTGGTGCTGAGCCATAAGGATATTACACTGAGGGATAGTATCATTGAAGGCAATCTCTATCTTACGGAGGGGATCGGGGAAGGAGTGATCCGGCTTCAGGGGGTGCAGGTTACAGGCACAACCTATATTCGCGGCGGCGGAGGGCAGGGAGTGAGCCTTGCGGACAGCAGCCTTGGGGCTGTGCAGGTGGCGAAGCCGAAGGGGAGTGTCCGCATCGTTGCCAGCGGGACGACAACAGCCGGAACAGTGCAGCTTGATTCCGGTGCTATCCTTGAAGAAGGTGCGCTTACCGGGGAAGGATTCGCTGGTGTTGTACTCCCGCCAGGGGAGCAGGCGGTCACTCTTATTGGCAATTATGGGGTTGTATCCACCGCTGATGCGGCTGGAGGCAACCTCACGCTGAGCTTGTCGGGCAAGCTATCCAAGCTGATCTGGGGCACTCCCGGCAAGCTGGTGCTGATGAATCAGGCGCAGGTGGCAGAGCTGCTCCTTACAGCCGGTGCCCGGGGCACCGTGATTCTGGGCAGCGGCAGCTTTGGCACCGTGCTGAATCAGGCCGAAGCTGTCACAGCCGGGGGCGTCGCTCTCAAGACGGGCAGCCGCAGCAATCTCAATCTGGCCTCGCCGCAGGCCAGCCAGCCGCCTGTTGCCGCCGGTGGCGGGGAGACGGCGACGGCTACACCGGAGCCCACGCCAACGCTCACACCAGAGGTTACGCCGGAGCCGACACCAATACCGACACCAGAGGTTACGCCAGAGCCGACGCCAATACCGACACCGGAGGTTACGCCGGAGCCGACACCAATACCGACACCGGAGGTTACGCCAGAGCCGACGCCAATACCGACACCGGAACCAACCCCAACGCCGACACCAACACTAAGTCCAACACCCACACCAGCGCCGACCAGTGATCCGTGGAGTCTGGTGTGGAATGATGAATTCGATGACAATGTCATTGATCCCGCGAAGTGGACCTATGATCTCGGCGATGGCACCGCTGTCGGGAATCCGGGCTGGGGCAATAATGAGCTGGAGTATTACACCAATGATCCGAAGAATGTGAAGGAGCAGGACGGCAAGCTGATCATTACTGCGCGTAAAGAAGCGGTGGGTGGCAAGCCGTACACTTCCACAAGAATTAAGACGAATGGATTGTACAGCAAAATGTACGGCAAATTCGAGATCCGGGCGAAGGCACCGGCAGGCAAGGGGCTGTGGCCGGCGATCTGGATGCTGCCGGAGAATTATGTGTACGGCAATTGGGCGGCCTCCGGGGAGCTGGATATTATGGAAGGCTGGGGCAGCCGTCCGAATGTAGTTGCCGGAACGATCCACTATGGTTCCCAGTGGCCGGATAATGTCTATTCCGGCAAGGAGTATGTGCTGCCGGGCGGTTCCACTATTGAAGAGTTCCACACCTATTCCATTGAATGGGAGCCGGGGGAGATCCGCTGGTATGTGGACGGGGTACTGTTCTCGACCAAGAATGACTGGTACAGCAAGAGCAGCGGACAGCCGGCTATCAATGCGTATCCGGCACCGTTCAACCAGAAGTTCCACCTGCTGATGAATCTGGCAGTCGGCGGCAACTTTGACGGTAATCCTACGGAAGAAACGGTATTTCCGAGTTCCATGGAGATTGACTATGTCAGAATCTATGAGCTGACCGGACGCGAATACCGGCAGCCGGTACCGGTAGAGCTGGCGAAGGAGCCTTATCTGGAGGGAGCAAAGCCGCCGCTGGCGGACGGCAACTTCATTTATAACAGCGGGTTCACGGAGCAGGTAGAGGGAGATCCCGGGCTGGGTATCCCGAATACAGCCCACTGGGTACTGTATAAGGATGAAGGCGCGGATGCGGCTCTCTCTCTGGAGCAGGCCGGCGGTGTGAATCTCCTCAAGGTAAACATCTTGAAGCCGGGCGGCAATTCCTATTCGATTCAGCCGCAGGCCATTGTCTCGCTGGCGAAGGGCAGATACTACAAGCTGAGCTTCGATGCCAGAACGGATACGGCCAGGGAGTTCACTGCCCGGCTGACCGGCGGCGCACCGCTGGGCTTCCCGTCCTATTCTCCGGCGTTCAAGGCGGTGCTGACCCCGCAGCTTCAGCATTACGAGACGATGTTCCAGATGAAGGAGAGCTCGGACAATGCCGCGCGGATTGAGTTCAATCTGGGGACCAACGCTTCCCCGGTCTGGCTTGGCAATGCACGGCTTGAAGAGATCGGCAGTATTCCCTTCGATCATGACAGCGCCAAGGCGCCGCTCGGCAGCGGCAACCACCTGTACAACGGCAGCTTTGATCTGGGGGAACCGGATCGGATGAGCTATTGGCATATCGATGCTTCAGGGGGTGCGGAGGTTACCCCGGGGGTTGAGGCTGACGGTCGCCTGAAGCTGGACATAATAGGCGCGGACAACGGCAGCAGCGAGATTACGCTGCAACAAAAGGGGATCTTCCTGGTGCAAGGCCAGGATTATAAGCTGACCTTCGAGGCGGATAGCTCCTCTGCACGGACAGCAATTATTGAACTGCGCGGCCATGACGGCGAAGTCTATGCTTCGGAGCCGGTACAGCTGAGTGCGGGACCTCAGCAGGTTGAGGCGGTGTTCAAGAATCTCGCGGGAGCTAAGGATCATCTTGGACAATTCGTACTGCGGCTTGGCGGGAGCACCGGAACGGTCCATTTGGATCAATTCGTGCTGGTACGCACCAGCTCCTATTATGATCCTGATCTGACCTATTACCCGCTCTTGAACGGGGATTTCAGCTTCGGGCTTACGAGCTGGGAGCGGCTGCTGACAGAAGACGGCGGCCAGAGCACTGCGGCAGCGGCGGATGGGGCAGCGAAATTCAGCATTACGAACACCGGCAATCAGGCGTATTCGGTGATGCTTTTCCAGAATAACCTGAAGGCAGCGGCGGGCCTCAATTATGTGGTTGAATTCGACGCCAGTGCCAGCGTGGCCCGGCAGATCAATGTGAAGGCAGAGAATGCGAGCTATTCCCCTTCCATCGATAAGACGGTGGAGCTGACACCAGAGATGAAGCATTACCGGTTCGAATTCCGGCAGGGGGCGAATGATATGCTCTCGCTGAAATTCCTGCTCGGCAAGGTAGGCGGAGTGAGTGTTCCTCAGAGTCATGACATCATTATTGACAATGTCAGATTCGAGATTAAGGACGCCCCGGCGAAGCCGCAGGAACTGCTTGCAGATTCCACAGCCAACCGGGTATCACAGCCGATTGAGCTTATCTTCATCGATAAGCCAGAATGGTCAGGCAGCATTAAGTCCGTTAAGGTGAATGGCGTTACGCTTGCGGCGGAGCTGTACCATGTAGGAACGGGAGCAATTACAATTCAGCCTGCCGCCTTCCCGGCAGAGGGAAGCTATATCATTACCGTGGAAGCCGAAGGGTATGTCAACGCCAGTGTGGTTCAGACTATACTGGCGAATGATAACAATCTGGTCGTTAACGGCTCATTCACCAGCGGCAGCTCAGGCTGGTCAACCTGGTCCGGCGAAGGCGGAGCCTCGTCCTTCCAAGTGGTGAACGGAGCAGCGGAGGTGCTGATCACGGCGGCCGGGTCACAAGCCTGGCATACCCAGCTCTATCAGGAGAAAATCCCGCTTGAAGCAGGCGCAACCTATGAGCTCAGCTTCAGAGCGAAATCTACCGTTCCCCGGCAGATTGTCGTGGAGTATAGCGGGACCTCTGCTCAGGCAGCCCAAGCGAAGTTCGACATAACAGCCACATGGGCGACCTATAGCACACAGTTCAGTGTGACGAATAACAATCCGCTGAAGCTGAATTATCTGATCGGAGCCACGCTGGGTGAGGATAAGACGGCGAACCATATAGCGCATACGATTTCTTTTGACGATATCGTGCTTAGGAAGGTAACGGACGGACCGGACACTGAGCCTGCCAGCGGCACGCTGGATAACGGCACATTCGATGCGCAGCCGGCTCTTAAGGGCTGGACCCAGTACTTCGAGGGTGCTGGAAATGCCGCAGTCCAGAATGGAGAGCTTGAGGTGTCGCTGGGCTTCACGGGATCTGCCAACTACGCCGCCCAGGTAGATTACAGGGATCTGAAGCTGACTCAGGGGAAAAGCTATACCTTGGCCTTCAGCGCCCGTTCGGATATCAACCGGCTGATTGAGGTGGCAGTTGAGCATAACGGCGGCGATTACACCAAATATCTGCCGGTGACGGCGACGGCTCTGACAGGCGACATGCAGCGCTTCAGCTACACCTTTACCATGAACGGCGGAACGGATGCAGGTGTTCATCTGGTCTTTCTGCTGGGGCTGAATCCCGGCAACAGCGCAGAGACGAATGCCGCTATCGAAGCAGGCAATCATATCTTCATCGATGATGTCAGTCTGATCGAGAACCCGTAAGCTAACGAAAGACAGCGTAATTTGCCGGTAGTATAACTGCCAGTGACAGCACATCAGCATGCGAAAACGGCGGCGATCCTTGAATTCAAGGGTCGCCGCCGTTTTGATGCTTGTAGGGAAACTATAGTTTCCCTGGTGGAGCATCCCATGGCCCGAATGTATGTGGAAAACAGTATACATTGTGCTCAAGCGCAGGCGATGGCCCCAATGTATGTGGAAAACAGTATACATTGTGCTCAAACGCAGGCGATGGCCCGAATGTATGCGGAAAACAGCATACATTGTGCTCGCACGCAGGCATATGGCCCGAATGTATGCGGAAAACAACATACATTGTGCTCGCACGCAGGCTTATGGCCCGAATGTATGCGGAAAACAGTATACATTGTGCTCAAACGCAGGCGCATGGCCCAAATGTATGCGGAAAACAACATACATTGTGCTCAAACGCATGTGATGGCCCGAATGTATGCGGAAAACAGCATACATTGTGCTCAAAAGTAGGCGATGGCTCAAATGTATGCGAGGCTAGGTTCCCTTGAAGTCTTTGGTAGTTCCATTTCCTGCTTAAACAGTGGAGAGGACGAAACGACCCGCGGAGAAGCGATAGCGGTCGCCTTGGTCTCCGGATTTTCACCGAAACCGAATAGGGGAATGAAAAAAATTCTTACGAGCACAGCGATTGTAACAACGTTTCGTTCGCGGAGCGTCCTCACCGAGCGCAAACGTCCATCCAACTCCAAAACAAGGGGTGTCCCTGCCATTTCATGGCTTATGGAACATCCCCATTTGGGACAGCCTTTTCAGCATGAGCAGAATAGTTTGAACGCCAATAGCTGATATTATTCTTTAGGGATTAATTCAAAAATCTTGCCGGTCTCCAGCGCTTCGATCAGCTTCAGCAGCCAGCGGTAATATTTAATGGCTTCCTCAATCTTGAGCTCGTCGGTGTGGAGCAGGCGCGACAGGTCGGGCTCGTCCGCGTAATCGATTTGCATCTGCCGGATTTCGGCGAGTGATTTGTTAAGGGCGGTCATATTCCCTTCAACTGCTTTTCTCCATTTAATAGAGAAGTAATCGCTGAAGTTCTGATGCCAGTCGGGAACCACCTCGAACAGATCCTTGCGGGTGCCCTTGCCCCAGACTTTATCGATCATCTTCAAATCCAGCAGGGTACGTACTCCAGTACTCATGGAGGTCTTACTCATGCCCATGGTGCTGCTTAGTTCATCCAGTGTAACCGGGCCCTCATTAAAGTACATGTAACCGTATAAATGCCCGATGGACAGGGTGATGCCGTATAAATCCATATTTTTGCCGATAGAGTCGATGACCCGTTCACGGGCTTTGCTGATTTTTTCTATTTGCTCGGGCAAAAGCCCCTCTAAATCGTTCATGATGTCCCTCCTGAGGAATAGGCTGACATTCTGCATGTCTCTCCTAGTGTATTGTAATCAAATCCCCGGCAAGAAGTAAAGAATTCATCCGGAACGGAATCCGGCGTTAAACAGAGTATTCTATACGTAAAGTTTGTAAAGTTAAAACTGTACACTAAATTTTAACCGAATATGCGCTTTGCTTATTTTTTCGTAAGTCCGTTACACTAGGTCAGTAGCGTTAACCCGAAAGTAAAGGGAGAGAAGGAGGTCACCATGGCAATTATAGAGGTGAAACAGTTAACCAAAGTATTCGGTCATGATGCAGCACGGGCGCTTCCATTATTAGAACAAGGCTGGTCTAAAGAAAAGATCGCCAGGGAAGCCAAGCTGACGGTCGGTGTGAATAAAGCCGAATTCAGCATTGAAGAGGGAGAAATATTTGTCATTATGGGATTGTCGGGCAGTGGTAAGTCCACGCTTGTCCGTCTATTGAACCGGCTGATTGAGCCTACCGGAGGACAGGTGCTGTTCAAGGGTAAGGATGTTGTCAAGATGAATCCGGAGCAGCTTCGGGAATTCCGGCGGAAGAATATCGGCATGGTCTTTCAAAAGTTCGCGCTGTTCCCGCACCGCAGTGTGCTGGCTAACGCAGAATACGGACTGGAAGTCCAGGGTGTGGAGCGAAGCAAACGAACCCGCCTGGCGATGGAGGCTCTTGAGCTTGTGGGGCTGAAGGGCTGGGAGAATCACCGTCCGGATCAGCTCAGCGGAGGCATGCAGCAGCGTGTCGGCCTGGCGCGCGGTCTGGCCAATGATCCTGACATTCTGCTGATGGATGAAGCCTTCAGTGCGCTTGATCCGCTGATCCGTAAGGATATGCAGCAGGAATTGCTGGAGCTGCAATCCAGAGTGAAGAAGACGATTGTCTTCATCACGCATGATCTGGATGAAGCGCTGCGGATCGGGGACCGTATTGCCCTGATGAAGGACGGGGTCATTGTCCAGATCGGATCGCCGGAAGAAATTCTGATTCAGCCTGCGAACAAATATGTGGAACGCTTCGTAGAGGATGTGGATCTGTCCAAAGTATTGACCGCTTCCCATGTCATGCGCCAGCCGGAGATGATCCGCCCGGAACGCGGTCCCCGGGTAGCCCTGCAGCTCATGCGGGACAGCGGGGTCTCCAGCCTGTATGTCGCAGATAATGAGATGCGGCTGCAGGGTCTGCTGACAGCGGATAATGCCTCACAGGCCTTGAAGGAGAACCGCAGTATTCTGGATGTGATGCTGCGCGACATTCCCCGGGTTCAGCCGGATACCCTGCTGAATGATCTGTTCGAGCTGATGTCGGAGACGCATCTGCCCGTTGCTGTAGTGGGGGAAGGCGAGAAGCTGAAGGGCATTGTTATCAAAGGGGCCGTGTTGTCTGCCCTGGCCGGTAACGCGGTTCCTGAAGGAGGAATTGGTTCATGAATTTACCCAAAATACCGCTCGGAAAGGGCGTAGAATGGATTGAAAATTGGCTCACGACCTACTTCGGCCCTGTATTTGATATCATTCATGCTGTGATTGGCGGAATGGTGAGCGGGATTGATGCGGCACTGAATTTCCTGCCCGCAATGGTGCTGACCCTTCTGATCGCAGCTCTGGCCTACTGGATCGGCAAATGGCGGATGGCGCTGTTTGCGGTGGTCGGACTGCTCCTGATTGACAATCTTGGATTATGGGGGCCGTCGATGCAGTCGCTGGCCCTGGTATTGACAGCCTCTCTGCTGGCTGTAGTGATCGGGGTTCCGCTAGGAGTGCTGTGTGCACAGAGCCGGACTTTCCAGAACATTGCCACCCCTATCTTAGACTTCATGCAGACGATGCCGGCGTTCGTATATCTGCTTCCAGCCGTGTCGTTCTTCTCGCTGGGCGTCGTTCCCGGCGTCATTGCTTCTATTATTTTTGCTATTCCGCCAACGATCCGGTTAACGAACCTGGGGATTCGCCAGGTCTCACCGGAGCTGGTGGAAGCGGCGGATGCCTTCGGTTCAACCGCAGGGCAGAAGCTGTTCAAGCTGCAATTGCCGATCGCGCTCCCGACCATTATGGCCGGGATTAACCAGACGATTATGCTCTCGCTGTCTATGGTCGTCATCTCGTCCATGATCGGTGCCCAGGGTGTAGGTGCCTATGTATACCGTGCAGTATCACAGGCGAAGACGGGTGCGGGTTTCGAGGCGGGGATTGCGATTGTTATTATTGCCATCCTGCTGGATCGTCTGACCCAGAAGCTCTTCAAATCCAAACCACAAGAATAGGAGTGTATGATTAATATGAAAAGAATCCAATCGATAAAGCGCAGACCCCTGGTCTTGCTGATGCTGCTAATGGCTGTAATTCTGGTAGCTGGTTGTTCGTCCAATACTAACAGTACGGTGAAGCTGGCTTATGTGGCCTGGGATTCCGAGATCGCCAGTACTAACGTAGTCAAGGAAGTGCTGGAAACGAAGCTCGGCGTGAAGGTGGAGATGCTGCAGGTCGATGCCGGACCGATGTGGGCAGGGATTGCTGACGGAAGCGCAGATGCCATGGTAGCCGCCTGGCTGCCAAGCACACATGCCTCTTATCTGGAGAAATACGGCAAGGACATTGAGGATGCCGGTGTGAATCTGGATGGAACGAAGACCGGGCTTGCTGTTCCGGCCTATATGGAGATCAACTCCATTGAAGATCTGAATAATGCGGAAGTAGCGGCAACGCTGGATAAGCGGATTATCGGAATTGAGCCGGGGGCCGGAATTATGACGGCTACGGAAAAAGCGCTCGAAGCCTACGGCTTGAGCGATTATACGCTGCTGGAGAGCTCATCGGCAGCGATGGCGCAGGAGCTGCAGAAGGCTTTTGACAAGAATGAACCGATTGTAGTGACAGGCTGGACGCCGCACTGGATGTTCGCCAATATGGACCTCAAGTACCTGGACGATCCGAAGAATGTCTACGGCGGTGCCGAGCAGATTCATACCATGGTCCGCTCAGGTCTGAAGGAAGATATGCCGGATGTACACAAGTTCCTGAGCCAATTCAAATGGACTGCAGAGGATATGGAGCAGGTTATGGTCAAGATTCAGGGCGGACAATCGCCTGAAGAAGCGGCCAAGGAATGGGTAGAGAGTAATGAAGCCAAGGTTAATGAGTGGACGGCTGGCATCTCTGCTTAAGTGAACTCTGTAGGGTTCAGTGATCTGGCGGCGATGACCGATGTGTGCTATGATGAGAGAAAATAAGCAACAATTCTGTAACTTGTACGCTTATGTCGCAGAATCTATAGTTAGATGTTCAATAAACACCCCGCAAGGGGTGTTTTTCTTCAACGTTAATGAGCGGTTCCTTTACATGCTGCTAAGAGTCAGGAAAGGAGAGCGCTCTATGACCGAGATCATCAATGCCTGGATTGACTGGCTGCTGCAAAGTCTGGGACTTAGCGGGCCGTATATTGTTTTTGCTACCTTTCCGCTCGCCGTGCTGCAAAGCTTGTTCGGATTTTTCCCCCTGGCGATTCTGATTGTGCTCCATGTTTCTGTATTCGAAGTGATCGGCGGGATGGCTGTCAGCTGGCTGGCCTGCAACCTGGGCGCGGTAGTCGTCTATTTTCTCTTCCGGCGCTATCTCTTCGACTGGTTCGACCGCAAATGGGGCTACAAGCTCAAGAAGTATGAGAAATGGCAGACCTATCTGGACCGTTACGGGATTTGGACCCTGGTGCTGCTGCGTACGATTCCGGTGGTGCCCAGCAATATCATCAATCTGATGTCAGCCGTGTCTCCGATGAAGCCGGCGGCGTATGTCTGGGGGACGGTGCTAGGCAATCTGTCTTTTATCTGGCTGTTCGGTACGCTCAGCTCCTCGCTCATTGTCCCGCGTGAGGACTGGAACGGTTTTCTGTTGTGGTATGGCGTATTTATGCTGATTCTGCTTGCTATCTTTGTCCGGCTGCATTGGGGGCATCTTCAGGAGGATAAGCGCAAGCGGGCGGGGCATTAGAAGAACGTTGCTGCGGTGTGCTGCCGCGGGGATGTTCTTTTTTTGTTGTTTTAAGGCGGGCATAGAGTTGGGAGGAGGAGCCTGTGAATGATCTGAAAGTGGAACATCAAAGCGAAAGCCCCACATTGTGGGGTTATTTCGTACGGGTGCTGAATAGCTTAGTAGTACAGGGGCGGCTTGACCGCAGGAATGTCGGGAGGGACGGCAGGGCATGGGCAGAATCAGAAAATGGGGGAAACGGAGCACAGGCGTACCGCTCTTCGGGCGTCTGCGTCTGCCGGACTTCAGCGGAAGCGGTCCTAGGGGGTCTGGCGGGCGCCGCCAGGCCTTCAAGGCCAAACCGTCCAGAGCGGGAATCCGGCCGCCGGGCGCGGGTTCGGGAGCAAGGTTCGAAGCGAAGCCGTCAAGACCCGGCGTCGGGCTGGCTGGCCGGAGCTGGGGGCGGAGCGGGGGCTTCGTGGCGAAGCCCTCCAGGTCCAGCGGAGCGGATTACGGGACAGCGAAGCCGTCCGGGAGAGCAGCAGGCGCTCCGGGCCAGCGGGTCTGGCGCAAGGCCGGGCGTGCGGGCGGCGGGTTCCGCCTGTTCGGCAGCAGGGACGGGAAGCGGCAGGAAGCTGCCGGGGGCAAGGAGCAGAAGCCGCGCAGACGGGGCAGATTCTGGATCATCGTAAGCCTGCTGCTGATTCTGGCGGTGCTGCAGGGGCTGCGTTATGTGGAGCAGCATATGAAGCCGCCGATCCTGCATCTGGCGCAGATCCGGGTGAAGCAGATCGCCACGGAATCGATTAACAAGGCGATTACGTCCCAGGTGGCGGACGGCGGGAATGCCGAAGCGCTGATTGACTGGAAGACAGACAAGAACGGCAAAATCTCCGGCTTCATGCTCAACTACAAGGAGCATATGCGAATCACCTCGCAGGCCGCCGAGGTGATACAGTCTACGCTGCAGGAGCTGCATAACCGCAGCGAGCGCATACCGCTGGGCCAGGCGCTCGGCAGCCCGCTGATTGCCTCCTTTGGACCCGATATCCCGATCAAGATCGAGCCTCAGGGGGCCGTGAAGGTAGAGCTGAACACCCGGCAGCAAAATGCCGGAATCAATATGATTCTGGTTGAGGTCTATATTCATATTGTGACCGAGGTAGCGGTTGTAATTCCATTTGACATGGAGCCGCAGGTGGTGGATACCGAGATTCCCGTCTCCTACCTGATGGTAGTCGGTGACGTTCCAATGTACTACTATGACAATCAGGGCAAGCCTGTCGGCGAGAACGGCAGCAGCGCCCCGGGCATCGCCATCCCGGCCCCTTCGCTGAGTACTGAGAAGGGCAGCACCGGCGTGGACAGAACACCAGCAGGCGGCGGCAACAGCAGCTCGGGCTCCGGCGGATCAGGCGGACATGCGGGCAGCGGGGAGAGCCCCGCGCCTGCCGCAGGCGTAACTACTGTGCCTGATGCGTCCGGGGGAGACGGCAATGCGGGCGGAGACAATTAGTATGGTGAAAAGAATACGGGAGAATAGCAGGCTTCAGCCGCACGCTATACATCCAGAAGCCAAGAAGAACCGCCAAGAACAGGCGGTTCTTTTATTAAAATATGAAGTGCGTAGTCCTAAGGTTTGTGTTCTCTTTGCCTCCACACTCCTCCCAATTATAGTCCACCTATACAATATTAATGCACTATGAATCAGCCGGATGGACTTCTATAATAAGGGCAACGCTGCGGCTGACAGGGGCTGTAAGCCAATCTTGGGGGGCTGAGACGAATGAGAATATTGATTGTAGATGATGAGCCCAGGCATCTGAGGGGGATGGTGAATCTGATCGGACGCCTTCGGCCGGAGGATCAGGTGGTTGCGGTGAAGGATGGCTTGTCGGCTATGGAGATGGTGAAGGCTCACCGGCCCGAAGCCATATTGACGGATATTCGCATGCCCGGAATGGATGGGCTTGAATTTCTTGAACGGCTTAAGCACGAAGGGTTCCAGACCAGGGTTGTAATGGTATCCGCTTACAATTTGTTCGAGTATGCGCAAAAGGCAGTCCATTATGGGGCTTATGATTACCTGCTGAAGCCGGTGGAGATTGGCCAAGTAGCAGATGTCCTAAGCCGGATTGACCTTCTGCTGACAGCGGAACAGAGGCAGCGCCGTGAAGAGGAAGAGCTGCAGCACCGGCTTAAGCTCGCTTCTTCCGCCTACCTGAACCGGCTCATGCTGTCCTGGCTGAACGGAAGTGCGTCCTTGGCCGAGCTGGCGGAGCTGGACGGTTATGATTGGCTGCGGGAGAGCGGTGTCGCAGTGTATTCGGAGCTGAACTCCTGCGGGGACAGCGGGGAGAGGCAGGACAGCGGCGTGTTCATCCGTGCTCTGGAGCAGGCTTGGAGCAGGTGGGGGGAAGCCATCACGATTCCCTTGAGCGGGATGACGGAGGACGGCCCTCTTGCCGCCGTTACCTTGATTACCCTGGAAGCCATTACCGGGGACAAGCGGGAAGAAGCCCGGTCCATCGCTCATTCCTTGGCGGCGGATTGGACGCATACCGGAGAGCTCACCCACGGGATTGGCCCGGAATGCCGTTCCCTCCGGGAGGAAGCGCCGCGGTCCTATCTGGCGGCCAGAACGGCCAACAGTTACAACTTCTATGATTTCCGGCAGGGGCTGCTGTTTTCTGATGAGATCAGGTTTTCTTCCCGCGAGGCCGTTCCTGACTGGAGCAAGGTCTATGAGGCGTTGAAAATGGATGATGCTGCGTTTGTTCTGGAAGCTTGCGGGGAAGCCCTCTGTCAGCTTGCGGACGGTGGACATGCCAGTCCTATGCTGCTGAAGGAGCAGGCATCGCTGATGCTGCTGCAGATCCGGAGTGAGCATCAGGACATTCTGGATAAGAGAGCACAGCAGAAGCTGACCGGTACGGCTGCGATGCTTATCCGCTCCTGCCGCTCGTACCCGGAGCTGGTGGACCATCTGGAGAATGCGCTCCGGGAAGTGCATCTTGCCCTGGCCTGCTTCAGACAGGATAAGGGCGAGGTGGTGACTGCTGAATGCCTGGGCTGGATACAGGAACATACGAGAGAGAACATCACACTGGAGCGGGCAGCCGAGCATTTCCATTTTAACCCCTCCTATTTCAGTACACTGATCAAGAACAGGACGGGAAAAACCTTCTCTGAGCATGTGACGGCGGCCCGGATGAAGCGGGCCAAGGTGCTGCTTGCCGGGGAGCCGCTCCGAATATATGAGATATCGCTGGAATGCGGATTTCAGGATACGAAATATTTTTGCCGCGTATTCAAGAAGTATTACGGCATGTCGCCCAAAGCCTATAAGCACGCGCTGTCGCAAAGGAAGCGGGAAGCATGAAGATTACCTTCCGATACCGGCTGCTGGCCAGCTACATCCTGCTGATCGCGATTCCCCTGCTCGTTCTGGGGGCTTTGTTCTACCGGACCAGCCTGAAGATTATTACAGAGCAGGCGCAGAAGAATGTGTATGAGATTGTCAGGAAGAACAATGAAGTTATGGACACCAAGCTGCGGATCGTGGACCAGAACAGCATGTCCTTGTTCCTCGATAAGGATCTGTTCCGCATCTTCAACCAGCTGGACCCCGCGAATGAAGCGGAGCTGTTCGCAGCCGACCGGCAGGTGACGGCGGTGCTCGGCAAAACCTTTTCCCAGAACCAGGATATCTTTGCCTACCAGCTGTGGACCTCCTACTTCACCTTCGGACAACCCCTGCCTCAAGGAGAGCCGACGCAATCGGATATCTACCGTATGGCCCGGCAGGCCGGAGGGAAGCTGGTGTGGATACCGACTTATGAGTTCGCGTCCATGTTCAACCAGCCCTATCTGCAAAGCGGGAATCTGGAGTTCCGTTTTCTTTTCTCGGCTACACGCCTGCTGGATTTCACCTATCTGAGCAATACGAAGCTTGCCAAAATGGATGCCGGAGTGGAACGCCCCGTACTTGCCATAAGCTTCAAATCCGAGGTGCTTAAATCCTTGTATGCAGACAGCCTTCCGGGAAACTCGCGCTACATGGTGCTTGATCCGCAGGACAGGGTAGTTGCCAGCAGTGAGCCGGGTCAGGTTGCACAGATCTATAAGGAGGCAGGGCTGGACAAGCTGCAGCGGGAGAACAGCGGGGCACGGAGAATGAAGCTGGACGGCGAAGCGGTGATCGTCTGCTTCGACCGTTCGGAGGTGACCGGCTGGATGTCTGTGGTGTGGATACCGGAGGCAGGGCTGGTGAGCAGCTTCGTGCCGGTGATCCGCACCTCAATTACCGTGCTGGCCGTTGTGATGGGGATCGTGGCTCTGGTCTTCGCCTTCTTCATTGCAGGTAAAATCACTAAGCCCATCAAGCGGCTGCTAAGCGCGATGAAATCGGTGGGCGAAGGAGATTTCCAGACCCGCGTGGATGTGGTGAGCCATGACGAGTTCGGCATTTTGACCCAGCGCTTTAACCGGATGAATGACCGGATTCACCTGCTGGTGACGGAGAATTACGAGATTAAGCTGAAGGAGAAGGAGGCCGAGATACAGGCGCTGAATATGCAGATGCATCCGCACTTCCTGTACAATACGTTGAATGTGATGAACTGGACGGCGATTGAGAATGATCAGCAGGAGCTTAGCAGGATGCTTGTCTGTCTGTCCAACATGCTGCATTATACCTCCCGGAAGACATGGGACGCCGTACCTTTGTCCGAAGAGATGAGCTGGATGAGTAATTACTTCTATATTATGTCGATCCGCTTCGAAGACAAGTTCACCGTGGAGTATGATATGGACCCTCGGCTCCTGGAGTATGATGTGCCGCGGCTGCTGTTCCAGCCTTTTGTGGAGAATGCGATTCTTCACGGCTTCGACCGGACCGAGTCAGGCGGCATTATCGGTATCCGCGGCTGGATTAACGGCAGAACCCGGCATTACGAGGTAGCTGACAACGGCCGGGGCATGAGTGCGGAGACGGTACACAGGATTCTGTATCAGAAATCTTCCTCCGTGGGCATTAAGAATACTATTGACCGCATTCAGATGACCTACGGGGGCGAGTACGGGATATCCATCTTCTCGACTCCGGGAACGGGCACGAAGGTAGTGATTACTTTGCCGCTATAAGCCAATCCCGGTCCACCAATCCAAAGAGATTAGGGTTATGTAAGCGCTATCTTATATTTTATAATAAAGGCATCATAGACTGCAGCTATGAACCCGTTGAACTTAGAAATCGAGAGGGGCTTGGAATATGTCGCAACCCAGGAAATCAGTCTTCATCACATTGACTCTGGTTCTGATGCTTGCCGCCGTGCTGTCTGCGTGCTCGAAGTCTAATACTGCAAGCCCTGACACTTCCGCATCTTCCGGAAATTCCGGATCGAAGGAGAATATTAAGCTGCGGATGACGGTCTGGGGCTCACCGGAGGAAGTGGCTCCTTATAAAAAAGCGATTCAGAATTTCGAGGCCAAGCATCCGAGCGTTAAGGTCGAGCTTCAGCATATTGCCGCCGATTATGATACCAAGCTGACGACTATGGTCGCCGGGAATGATGTTCCGGACATTGCCATGATGGAATCGGGCACAATTGCTTTTCCGATGGCGGAGCAGGGCAAATTCTATAATCTTCAGGAATTCCTGGATACGGATGCTGATATCAGTCCGGATACGCTGGTTCCCAATATTACCTACTCGCTTGAGCCGGGCAATGTTATCGGGATCGGTCCGGGGCCTGAATCCTTCGGCCTGTTCTACAATGAGGATATCTTCAAGGAAGCCGGAATTGAACCTCCCCCGTCGAATGTGGCCGATGCCTGGACCTGGGATGAATTCGTCGAAGTCGCGAAGAAGCTCACAGTAGACACGAACGGCAAGACGGCAGACCAGGAGGGCTTCAATCCGGCAAAAATCAAGCAATACGGCGCAAATATCTCCACCTGGTGGGGCGTATACAGCAACTTTATCTACTCCAACGGAGGGGATTTCATCTCGGCGGACGGCAAAACCTTCGGCCTGAACCAGCCGGAGGCGGTGGAAGCCCTCCAGAAAATATCTGATCTGATGAATGTGCATCATGTCTCCCCTTCACCTGTGCAGTCCAAGAATATTCCGGCAACGAATGTGGCTCTTCAGACCAAGAAGGTGGCGATGACTGTAGACGGGCAATGGGCAAGCGCAGGCCTCGCCCAATCGAAGTTCAACTTCAATGTCGGAGTGATGCCTGTCATGAAGGAACCGGTTACCACCGTGGTCTGCGGCATGTTCTCCATCTTCAAATCCACGAAGCATCCCCAGGAGACCTGGGAGCTGCTGAAGGCGCTGCTTGATCCTGAAGCTTCCATTGATATGCTGACAGCCGGAACCTGGATGCCTTCACCTAAGGATTGGTACACCGATCCTGCACTGCTGGCCAAATGGACAGAGAATCTGGATGCCAGACCGTCCGGCTATAAAGAAGCCATCGTGGATGTGATTCTGATCAAGGGTCATCAGACGCCGACCGGATATGTGAAGAACTTCAACAATATTATGGACCTCGTCAATCCCGCCTTGGATAAGGTATGGCTCGGCCAGCAGACGGCCCAGGAGGCGATGGACTCCATCGCGGCGAAGGCCCAGGCCCAGATTAAGGGGCGGCGCGATATCAAGGAATAATCAACTGCGAAATCACAGCATGGAGCGGCGTCCGTTGCCTCGTTCGCCGCTTTTTGTGCACTGAAAGAATGGATATGCGATTTCGAGACTGGAGGCCGGTATGCGAAAGGGAATGTTCTATGGGCTGTTATTCACGGCCCCCGCCATCCTTGGATTTGCCATTTTCACGCTGGGTCCCATGATCGCCAGTCTGGTGCTCAGCCTGACCGACTACAATGTGTTCAAGGAACAGACCGCCTTTGTGGGTCTGGATAATTTCACACGGCTGTTCTCAGGGGAGGATGAGCTGTTCTACAAATCGCTGGGAATCACCTTCTATTTCGTGGTGCTGCGTGTCCCTGCGGTGATTCTCCTCTCCTTCGGGATTGCGCTGCTGCTGAATCTCAATGTGAAGGGAAGGGCGATCTTCCGTACGATCATCTATCTTCCGAGCATCGTTCCGGCGGTGGCCTCGGCCATGATCTGGATGTGGCTGCTTAACCCCGATCTGGGCCTCATCAATTCGCTGCTGAGCCGCCTGCATCTGCCGACCAGCAACTGGCTGTACGGGGAAGGGAGTGTTATCCCCTCGGTCGTACTTACCACGCTATGGGGGATCGGCAGCACGGTGATTATTTTCCTCGCCGGACTCTCCGGCATCCCCCGGCAGTATTACGAAGCGATTGAGGTGGACGGGGGCGGCTGGTTCCGCAAGCTGAGCCATGTGACGGTTCCGATGGTCACCCCGACGATCTTTTTCAATACCATCATGACCATTATCGGTTCCTTTCAGGTCTTCAACGAAGCTTACATTCTGACGCAGGGCGGACCGAACAACCAGAGTCTGTTCTATGTATTTTATCTGTGGAGAACGGGCTTCCGGGATGCCGAAATGGGCTATGCGTCTGCGCTGGCCTGGATCTTGTTCATCATCATTCTGTTCTTCACATTCATCGTGTTCAGAACCTCGAAGTCGTGGGTGTATTACGAAGGGGGGGACCGGACTTGAGGCCATCGAAGCTTTCACTTACCGCAGGCTACGGAGCGCTGATCCTGATCTCCGGCATGTTCATCATTCCGTTTGTCTGGCTGATCCGCAGCTCGCTGATGAATTTGTCGCAGATTTTCACCATGCCTCCCGAATGGATACCGAGGCCGTTTCAATGGAGCAATTTTCACAAGGCGCTGACGGTGCTGCCGTTCGATGTGTTCTTCAAGAACACGCTGATTATCGTAGTTACGGTGCTTGTGGGGACCGTGATTACCAGCAGCATCGGAGCGTTCGGATTCTCACGGATTCAGTGGAAGGGCAGGGATACAGTGTTCGCGATCCTGATGACCAGCATGATGCTGCCGGCGGCGGTCACGATTATCCCGAGCTTCCTCGGCTGGCAGATGATGGGGTTATACGATACGCTGTACCCGCTGATTGTACCCGCTTATTTCGGCGGGGGGATCTTCAATATTTTCCTGCTCCGGCAATTCTATTTGACGATTCCGCGCGATTTCGATGAAGCGGCCTTTGTGGACGGGGCGAATTACTGGCAGATCTACACCCGGATTATCTTTCCCTTAAGCCGTTCTGCCATCATTGTGGTCGCCTTGTTCAGCTTTCTGGCCTCTTGGAATGACTTCATGGGCCCGCTGATTTATCTGAAAAGCGACAGTCTCTTCACCCTCGCCCTGGGCCTGCAAATGTTCCAGGGGACCTACACCGCGCAGTGGGATCTGCTGATGGCGGCCTCGGCCACGGTCGTGCTGCCCTGTGTTATTGTATTTCTGGCCGGACAGCGTTACTTTCTGGAGGGTATTACCTTAACGGGATTAAAAGGATAAAGGAGGCGGAAAACGGAAATGGCAGAGCAACAAGTGAGAATTCATGCCTGGCAGGGCGTGTCTTTTACGGGAGTCAACATAGACGATCAGTTCTGGCTGCCGCGCCTGAAGGTGCTCCGGCAGACCACACTGCCGGACTGCCTGTCCAAATGTGAGGAGACCGGCCGCATCAATAACTTTGCCAAGGCCGGGGGATTGCTGGAAGGGCATTACGAAGGGAAGTATTATAATGATTCGGATGTCTACAAGGTGCTTGAAGGCATGGCCTATGTCCTGATGTCAGAGCGGGATGCGGCGCTGGAGGCGGAGGCCGACCGGATCATCGGGCTGATCTCGGCTGCGCAGGAAGCAGACGGTTACCTGTGCGCTTATTTCACCCTGGAGAATCCTGAGGGCAAGTGGACGGACATGGAGAAGCACGAGATGTATAACGGCGGGCATCTGATCGAAGCGGCGGTTGCCTACTATGAAGCGACTGGCAAGCGTGAGCTGCTGGAGGTGGCCTGCCGTCTGGCCGATCATGTTGACGGGGTGTTCGGCCCCGGCAAGCGGCACTGGGTGGAAGGACATGAGGAGATCGAGCTGGCGCTGGTGAAGCTGTACCGCGCCACAGGGATGAAGCGCTACTGGAAGCTGGCCTTGTGGCTGCTGGAGGAGCGCGGCCATGGTCACGGCAAGGGCGCGATCTGGGACAACCCGGAGTGGGGACCGCCGTATTGCCAGGACGATGTTCCCGTCCGCGACATTAAGCAGGTCACCGGCCATGCCGTCCGGGCGGTATATCTGTATACGGCAATGGCGGATATTGTCCATGCTTCCGGCGATTCCGCTTATGCGGAGGCTCTGCACCGGGTCTGGACACATACTGTGGAGCGGAACATGTATGTAACGGGCGGCATTGGGCCGTCCAGACATAATGAAGGCTTCACTTCCGATTATGACCTGCCCAATGAGACCGCCTATTGCGAGACCTGCGCCGCCATTGCCATGGTGTTCTGGAATCACCGGATGAACCTGACGTTCGGGGACGGCAAATATGCCGATGTGGTAGAACGTGAGATGTATAACGGCGCTTTGTCGGGGATCTCCCTGTCCGGGGATCAGTATTTTTATGAGAATCCGCTGGCTTCACAGGGCGGGCATCATCGTGTGCCCTGGTTTGAAACCTCCTGCTGTCCGACCAATTTGGCCCGCTTTCTGCCTTCCCTGGGCCAATACGCCTATGCTGTTACAGAGGACGGCCTTGCGGTGAATCAATATATGAACAGCGAAGCGGAGCTTAGGCTTGCCGGCGGGCTGGACGTCAGGCTGAAGCTAAGCACCCGGTATCCCTGGGATGGCCGGATAGAGCTTGAGGTGAACCCTGCTGTAAGCGCAGAATTCAGTATCCGGCTGCGGGTGCCGGAGTGGTGCAGCGGATACCGGGTGGAGGCGGGAGGCGCCGGTACCGGCGGGCCGGGAGCCCTGACGGATCAGGGGTATCTGGTGCTGGACCGGAACTGGTCTCCGGGAGATAAGGTTGTGCTTGAGCTGGATATGCCCGTAAATAAGGTGCGGGCCCGGCCGGAGGTGGAGGCGGACAGCGGACGGGTTGCCGTGCAGCGGGGACCCGTTGTATATTGTCTGGAGCAGACGGACCATCCCGGATTATCGTATGATGGATACTCCATTCCGTCCGGGGCGAAGTTCCGGGTGGAGCACCTGCCGGAGCTGCTGGGCGGGGTAACGGTGCTGCTGAGCCGGGATGAAGACGGCAGGCCGCTCCGGTTCATCCCATACTATGCCTGGGATAACAGGGAGCCCGGATTCATGCAGGTCTGGGTCCGGGAATTGGAAGGAAGTAGCCTGTACAGCTATTGATAAGCTTCTGCGTAGAAAGGAGTGAGGTTCGCTTGCGGGGAATCACGAACCCGATTGTGCCAGGCTGGTATGCAGACCCTGAAGCAAGAACCTATGAGGGCAGGCATTATGTGTATGCCACCAGATCTTTTACGGAATATACCCGGCAGATGAACCTGGAGGTCTTCAGTTCTACGGATCTGGTTCATTGGACGACCCACGAGGGGATCATCGAAATGGATGATTTCCCCTGGATCTGGAGAGCGGTATGGGCTCCGACCCAGATTGAGCAGGGCGGCCGGCATTATCTGGTCTTTGCCTCCAACGATATCCAGAAGGACGGCGAAGCCGGCGGGCTGGAGATTGCTGTTGCGGATGCTCCCGAAGGCCCCTACCGGGGGTATCTCCACCGCCCGCTGATCGGCGGGTTCATTCACGGCGCCCAGCCGATCGACGCTCATCTGTTCAAGGATGAGGACGGTGCAATCTACCTGTACTACGGGGGCTGGGGACATTGCAACGTGGCCCGGATGAATGAGGAGATGACGGGGTTTGTTCCGTTCCCGGACGGAGAGGTCATCCGTTCCGTCACCCCGCCGGGTTATGTGGAGGGGCCGTGTATGATCAAGAAAGACGGCCTGTATTACCTGATGTGGTCGATGGGCGGGTGGACCAACGGGACCTACCGGGTCGCTTACGGCGTAAGCGACAACCCGCTGGGACCGTTCGCGAACCTGGGGACCATACTGGAGCGGCAGGAGCCCGTGGCGGAAGGCCCCGGACATCACGGATATTTGCATCTGCCGGAACGCGATGAATGGCTGATCGTCTATCACCGCAGACTCATCGGCGACCCGGAGCCGGGCAACCGCATGTTATGCATCGACAGACTGGAATTCGCTGACGGGGCCATTAAGCCGGTAAGGATGACCGACCGGTGGTAAGCTTGTCGGCTTATCTTAGGTGAATACAGGAGAGTGAGGCCTTGGCTGGCTTACGCCGGGGCCTCTTTTGTCGTGATGCTGGAAGGACTCTTCATTCAATTAATGTTTTTCACCACTGTATTCCCAGAATGTTGTACATATTGCAACTCGGAGACCTGGATATCGGGGGATTTAATAGAGTTGTTGTATAAAATGCAAGAATTGTCCCCCGCTAAGCGTTTGGAGGATGAAAAATCCTGCTTTTTATGCAACAATACTGGAATGTAGCCGGGATGAGCAGGGGAATGTTGTATTTTGAGCAGGATTTTCACTGGGAGGTAGGGGGAATGCCAAGTGTTCATGATAATGAAATTGTTTCCTATAATGTTGATTTACAAAATGCCAAAATTACATTCCAAACTTTGGGCGGCAAAGACAATGAGGTTCCTGTCATAATTGAGTTTATTGAAGTCTTGGCTTATTTTTTTGAAACACAGTTGCTAGGGAGTATTCTTCTTGATATCAGCCAATTCGAAATAAGTTTATTTGTCACAAATAACAAGGAGTTATTAGAGAAGCAAAAGGACTCCGCTTGGCCGGTGTATTATGACAAAATAGAGGATTTGCTTGAATATTTACTACATAAAAATTACAACTATTATGTGATCTCCGCTTCATATGGTCTTAATGGATGGGTAATTGCTAAGGAGTATAATATTTATAACTGAGCAGAACGTTGTAAAGTTGACCTTGAGGGAGCTATCCCTCAGGGTCTTTCGTTTCTATGAGCGTTTGAAGAGAATGAGTAAAGCTTTGAAACCAAGCTTAGCCCCAGACATTGTTATCTCCTGTCATCCCCTACCCTGTAGCGCCGATTTCACAAGCAATAACCACGGAATGCTGCCGGTAGCGGGGATGCTGCTCTCCGGGTGAACCTCTGCGGCAAGAAGCAGCATGTGGTAGCTGAGGCCAGTGATTGCGGCAGCGCTGCCGGATTGCAGTAGCGTCTGTTCATCGGCGGACGTAAGCTGCGGGAGCTGCCCGCAAGACTGAGCGAGGGCTGCATAGAGCAGCCATTCCGCAGCGTCACCAGGAAGGCTATAGTGTTGTGATTGCTCGATGTAATTCGCACACCACTGCAATCTAAATGAAACGGGTGCATCCAGCAGTCCCCGCAGCAGTGGCAGGGGAAGTCTGCTCCAGAGAAAGCGCGCAGCGCCGGTAAGCCTGCCAAGCAGAAGCAATGTGTCCCAAGCGCCTGCTTGAAGCAGCAGTTGGGCTGCGTAGGAACAATCTGTAGAGCGAAGCGGTGCGTCTGAGCGGTGTTCCGAATCGGCTAAGCTGCCGATATCGGGGGCCGGGAAGGACCCTTCTGCCGGAACAGAAGGGTCTTCTTGCTCTTCGGCTGGGCATTGTAGCAGCCTGGAATGGCTGGCTTCAGCGTAGGGGGAGGCGACTGGGCGCTCCTGCATGCGGTTAGAGCCTGCCCGATGCTCCGCCGGGCAGGCTTGCTGCTGCGCGAGCCGGCGATGCGCGGCTGCGAGCCCGGGCGGCAGCTCCGCCAGCCGCCCCAAGCCTTGTCCTGCCGCGGTGATTCCGCCGCTGCGGCAGGACAAGGCCCACAGATAGCCGGATACCCACGGGTAATCCGGCGAATCCCCCCGCATCCGCGCAAGCGCGGCGGATGCGGCCCCGGGCTGTTCCGGGTCCCGGAACAGCGTCCCCAGCAGCACCTGATGCACCTGCCGGATATCCTCCGGCAGATGCGGTGCTGCGAGAAGCGCCGCCAGCCACGGGGCGGCGCGGGCATTGAGTGCGGCAGGCACCAGCCTGCTCAGCACTCGCCGGGGCAGGGCAGGGAGCAGCTGACGCGTGAACACCGTCAGCTGCTCCGCTTGGCCGGACAGCAGGCACAGCGCGGCCAGCTGCTCCCAGGCGGCAAGATCGTCAGGCGAGTAGGCTACCGCCTGCCTGTAATGCTCCAGCGCCTCCTCGTAGAGGAACAGCCGCTCGCAGACCCGCCCGGCGAATAGGCGGGTGCGGTAGGTTCCGCTGCCGGAGGAGGAAGGGTATTTATGCGCGGTATCCCCGCTGTCCAGTGCCTGCTGCAGCAGAGGATACGCCCGCCATACCTGCCCTTGCTCCATCAGCAGCCCCGCATAGCTCTCCAGCAGATCAGTGAAATCTGCATATCGGATACTCCCGGCTTCATAGACAGCCTCGGCCTCTTCGGGCCGGCCGCCCGCCTGAAGGGCAAAGGCTGTCTTGAGATACAGGTCGGCGGTATAGCCAGAGTCGGGCTGAGCTTCTTCCAGCAGTGGCAGCAGCAGGTCCGACGCAGCCTGATATTGCCCCTGCTGGTAATATTCCGTGCCCAGTGCATACCGCAGAGGAACGCTGTCCGGTTCAAGCCGCAGAGCAGCGCGGATCAGCTCCAGATTGCGGCTGGCTTTATTTTTGCGCTGAAGCTCATCATCCAGATAGCCGTAATGGTGCACAGTTAGACGGGCATAAGCGATATGTCCTCCGGGGAGGCTCCAGATGCTGGAGGCCACCTCTTCATGAATGCTCCCGCGAAAACAGATCCGTGAATCATTACGGAACAGCCTGCACACATTGTCTGTTGTGTATTCGTATCCGGCGTCCTCTCCCACATAATGAATAAAAGGCAGGAAATACCCGTCCGCACGCTCCGATTCCAGTAGATGCTCTAACTCCTCCGCCTTCCAGTCAGCAAGGGCTTCATCTGCATCCAGCACCAGAATCCAACCATAGGAGGCTAGCAGCAGGGTATGATTACGGGCTTTGGAGAAATCGTGTTCCCAGGGCAGCCTGACCACCCGGGCACCGAACCTGCGGGCGATAGCCATACTGTTATCCTCTGATCCGGTATCAGCGATAATGATCTCCGAGACCATACCCTGAACAGACAGCAGACATTGCTCCAGATGCTGCGCCTCATTCCTGACGATCATGCAGAGCGAGATCCCGGGAGTATCCATGGTCTGTAAGCTCCTTTCTATCAGTATTTGATTGAAAAAGTGGGAGTGCACAGCAAGCGGAGCGGGTATATTCCTGCCGGACTGGAGAGCCGTTATTTCCCCGAAAACAGTACTTTTTACGGAGTGGCGGACTGAGAGGACCCTATTGTTTCTCTAACCGATGATTGTGGGCAGCATATCCGCCTTTAAGCGCACTGGAGTCCGTAACTCTTCCCAAGCATGCGTTTTCTCCAAAATAAACGATCCTCAGTCCGCAACGCTCTGTCACACCGGTACTCTCCCGGAAAAAATGAACGATACAGAGGTAACTCCGAACATCTGGTAATACACTAATCGGCTGATCTGGGAAGCGGAAGAGAGAGGCGCGCAGCCGCAGCCGCCGGTGAATATATGGCCGAAGTTATGAGTGCAGCCAGAACCTTGTCAGCCAAAAGAATCCAGGGCTGCACAGCCGCAGCAATAGCAGATAAAGGGACTTCGGTATTCCGATCCGCCGGGACAACTGCAGGATGACTAAGCAGTCCGGTGATATCATCGTAGCCCAGCTCAGCTGCGGAAGCTGCTTCTGCCCGCTGCAACAGCTCCAACAAATCAGTAGTAGGCGGCACCTCAAGCGCTGCATCATCCACCGCCCCCGCACCTTGCATCACACTATCCATCACTTTCGCACCCAAAGCTCCAGCATCCATCTCACCCGCACTCTGCATCGTTGCACCCAACGCTCCCGCACTCTGCATCGTTGCACCCGATGCTCCCGCATCCCGCATCACAGTATCTATCTCACCCGCATTCTGCACCCCGCCATCCATCTCTCCCGCTGCCACACCAGCCCTCACCCCGCCCCCAAGCATATCAACCGCCGCTGTGTAACAGCCATCCCTTACCAGCAGGCGTAGTAGCTCCTGGCGCTGCTCCGTCAGGATACCGGGCAGCTGTCCGGCCAACCAGCCGTGGAGCTCTGGCTCGCGGCCCGTGCATTTGAATAAGCGCGTAAGCCGGGGGATCAGCAGCCAGGGGTCCGGCTGGAGCTGGGCTGCCCTGGTGAAGCAGGCTGCCGCTTCATGGTCTTCGCCGATCTGCTGGCAGACCTGCCCCAACAGCGTGTGGGTGAGATATGTGCCTATCCCCGATTCCGTATGGTAGAGGGGAGGTGAGGCACCGATCTGCAGTGCCCTGCGCAGTGCAGCCTTGGCTTCGGCTAAGGCTGAGACCTGCAGCAGCAGCGCACCTTTGAGATGGTGAAGATCGGGATAGTCCGGGAAGAGCGAGCTTCCCTGCCCGCACGCCTCCAGCGCCCCTGGGGAATCACCCGTTACCGCCAGGCAGCGGGCTTTGTATTTATAGAGCAGGTGAATATAGCTGGTCCCCGGCTCGGCCAGGTTCAGCGAGGTGCCGATATGCTCCAGCGCCTGCCCGTAATCGCCAAGCCGCATATACTCAACCGCCAGATTGAAATGCTGAAAAGCATCTCCAGGACTCTCCTCCAGCTGCTGCTTCAGCAATCCGAGATTACGGCTGATTTTATCTTTTCGCTCCACGACCCCGGCGGCATAGCCGTAGTGATGGACAATGACGGTGCCCATATGCATCGCGGCATCCGGAGTCTCCTGCACAATGACAGCCGCAATCTGCTCATGAATAATGCCGCTGAAGCGATAATTCGGGCGGTTCTTGAACATTCGGAGGATCGGGTTAACCGTAAGCGTCTGCGAAGCACGCTCTGTCCCCTGATGATTATGAATCCGCACAAAAAAAGCCTCATACTCCGTATGCTTCGCGCACACCAGCAGCTCATCCAGACTCCCCGGCTCCAGCTCCTCGTCTGCATCCAGCACCAGAATCCAGGTGCCGCGTGCCAGGGTCAGACCGGCATTGCGTGCGGCGGCAAAATCCCCGTTCCACGGATAATCGATAATCCGGGCACCGAAGCTGCGGGCAATCGAACAGGTGGTGTCGGTAGAGCCGGTGTCTACAATGATAATTTCATCCACAGCTCCGCGTACACTCCGCAGACAGCGGGCCAGGTTGTCGGCTTCATTTTTGACGATCATGCACAAGGAAATCAGCGGTTGTTGCGGTTTCGTGGTCATAAGCTCAGATCCGCTCCTCTCTGCCGCTGCGTGTAATTCCACTTCGTATGCCAGGGGGTGCAGCGCAGCACAGAGATGGATTGGGCAACCGCTGCCCTGTCCTCCTGAAGCGGACCCTGAACCGGCTGTCCCATCCCCTGGAGACGTTCTACAGCTTCTGCGAGACGCTGCTCTGCCAGATGCAGATAACAGAGCGCCAGTCCGGTGCTAACTGCATCGTCTGCAGGGGATTCCCCCAGGGCAAGCCGGTACCAGCCGGCAGCTTCCGCATAATGCCCGTTATCGATGAGCAGTTCTCCGAGATACCGGAGGGTTGCGCCTGAAGCTTCTTTGCTGCCTGCAAGGCCGATGAACAGTTCCCCCGCCTCCGCACGCCAGCCTTCCTCATAGAGCGCTTCTGCCAGAGTGCTTGTATGTGCCGGGAAGCGTTCAACCAGCCGCTTGCCCAGCGCGATGAACTGGTGCTTCACAGCGAGCCGGATCACCTCGGCAAGCAGAGCGGATTCCCCGAAGGCGGCGAACTCCGCTTGCTGCACGGCACTATCGGACGACAACCTTGCGTCGATCTCCAGCAATGCGGAACGCACCTCCGCAGGTGATTGCAGCCACAACTCCTCTTGCAGCTCCTCGCCCAGCTCCCATGTCATCATGGCTTCAAGGAGCCATAGCTGCCGCAGCGTTTCTGTGTCCAATCCTCCGGCTGAGAGCTGTAGAGTGCCGGCCCGCAGCTTGGCGGCTGTCTTCCTGAACGAATGATATTTTTCGGTAATGATCCAGGAAGACAGCAGGAACAGCAAGGTGTCCTCTTCCAGCGGGCAGACCGCGGACGGCAGCTCTGCAATCGTCTTATAAGCGCCCAACTGATATAAAGTACCGATCATTGCGGTTCTCGCAGCACGCTGCGCTGTACCGGTCAGCTGTATCAACAGCGCGGCAATCTCTCCCTCTGGCACCTCCAGCTCCTGAAAAGCAGAGGCGATCCCCTCCAGAGCGGGGAGATACAGAGAGTGCTGCTGGAGCGCACGATGGAACAACTGCGCGGCCTCCTTCTGCTTCCCGAGCTGCTGGAAGATGACCCCCATCCGGTGCAGCGGGCGGAAGCTGTCCATGCCCTGTTCGGTGACGTAGGCTCTGCGCGGAGCCGGGGCAGACGAGGTATCTATGGCGTGCTGGTAAGACTGGACGGCGCGTTCATATAGTCCTTGGCACTCCCAGGACTGGCCCTGCATGTAATGCAGGTCGGGATAATCTCCATAACGTGTCAGCTCGCGGGTCAGCAGGCTGTCGACCGCTTTTACATGACCGGCGGCCAGATCGATTTTGCACAGATCGCGAATGATCGAGGGACGGTAAGAGGCTTGAAGCGGAGCGAGAGTAAGACTCTGGCGCAGCAGTTCTCCGGCTTCCTCCAGTCTTCCATCCTGACAGCAGGTGACCGCCAGATTATAACGGGCGAACACATCGTCAGGCTCTTCTGCAAGCGCAAGACGCAGCAGCTGCTCGTTGCGGCTGACTTTATGCTTGGCGCTCATGACCGGGGGCAGGTAGCCGAAGTGAAGAATCTCTATTGGACTGGCCACGATGGCGGCGGACCCATGTTTTGTGAGAATAGAGGACTCTACACTTTCATGAATTCTTCCGCTGAAAAGATAGCCCTGCCCACCCCGGAACAGCCGCACAGGATGGTGATACAGACGATCCTCCGGCCTGCTTCCCAGCAGGTTCTCTATACGCACTGTGTAGGCTTCAGCTGTGCTGTCTCCGAGAATCTCCTTAATTGACTCTATGGAAGTCTGAAGGATTTCATCGGCATCGAGGACCAGTATCCAGCTGCTGGCTGCATGGGAGAGACCGGTATTGCGTGCCTCTGAGAAATGGTGGTTCCACTGGGCTTCAATGATCGTTGCCCCGTACCTCCGGGCGATTTCCACGGACTGGTCCGTGGAGCCGGTATCGACCACTATGATTTCATCGGCGCCCTGCAGACTAGCTAGGCAACGTGGGAGCAGCTCGGCTTCATTGTTGACAATGAGCTGTACGCCGAGTGTAGGTTTGGCATATGGATTCAAGATCGTTCCTCCTTCGCGGGCCTTAGTTCCTCCGGGTATTCTGCAAAATGAGCATGTAAAGCCGCTGCCGTCATATGTAGATGCGGAATACCGCACAGGAAAGAGTACATGGGTACCCATGCACTCTTGGCTTTTGCATCGTATGACGGAAACTATACTTACGTTCCTTGTGCATCAAAAATAACATTAAGCGTAGAAGCTGCGCCCGGCGTGGCGGATTGATAGGAGAGGCGGGTGTATTTCAGGAACCGGGCAGGCACAATAACGTCTACAGAACCTGCCGGCAGCGGATTGTCTCCGGTCGTATCGACGAAATAGTTGGTTCCGTCTGCGCTGATCTCGACCCGTGTATTTACCGGATTGGCTCCGGTATTCACAATGAAGTAGGAATAGGTGCCAAGGACGCTAGTATTGTTGGCTGGTAGAGGCGTATAGGTATCTGAGGTGGCAATTGCGCTAGTAGGCAGCTCAATAAAGCTGCGCTGGGAAATAGAGGTTACGCTGCTCAGCGTACCGGCAGTAATAGTCGCGCCAAGCACACTAGTAATCGTACCGTCTAAGAGGTTAGTCACTGTACCAGCAGATGTTAATGTACCAGCAGTAATAGTCGCGCCAAGCACACTAGTAATCGTACCGTCTAAGAGGTTAGTCACTGTACCCGCAGATGTTAATGTACCGGCAGTAATAGTCGCACCAAGCACGCTAGTAATCGTACCGGCAAGGATGTTCGTAACCGTACCAGCAGATGATAGAGTACCAGCAGTAATAGTCGCACCAAGCACACTAGTAATTGTACCGTCTAAGAGGTTAGTCACTGTACCCGCAGATGTTAATGTACCAGCAGTAATAGTCGCGCCAAGCACACTAGTAATCGTACCGTCTAACAGGTTAGTCACTGTACCCGCAGATGTTAATGTACCAGCAGTAATAGTCGCACCAAGCACACTAGTAATTGTACCCGCAAGGATGTTCGTGATTGTACCGGCCGAGGTTAATGTACCAGCAGTAATAGTCGTGCCAAGTATGCTAGAGATGGTGCCGTTCAAGATGACGGTGGTCAGATTCCCGCTGGCATCCGTGGTTAGCGGCCGGTCGATCAGGGTCGAGGGGTCCCGGCCAAAAATAAGTGTGCGCAAATTATCCGGATTCGCCTGAAATGAACTGAAATTTGGCAAAATAGAGTCATCCTTTCTGTGGGCAATTTCTACCGTCAGCCTGCTCATGAAAAGACCCAAACCGTCGTCTGGGTCCATAAGCATGTATAGGCTGCCGGGTTAATAGAGAGAAGCATGAGTTGGGCAGGACCATTCGAATGGTGTGATATTAGGATATGGAGCTTTTAAGAGAATGACTGGGTTAACTCTGCAAAAATACGCAGCCGCCAAACAACCTGCCGGACAGCTTCGCATACTATGAAAATATGCTAGACCGACAGAAGGAGTGAGAATATGCCAAATGAGACTGTGTTTAACCAGAATAGCCAGCCGCTGTATACCGAGCAGGTGAACACCTATATTGCACCCGGGATCGACACTCTGCCTGAAGCGGGAGCCGCGATGTCAGGCTTATTGTTTGGGATTCCTTTTGCCTCCACGGTGGGTACTTCAACCCCGCTTGTCATGCAGATAGCTAATCCTGGCGGCAGCGGACGTACCTTGTATATCTCCCGCATCATCGCAAGCACGGGAACAGCGTCGGTCACCTTAACCTTGCTGCGTAATGCAACGGTGGGGGGCATGGCGGTCACTCCGGTTAACTATAACTTCGGGAGTGCGGTCACAAGCGTCAGTACTGCCCGGACCGCTACGGCTGCACCTACAGGCTCCCCGGCGACATTAATGTCGATGCTGCTGGCTATAGGTCCGGTCATCCTTAATATGGACGGCAGGATTATTCTGCCGCCCGGCAACTCGCTCACGATATCGGTAACGATTGCGTCAGGGAGCACTTCGGCAACAGGCAACATCAGCTGGTGGGAATTTTAGAGCGGAAGGAGAAGGGATGAACCATGCCCAATAATTATGTAATCAATGACAATGACCAGCCGGTCTATGTGGAAATGACGAATACCTTCCGTGCCCCGGATATCAGCGCCCCGCCTGAGATGAGCGCTTCGCAGGCAGCCGTATTATTCTCGGCGAATGCCTCGAATTCAGCAACGATCGTGCTGTCGCTTCTCTCGGCTGTTATTTCAGTCCGCATCAGTAATCCTGCGGGCAGCGGCCGGACCTTGTATCTGTCCCGGATCAGCGGCAGTATCGGCGGCACCTCGGTGCTGACCTCAATCTCTGGCAGCTTTAGCATTGTCAAGGGAGGCACGATTTCTTCGCCGTCCACGGTGACGCCGGTGAATAATAATCTGGCCAGCACGGCAGCAAGCAGCATGACGGTCCAATCCTCCACCGCAGCTATTTCCGGGGGCACTGTGCTGGCGAATGTTCAGATTGCGCCGGGAGTGTTCAGCCCGGCTTTTACCGGCAGCATTATTGTCCCTCCGAACAATGTCATCAGCATCAGCGTAAGCTCCTCAAGCGCGGCAGTCGGGACAATTATATCTGCGTTAAGCCTGAACTGGTGGGAGAGATAGCAGGCCGGTGCTTAAGCACCTCTATAGCTGTTTCACGCTAGACATCCTTCTATTTCTTGCTGAAACGGTACCGCCGCTTAGAGCACGGCAGAGCCGAGCCCACTTGACTTCAAGGTGACTAAGGTTTATTTTTCTATAAATGGATGAATTAGAGGATTGGGGAGGAGGAAGCATGGAGCGCTGTCTGTTTATACACGGCTTCACCGGAGGCGAATACGAGATTTCTCCGCTTGCGCAGTTTCTGGAGGCGAACGGTTATGTGTCCAGAATGTTTACCCTGCATGGACATGGAGGCGGCAGAAGGGAGCTGCTCCATTCAAGCCGGGGGGACTGGCAGCTAAGCGCCGAGGAGGAACTGAAGCAGCTATTCTCAAGCTCCGACAAAGTACATCTGATCGGCTTCTCTACCGGAGCGCTGATTGCGTCGCGGCTATCGGTTCAATATTCTTCCAGGATTCAGTCGCTCACCTTATTGTCAACCCCGGTGTATCCGCTCAACCCGGCCGAGATTCTGCGTACGCTGGTCCGCCCGGAGATGCTCAGGAATTATCTCAGCAAATGGGGTTCTACACCCATGAGGGCCACACGGGAGTTCCAGCGGCTGGTTCGTGAGAGCTTCGAGGTCTACCCGCAGCTGGAGGTGCCGACCTTCATTGTACAGGGCAGGCGGGATCATCTGGTGAAATTCAAAAGTGCGGACTATCTCCGGCAGACGATTCCCTCGGAACGCAGACAGGTGCTGATTATGGAGCAAAGCGGACATATGGTCTGCCATAGCGCGGAGAGTCCCGCCATGATGGATGAAGTGCTCCGGTTTATCCGCCGCGCCGGCGATTCCGGGTAAACGAAGAACCCTTCCAGGGCTGGAAAGGGTTCTTCGTTTCGCATCTACCCCGATGATTTCACAATAACACCCACATCATAAACGTGGGTGAAGGAATAGCTCAAACTGCTCTTGGCCGGGGCCCTTTTTACTGTGATATTTATTAGCCGTCTGCTATTCTTTAAAAATCTCAGGATTTACGAGTTTGTAAGCTATGTTTCTTTTTTTAAAAGTGAAATCAATTCGGTTATTAATGTTTATTTTGCATCCTCGTAGGGCATCCTCATATATTTACTGAGATATAGAATGTCCTTTTCGAATAATGCGAGTAATTTCCATATAGCCTTCTTATCATTTCCCCTAGCTGAAGCTAGTAACTTTATAAAGTCCTCTTCTGATATAGATAGGTCAGCATTTTCTTTTTCCATTTACTCACCGCCTGTTGACTGATATGAAGCTCTTTTGCAATTTGTGATGTTGTCATGTCCAAAATATAGATTTTATATATAATTTTCCTTCCTGTGGGTGAAGGTAGGGAGGCAAGTAATTCATTGATGTGAATTTTTTCGATAATTTCATCATTTGATATAGAGTTTTTTATCATTTCTATTTTTAATGGTAGTTCTTTTTTATACTGAATTCTTTGCTTGTGTTGAATGCGCCAAGCTATACGGTAAAGTTCTCTCTTGTAATACTCTATAGACGAAGTAGATTTCATAATAATGTGCCTCCGTAGTCCTGAATTTGGTATATCTCTATATATAAAGGAACTTTAATACTTGTTAATTACAACCAAAATGCAAACATATGTTCCTGTTTATCTATTATAAATTATTACTAATATTAAAATCCATAGAAAAAATAAATAGGCTCATCCAGTTAAGGATGAGCCTAAATGCTAAATTAATTTTAGTCTATTTCATTAGTTCAACAGGATAGTCAGGATCAGGAGTATTTTTGAGCTCAGCTTCTGTTCCTACAAAAAAGCTCTGCACCGTAGGCCCTTTGATTTTACCGGAACTATTAACCGACTCGCCGTCGCCTATAGTGTGAGCGTGAATCATTTGATCGACATCTATTTTTTCCTGTGTATTTTGTTCATCATAATAATAAAATACATCAATAGCTACCCCATATTCAGCACTTGGAGTGGATGTTTTTAATACTCCAGATTCAGGAATGGTAAAAATGTTTCTCCCATTAACCTTTTCGATAGCGTTAAACCCCTCTTGATTATAAATAATCTGTACCCAACCCACATAATTTTTTGGAATAAGATAAGTATTTGGAGTGCGTTTATTAGAACTGCAGGATACAAAAAGTAATAGCAACGGTAGCAGTAGCAAAAGTAACTTTTTCAATTTTTCTACCTCCGGAATTTAACATAGTATATATGTATATTACACATAAAACCGCGCAAGCATCCGAGAGCGGCCTTACAGTCGGAGTAGATTCCTCTTATCTTTTAGGTGGAGCTTCCGATTTCTACAGATTTGTGTGTGATGGAGATGTTGCTGATCCACTTATTAATGCAGCACCGGCAGTAAATTATCACCTGTTTGTTACGATTCACAAGAATGTTGTGATTTCGATTGAAGGTCTTCATGATGGTTACCCTTCATATGAGATTTATGCCAGTGTAAATGGAGGGACATGGCAGAACATTTATCTGTTTAATGAAAAGGACTTGTTAAATCTGTTCCCACCAATGGATATCCATGCTGATGCAACAAGAAACATCTTGTAAATTGGATTTATATTTGAAATAAAATTCTCTTAACAACTAGGATGATAAGCGTGCACTATTGGCACGCTTTATCATTCTATTTTAACGGTGTAAGAGAAATTTTTTAGTTATTCCAATCCTGAGGGTACCCCGTACATAGCTACAGCTTCTTTTACTGTGAATTTTCATGCTTAGATTCATACAGCAATTCATCAGGCATCAATAACTCTACAGCAAATTGATTCGCTTCATGTTCAGTCCGATCGACAGAAAGCGGGTGTTTTCAAAAAGACGTTACCGCTTAAGTCCAATACGGCCTTATGTATTAAAGCGCAGTTCAGTAAGAGTGAATAATTTGACTGAACTGCGTTTTTTTTTGTACTACAGGATTTGATGTTAAAATAAAGCCTTCTATAAGATATCAATACGTCGATGATAAATGGGTGAACACGTTGACATTGAGGAGGGGGCATGGTATTTTCAACTCAAGGAAACCGGTTTCCTTTTAACTGAAGATACCGTACTTTCGCTATATGCTATTTGCTGTTCCGTTATTCCGCAGCAGCCCCGCCGCTTCGCTTGGAAGATAACCGGGGAATCAACTCTGGCTCCAGCAGTTGTCCGCTCACGGCAGCTTCTTTGTTATCCAGCTTGTCCATTAATAATCGTCCTGCGGATGCGCCGAGCTGGAAGGTATCCATATCGAGTGAAGTCAGCGGAGGAGTGGTGTAGGGGGACAAGGGATATTCATCGAACGTGGCAATGCCCAGCTGTGAAGGAATGGAGATATTCAATTCCCGGGCCGCCTGCAGCACGCCGTAAGCAGAGAAGTTGCTCATGCAGACGATGGAGCCGGGGGGATTTGCACTTCGCAGGAGCTGCTTGGCTGCCTGATAGCCATCCTCCTGGGCCGCCCGGCCATTGATGATCCAGCCGCTCTGCACAGCCATTCCCGCCTCGCCGAGTGCCCGCTGATAGCCGGCTGCACGGCGCAGGAAGAGCGGCTCATCCTTCTCGCCGCCGATGAAGGCCACAGACGGGTAGCCCTGGTCCAGCAGATGCCGGGTCAGCATGAATCCGCCCAGCTCATTGTCACAATCGACCCAGATTCCCGGGGCGTTGATCTCACCGATGGAGATATAGGGGAACTCAAGCCGGTTCAGCTCCGCGCACAGCTCAGGAGTCAGCACCGAGGTGTTGGCAATAATGCCGTCCACCCGCTTATTCAGCACCAGCCTCTGCAGGAAATGCCCCTCCGCATGGTCATGCTGGATATTGGCAATGGTCAGCTCATATTTCAGAGGACCAATGATGCTCTCCACCCCGCCGATAATGTTATAAAAGAACTGATTGAGAAACTCACTTTCCTTGGACATATCAATGAGGATAGCTATCGTATTGCTGCTCTGTCTGGCAAGTCCGGTGGCGATGCTGCTCGGGGTATAGTTCATCTGCTTGATGATGTCCCGGACCCTGGCCTTCGTTTCCTCGGATATTTTGGGAGAGTCGTTCATGACCTTGGATACAGTGGATTTCGCGACACCCGCTGCCTGGGCGATATCCTTAATAGTAACTTTCATAGCTTTCCCTCCCGTCCTTACGGTATGGTACGCCTTAATGGCGAACTTTGTTCTACCTGTCATAATAACACAGTTGCTGAGGCTGCTCTATGCGGCATAAAAGGAGAGTATACAGTATGCTTACCCGGTTATTCGTATATCACACAGCGGAGGACCCCTTTGCCTTCCCGGCAGGCCCCCGCCTGCTTAAACTCAGACTATTCGTGCAGACCGGACAGTCCTTGTCCTGCACAGTTGTCCACGCTGACCGTTATGATTCACCCGGCCATGAGCTTCCGCAAGAGATGGAGCGGATCGGCTGTGCCGGAGCGTATGACATTCATGAAGCCCTTATTCCGGCCGAGACTGGCAAATGCCGGTATCTGTTCCACATCGGGAATCCCGCAGGTGAATACATATGGTATGGGGAGCGGGGAAGCTCCGAGAACAGGGACCAGGCGGGTGCCTTTCAATATGCCTATATTCACCGCCCGCAGGCTATCGCGCTGCCTGCCTGGAGTTCAGACGCGGTGGTCTATCAGATTTACCCCGAGAGCTATCATCAGGGGACGCTTCAAGGCATTACAGACAAGCTTACATACCTGCAAGAGCTTGGCGTGACTGCTATTTATATGACGCCAATCTTTGAATCGCCTTCCGGGCATAAGTATAATACTTCCGATTACTATAAGGTAGACCCCGGCTTTGGGACGCTTGAGGATCTGAAGATGCTGGTCGGGACTGCCCACCGGCTGGGGATGAAGGTTCTGCTGGATGCGGTCTTTAACCATTCCGGCGATACTTTCTTTGCCTTCCGGGATGTATTGGAGCATGGGGAGGCCTCACGCTATAAGGACTGGTTCTTTATTCATTCCTTCCCGGTCAGCACTAAGCCGGTTCCCGGCTATGAGACCTTCGCCAAGGCGGAGTCGAGTATGCCGAAGCTGAATATGGATCACCCTGAGGCAGCGGATTACATGATGGACGTAGCCAGGTATTGGGTGCGGGAAGCCGGGATCGACGGCTGGAGGCTGGATGTGGCTAACGAAGTGACTCCGGCCTTCTGGACAAGACTGCGGCGGGAGCTGAAGGCGGAATTCCCGGACTTGCTGCTGATCGGCGAGATTATGCATGCTTCCGGGCCCTGGCTGCGGGGAGACCAGTTCGACGGCGGCATGAATTACCTGCTGCGGGATGCAGTGCTGGAGTTTTTTGCAGCACAGTCTGCGGGGCCGGCCCGGTTCATGGAGCAGCTGCTGCATCAGGAAGCCTTATACAATGATCAGGCCAATTCGGCAATGTTCCAGCTGCTGGGCAGCCACGATACGCTGCGTTTCCTGACCGCCTGCAAGGAGGGGGGGCGGGGCTGGGACCGGGAAGCTACGGCAATGAGCCGGATGCGGCTGGCTGTTTTTTTCCAGATGACTTATATTGGGCTGCCGATGATCTATTACGGGGATGAGGTAGGAATGGAAGGCGCTACAGACCCGCATTGCCGGCGGCCGATGCTCTGGGAGGAGCAGGCTCAGCATACCGGACTGCTGGACTGGTACAAGCGGCTGATCTCGCTGAGAACAGAGCATGAAGTGCTGCGCAGAGGGGCCTTCCGCCCGTGGTTCACAGATGAGACGCGCGGTGTCCTGGGCTATGTCCGGCGCAGCGGGCAGGACCGGATGGGGCTGATTATCAATAACTCCCCCAACCGCTACCATCTGGAGCTGCCCGCCTACCGTTCGGACACCAAAGTACTGACTGAGCTGTTAAGCGGACTCACCCTCCGCAGCTCAAGCAAGCTTCTTGTGGAGATTGAGCCGTTTGGCTGTCTGATGCTGCACTAACCTGTAACCTCTGTCCACGGTAAAAGAGTAACGGACTCTGAGCGGCGGCAGCCTGCAAGTGTTATTTCTTCTTTTTGTTCAGTCTCAGCAGCCGGAATTCCTTGTTTTCCCATTGCTTGAGCAGCGGGTAAGGATCGAAGGCCCACTCCGTAATGCCGCGGTCACGGTAAATGCCATAATGCAGGTGGGGCGGGAACTTGCCCTGTGTGCCCGGGCTGCCGTAGCCTGAGCTGCCGACCCAGCCGATGGTCTGTCCCGGAGTGACAATATCCCCGCGCAGCAGGGACTTCTCATACCCCATCAGGTGGGCATAATAATGGTAGCGGTTCTCGATATCGCGGATACCGATGCGCCATCCGCCGTAGCGGTTCCAGCCCTTGGTCTCCACAATGCCGAAGCAGGTGCTGCGCACCGTCAAGCCATGCGGCGCGAACAGATCCGTGCCTTCGTGAATGCGCGCGCCGCCCCAGCTCCGGCCGGTTCCCCAGGTGCTGCGGTAGGCATAATTGGTCCCTATCGGCAGCGGAAATGCACTGCCGGACAAGTCCAGCCGTCCGAAATGCTCATATAGCTTGGCGAACTGGGAGACGCGCTGGGCGGCCCGCCCGTTATGATAATACTCCCAGATCCCTATATTGAAATCCGTAGAGGAATCCCCGTACTTGAGCAAGTGGCGGGCCATGCTGTAGAGCACATCCGCATCGCTCTCGGGATCGGCGATGCCGTCTCCCGAGCCGTCCAGCCCGAAGCCGCCGAAGAAGCGGATCGACTCCGGCTGCTTGTCGTCCTGATCCGGATTCAGCGGACCGGACCATACGGGCGCCGGAATCATAATTCCGGTAAGCCGTGGCTTAGCCGCTGCAGAAGGGCTTTCTGCGGCGGCTGTTTTTTTGCTTTTCCTGGCGATGGACCGTTCGTACTGATCGATGGCAGCGAAGCGGTACCAGGGAATGCCGGTTGCCGCGTCCATCTGCTCAAAGAGCTGCTTGCGGTCAGCGGCGGCAGTCTCTTTGCTGTCTGCGGGAGCAGGACTGCCCGAGCTCAGTTCGGGAATTTTATGATAACGGGCAGCTTGGGTGCTTTCGGCAGGACTACCGCTCCAGAGCAGGGCGGCGGCAGACATGCACATCAAGGTTCTGCGGGTGTAGGGGCTATTTAATAAGGCCAGCATGATCTCATCCTCCTGCGTTTGGACGCATGAATTGCATATATGTTTGCGGAAGCTGCACCGGGGCCAGGTGCTTTTCTTTAGATTGAAGCAAAAGGACTTTTTTTATCCATGACTGCTCCAAGGTTCACAAAAACAGGCAAAGGACTACTTCACATGCTATAATATGAGGCAGCAACTTTTGACTGTGAAATAAATTGACATGACATTCAGATCGAAAGCGGGGTCTCATCACTTTGACTAATCGAACAGCCAAACAGCCCAAGCCAGACTGGATCAAAATCAAGTTAACCACCGGTGAGGAATATCAGGAAATCAAGGGTATGATGCGCTCGAAGACGTTACATACCGTATGCGAGGAAGCACGCTGCCCGAATATTTATGAATGCTGGGCGAACCGCACGGCGACCTTCATGATTCTGGGGGATATTTGTACGCGCGCTTGCCGCTTCTGTGCGGTGAATACAGGCCTGCCGACCGAGCTGGACCTGCTGGAGCCGGAACGTGTGGCAGAGGCTGCCGAGGGGATGCAGCTTAAGCATTGTGTGGTTACGAGCGTGGCCCGCGATGATCTGAAGGATGGAGGTGCTGCAATCTTTGCTGAGACAGTGTCCGCGATCCGTAAGCGCCTTCCTCTGTGCAGCATTGAAGTGCTGATTCCTGATTTCCTGGGAGACCGCGCGAGCCTGGAGACTGTGATGAACAGCCGTCCGGATATTCTGAACCACAATATTGAGACCGTGGAGCGGATGTCAGACCGTGTCCGGGCCCGAGCTAAATACCGCCGTTCCCTGGAGCTGCTGCGCCGGGCCAAGGAGATGAAGCCGGAGATTCCGACCAAATCGAGTATTATGCTTGGCGTCGGTGAGGAGTGGGATGAGATTCTGCAGGCGATGGATGACCTTAGAGCCGTAGATTGTGATATATTGACATTAGGACAATATCTTCAGCCTTCGCCGAAGCATCTGAATGTGGAGAAATACTATCCGCCCGAGGAGTTCGCGGTGCTGAAGGAAGAGGGCCTGAAGCGCGGCTTCAGCCATGTGGAGGCCGGCCCGCTGGTGCGCAGCTCTTATCGTGCCCATGAGCAGGTGAAGTCTGCTGCCGTGGCCCGTGAGGCGCGTTCCGTTTCACAGGCATAGGTAGGTCTTTTAGTCTATTTGCGTTGGGTTCGATTTTATAAAAACTTGTGTAAACAAGTTTGCCGCGTGACGGAGTCACAGTAGATAGGTTTTGGTTTTTTATGTTTTTAGGTTTTAAGCTTTTTGTTTTAGGTTTTAAGGTTTAGGTTTGTTTTTAAAAGGGGTTGAAGGGTCGAAAGAACCAATGCCGCGATAGCCGGCGAGGTTCTTGGGTGACGTTTGCACCCCCCTCACGTTGATGGAGTCATGGAGAGGGATTTTGAAATTGTAGGAGCGGCAGCGTCCGCCTTTGTGGTCTGATTTCAACCGCTCAGCGGTTAAATGAGGAAATCAGACCACAACAGCGGCCGGAAATTCAAAATCCCGCGGAATGACGGCTTATCAACGCCCCCCCATTTCTCATTGAAAGGCAGGCGACACACGCTTGATCGTTATAGGTGGAAAAGGTTACGAGCTGATGCTCGATCATAAGGATGGCTGGAACCCGGAGGCTTTTCGCGGAAGATACAGCGAAGTGCTGGAGCGGTACGATTATATCATTGGTGATTGGGGCTACAGCCAATTGCGCCTCAAAGGCTTTTACCGGGATAATCACCCTAAAGTGAACCGCGACACGGCCATCTCAGGCATGGTGGATTATATTAATGAATACTGTAACTTTGGTTGTGCGTACTTTGTGCTGCATAAGCTGAAGGAGTCTCCGCAGGAGGGAAGCTTCAAGGATATTCTGATCAAGGAAATCCCGGAGCCGGGGCTAGACGAGGATCTGGAGCAGGATGCTGAACAGGTGGTAACGGTAAAAGAACACCGGGAGCCGCAGACGAAGGGTACAGGCCGGGACAGGGATGCCGCAGGCGGCTCTGGCCGGGAGCATGCAATCAAGGACAGACCGGTGCGTGAGCACCAGAGCCGCAATCACCGCAACAAAGAAGGCCAGGGCAAGAAGAACCATAAAGAGTTCCAGGGCAGAGGCCAGGGCGGGAATCAGGGTAATCCTAACTCTAAGCAGAACAGAGAACACAATCCGAAAAGACCCAACAGGCAGGATAACCAGAATCAGAATAAGCAGGATAGACCGGAGAAGCAGGACAACCAGAACCAGAACAGACAGGATAGTAACCAGAACAAGCAGGACAGACCAGACAATAACCAGAGCAAACAGGACAACTAGAACGATAGCCAAGGGTGACAGCATGTACCCCCGGCTTCTCAATGTAACTCAAAAAGCCTCCTTAGCACATTAGCTGAAGGGGCTTTTTCTAATTCAATGGGCGGGCGAGAGGGCACGGGCCAAATGTATGCGAAAAACAGCATACAGTCGGTGAGCTGATGCTACCGCGCATGGGCCGAACGAAGCACAAATAAGCAAAAACAGGGGCACTAATGCCCCTGTTTTTACCGGATGCCCCCGTAAGCGGGCAGATTCTATTTCATAGCTAATTTCAGCTGTTTCAGTGAAGCGTTGTAGCTCCATACGAGCGCAGGGAACTTTTTCTTGAAGGCATTCAGCTCGATGAAGGACTCTCCGTCCTGGAACAGCGCCTCCTTGGAGGCCAGGGTGAACCCGGATACGTTACCGGCGCCAGTGGTCAGCATTACCTTTTTGTTCTTGGCATCCCAGGAGACCTCATTCTCCACTAGCGCGGCGAGGACACGGGAGGCGGCATACACCTTATCGCCCTGCTTGATCAGACCTACATTACCGGCAAAAGCAGTGCCGTTGATATCCAGAATATGATGGTCACCAGACGCGACAATCTCTTTCATCCCGGCAATTTGCAGAGCGGTAATCAACTGGGCAGTTTTGCCCTTGACCTCGATATCAGGCGCAAGCCCGATATGGTTGAAGTCCTCCTTGTTCGGAGTCAGATACTTCATGGTGGTCAGCTTCAGCTCGCCGCCGCCGGACATGGGAATCAGGCTCTGAATCCGGGCCTTTCCGTAGGAGCGCGTGCCTACAACTGTAGCCAGCTTGTTGTCACGAAGTGCACCGGTTAAGGCTTCGGAGGCGCTGGCCGTATATTCATTGGTCAATACAACCACAGGCACGCCGATCTTGCTGCCGTTCGTAATTGCGACCGGCTTCAGTGTACCGGTCTGATCGGAGGTGTACATCATAATGCCGGCATCCATGAACTTCGAGACGATATTCTGGGCGCTGTCCATGTAACCGCCCGTATTATCTCGCAGATCAAGAACCAGCGATTTCATGCCGCCTGAACGCATTTTGTCCAGTGCTGCGGAGAATTCCTCATCGGCAGTCTGGGTGAAGCCGTTGATGGAGATGTAGGCGATTTTGGAGCTAAGCATCTTGCTGGTTACGGAGCTTGTAGCAATCTCGCTGCGGGTAACCGTATAGGATTTGTTAGCTCCGTTTCTCTGAATCAGCAGAGAGACCTTCGTGCCCGCTTTGCCGCTCAGCTCATCGCCGTTCGTATCAGCCACCCGCACGCCATTGATCTTGAGAATGGAGTCGCCGCGCTTTAGCCCCGCGGCCTCGGCCGGTGAACCGCTCATGACCTCTTCAATATATAGCTCTTTGGCCGTATACATCAGCCGGACACCGATGCCGACATATTCCAGATCGACCTGATGACCGAAGTCAGCAGCCTCCTCCTTCGTGAAGTATTGGCTATAAGGATCGTCCAATGTGCTTACCATACCGTCAATTGCACCGCGGATAAGTGTATCCTGGTCCACACCCTCAACGTTGTAATACTCCAGATATTGCATAATTTCATTGATGATCTCCGTCTTCGAGGCTTGCGCCGCTTCTGTAGAGGCAGCAGCATCTGCCGCTGAAGCCGCAGGGGCCCAGGCGATGGATAGCGCCAGACAGCCGCTTAAGAGTGCGGTAACGATTTTGGCTGATTTCATGAGTTCATTACATCCTTTAGATGAATTTTTGAATTTAGGACTGCGCGTCGAAGCCGATATGATAAGTAGTGTCGATCGTCCAGGCACCGCTCTCCGGCTTCGAGAGCAGGAGGATCAGAGACTCGGTATAGGTCTCCTTCGATTCACCGTCCGTAATCACCACTTCCGTATAGACTGCTGCTTCATAGTCAGTGTAGTAGAAGACATTGGAGGCGGATACCTTATAACTCAGCTCGTAGCTGATGAAATAATCACGCAGCTCATCTTTGTACGAATTATCATTCTCCTCCCCGTACGAGGTCATCACGGCAAGGACGTTATCTATATTACGGTCATTCATACCCTGGTAGTATTTGCTCAGCGTATCCTTAATCCCGGTCTGATCACCCTGTGGAAGCACAGCGGGCTTCATGCCTTGTTCGCGCGTCAGCAGCACAGAGGATTCCTGCAGCTCCATTTCGGAGATCTTCCACGCGCCGTCTTGACGGAACAGTGTATATAAATATTCATACTGCTCATCCGGAGTATAATAACCGCCGGTTCGTACTGCTTTTTCGACAGTATAGACCGTAGCTTCATTGCCTGTAACACTGAGAACTTTAAGACTCTCAATCGTGTTCTTGATGTCATATAGCTCGAACTGGGCATTCATATTGCTTACAGCTTCCGTTTTGTCTGCCCCTGCATCGACAAGCGAATAGAAGCTGCTGGCCTTCTCTTCATTATAATATTGGTTAGCTAATTGAATGATAGCCTTGATCTCCTGCTCACTGGAGGCGGAGGACGGCGATACGGTGATCTTCACGCTGCGGCTGGCTGCATCCCAGACCGCTGTGCCCCCGGTGGCTTCGGCAATGAAGCGCAAGGGTATATAAGTGGTCCCGGCGTTCGATACAGGAGCGACTGTAAGCTGCTTGACGGTTCCGTTGACGCTGGCCCGCTTGCTGCCTACCTTAAGGCTGATATCCAGCCCTGTTCCGGTGCCGGTTACCGTGCCCGTCTTGGAGTCCCACAGCACCTGCAGGCCAAGCTTCTCAAAAACAACGCGGAAAGGCACAAGCACCGTATTATTCTTCAGATATGGAGTGCCTGCTGTGAAGGCAAGATTACTGCCGTTAATATACACTTTAATGGGTTTGTCTGCGGCAAAAGCGGGAACCGCCAGCACAAGAGCCAGCAGGCTGATGCCTAGCAGGGATACTAATTTCTTCAATAGATTCGCTCCTTCAAATAGAAAACTTTGTAAAATAGAACCATTATACCATTTGGAAATTCCGTCTGTCTATTTATTCTAAGGGTTACTTCCAGGCTCAATAGAGTTGCCGTCAGCCGGCATGATAAAGCCGGAGATCGGGGGCATCTCCGGCTTTACAGGCATATACTAACTAGACCAAGAAGGCCTCCCGGACACGGTTCCAGAACGGGAAAGGGCGGTAACGGGCGAAGCTGATTTTGTGATCCGCGACCTGAGCACGTACCGAAATCAGATCATCCACCGGAATATTATTATGGTCAATGGTCAGCAGCAGGCGCTGATCCTTGCGCGAGAAGATATCGCAGTGATGATGCTTAGGCAACATTAGCGGCGAACCCATGGTGCGGAATACCCGGTTATTAATGGAGGCAATTTCAGCAATCTGCAGGGCCTCGATCGAGGGGTGCACCATAGCGCCTCCCAGACTTTTGTTATAAGCGGTACTGCCGGAGGGTGTGGATACACACAGCCCGTCCCCGCGGAACATCTCAAAGGTCACATCATTAATATCCACCTGGATCACAACCGTACCGTCCACGCCCTTAAGGGTGAATTCGTTCAGGGCAATGTGCTTGCTGGAGCCGGATTTCTTATGTATTTCCAGTTCGAGCAGCGGGTACTGTACGATACGGGGTTTATGCGGCCCAACCTCTCCGCACATGTAATCAATCAGGGACGGCAGCTCTTCGGCCTGCCAGTCCGCATAGAAGCCCAAATGGCCGGTATGCACGCCAACAAATGCGAGGTTCGGGATCTGATCGATAAACGTATGAAAAGCGTGCAGCATCGTGCCGTCACCGCCAATAGAGATCACGATTTCCGGTGACTTGGCATCCAGCTCCAGATTCCGGCCTTGCGCCAGCTTGTGAAATTGCTCCGCTAGTTGGATGGATAATTCATCTCCGCGGTCCAGAACATAATATCTCAAGGTGTACAGGCTCCTTTGTGTAATTCAGTCATACACCGATCATAATCAATCTTGACCCGGAACACAATATTAGTGCTGTGAAAAGCCGGAATCCGCTTCAGTGCTGCATCAGTAGAGCCGTGACATATCGAATTAGCTGCGGTGCGCATAAGATTGCCGCCACAGCTTCCCCAGCAGAAAGACTATCAGTGACAGGGCCAGCATGACTGCAAGCAGAAGGCAGAGCAGGCTGATGCTGCTGATCAGGGCAGCTTCTGGAGCGGCCAGCCCGGAAGCGGCGGGTAGTGTGGACCACTGACCGGCCAGTCCCGAGCTGACTACCGGCTTCCAGAGCAGGAGAAGCAGAACCGCTGAGAGCAGGGCATGCACCAGGCGGGCGGCCATGAACGGGAGATAGCGCAGACCGGTACCGTTCAGGATACTGGCGACCTGAGCATGAACCGACAAGCCGCCCCAGGAGAGGATGAACGCTGCCGCCGCTGCCTTGAACTGCAGCGGAACGCCTCCGGCAGCTTCGCCCGCCGACCGGGCGCCGAGCGTCACTTCGAATAAGCCGCTGACCAAGGCGGCTGAGAGCTCAGGCGGGAAGCCGGCCAGCGACAGCAGGCGTCCGGTCATGCTGAACAGAGCGGACATTACGCCGGCACGGGCGAGCAGCTCCATCAGCACATTGAAGAACACAACCAGCCCGCCGACAACAATAATAAGCTGGAGTGAGGAGGTAACGGCACTCTTCAGCAGCTCGCCGAGACTTCTGCCGTCTACCCGGCGTGCATGTGCCATCGCGTTCAGGGCAGTCCGCAGCCTTCCGGGGCCTTGTCCTTCCGGAGATGCGGAAGAGCTGCCTGAATGGGGGAGGGCGGTGTTCTCAGCTGCTGCTTCCGGCCTGCCCCGGCCATGGAAGGACATCAGCAGACCAACGATGAGCCCTCCCCCGTAATGGGCAAGGGCAAGCACAAGCCCCAGAGAGGCATCGTGAAAGAATCCGACAGAGACCGCACCCAGCAGGAAAATCGGGTCCGAGGAGGTCGTGAATGCGACGAGCCGCTCGCCTTCGATTCTGCTAATCATTCCCTGCTCGCGCAGCTTGGCGGTTAATTTCGCGCCGACAGGGTATCCTGATACATATCCCATTGCTAGGGCGAAGCCGCCGCTGCCGGGTATATTGAAGAGCGGGCGCATCAGCGGATCAAGCAGAGCGCCGAAGAGATGGACGATGCCGAAGCCCAGCATAATTTCAGAGATGACGAAGAACGGGAACAGCGAGGGAAACAGCACATCCCACCAGACGGCGAGCCCGCGCAGCGCCGCATCCAGAGAGCTAGCGGGATGGACCAGCATCAGCAGCATACAGCCCGCCAGCATGATCCCGAGCAGCGGGCTTGCGATTTTGTTCAGAGTCATCGGTTTCTCGCCTCCAGTTCTATGCTTAGTTGTATGCCGAAAGCTGGACAAACAGCACAAAAAAACGAGGAAAACGGTTACATTTACCGGTGCTTTTTCACTGAAATTATGGTATTATAAACTTAATTAATGCACATCTTGTTGAGATGGATTTTCAGGGATGGAGTGATGGTGATGAGTGTGGTTGCCGGAGTGCTCGTTTGTGCTTTTGTATATGTGATCCGGGTCTCCCTTGTCCCGCCTGGTGATGAAGATTTTAGAACATACTGATTAGCTTACGAGCGCTGAACTCCGGTTTGGCGCCTTTTTTTGTTCAAATTTTTATTTTCATAGGCTTAGCAGGCATGTCTTAAGGCAGGGATAACTGTGCAGCCTGTTTTTTGGTATAATGATAAGCAACTGCTTATCAGATTAATACGGAAGAAGGCGAAACCTCCAAATGAATCCGAAAGAGAGCCTGTATGACAGCCTGGGAGGCGCTGAGGGAATTCACCGTCTGGTGACTGTGTTCTATGCCAAGGTGCAGCTTCACCCGCAACTCAGCCCGTTATTCCCTGAAGATATTACTCCGGTGCTGGAGAAGCAATATCAGTTCTTGAGCCAATTCTTTGGAGGCCCTGCCCTGTTCTCCGAGCAGCACGGCCATCCCATGATGAGAGCCAGACATATGCATGTCCCCATCACTCCTGCTCTGGCGGAGGATTGGCTCGCCTGCATGAAGGCGGCGCTGGAGGAGATTGGTGTGGAGGAGTCCCTGCGTACGTTTGTCCTGAGCCGGCTGGCGGGTCCCGCCCATCATTTTGTCAATATGCCCCATGAATAAAGTGTAGTTGTGAAAGGATGAGGGCACCCGTGCCGGAATTAATACCGCTTTACTCGATTAAGGTTACCTGCTGTAACTGTGAACATGAATTTTCAACCTCAAGAGTACGCCCCAGCCTGAAGAAGGCCATCCGCCGTGATGCGGACTTCTGCTCCTATTACAAGGCGGAGAATCCCGATTATTATGTGGTCCGGGTCTGTCCGAAGTGCGGCTTTGCCTCCACGGAGAATTCAGCGGACAAGCTGGCTGACTGGCAGCGGAAGTCCTTCGATGCACAAGTAGGAAGACGGTGGCAAACCCGCGATTTCGGAGAGAAGCGTAGCTGGGAGGAGGCTCTGGAGACGTACAAGCTGGCGCTGATCTGCGCGCAGAGCATTAAGGACAAGGAACGTATTATTGCCAGCCTGCTTCACCATATTGCCTGGCTGTACCGTTATCAAGGGGATTCGGTGCAGGAGAAGCGTTTCCTGGCCTATTCGCTGGACGAGTATGTGAAGGTGTTCGAGAATGATTCATCCGCTGGAAATGATGCGCGGCTGATGTATCTGATTGGTGAGTTGAACCGCCGGATCGGGGAGTTCGCCGCTGCTGTGCGGTGGTTCTCAAGGGTCATTAATGACCAGCGGATTACGGACGCGGCCATGATCCGGGCTTCGCGCGAGCAGTGGGCCATTCTGCGTGAGCAGATGCGCGGGCTGGACGTTGATCCGGACGGGCTTCCCGCAGGTACATAGAAGGCGGAGTGAGGGTGTCAGAGTGTCTATCCGGTATACCGGAACGCAAAAAGGCGTAGAAGGGATGCCCCTTCTACGCCTCTGCCCGCTTAAGCGGGGCGAACTGCCGGACAACCGCGTTTAGCGGACCGCCCGGTCAAACAGCAGGTAGTCATTGTCATTGTCAATGACGGTGGGACTTGCACTGCAGCAGGGAAAGACCAGCAGCTTTTTTTTGCCGTCACGCACGTGCTGCAGCTCCTTGGGTTTCATCGGCAGAAGAACATTCTCATGGTCGCAGAAGGGGCAGTATTGCACGTACATGTCGCCAAGAATAATGTCATAAGGCCAGGTATGGCTGAAGGGGATCATTGCTTGTCCTTCTCGTCAGAGGGAGCAGGCACGCTGCCTTCTGGGGTCTCGCTAGCAGCTTTCTTGGATAATTCAGCTATTCTTTGCAGCAGGATATGGTGGGGCATATGCATCAGGTGTTCCAGCGGAACGCCGAGTTGTTTCGATAAGGTGATGGCCGTCTCCGGCGATATTTGCAGTGGCTTCATTAGGATGCCCTCCTTACAATTAGTGGAGTATCATGATTCACTTTACCATGGCTGTACCGCAAATACAAAGAAAACTACTCTATAACGAAGGAATGGTGAGTATACATGAAACAACCGTTATCACTGACATGGGAGCTGGAATCGATTTTTCCGGGAGGCTCTGCCTCCCCGCAGTTTGAGAGCTTCCTCAGCCAGCTCGAATCCGATATTGAGCGCCTGCGCACACAGGTGGCTGCCGCTGCCGCACCGGCTGATGCGGCTTCAACGAAGGGGCTGGACCCGGTCATTGAGCTGCTGCAGAGCTGTGCCGGACGCCTTACACAGGCCTCGGAATTCGCCGGTTGTCTGGGAGCACAGAATCAGCTCGACAAAGGGGCGGTGAGACTGTCCTCCAAGGTAACGGGGCTGCGCGCCAGTTATGAGGGCATCAGCGCTGCCTTCGATAACGTGCTCCGTCAGACCTCTGACGCGGTATGGGCCGAGTGGATGGCCCGGCCGGAGATTGCCCCGCTGAATTTCGTGCTCAGTGAGAGCCGGAATCTGGCCCGTGAGAAGATGAGCCCGGAGCTGGAGAGCCTGGCGCTTGAGCTTGCCGTTGACGGCTATCATGGCTGGAGCGAGCATTATGAGACGATTGTCGGACAGATCCAGATTCCTTGTGAAGAAGACGGGGAGCAGAAGCTGCTCTCTGCCGGGCAAGCCTTCAACAAGCTGGCGGATGAGAATCCTGAGGTCCGCAGTACGATGTTCCGCAAATGGGAAGAGGCCTGGGGCGGGGCGGCCGACTATTGTGCAGATACCTTGAACCATCTGGCAGGCTTCCGCCTGAAGCTGTACAAGGGCCGCGGCTGGGAGGATGTGCTGAAGGAGCCGCTGGGCATCAACCGTATGTCCCGTGAGACCCTGGATGTCATGTGGGAGGTAATCACGAAGAGCAAGCCTGCCCTGGTATCTTATCTGAAGCGCAAGGCGGAAATTCTGGGTCTGGAATCACTCGCCTGGGTCGATGTGGATGCGCCAGTGGGCAAATCCTCCGGCAAAATTCCCTATGAACAGGCAGCCGCCGACATCGTGACCCAGTTCCGCAAATTCAGTCCGAAACTGGCGGATTTCGCCGAACGCGCCTTCGACAAGGATTGGATCGAGGTCGAAGACCGGGCCGCGAAGCGTCCGGGGGGCTTCTGCGTCTCCTTCCCGGAGAGCAAGGAATCCCGTATATTCATGACCTACAGCGGTACGCCATCCAATGTGTCCACCCTTGCGCATGAGCTGGGCCATGCCTATCATTCCTTCCTGCTGGAGGACCAGCCGCTGTTCAACCAGAACTATGCGATGAACGTGGCGGAGACAGCTTCTACCTTCGCGGAGGTCATTGTGTCGGATGCTCAGGTGAAATCTGCGTCGGACAGCGAAGAGAAGCTGGCGCTGCTTGAAGCGAAGATCCAGAACAGTGTGGCGTTCTTCATGAATATCCATGCCCGCTTCCTGTTCGAGACCCGCTTCTATGAGAAGCGCAAGGCAGGCCTTGTAAGCAGTGAGGAATTATCTGCGCTGATGGAGGAAGCCCAGAAGGAAGCCTTCTGCGGGGTCCTCTCCGAATATCATCCTCATTTCTGGGCGTCCAAGCTTCATTTCTATATCACAGACGTGCCGTTCTACAACTTCCCGTATACGGTAGGGTATATGTTCAGCACAGGTCTATACCGGCTCGCGCTGGAGGAAGGGGCTTCCTTTGCCGGTAAATATGACAGCCTGCTGCAGGATACCGGAGTGATGACGCTGGAGGATCTGGTGTCGAAGCATCTGGGCGTTGATCTGTCCAAGCCGGATTTCTGGCAGGGGGCGGCGGATTTAATCGTTGCCGATATTAACGAATTCCTGGAAATGACGGAACAACGCGGCTAAGAATTTGTCGGAAATGAGACGAATTGTTTTTTTGCAGTAAAATGATGGCGGTTGAATATGGTGTGAATGCGCAAAGGCCCCGGTTTCGGGGTCTTTTTATACTGTTTATTTGTCGATAAATGGCGACAAAAGTTTGTATTTTGCTATTAATACTAAATAATTTGCGCATTTATAGGGATTATAACCCAATTATGTTGAATAATGTTGTACGTGTTTAATTAGTAACCTATAATGAGCCTAAAGCCTTATATAAGCGCTGCTAGACCCACAAAATTCAAACAACTGCTTACGAAGCAAGTGTTGTGTGAGGCAGAGCCATGAGGCTGCATCACCCACAAGACTTTTAGGAGGAAATGCATGTGAGGACGGAACAATTATCGCTTGCAAGACAGATGGATCTGGTATTTCATGAGCTGCAGGAGGAATTGTCAGGACTGAATTCAGGGACCGTATTTGTACAGATCAGGAATAATATCATCGGCAAGTTCGGGGTCCGCCACAATCCGCTCGCCGGACGCAGCGGAAGCTTCGCAGCCGGGCAGGAGGGGCTGACTTCAGGTCAGCAATCCTCATTCCGCGTCATGGCGCTGGAGAGCCTGAAATATAAGAAACGGTGGACACATGGAGAGATCAGCTACGAATTTGCTGTACGCCAGGGAATGGTGGTGGTAGATGCCACGCTGGAGTCCAATTACAATATGGCGAATCTGATGATCCGCTATCCGCGCAGCAGCCACGGCGATGTCTCGGATCAATCCTTCGGCTGATTCTATATACATATAGAAAAGCCCCCCTGCGCTTCGACGAGAAGCGCGGGAGGGCTGTGAAGCTGCTCGGTCTATGCCTCACGGCTTAGACGGTTTGTAAAGATAAGGTAGCGATTACGAACGACCGGACAGTTGTTGCTCTGCCAGTTGCACCAGACGTTTGGTGATATATCCTCCCAAAGAACCTGTTTCGCGGGAAGTATAGTTCCCATAATAACCGTCAGCCGGGATAGTTACTCCAAGCTCTTGTGCTGCTTCATATTTCAACTGCTGCAGCGCTGCATTCGCTTGAGGAACGACCAGGTTGTTAGAACGGCTACCACGACTTTGTTGACCTGCTTGACCCATGTGTGCTCACCTCCTTCGCCCGTTGTGAAGATAGTATGAGCGCGGGAGGGAGAATTCATGCACGGATGTTGAAGTTTTATAGGATGGTAATTATTATGAAATTTATCGTTGCGGGTAGATCATCTGCAGGGTGCCTCCCAGCACTAGCGTCTGTCCGGGTTCAAGCGTGATCAGCCCGGTAGCGGAGGCGTCCTGCTGGAGATTAGGTGCATCCGGGAGCCAGGTGAGCGGTTCAATGCACAGGAACTGGTCGGCTTCGCCTTTGGTATAGAGAATCCAGTGGCGGAAGAAGTCAGGATCGGCTGAGTAACGCAGCCCGTATCCATCATCCCGCATCAGCACGGCCTCGGCAGGCTGGCCCTCTGCTATACGCAGGATGGTATCCAGGTCCGCACCTTGAAGATTCAGCCGGGTGTGCAGGCCCGTAAGCTCTCCGAGCGGCAATAGCTGTCCGGTAGGCAGGAGATCCTCACTCAGCTCGCAGACGGCTCCGGCAGGAAGGGTAACATTCCAGCGGGACGGGGTTCCGTCAAGCATGAACCAGGTATGGTAGCCTGCGCCAAAAGGAACACGCTTGCTGCCGAGATGAGTGACCTTAAGCGTCTGCTGCAGCCGGTCATCCTGAAGCCGGAAGGTCATTTCAAGCTTCAGCGGCTCGGGGAATTGTCTGATCCACTCGGGATCATCCGTGGTTATGAACTCAGTGGTGACCGCGCAGCCGAACTCGTCCTCCTCAATATCACTGACACACCAAGACTGGGCACGGTGCAGCCCGTGAATATGATGTTCTCCCGCATTCCGGTCGAACTGATAGCTTGTGCCGTCGAAGAGGAAGCTTCCGCCGCGTATGCGGCCAGGCGGCACAAGAAGCGGGAGGCCGAAGTGATAAGGCTTCTGCATATATGATGCCAAGTCGCTTTCTTCAGGCTGACGGAGGATCTGCCGCTCCATGGTGCGGTCCCATAATGAAATTACGTTATTACCCAGCCGGGGCAGAAGCGTGACTTCCAGTTCCCGGCTATGCAAAATATACGTATCATAACCGTTCCATTGCCCTTTGGTCACCTGTTTCATAAGAGATATGCTCCTTTGATAAGCTGTAATCAGATTACATACACACGAATACCTTTATCATACCAGATTTATCCGGCGGAGGTTAGGGATTTGACAACTTCTCCGGGCCGATCTATGATGGAGGCATCAATTAACACAGGTAACGCGATGACAGGGACAAGTAAGCATGGACTGTACCTCCAGAAAGCCGGTGGCTGATGTGAACCGGTGGTGCACCTTTGACTGAATGGACCCTTGAGCGCCGCGCTCGAACAGGCTGCAGAAGCCTTAAGTAGACCGGCCGTCTCTTCCCCGTTAACGGAAGCCAAGGCTGTTTGCATAGATCCCTCCGGGGACTCCAGGCAGCGAATAAGGGTGGTACCACGGTCTCACGTCCCTTGCGGATGTGGGGCCTTTTTGCGTTCCTTGCGCCAGCGGACAATTATAATGATGATGGAGGATAAGAGGATGGCTAAAAAAGTATTGTCGGGCATACAGCCCAGCGGTTCACTCACACTCGGTAATTATATCGGGGCAATCAAGAATTTCGTCAAGCTTCAAAAGGAATACGAATGTTACTTCATGGTGGTCGATCTGCATGCCATTACGGTAGCCCAGGACCCCGCAGCTCTGCGTGAGAATTCGGAATCGGTAGCCGCGCTGTATCTGGCTGCAGGCATTGATCCATCGATCGCGCATGTCTATATGCAGTCCCATGTGCCGCAGCATGCCGAGCTGGGCTGGATTCTGACTACGCTCACTGCCATGGGTGAGCTGGAACGGATGACACAGTTCAAAGATAAGTCTGCCGGCAAAGAATCCGTGGGCGCAGGTCTGTTCGTCTATCCGTCGCTGATGGCCGCCGACATTCTGGTCTACAATGCGGATCTGGTACCGGTAGGCGAAGACCAGAAGCAGCATCTGGAGCTGACACGTGACCTGGCGGGACGCTTCAATCACCGGTTCGGTGACTTCTTCACCGTCCCTGAGCCGTACATTCCGGAGGTCGGGGCGCGGATCATGTCCCTGGATGACGGCACCAAGAAGATGAGCAAAAGCGATCCCAACCCCGGCAGCAGAATCGGACTCCTGGACCCGCCTGATGTAATCCGCAAAAAGATTAGCCGGGCCACAACGGATTCCGGCCGTGAGGTTATTTTCGACCCGGCGGCTAAGCCGGAGATCAGCAATCTGATGAGCATCTATGCCGAGTGCTCGGGAATGAGCCTGCAGCAGATTGCCGACAAATATGAAGGCCAAATGTACGGCGGCTTCAAAAAAGAGCTGGCTGAAGCGGTCGTAGCGCTGCTGGAGCCAATCCAGCAAAGATATCAGGACATCCGGAGCTCAGGGATGCTCAGCGATATTCTCGCTCAGGGTGCCGAAAGTGCACGCATAAGTGCCGCCCGTACGCTGGAGGGCGTGAAGGAACGGATGGGCTTCCTGCCTACCCGTTAAGTTAAGGGGCAGGCTGGTTGCTCTCCGCCTTGCGTCTCAGCCTGGCCTTGACGATGAAGCCCCAGCCGATGTTAAGCACGCACAGCGCGCCGAGCAGCAGCGCCAGCCAAATGTTATAGCTGATCGAGATGGAAGCTGCTGTGAGGAGTAGAATTGAAGAGCAGGCGAACCACAGTGACAGACCTTTACCCATATATTCCAGCCTTCCTTTCTGCTTCAAATAGTGTACAAGTGAATCCCGGTGTGCCTCGCAGCATGCCGGGATTTTACGTAAAGTGAGCGTATATAAGCTTTGAATTGTAACCGCTTTTGTTGTTGATTGTGCCTTATGCGGTCCCGTTACGTCAAGAGGGCTGCCCCAAGCAGCCAATTCATTCCTGGCTTCCGGGACAGCCCTCTACATAGTGATAACCTGTGCTAACCTGCTACAGCTTGACGGTTCCCGGATCAACGGCGAAGCGCTCATCCAGCTTCTCGCTGCTCAGCCAGCCGACATAAGTATTCAGCGGTCTATACTCATGGTCCATGACCAGCACAGCCACGAACGGGAATTGCTTACGGTGTAAATAACGGACATCTCCCCAGCGTACAATATAACCAGAGGGCAGCTCCTCCACCTCCGCGACAGCGTACGAGGTGAAGTACAGGAAGGCCTGGATATCCGGATGGGATTTGGAATGCTCGACGGCGGGGTGAGTGGAGCACACCGCATGCTTGAACCATTCCAGCCGCCCGCTGTTCAGCAGCCCGACATTGTAGCTGCCGTCCGGCTTGGCTTTGACCAGATTCCACCGCGTTGGCGAAATGGTCGGGATCACATAGTAACGGTCGCCTGCACTATGGTGAACATCCTTGTTCTTGATGCTGCGGGTAATGCGGGCATGAACGAGGGTCCGCCAGATGTAGTACAAGACGATGCAGGCATACAAGGTGATGAACAGGGGAGCGGGCGGCACCATTCCGCTGATCCAGAGAATAATCGCCGCTGCATGGCTGCCGAAGATAAACGGATCGAAGATATGGATGATGTTCCAGGCGATCCATTTCTCGGTGAACGGGCGTGCGGCCTGAGTCCCGTAGGTGTTGAACAGATCGGAGAATACATGGACGGCAACGCCGATGAAGCTCCAGAGCGCGATATGGCTTAAGGTGCTCAGGTCCGTTAAGCCGAACAACGGCCCGATGACCATGGTGATCAATGCCGGCCACAGCAGTAAGAAGGGCAGGGAATGGGTGATCCCCCTGTGATTGCGGATGTATACCGCGTTATCCTTCAGACGAAGGGCGGTATCGGCATCCGGTGCCTGAGAAGCCAGTACAGTAGCTACCATCACCGCTCCGGCAAGCGTACCGTTCGAAGCGACGAGCGGATCGACGAAGGACAGACCTGCAAGTCCAAGTCCCATAACAAAATGTGTGGCAGTATCCATTAGTCAGATCTCCTTTGTACGGAAGTTCTCTATTAATAACTACCCATTATTGGGCTAAGTTATTTAAGGACGGGGAAATAAATATCGTCACGTAATTGTCGAATTAATGAACATCTTGGTCAATGATTGTCAAAGTCTTTCCCAGTTTGCTATGATAAAGTTAATAGCGGAGTGTAAGAAGTTCCCTAGAAGGAGGAACCCGATACGTGGACAATCAATTGAGATATCAAGCTTCTTCTGATTCCGCATCAATGTCTGCCAAGTCTCCACCGGAAGGTGCAAGCTGGCGCGACTTTATTACCGTTACGAAGCCCGGCATTATCCGCTCCAATCTGATTGCGGCCTTCGCAGGCTACTGGGTGGCATCAGGCTGGGATGTACAGTATGGCCGTCTGATTCTGACTTTGCTCGGCACCATGCTGGTCATGGCTTCAGCCTGTGTCTTCAATAATTATTTTGACCGCGATTTGGATATGAAGATGGAACGGACACGGGAACGCGGGCTGCCTACAGGCAGGCTGAAGCCGACAACGGTACTTATCTATGGCATTGGACTCGGCATTGCCGGGCTGGCCGTACTGTTCGCCTTCTGCGGCGTGCTGGCCGGATTGTTCGGCATAGTCGGCATGTTCGTATATGTTGTAGTGTACACCCTGTGGCTCAAAAGAACCTCTACCTGGAGCACCTCGGTAGGTGCGATCTCGGGGGCCATGCCTCCTGTCATCGGATATGTGGCTGTTACAGGAACAGTGGATCTCGGCGCCTGGCTGCTGTTCGCAATGCTCTTTCTGTGGCAGCCGCCCCATTTCTGGGCGCTTGGCATCCGCCGCAAGGAGGAATACCGGGCTGCAGGATTCCCGCTCCTTCCGGTTGTCAAGGGGACGCGCCGCACCAAATTCCAGATGATTCCTTATGTGGCGCTGCTGCTGCCGGTGCCGGTGCTGATGTATGCCTATGATTATGCAGGTATTTATTATCTGATTGTATCACTGGCCTTGTCGGTTGGCTGGCTCTACTTAACCCTCATCGGATTCAAGGCAAAGGATGATGAGGTCTGGGCGAAGAAAAGCTTCCTCTTCTCCATTAACTATCTGACCTTAAGTCTGATTGCCCTTGTGCTGAATACCATTCATGTGTAAGCATTCTTAGGATAGAGGGGGAAGGTGTCCTGTGCAGACCTTGAAACGTTACAAATGGACCTGGCTGTTGCTGCTGCTTGCAGTGATTATGGCGGTCTATCTGGCAGTCAAATCATTTGATTTTGGAGGTGAGAAGCTGGCGGTCATCGGTCAGGTACAGGACTTCTCCCTGGAGAATGTGGACGGGAAGCAGATCAGTCTGGCGGATACGGCCGGCAAGGCAAGGCTGGTCTATTTCTTCTTCACCGTCTGTCCCGATGTGTGTCCGATTACCACCTATATGCTGTCAGAGACGCAGGATATCCTGGTTAAGGACGGCAGCTTCGGCAAGGATGTTGAATTCGTCTCGATATCTTTCGATCCGAAGAATGATACCCGGGAAGCGATCAAGGCCTTCGCCGACAAGTTTCATGCCGATTACAGCGGGTGGTACTTCCTGCGCGGGGATCAGGAGCAGGTACGCAAGCTGGCAGCGGAATCCTTCAAGGTGTTGATCTACGGCACGAGCAAGGATGATTTCGCTCATGCGAACCTCATTGGTCTGGTGGACAAGAACAACCAGCTCCGGGGATTGTATGATGCCGGGGATACGGAGAATGTTACGCCGGAGTTCCTGGCCAGAACGGTCAAGAAGCTGGCCCGTGAATAGCATAGGCATGAAATAAACGAGGGTGTCCGTGGAGCAGTGGAGCTGCTGCACAGGGCACCCTCGTTTTGTGATGAATGGTTAAGAATGTATATGCTTCATGCGGTGAATTATCCTTCTATTCCCTGAGGATACGGCTGGGGGTAGATAATGTACTCTTCAAGCCCGGCCTTCTCCAGCTGGGTGATGTTATATTCATCCGGCGTCCCTTCCACGCCGGCATAACCCTTACGTGTATACATATGAACGGCATCGGGAAAGGCGTCGCGCAGCACAGCGCGGATTTTTTTTCCTGAGCTGTCATTATCCATATACAGGTAGACTTCCCCGTCCCGGATGGTATTCCGCAGGGATTCCAGCTTCAGGGTATTCAGCGTACCGAAGGTGCACAGAATGTCGACCTCCGGTTCAAGCAGCCGCCTCAGTCTGCTGCGGTCGTTCTTGCCTTCGACAATAATGGTGATGGACATATGCAATCAGCCCCCGGATCTTAGTTGTTATGACGATATTGTACCTAAGCTGCGCTATTTTTAACAGCCGGGCGGAACAATATGTATTCATTCCCCGGGAAATGTCGCATTCAGGCGGCAGGGCTGTTCCAGCCGGGAGCGTAGGAAGAGAGACGGCCGGATCTGCCCGGAGGCAGCAGCATAAGGGCCGTCATCAGCAGGACGAAGGCGATGAAGTAAGGGGAGACGTACTCCCTTAGCTGTCCGGCGGCTACGGGTCCGGCGAAAGCCCCTAGGGACATAGCGATGGATTGCAGCGAGAAGGTCCGGCCCAGCCGTCCTGCGCCGCCCAGACTGATGAAGAGGGAGGCCATAGCCGGAAACAACACGCCTTTGGCAGAGCCGAGCAGGAAGAGAACCACTCCGGCCGGGATGCTGCGGAAGGCAGCCAGGGTGAAGAAGCAGAGAGCCATTCCCAGCAGGGCAGCGGCAATCCGGATGCCCGGCGAGAGGCGGTTCAGGAACAACAGGCAGAGGGTCGCCAGCGCCCCAAGGCTGAGCAGGGAGAGCAGAATTCCGGTAGAGACCATTCCGTCCTGTCCCTGTGACAGGGGAAGCTCGAAGAAGAGCACGCCCTGAGAGCAGGATACGAAGAAGGGCAGCAGATAATAACGCCTGGAGACAGTAGGCTGGCCGGTAGCGGCCACTCCAGGGGGCAGATTCTCCTTGAGCGGAAGGACAGGCTTATGCAGGGCCAGAGCCGGATTGTGCTTCGGTACACTGAAGAAGGCCATCACACCGGTGAAGATCAGTAGCCAACCCAATGTACTGAACGTGCCGGAGTAACCGGCTTTGGCGACGATGAAGGCTCCGGCGGCAGGGGAGACCACCGAAGCCAGCGTGTGAATAATTCCGTTGCCTGACATGTATTTACCCTGGGTCGCAGGGTCAGACGAGAGCGAGGCCAAGAGGGTCATACAGGCAGGGGAGAGGAACGCCAGGGCGAACCCGCTCGCTGCCCGCAACAGGAGCAGATGCCAGGGCAGCTGGGCATGCGCCTGCAGAAGCAGGATCAGTCCTGCAACAGTAAGGGCGAATACGATATAGCGGCGGCTGCCGTTGCGGTCTACAAGTACACCGGCCAGCAGATTGCCCGGGAGGTGGGTCAGGGAATACATCCCCATCATCCAGCCGATGAAGGCCGGGCCCGCTCCCAGGGACATGGCAAAGGGTGTCAGGATAGGGTACTGGGCATGTAAATCGAAGAACGCCAGGAACATGAAGAGGTACAGCCACATTGCAGTTTTCACGGATAACACCTCCAGATTAGCGGCCAGCCGCTGATGACGGAACGGATTCCAGCAGAGGGAACAGCCTACTTGTACTTTACGTGCGGCAGCGGGGGCTTATACCATTTTCTTGGCCAGCCCCTGTATGCAGTTCTGCATTCCGGCAACCATGAATTATAAGGGTCATTCATGTATAATAATTAATATTAATGAAATGTCTGACGGGACAGCGTCCCGGCGTGGCGAAATTTGCGATTGGGGTGTTGTGAAATTGATGAATCCGGAAGTGTGGTCACAGTTTATCAGAGAGAATTGGCTTGTTATCGTTATTGCGCTTGTCCTGCTGTTCGCAGTCGTTAACATCGTTAAGACTATGCTGAAGTGGGCTATCGTCGTCATTATTGTGGTAGGGTTGTTCATTTATAGCGGGGTAACCATGGATCAGATCGGTAATGCCGTTAACAAAGTGGCGGACGGGACTGTCAGTACGCTGAAGAATGAGGCGCAGGAGGTTATGCTCAAAGAAGCCCAGGAGGCGGTCTATACCTCTGGCGGTGACGGTACCTTCACCATCACTACTCCTAATCTGGAGGTGAAGGGCTCCGCCGCAGAGGACAAGGTGGAAGTGGTCTTCCGCGGAGTCAGCCTCGGGAAGTGGAGCGTTACGGATACAACCAAGACCTTCATCGACGAAGCCCGGAAGCAGGCGGGCAAGTAATAGTGCAGCGGGCTCAGGGTTACCTGCAGCAGCAGAAGGAGGAGTGATTCATTGAATAGCTGGATAGAAAGTCTTCGTGAAGCCAATATCATCTCCATTGTTCTGCTGCTGGTAGTTCTCTTCTCTGCACTGCAGGGCTGGGGCCGGGGCTTCCGCAGAGCAGCCGGAGGGCTGTTCGGCATGCTCGGATCAGGAGTGCTTGCGGCAGCTTCGCTGGTGATGGCGATTCCCGCAGCCGTATACCTCTCGCCTGCTGCCGGGAACTGGGCTTCCGGCATTACTCCGCCAGAGGACAAGCTAAGCCAATGGCAACAGCTATATTATACCGGTGCCTCTGTACTGGCGAATTCACCGGTAGTGCGGTTTCTGCTGCTGCTCTTGCTGTGCTATACCTTGATTCGTCTGCTGCTGGGTCTGCTGTTTCTGCTGCTGCCGTTCCGCCTGCCGCGCCAGTCCGGGAGGGGGCCGGGGCGGATCACAGGCGCCAGCCGGCTGGTCGGGGCAGTGCTTGGCACCGCCACAGGGCTTACCCGTGCACTGGTGCTGGTCTTTGTCCTGTTCATCAGCGTCGCCCTGAACCCGGACAGCGGCTTCAGCCGTTATGTGCAGTCCTCGCCGGTCTACAGCCAGAGCGCGGAAGCGGTATTTGAGCCGCTGGCCGGTGAACAGGTCAGAGGCAAGCTTCCGGTACTGACCAAGGCGGTAGCCGCCGAGATGAGTGACATTCTCCGTCGCAAATATGAGGTGATTGACCATGATATATCGGCGGATATTGCCGGTGCAGCCGCAGATATTGCCGGACAAGCCAGCGGGGATGAAGAGAAGGCCAGACTGCTCTATGACTGGGTAGGCTCGCGTATTGCCTATGACTATAACAAGGCGAAGAATTATGAAGAGAGACGGATCTGGCATGAGCAGACACCGCAGGATACGATGGATACGCGGCTTGGGGTATGCATTGATTACGCGCGGCTCTATGCGATGATGGCCCGCTCGCAAGGTCTCCAGGTGCGTGTCGTCACCGGCAAGGGCTATGACGGACAAGGCGGTTATGGTCCGCATGCCTGGAATGAGGTCTATATCAGCGGCAGCGCAGCCTGGATTCCGCTCGATTCCACCTGGGCCAGCAGCGGCGACTGGTTCAATCCGGGGGATTTCGACTCCACACATATCAAGGAGAACATCCTCTGAGAAGGAGCGGATGCTCTTGTATCTATGGTACAATAACAGCGGGCAAGTGGGAACGGCTGTGCCGTCCTTTCAAAGGACGGTACCGTTTCAGCGAGATATAAATTCTTATATTTCAATAAAGGCTTTGCCCGTAACCTGACGGATAAGCAGCACTGCAAACCATACAAGGAGAGGACTTGCTGTGAGATGGTTCGGTAAGCCGGGCTCCGGCCCGGGCAATGGAGAGACCCGCAACTACCAGAGCTTACGCATAAATCTGTTTTTTTTCGGCACTTTTTTAATTTTTGTAATCATTATGATCCGGCTTGCGGGACTGCAGTTTGTGGAGAGTCCCGAGCTTAGCGAGGTGGAGGCCAGCCGGGAGACCAAGGATGTTCCGCTTGCGGCGATCCGGGGGACTATTCACGCGGCGGGCGGGGAAGATATCGCCCATTCTACACCGATTCAGTCACTGTTCGTTACGTTAACCCAAGAATACACCGCCAAGGTCAAGAATAAAAAGACCGGCTTATATGAACCCACCGCTGAAGCCAAGGCGAATACGAGTGCGCTGGTAGCGGAGCTGTCATCCGTTTTTGAACAGTATGGTGATCCCTCTGCGAAGAAGCTTCCCAAGGAGGATATCCTCCAGCTGCTGGACCTTGATTACAAGAAGTCGCTGGGGTATGTCCCGCGCAAGATCAAGACTGGTCTTACGATGAAGGAAGTCGCCCATCTGATGGAGAACAGGCAGCGTTATCCCGGGGTGTCTGTTGTGGAGGAGAGTATCCGCCATTATGACAAGGACACGGTGGCCGTCCAAACGGTGGGCTATATGAAGCAATTCCGTTCTACAGAAAAGGGATATAATTTATACAAAAATATCCGCAGCGCCATGAAACGAACGGGTGCAGACCCGGGACTTAGCTACAGGGAAGATGAGTTCGTCGGCATCTATGGTCTTGAACAGCAATACCAGCGCGAGCTTAGAGGGAAGAACGGGTATCAGACGATCTCTGTCAATGCCCAGAATATGGCCGAAGAGGTTATCGCATTGGTCCCGCCCGTCAAGGGCAACGATATCTGGATGACGATTAACAAGCAGGTGCAGATGAGAACAGAACAGGCGATTATGGATCAGCTCAACTGGCTGCACCGCAACCCTGTACAGGGGAAGCTTCATAAGGATGCGCTCACCGGCTATGCCGTTGCGATGGAAGTCGATACAGGCAATGTAGTGGCAATGGCGAATATGCCAGACTATGATACGAATGTCTGGAATGCCGAGAGGCTGCCGACAGAAGTGTGGGCCAAAATTGAGGACTATTATCAGAATGGGGCGATTACCGATATTTCCTCCGGTCTCTCCGGCAACGGGCTGAAGTCATTGATCTACCTGGGTTCCACGATTAAGCCCTTAAGTGTCCTGATTGGTCTGGAAGAAGGCTTATTCACTACCGGCGATACTTATATGGATAAAGGAATCGCATATTACGGTAAGGATAACAGCTCCTCGGTCAGGAATTCCTCCGGCCATGTCCTGGGCCCGCTTAGTCCGGCGAAGGCTATTCAGGAATCCTCGAATGCTTTTATGGTAGAGTGGGTCGGCAATGCACTGTACAAGAAGTATCCCAAGGAAGGCATTGCTATATGGGATAAATATATGAAGGCATTCGGCCTTGGCGTGTCTACGCAAAGCGGGCTTCCCGGTGAAAGTGCCGGAGTAGCCGATTATCTTGATCCCAAGAAGGCAGGCTCTACCCAAGCGGCACTGGTACTTGCCTCCTTCGGCCAGAAGGGGAAATACACTGCGTTGCAGCTTGCCCAGTATACGGCAACACTTGCGAATGAAGGCGTACGGATTAAGCCCCAGCTCGTCAGTAAGATTACAGATCCCGACGGGAAGACGGTTAAGCAATTTGGACGGGAAGTCCTGGACAGCATCTCGTTTCACCCTGCTTACTGGAAGGAGATCAAGCGCGGGATGAATACTAAGGTTAAGGCGTTTGACGGATTCCCGTATGACTTCGCCCGCAAGACAGGAACCTCCGAGATGGAAGCCTTTGGGGCCACCCGAGACAACGGGGTATTCATTGCTTATGCTCCGCGTGAGCATCCTAAACTGGCGGTGGCCGTGATTATTCCGGAAGGCGGCTTTGGAGCGAACAGTGCAGCACCGGTAGCCCGTCAGATCTTTGAAGCCTATGACCAGGAGTATGGACTGGATGGAGTCCCTAAGAAGAATGTGCCAGAGTCAAGGGTCGATTAAACGGTTTATTTTGATGTAGAGGAGTGAAAAACTGTGGGTGTTTTCCGAAAGCAGGCCTCCCCCCCGGAAGAGAAGGACAGCAAGAGCTCGCTTGGCCTGCGGCTTAACGTGTTTTTCTTCAGCACGTTTGTTATTTTTTGTGTCATTATTATTCGTCTCGCAGTTATTCAATTCGTTGAGGGACCGACGCTGACCGAGGTGGAGACCAGCCGGGATACCAAAAGTGTCCCTCTCGCCTCTATCCGCGGAGGTATCCGCGCAGCCGCAGGCGAGCAAATTGCCTACTCTACCTCCGTTCAAACGCTGTATGTTACGCTTACGAAGGAATATACAGCTAAGGCAGTGGATAAGGAGACGGGCATTAGCTCGCTGAAGCCGGAGGCAAGAGCCAATGCGTATGCGCTGGCGAATAATCTGGTTGCGAAATTTGACGAATATGGCGACCCGAACGGCGAGAAGCTGACTGTTAATGAAGTGATTAATTCTCTGGATTTATATTTCAAGAAATATTCGGGCTATATGGCCCGCAAGATCAAATCCGGTCTGACCACCAAGGAAATCGCTTATTTCATGGAGCACAAAAGCGAATTCCCCGGCCTTGAGATCGTGGAAGAAGGCGTACGTCATTACGACAAGGATACCGTAGCCGTGCAGACGGTCGGCTATATCAAGCCCTTCAAATCCTCCAATACGCTCAACATCTACAAGAATATTCAGAGCGCCATGAAGAAGATCGGCGCAGATCCCGGCCTGAATTATAAAGACGATGAATTCGTCGGCTTCGACGGTCTGGAGCTGCAATATCAGCGGGAGCTGCGCGGCAAGAACGGCTATCAGGTCATCTCGGTGAATCCGCAGAACATGGCCGAGAAGGTGGAAGAGGTAGTGCCGCCTGTCAAGGGTAATGATATCTGGATGACGATTGACAAGAATGTTCAGCTTAAGACGGAGCAGGCTATCACCGAACAGATCAACTGGCTGCACCGCAACTCTGTACAGGGCAGGACTCATCCTGACGCCAAGACAGGCTACGCGGTGGCGATGGAGGTCGATACCGGCAATATCGTAGCCATGGCCAGCATGCCCGATTATGATACCAATGTCTGGACAGCGGAGAAGCTGGATTCGGATACCTGGAACAAGATCATGGGCAACTACCAGAACGGGACGATCACCCCGTACTCTTCCGGCCTGTCCGGTCATGGATTTGGTTCCACGGTACTGCTCGGTTCCACCATTAAGCCGCTGACGGTGCTGATCGGTCTGAATGAAGGCTTCTTTAGCACTTCCTATACGTACACAGATAGAGGGATTGCCTATTTCGGTAAGGATGATAAATCCTCTGTCCGCAATTCCTCCGGGCACGTATACGGACCCATGCGTCCGGCTAAGGCAATTGAAGATTCCTCCAACGTGTTCATGGTGGATATGATCGGCAAGAAGCTCTATGAGCAATATAAGGCTAAAGGTATTGATATCTGGGATAGATATATGAAGGAATTCGGCCTGGGCGTCTCTACGCAGAGCGGTCTCCCTAATGAATATCTGGGACAGATCAACTACACAGATACTAAGGCAGCGGGCAGTGCGCAAGCCGCGCTGGTCTATGCCTCCTTCGGACAGCAGGGCCGTTATACGGTGCTGCAATTAGCCCAGTATGCCTCGACGCTTGCGAATGAAGGGGTGCGGATCAAGCCGCAGCTTGTCAGCAAGATCACGGATTCAGCGGGCAAGGTGGTCAAGAAGTTTGAGCGCGAGGTGCTGGATGAAGTGACGACCTTTGACAAGTCCTATTGGAGAGAGATTAAAAAGGGCATGAACAGTAAGGTCTCCGCATTCGCAGATTTCCCTTATGATTTTGCCCGTAAAACAGGGACCTCACAGCAGCTGGGAAAAGGGCAATTGCGCGATAACGGGGTATTTATTGCCTTCGCCCCGCGTAATAATCCTAAGTTAGCGGTTGCTGTGGTCATTCCGGAAGGCGGATTCGGCTCCAACAGTGCCGCTCCGGTTGCGCGTAAAATTTTCGATGCTTATGATTGGGAGTACGGACTGGACGGCGTGCCTAAGAAAAGCCTGAAAACAGCGAATCCAAATGACGGTGCTGCTTCCGGTGACAGTTCCGATAATACTGCCGCAACAAACTGATGATATTATAGCCATGATGGAGATGGATCTGCGAGAAATACCAAATATACGGTTGCCTTCAAACGAAAGAGCAACCAAGAATGGAGGGGTGGCAAATGACTGCCAAATACCGCCTGCTAGCCTTGGATATGGATGGAACCCTACTGAACGACGAACAGAAGATTACGCCGCTTACGGTGGAATGGATCAAAAAAGCGATGGAGGCCGGCGTACATGTCTGCTTGTCTACCGGACGCTCCTCGCGCAGTGCGATGCCGTATGCTGAACAGCTTGGCCTGAACACTCCGATGATCATGGTCAACGGAAGTGAAGTCTGGCGTGCGCCTCATGAGCTGTATCGCCGGTCCCTGATGGATGTGGAGCTGGTCCGGGAGATGCACACAATCGCTGAGGAATTCGACATCTGGTTCTGGGCCTACTCCGTAGATGAAGTGTACAACCGGGATAGCTGGGACGGGGAGATTGACAGCAGGGAATGGCTGAAATTCGGCTATTCTACCGAAGATAACGATATCCGCCATAAGCTGCTGATGCGCCTGCAGGAGCTGGGCGGGCTTGAGATCACCAACTCCTCGCCGTTCAACCTGGAGATTAATCCGCTTGGCGTCAATAAGGCATCAGGCATACTTGAAGTATGCAAGCTGCTGGGCATTAACATGTCCCAGGTTGTTGCCGTAGGCGACAGCCTCAACGATCTGGCGGCTATACAACAGTCCGGCTTCGGGGTGGCTATGGGCAACGCCCAGGAGGCTGTCAAGCAGGAAGCGGATGCGGTAGTAGCTACGAACAATGAAGACGGGATCGCGGAAGTGATTCAGAAGTACATCCTGACAGAGGCCGGAACCTCGGCCGGACGCATATCCAAGCGAGCTTAAGATTAAGGAGTTGAGGGAATTGACAATTCTGGGCTGGATTCTGATCATTGCTTTGTTCGCAATCGGGCTGGCGGGGGCGGTATATCCGATCCTGCCGGGGGCGCTTGCGATTTATCTGGCCTTCTTCGTATATGGCTGGTTTTTCTCCTTCGACTCCTTCGGTCCCTGGTTCTGGATTGCCCAGACCCTGATCGTTGTCGTTCTGTTCGTTGCCGACTACGTGGTCGGGGCCTGGGGCGTCAAGAAGTTCGGCGGCTCCCGCGCCTCCGTGATCGGCAGCACCATCGGTCTGATTGCCGGTCCTTTCCTGATTCCGGCGTTCGGCCTGCTGATTGGCCCCTTCCTGGGTGCTTTCATCGGCGAGCTGATTGCCGGCGAGAAGGCGGGCAAAGCGGTGAAGGTCAGCTTTGGCGCACTGCTAGGACTGTTCAGCAGCACAGTTGTCAAGATTATTCTGCAGATTGCGATGATCGTCCTCTTCTTTATCTGGATCGGACGTTAGTGAACTCCCCCCACCTGTAGAGGTGGCGGATTCTTGGAAACAACCCGCACTTGCTCAAAGCAGCATAACCCGTGAGCGGAGGTCAGATTTATTGCACGCTTAAGCAATTGGATGGAGCGGTTTAACCCCTCCCTTCGCACCAACTCAACGCGCTACCCAAGCGATCCCCGCAGTCCCTGCGGTTCGTTGTCCTGTTAAAGTGTTTCTGCACCTTGCAGCAGGCGAAGCCCTTCTGCTCGAATGTTCAAGCTCGCATTTAGGTCACGGTCATGGTGTATGCCGCAACTTGGGCAGTTCCATTCCCGGATGCGGAGCGCCTTCTTCCCGCCTCTATGCCCACAAGCTGAGCACAGCTGACTCGAAGGGAACCAGCGTTCCACCTGCACGACTTGCTTGCCGTACCAGGCCGCTTTATAGGTCAGTTTGGATATAAAGCTGGACCACGAGACGTCATGAAGCGACCGGGCGAGTTTGTGATTGCGCACCAACCCTTTGACATTCAGCGACTCCACACTGATTACATCGTGGTTATTGATGAGATCCGTGCTGAGTTTGTTCAGAAAATCATTTCGTTGGTTGCTCACTTTTTCATGCAGCTTGGCGATCAGTATCCGCTGCTTCTGGTAGTTGCGGCTCTCGCTAAGCGGACGCCCGTCCTTCTTCGCATGCTGCGCCCGGCGCGATAGTTTGCGCTGCGCTTTTGCCAGTGTAACGGCCGTTTTGGAGAGAGTCCTCGGATTCGGTATTTTTACTCCATCCGATGAAATCGCAAAATTCGTAAGGCCGAGATCAATCCCAATTACAGAACCCGTTTTGGGTTTGGGCGGGATATTCATTTCGCACAGCAGGGAAACGAAATACTTGCCGCATGCCGTGAGGGAGATTGTTGCAGACTTGATGACTCCCTGCGGCTGTCGATGTAATTTGATTCGCACCGGCTCCGTTTTGGGCAACTTTAAGTAACGACCCTCCTTAATTGCAATCGTTCCGTGCTGATTATTCGTGGTGTAGGATTGGACGGGATGTTTGCGGGATTTCCACTGGGGAAACCCGGAGGCGGGCTGCTGGAAAAATTGGCGGTAGGCGGCATTAAGATGGAGCTGCGCATTGGCGAGGGCCAGACTATCGACCTCTTTAAGGAAAGGAAACTCGTGCTTGTACTGTGCCGGTGTTGGGAATTTGATTTTCTCGCCCGTATCTTGATGCGTTTTGTATGATTCAATCCGGTCATGGAGCATGAGATTATAGACTTTGCGTACGCAACCAAACGTTTTGGCGAATAGTTCCGCCTGCTGTGTTGTGGGTTTCAAGCGATATTTGAACGCTTTGAGCACAAGTATGCCTCCTATGTACTATAATCGCCTTCCATTTGCTGTTAAAACAGAAGATGAGTCCGCAGAATAGAACAAAGTTTCAGCTGAAAAACGAACCATGGATGTGGTCACCGAAAAGACCAACTAAAACCATTACAAGAACATATATTCGCTTTATATAGCATAACCTAATTCCCTCAAAATTCCAAGCTTAAAACAATGTCATTCATCTCGCCACTTTAGAGGTGGGGAAATTTTAACAACAGCTAATTAAATTTATTGTGAAGAAGGCGAAACAGCTTGTCCACCAAGAAAGAATCCTTTGTCAAAGGCACGCTTATTCTGGCGGCAGCCGCGCTGGTGGCCCGTGTCCTAGGGCTTGCCCAGCGGGTGCCGCTGGAGCATTTATTCAATGAAGTCGGTAACGCTGCGTTTACACAAGCCAACAACGTATATCTGCTGCTGCTGCCTCTGGCGACAGCCGGTATTCCCAGCACACTTAGTAAAATGGTGTCCGAGCGCTATGCGCTGAACCGCCCGCAGGAAGCACAGCAGGTGTACCGGGCGGCGCTGATTTTTGCGGCTGTGGTTGGTGTGCTTATGAGTGTGGCGCTCTACATAGCTGCTCCTTATTATGCGGAATCCAGCAAGGTTCCCGAGAGTACATTGGCCATACGGGCGATTGCCCCGGCGCTGCTGCTATTCCCCGCGATCGCGATGATGCGCGGGTATTTCCAAGGGCGTAACAATATGATGGCCGGCGGCATCTCACAGATTGTCGAGCAGATTGCCCGGGTATCCACGGCCATTCTGCTTGCATTCATTCTGCTGCGCCAGGGCTACAGCAACACCTGGATGGCAGCAGGCGCATCCTTCGGCAGTGTGCTCGGCAGTATCGGCGCCTTCGGTGTGATGCTGTATTATGCCATGAAGCTGCGCCGCAGCGAGGAGAAGGTTGCATTATATGAATCGAGTGAAGCCCGTATCCCGCTGCTGAAGATTTACAAGGATATTTTCAAGCTGTCCATACCGATTGTATTGTCTTCCGTTACGGTGCCTGTAGTGAACTTCATTGATACTACCTTTATTGTGCCGCTGCTTAGCGGACAAATCGGCTTGAAGGAAGCTACGTGGACATTGGGGATCTTCGGCAGCCGGGCACAGAGTGTGGCCGGGATTCCTCCGGTATTATCGATCGCCCTCAGTGCATCGCTGATTCCGATTATATCTGCCGCCTTCGCCCGCAAAGATGAACAGCACCTGCAGCGTCAGGTCACACTCGCCATGCGGGTATCCATTCTGACCGGCACACCGGTTGTGCTCTCACTGGTCGTGGCTGCTTATTCTGTGAATGGCCTCTTGTTCAAAACACTCGATGGAAGCGGCATTGTGGCGATGCTGACGCTGGGTACCATTTTCCAGATTACGATGATGACTACCAACTCGATCCTGCTTGGAATGGGCAAATCGCGGATATCGATGTATTATGTACTTGTTGGTATCCTCGTGAAGTTTGGTTCTAACTTCTTGTTCAGCCAGTGGTTCGGCATCTACGGCATTATCGGCTCTACGGCATTGTGCTTCATTGTCATTACACTGCTGAATCTGCGGATGCTCAAAAAAATCGTACCCTTCTCCATTCTCGGTAAACGCTGGGGAGGCTTCTCCATTGCGGTTCTGGCCTCGGCCGGTATCGGCTATGGTCTGAATGAAGCAGGCCTATTGATGACTGATCTGATGCCGGCCCGCTTAGCCTTCCTGATTACCTGTCTGGTGGTTGGGGCGGCAGTGGTGATTGTCTATCTGGTTCTCCTGATTATTCTGGGCGTACTCAGCAGCCAGGAGATTGCCGGTTATCCCCGTCCGCTGCGCAAGCTGCTCGGTCCTTTGATGAAACTGCAGCCTGCCCGTGTGCGTGCCGGTGAATAATGATATGACTATTGTCTTGATTTGTCATTATTGTTTGACTTATTCCGTACATTTTGCTTCACTTAAAGAGCAAGCTTCGTGTGGAACTCTCTGATAGAAGGGAATGGTCAATTGATGGACAAAATCAGCTCGCCTGCCCAGTTCCAGGTGGCAATTCAGTCTCCGCGTCTGACGGTGGCAGTCTTCAAGGCAGATTGGTGTGTGGATTGCAAATTCATTGATCCGTTCATGCCGGATGTGGAACAGAAATATGCAGAGCGTCTTACCCTGGTCGAAGTGGATGTCGATGCCGTAGGTGATGTCAGCCAGGAACAGAATATACTGGGCATTCCAAGCTTTGTTGCGTACACCGATGGACGGGAACTGGTCCGGTTCGTGAACAAGCTCCGGAAGTCCCGGGAGGAAATCGAGAAGTTTCTTGATACGGCGCTGGACGTTTATCTCAGCATTCACAAGTAATTCCGCAGCACCGCTTTCGCCCTATCCGAGCAGAAGCGGTGCTTTTTTTCTAATCATATAAGCATTTATATGTTTCATACTCATTCCTATACAATACGGGTGATACTATTGACGACAATTCAATTAAAATGGCTCAGCTATCTGACCTGTCTCATTATGTTCATGGCGCTGTTCGGCGGGGTTGTGGTGACCAAGACCGGCTCGGGACTGGAATGCGGAAATCAGTGGCCGCTGTGCCACGGAAAGCTGATTCCGGCCTACACAATTGGCTCTCTGATTGAATATACCCACCGCTTGTTCAGCGGCCTGGCTGGCCTGCTGTCCCTGGCTTCCATGGTTGCCTTCTGGCGTTATGCCAGGCACCGTAAGGATCTGCTGGCCTATGCCCTGCTGACCCTGATCTTCGTCATCATTCAAGGCGGGATGGGAGCGCTTGCAGTTGTGAAGTCGCAGTCGGCTGCGGTTATGGCCCTGCATATGGGCTTCTCGCTGATTGCTTTCGCCGGTTCGCTGATGCTGGCGCTTGGGACTAGGCGGGCATTCTCTCCGGGAGCGGAACTCAGCACAGGAAGTCCTAAAGTCCGTATAGCCTTCCGCAACTTAACCTGGGTTACTGCAGTATATTCATATATCGTTGTCTACATCGGGGCCTACGTAAGCCACACCAGCTCCCAGGGAGGGTGCTCCGGCTGGCCGCTGTGTAATGGACAATGGATCCCGGAAATGAGCGGCGGAGTAGGAATTGTATTCGTGCACCGGATAGCGGCGGCGATTCTGTTCCTGCTGACGGCTATACTTGGGCATCTGGCCTTCTGGAAGCATAAGGAGCTGCCTGAGCTGAGGGCTCTGGGCGTGGCGGCAGTTCTGCTCTGCCTGATGCAGGTATTCAGCGGAGCGGCTGTGGTATACACACTGAATAATGAAAGATTGTACATATTTGCTGCGTTATCCCATATTGTGCTGATCTCCGGACTCTTCGGGGTTCTGTGCTACATGAGTGTAAGGGTCTGGCAGTTAAGCGGAGCTGGCAGGGGCAGCAAGTGATAAGGTAACGGCAACGGTGGACGGGATTAGCATAAGGTCCTGTTTGAGGAGGAACACTATAGTGCGATACGGTAATTTACGACAATGGATTGAGCAGCTCCGCAGGGATAAGGATCTGGCAGTGATAGATACCCCTGTTGATCCTTATCTGGAGCTTGCCGAAATTCACCGCCGGGTGGTGGAGGAGGAGGGCCCGGCACTGCTGTTCACGAACGTGCAGGGAACGCCGTTCCCGGTCGCTACGAATCTGTTCGGTACCGTCCGGCGCGTCAACAAGGCCTTTGGGACAAGACCGGAGCAGCTGCTGAAGTCGCTGACAACGGCGATGGAGCAGCTGGTTCCGCCCTCAGCCGCCGGTTTATGGCGGGAGAAAACGGTGCTGCTTGAGCTGCTGAGAGCAGGGACCAAGAATATACCGCAAGGAGAGGCTCCGGTGCTCGGTGTCTGCAGCAGCAGTGACCCGCTGAAGGAGCTGCCCCGGATTACGGCTTGGCCTAAGGACGGCGGGGCGTTCATCACGCTTCCTCTGGTCTATACGGAGAGTATCACCAACCCCAAGGATCATAATCTCGGATTGTACCGGATTCAGGTGTATGACGACAGCACCACAGGTATTCACTGGCAGATTCATAAGGGCGGCGGCTTCCATCACTCGCAGGCAGAGCATCTCGGCGAGACGCTGCCGGTGTCTGTCTTCATCGGCGGGCCGCCGGCGCTGATTGCGGCAGCAGTGGCTCCGGTCCCGGAACGGATTCCGGAGCTGCTGCTGGCCTCGCTGATGCTGGGCGGCAAGCTTCCTATGGTGCAGGACCCCTTGGGCGGGCACCGGATTCCGGCTGAGGCGGAATTCTCCATCCGGGGACGCGTATCTCCGCTGGAGCGGAGAGCGGAAGGGCCGTACGGCAGCCAGTCCGGCTACTATTCCATGCAGCATGATTTCCCGGTCATGCATGTTCAGCGGATGTGGCACCGCAAGGATGCCATCTACCCGGCGACCATTACCGGCAAGCCGCGCCAGGAGGATTATTATCTGAAGGATTATTTGCAGCGGCTGCTCGCTCCAGCCTATCCTCTGCTGATCCCTTCGGTCAAAGGGCTGTGGTCCTACTCCGAATCCGGTTCGCATTCACTGACTTCAGCGGTCGTGAGGGAGAGCTATCCGCGCGAGTACATGGTGTCAGCGTTTCGTATCTTAGGGGAAGGTCAGCTCTCCTTAACCAAATTCCTGCTGCTGACTAATGTGCAGGTGGAGCTTACCGATTTCCCCAAGCTGCTGGAAACGGTGCTTGAGCGCTTCAATCCGCAATCGGATCTGACGATCTTTGCCAATACCTCCATGGATACACTGGATTATACCGGACGTAAGCTGAATCATGGCAGTAAGGCGGTGATGGCGGGCATCGGCAGCCCGGTCCGTCAGCTGCCAAGGACCTATACAGAGGGTCTGCTTCCATCAATCACCGCCGCTGTGCCTTATTGCGGAGGATGTTTAGCCGTTTCCGGTGCATCCTATGAAGAGGACCCGGAGCTGCCGGAGCGGCTGGTGGCTGCCTTCAAGGAGAGGGAGACCGCCTGGCCGCTGATTGTGCTGGTCGATCGGGCGGAAGAGGCGGTAAGCACGCAGACCTCATTCCTGTGGACCGTATTCACCCGCTTCAATCCGGCAGATGATATCTATTCGGCGGCCGGGGTACACCGGGGCAGCGTCAGCTATACGCTGCCGATTATTATAGATGCCCGGATGAAGCCGGGATACCCGGAGGAGCTGGCTCCGAATGAGGATATTGCGAAGCGGGTAGGCCGCAACTGGAACCGTTATTTTCCTCTAGCGTAGAAGTGAACTTAAGGAGGGTCAAAATATGCTGCGGACGTTACTTGGAGAGCCGCCCCGCGTGAACAGCGGTGTGCTGGCTGAAGCTATGGAGTCCATGGCGAAGGCTGCCTCCGTGCTGCGCAAGGAGATGGCGGCACATGAAGACCATGACCATGAATACCGCAAGCTGGAAATCTGGACACGCGGCCTGATCTCCTCTCTGGATGAGCTGGAGCAGAGCTGGTTCGCAGCCGCCTTTTTCCGGAAGTCAGTGATAGCCGGTTATATGGACGACATGTCGTCCACGGAGCAGGGGGAGTACGCCAGATATGTGTATTTCTACAAGGATGGCTTCATCCGTGTTTTCTCGCTGCTGGACAAGCTGGGCACGGTGCTGAATAATCTGTACAATCTCAATACAGGCAAGGTGAAGACGCATTTCTCCTATTTCACGGTGCTGAGGCAATTTCAGTTGCTGCATGCGCATCATCCGCTGGCGGATGAGCTGGAGCGAATCAGGAATTCCTACCGGGAGCCGGTGGAGAATCTGCGCAAGCGGCGCAACGCTGAGATCCATTACATGAACGCGGAGATGACCGACGACCTCTGGCAGCGTCACCAGGGATTGCATGACAAGATTCGTCTGGAGGATCTCGACAGCCATCTGGAGGATTTGAAGCAGAGCCTGGAGATGGTATGCCAATCCCTGGCCGCCGCATACAGGTACGGGAATGAACAATGGCACAAGAACAAAGCGGCCCCAGGACCTAAATCCGGGCATGTCCGTCCGTAAAAACTTACCTTTGACAAAAAACTCGAAACTGAATATACTTAGGCATACATTAAGTTCTGACAGGATACGGAATATATAACTTCATACTATTATCTTATCGAGAGCGGCGGAGGGATAGGCCCGATGAAGCCCGGCAACCGGTTTGAAGACAGCCTTAAGCTGCATCCAAATGTCATGGTGCTAATTCCTACAATGCCGCCGGTTAAGGGGTATTTGGCAGATGAGAAGGCATTGTCATTATACACACAGGGCCTCTTGCGATCTGCATGGATCGTAGGGGGTCTTTTTATTGCAATGATGGAAGTTAATACAGAAGGGGGACGCAGCGGTTGATAGAATTGAAGGATATAACCAAGGTGTATGGCAAGGGCAGTAAGCAGGCAACTGCACTCTCTGCGCTGAGCCTGTCGATTAAGAAGGGTGAAATCTTCGGGGTGATCGGTCACTCCGGGGCCGGCAAAAGCACGCTGATCCGCTGCATTAATCTGCTGGAGCGTCCGACTGCGGGCGAGGTGTGGGTGGACGGTGTCGAGCTTACAGCGCTCAGCCAGGGACAGCTGCAGGAGCAGCGGCGCAAGATCGGGATGATTTTTCAGCATTTCAATCTGCTCTCATCGGCTACAGTCTATGACAATATCGCGTTTCCGCTGCGGCTGATCGGAGCCGGAAGGAACGAGATTGAACAAAAGGTTAAGGATCTGCTCGCCCTGGTAGGGTTGGAGGAGCACTGGAATAAGTACCCGGCCCAGTTATCCGGCGGACAGAAGCAGCGTGTCGGAATCGCCCGGGCACTGGCGAGTGATCCGGACGTTCTGTTATGCGATGAGGCGACCTCGGCGCTTGATCCGCAGACGACAGACTCCATACTGCGCCTGCTGATGGATATCAACCGCAGATTCCATCTGACCATCGTGCTGATTACCCATGAAATGCATGTCATTCAGAGCATTTGCGACCGTGTTGCCGTGATCCATGGCGGCGGTATTGTGGAGCAGGGTGAAGTGGCCGAGGTCTTTCTGAAGCCGAAGCATGAGGTGACCAAAGAATTCATCCGCAGTGAGACCCAGTCGGACGGACCGCTCCGGCAAGCGATTGATGCTGTGCAGCCGGGTTACACGAAGTCGGTCAAAATCACTTTTCTCGGGCAAAAGACTTACGGGTCGACGCTCTCACAGGTGGTTCAGGGAACCGGGGTTCACTTCGCCATTCTCCATGGCACCATCTCTACAATCAAGGATGTTCCTTACGGCCAGCTGATCGTCCGGTTCGAAGGACCTGAGGGTGCGGTTGAAGCCACGCTCACTGAGCTCATAGCGCAAGGTCTTGATGTGGAGGTGATTTTGTAATGGACTTTAGCACAATCAATTGGGAAGAAATGCTGGAAGCTACGATTGCTACACTCAAAATGATCGCAATTTCAGGAATATTTACAATAATCCTTGGTTTACCGCTTGGAATTGTGTTATATTTATGGGGCAAGTCAAATAACGTTATTATCAGGGTGGTTTACTCGGTATTATCCTTCGTTGTGAATATCCTGCGTTCGGTTCCTTTTATCATTCTGATGGTTGCCCTGATTCCGTTCAGCAAGGCCATTATGGGCACTTCGATTGGTGTGCTTGGAACGATTCCGGCACTGGTGATCGGCGCGGCGCCTTTCTTCGCCAGACTGGTGGAGACGGCACTGCGGGAGGTTGACCGGGGAATTATTGAAGCGGCGCAGGGCATGGGAGCGTCCACCGGGCAGATCGTGATGCGCGTGCTGCTGCCGGAGGCTCGTCCGGGTCTGCTTGCCGGTGTAACCATTACTGTTGTGACCCTTGTCTCGTATACCGCAATGTCCGGCATGATCGGCGGCGGCGGCCTGGGTGACCTGGCGATCCGCTACGGATATTACCGCTATGAGAAGGAAGTCATGATTATCTCGGTAGCGCTGATGGTGATTCTGGTGCAGCTGCTGCAAATGGCCGGTGACCGGCTGGTAAGACATTTTACACGGAAATAAGGTAAGTCCACATATAGCCTTATTCAATAAACCATATGGATTAGAGGGGGATTTACAGATGAAAAAAGTACTGCTTACATTCTTCAGCCTGACCTTGATATTGGTGCTTGCCGCTTGCGGAAACAACAAGGCGAATAACACCACGAATTCTGCTGCCACAACGGCACCTACAGAAGCGGCTGCTGCAGAGCCGACTACAGAGCCTGCTGCGGACCCGGTAACCCTGGTGATTGGTGCTTCTCCTGTACCGCATGCGGAGATCCTCAAAGCAATTGCCCCACTGCTTGAAGCCCAAGGCATTAAGCTGGAGATCAAAGAATTCACAGATTATATTCTTCCCAATACACAGCTTGCCGAGAAGCAGCTCGATGCGAACTTCTTCCAGCACAAGCCTTACCTGGATGATCAGAACACCAAGAACGGCACAGATCTCGTATCTGTAACTGCTGTTCATGTAGAGCCATTTGGCGCCTATTCCAAAAAGATCAAATCGATTGATGAATTGGCAGAAGGTGCGAAGGTTGCGATTCCGAATGATGCAACGAACGGAGGCCGCGCCTTGATTCTGCTGGCGAAGAACGGTCTGATCAAGCTGAAGGATGACACGAATATTGCTTCCACCAAAGCGGATATCACTGAGAACACCAAGAAGCTGGATATCATTGAGCTGGATGCAGCCATGCTGCCCCGTCAGCTGGATGAAGTAGACCTGGCGCTGATCAACACCAACTTCGCACTGGATGCCAAGCTGTCTCCAACGAAGGATGCGTTGTTCATTGAAGGCGGAGATTCCCCGTATGCCAACCTGCTGGTAGCCCGTCCTGACAATAAGGATTCCGATGCTATTCAGAAGCTGGCAGCAGCGCTGACTTCCCCGGAAGCGAAGGAATTCATCGAAAAGCAATATGACGGAGCAATTATCCCGGCATTCTAAGCTTGAACCTAGGGATGTTGAATCATCTAATGAGACCATAAGAAGCCCGTAGCCAGAAATGGCTGGCGGAGCGGCTTCTGGTCTTTTTGAATAGCCAAGTGGTTGATCCTGCAGGCGAAATCCTCTATAATAAAAAAAAATCCCGGCCTCTTAGCGGAGGCCGGGATGGTTTATGAAACGGGATTAGAATACCTGAACGACTTCTTCCACGCCTTCTACTTCTTCAATCAGGGCGCGTTCGATCCCGGCTTTAAGCGTGATCGTGGAGCTTGGGCAACTGCCGCATGCACCCATAAGCTTCAGCTTAACGATGCCGTCTTCAACATCAATCAGTTCCACGTCACCGCCATCGCGCTGCAGGAACGGACGAAGTTTATCAAGGACTTCCAGTACTTCATCGTACATGGTTGCGCTTTGTACATTCTCACTCATTTCTCAATCACTCCTTTCGTATGTTTATTATAGTACAAAAAGTTAAAAAATAAAATGGTTACGGCAGAATAGGGAGATCATCATGAGACCAATTATAGAATTCTGTGCCAGCAACATCGGCCACGGCACTGAACCGCTCAAGCTTAAGCTGGAACAAAACCCTGAATATGATGTAGTGGAGTACGGCTGTCTGAACAACTGCGGAGAGTGTTATCTCCGGCCGTTCGCCATGGTTGACGGGGAGATCATAGAAGCTGATTCCCCCGCTGCTCTGGAAGAGGCGATTGCAGCCGCTATACAAGAAGCAGAGGCCTGGGACAGTCTGGAGATTGATTAAGCCGGATTCAAGCCGGGATTGTTCAGCCGAAATGGCGTTTGGACATCCACAGGACGCCGCTCTTCAGCAGGCGCGGAACCCGGCCCATGACGGAGCGGCGGCCCATCAGGCCGAAGCCGGCATTTTTGCCGAGTGAACCGAGGGTTCCCTTCAGCTTAATCTTATTCAGCTTCGGGGTTTCGCCCCGCCATAACGCCTGTAATATCTGTCCCACCTGCTCGCCCTGGGCACCCGCCGCCTGTGCACTGGGGGCGAAGGGCAGGCTGGCACAGTCCCCGATCACATAGACCTCCGGATATTCAGCAATATTATAATATTCCCCCACAATGAGCCTGCCTCCACGGTCCTTCGGAAGCTCCAGCTGCTGCACGACCTTCACGGGTTGAATACCGGCAGTCCATACCGTCACATCCGCCGGAATAGCCTGGGTGCCATTGAAGATGGCATCCTTCTCGACATGAGAGACCGACACCCCGCCAATCGTCTCCACCTGATGCTCACTGAACCATTCCTCGACATACCTGGACAGCTTGGCCGGAAAAGAAGATAAAATACGTTCTCCCCGGTCCATCAGAGAGATATTCAGATCCGGCCGGCTCTCCCTCAGCTCCGAGGCAATCTCTACGCCGCTCAGTCCCCCGCCGACAATATTGACGGTTCCATAAGGCTTCACATCGTTCAGCCGGCGGTAAGTTTCCCGGGTCCCGGCGAAGCTCTGAATACTGCAGGTGTATTCCTCGGCACCCGGAATGTTATGGTAATTATCCGTACAGCCGAGGGCAATCGCCAGGATATCATAGGCTACCGGCTCCCCGGAATCGAGGAGGACCAGTCTGCTCTCCAGATCAATGGAACCCACCTGCCCGTAACGTACGGTCAGGCGGGGGTGCACCGGGAATTGAATCCGCAAATGGTAATCGGTGGCGGTGCCTGCGGCCAGTGCATAATATTCGGTCTTGATCCCCTGATACGGCATCCGGTCCACCAGGATGATTTCCACATCAGGAGGGAGATGATTATCCAGCAGTTGCTGAATGAGGGCAAGACCGCCGTAGCCGCCGCCCAAGACAAGTAGGGTTCTCATGCCAACTGATCTTCCTTTCGGGTACATAATGGACAAGGCAGTTCTGCGTTCACTGGCTGAGGTAAGCTTGTTCTTTTCTTATTCGTATACCTTGATCTCGTTATAGAAGGTATCCCGTTCTACAGGAATCCGTCCTGCGCCCTTCACGAGCCAGATCAGCTCATCCCGGGTCAAGCCCTCCGGTGTCAGCGCGCCGGCAGCGTGGCTGATCCGTTCCTTCAGGATCGTTCCGTGCACATCGGAAGCGCCGAAGTTCAAGGCAACCTGGGTCAACTGGGGCCCGATATTAATGAAGTAGGCCTTGATATGATCGAAATTGTCCAGCATCAGACGGCTGACGGCAATGGTCTTCAGATCCTCATTCGCGGAGTTGCGGCGCATAATGCCCGCATTCTTGTTCTTAGGCTGCATGGACAGCGGAATGAATACCATGAAACCGCCGGTCTCGTCTTGCAGGTCACGAATTTGCAGCATATGGCGGATGCGGTCTTCACGGGACTCAATCGAACCGTACAGCATCGTGGTATGGGTCTTCATGCCAAGGTGATGGGCGGTGCGGTGCACCTCGAGATATTCCTCGACATTGGCTTTGTCGACGCGCATTTTTTTGCGGTACTGGTCAGACAGAATCTCTGCCCCTCCTCCGGTAAGGGTCTTCAGTCCGGCGGCGCGCAGCTGCTCCAGCACTTCACGGATACTAAGTCCGCTGATGCGGGTGAAGAAGTCGATCTCTGCCGCTGTATAAGCCTTGAGAGTCACCTCGGGGAAATGCTCGTTCAGAGCACGCAGCGAATCAACATAGTACTGGAAGGGCACATTATCATTATGCCCGCCTACAATATGGAACTCGCGCACGCCGGGATGAATATGCTGCTGTACATACTCCACCATCTCCTGGCCGGAGAGGGTGTAAGCCCCTTCTTCGCCTTCATCCTTGCGGAAATTGCAGAAGGCACAGCGGGATTCGCAGACATTGGTGAAATATAGACTCATGTTCTCGATAAAATAGACTTTATTCCCGTTTTTTCGCATGTTGACTTCATTAGCGAGTTGCCCGATCGTTAACAGATCGTTGCTCTCATATAAATAAACGCCGTCTTCCAAATTCAATCGTTCTCCGCCGCGAACCTTCTCAATGATGTTCGCCATCCGGGCATCCGTGTGGGGTGTAATAAGGGTAGACATATAAGTTCCTCCTGAAGGTTGGCGAGGCAATTGCATCGCATAATCGTGTACCTGAGCATATCCGGCAGCAGCCGGCATTATAAATAGAGGTTAACTGCAACCTCCGTGACAATTTATCGAAATTTTATCGCTTTTCTCATTATAAACTTCTCCCGTAGGGTGAGCAACCGCCAGAAACGGCAGGTCTTCCGGGACAAATCGCTTACCTGCGCCCGGTTTACGACTTGAGGGCAGAAGAATAGTGGAGTATACTGATTGAAAGAGCCGATGAAAATGATATACATCATACTCATTTTTTTCTCAAGCAAGGCATTGATTTCATTACGTACAGCCTGAAGGCTGCTTGATTCTAATACATTGATCCCTAAGGAGGTTGTAATTATGATTAGCATTAGTGAGACAGCGGCAGGCCAAATTAAGGCTATGCTTGCAGAGCAGGAAGTGCCGGATATGTTTCTCCGTCTGGGCGTAACCGCCGGGGGCTGCAGCGGATTCTCGTACGCGATGGGCTTCGATGATACCGAGACTGAGCAGGACATCTACATGGACGTTGCAGGTCTGAAGGTGGTCGTCAGCAAAGACGATATCCGTTACCTCAACGGCCTGGAGATCGACTTCGAAGAATCCGGCATGACCGGCGGCTTCACCATCCACAATCCTAACGCCACAGTTACCTGCGGCTGCGGGTCTTCGTTCCGTACGAAGGAAGAAGCAGGGAATCCGGCGGCTGAGCCTTGCTAAGACGGGTTTAAGAGTATAATCCGGTGTGTAACTCATTCAGAGTTCAATAATTGTTGTAGGTTGTGGATTGCAAGAGGAATTCAACAATCCGCAATCATCAATTTGTATAATAACAACCCTAGAATTGATGTTTCAGGGTTGCGGATTACGGACCTCCCAAGCTTGTGTTGATCGCATAAACACAAATTTGGGAGGTTTTTTAATGCTTAAAAAGAAAGAGCGAAGAGTACCTGTTGGCAGCAGGAACAAGGAGGAATTTCCAAGGCTGGGGTTTGAGCAAGCGCTTGATCTTGCTATCAATGCAAAAAGGGCAGAAGGACTCAGAGAACGTACGATTAAGGATTATTACAAACATTTCCATTACTTTTACAGCTGGTTACAAGAGCGCTATCCAGAAATGGAGTTTATTGACGAACTAACAGCATCCCATATTCGTGACCATATCAACTATATGCGATTTGATGCACGAAGATATGAAAACCATAAATACATTGATTCAGACAAGCAAAGAATCGGATTAACTGATACTACAGTGAATATTAGGTTGCGAACAATGAAGGCTATCTTTAATCAATTACGAAAGGACAATCTACTTGAGGTCAATGTATTCGATCAGATCAACTTGCTGAAACAAGATATTGATTTAACTAATTGTTTAACAGATGAAGAAGTAAGGGCGATACTTAAGCAGCCTAATCAGCGAGATTTTGTAGGCTTCAGAGATTATGTTGCGATGGTTGTCATGCTGGATTCAGGCTTACGGATTCAAGAATTACTAAGCTTGAGAACTATGGATATTGATTTTCAAGCTAGATTTATTACAATACCAGCAGAAAAAAGTAAAAACCGTAAACCGCGCTTGATTCCTTTTTCATCACTGGCATCAAAGCTTCTTTTACAGCTAGTCTCCGAAAATAAACAACACTTTACAACGGATAGGATTTTTATGTCCTGCTTTGGTGAACCGCTTGGCGCTAATCAATTTACCAAGCGCCTAAAGTATTATGGTGGGAAAGCTGGCATTGTGGGCAAAAAAATGACAGCGCACGTTTACCGCCACACATGGGCTAAAAACATGACCTTGAATGGAGCAGACCCTTTTTCTTTGCAGAAGATGGGCGGTTGGTCTGATATTCGAACTGTACGTCGATACATTCAAATGGACACCACAGACATCAGAAAAAGTCATGATGATTGTTCGCCGCTTCAAAATTTGATTAACAAACGTGGTGGAACTTTGTAGATTAAATGGCTTAATTTTAGCCTCATTTGCACCCAATGCCCTCAAACGATAATTGCCTTCATAAACCATGTTGGTGATCCACCGTTAAAGGATGAAAGGCATGCTCATTTAAATTGTTCAAGTGAGTTGAATTTACAATAATTAACTGGTAGAATAAGTATTCAGTCCATTTCTGAAAGAGGGGTTCCTAATAATGAATGTGTATTATTGCCAGAAGCTTGACAGCTCCCTTGAATTCGGTGTTGTAGTTGTTGCAGACACAGAAGAAAACGGCAAGAAAAAGGTTTTGGAACAACTAATTGCTGATGGTTGGGAATTCGAAGAGGATGCCATTCAATTGACGCAGCTTGACACATCCTCCTCCAATGCAATTTTTATTGACCCTATCAACAACTAACTTACTAATATTCACAAAAGCTCTCTTCGGAGGGCTTTTTTATTTAACTTATGTTTAGCAGGACAAATGTTGCTTTTTGTCTAATGCAGTTGACAAGTAAACACGAATAGTTAATACACTCTCAGAGCGATTCCATTATTGATGGATGCCCTCCATTGAGCCAGTACAGGTAAATCTGCCCTTGGAGGATACAACGGCGTTTACATCATGTGGAATGGCTGTGGAGAAGTGTATATTTTTATTTTGGAAAAACTTGCATTATAGAGATTTTGTGCTATTCTTTTTCTTGTTATCCCTTGTTTTTGGACACAAAGAGTAATCTGTTACTTTCTGAGGGTGGGCTGATTATTTCTTTTTGTTCATGTTTTTCAGGAGTAAACCACTTAGAGTAATCCGTCACTTTTGCAGGGGGGGGGATTACTCTTTGTCATTTAACCTATAGCAGCGTCTTAAATATCCTCGAAAAGCTTTGGGTGATGCCTACAAGCGAAGCATCTAGAGGCGAAGCGACCAAAATGTGTTTGAATAGAATGGCGGCGGATTTCATCAGCTGTGATGTAATTTTTCTGGTTCCAAGTGTTAAAAGAAAGCAAGATAGATCAGTTATGTTGCCGAAGAATATCTGACGTCGCATCTCTTAGTGACACACTAAAAGAGGCGTAAACTTCTGTTGGATTACAATAGGATAGGGGGAAGCATATGCGTTTAAATGAGTTGGAAGTAATGCAGGACAAGCAGGTTTATTATTTCGTTAAATTCACTAAACCAGAGTACGTTCAAGATCTGAAAGACGGCAATCTTTTTATGCAACCGTTGAAAAGTTTCATCGAACAAGAAGAACGCGAGCAGGTACGTGGACAAGGCGATAGGCTTGAAGGTGCGGCAGTAGGTCAATTAGAGAACTTAAGTGTCGTTGATAACCGTACAGGTGAGGTAGTAGCTGAGTTTGGTAAAAAAGGTATTATACTTCGCCATCCTGATGCTGGATACGTTCCAGTATTCTGCTTTACAGCTTTCACGAAAGATGACTTTGAAGTTGTCCACGTAGACGAAGAGTATGCATATGTAAAACTAAGCCTTCCCGAAGTAGAGAAACAAAATATCATCGATAATTTTGGGAAAAGCGCAGTCATTCTGCCGAACGATTTTCCACATCTTGTGGCTGCAACAATACCAGATGAGCATTACGGAGAAATAAAAGCAGTTCGATACGTTGATTATTCTGCGGGGGTCATGTACAAAGAACAATTAGAACAATTTATTGAAGGAAATATAGGCTTGGCTTTTTGGAAGGAAAATTATTTTAAATACCAAAAAGAATTTCGACTTGCTTTCTCGACTATGCCGATCGATAAGGCGAAAAAGTACGCAATTGGCGACGTACTGAAAGACTGCACAGTTGTCGATATTAACTATTTTTTTGACGAATCCATTCACCGATTACCGCTAAAATAGTGCAATTTTAAAACAAGTAGTCCTTATTTAAATATAGGGAGCACCAATGGCTGATTTCATGTTTGTCGATTTGCAATATTAAAAATCACTTTCGTGATAGATGTTCGCATTTGGGTTTTTCATCAGAGGATTTCGTGAAGCATCTGTCATTTACACCTTCTGAGAATATCCGAATAGTAATAAGACAGCGACAACTGTAGCGGTAGTACTATGGAAGTGTGAACATGGGATTAAGACCGAGCGATTTAAATGTATTGGAGCAACTCTTGAATCTCTTAGGCAAGGAATTGAGGGAGAAAGGAGAAGTCGTTAAAATGTTTAGGGAGCGGCTTTGGTGCTGAGGATGGGGTATTACCGAATCCACTAAAGCTGCGACTCAATCAAAATCTGAATCTGACTTAGCAATACTATTGTTGTACAAAAATTCAACATCAATGTCGAAATCATTGTCCCAACTTATAGTTCCAGTTCCATCTATTCTGACACTTTCAAAAAGAACGCGATTCTTAATGATTTCTAATGGAAAGCCTGATTTAGTTTCAGCATATGCCTTAAAATCAAACACTCTGTATTCCTTCCCTTCAAACTCCAGTAACAACATAAAGTTAGGTGCCGCTTTTACTGAGACCACGATTTTGTTCATTTTAATCACTCCAATCTATGTAAGGTGAAATATTCATTATGATACGTGTTGTACAGGCACAGAAATCTAGTCCTTGCTGACAACTCTTTGTTTTAAGTATTTTGGATTCGTTCCATCACAGATGCCCAAATCAAGCTCCAAGTGGAAAAGGAAATCTGAAATGGCGTTGTACTCTTCATCTTTAAGTGGGCTGTTACTTTGATAATAATTCAACAACGATACTAAACAGAAATCTTTTGGAATAAAAACTCCATCTCTGCTCTTGATTACCTGCATATCAGTCAGTTCCTTATCAGAGATCATTAAGAATCCTCCTTTGACAAGATTATAAACAATTGGTAAAAAGAAATCTTTGAAAGCAATTATAAATAAGTTAGCTTTCATAGTATTGAAGGTTTCTCTTGAACGACGAGTGGTCAGAGGGTGATGAAGTGCAAACATAGAGCTAAGAACGATTCATATGTAGTTCAGCGCCTTTTAATCTTATGATCAAGGGAATTGTTGGTGGAGCAAGAGAAGGGCGATACAACGAATTGAGGAGCGTCTTTGGTGACTGAGGGTGGGGAGTACGCTTGAAGTAGGCATAAACACCAAAAAAAGAGCATGAAAAACACTCTTGACTTTTCAAAGAAAAGTAGAGTATAGTGGGTTCAAATATTTATTTTCAGCTTAATTGCATAGATGGGGCATTTTAATTTTACTTTATGAAGCCATTGTAACCTGAATAGAGTTGGAAGTCAACAAAAAGGGATTGTCAGTACCCCAAAAAAATCCTCATTAAATCTAGAAAGGAGTGAATAATCACTCTGATAAGTATGAACGTACGATTCTTAGATGTGAAAATGAATTTAATCGAGCTGACAAATACCACATTTGACATGACTTTCGTTTTCGGATTTGGGCTAGGAGGCGTGTGTACTATCGTTGTTTATATGATTTGGGAAGCCTGGAACAACAGAAATAAATGAAAAACTTAGAAGGAGAGTAACAATAACATGACAATTGCTAACAAGGTCAGATTTCTAACAGAGTTTGAAATACAACAAAGCAATTTTGTTATTGAGAGAGTAGGAGACAGGATACTGACAACAGCGGATATTAATACTTTTAGAGGAACTGGAGTAGACGATTATATCGGAAGGTACTGGAAGCGTGTAATGGGTGAAGCGTTCAGTGTCTTTCTTTCATTTCTCATGAGGACTACTAGTAATAATAATGCAGTTCAGGTTTCAAAAAAAGAATTAAGCGAGGAAAGTAGTATGAGCATAGAAAGAACAAGTAAGGCTTTAAAAAGATTAAAGAAACTTGGGTTTATTCAGGAAGTTTCATTGAAGGGGCATAATAAAAATGTTTATGTTGTTCGCAATCATAATATCCCAATAGTCCCACAAAAAGAGTTGATGAATTTCCCTAAGGAAATGAAACTTGAGCATGACGAGTATCTGAACAGTAGGCTTTAGCATGACTCCCGAAAATATATTTTATCTATGTGAGAAAGGTGATAAGGCTGTTAGTGGATACAACACAGATTAAAGGGGCTGGTTTATATGGACAAAACAGATTTGATGCAATTAGTGATTGATCAAATGAGCGATCTGTATGGCGATGATTCAAAGCTTTCACCAGAAGAACGAAACCTACTACAGCTAGACTATGAAAGGAATATGGAGAAATTAACGCAATATAACAATGAAGCTCGAAAAGAAAGAGACGAGCGAAGACAGGAGGCTAAGCTCAATCAACCAGATTCCTCACTGGACAAGCATAAACAGCAATCTACGCCCATTCAACCAGATTCTTCTCTAGACAAGCTGGCTGCTGCAATTGAAGAGGTAAAGGAGCAATTGGTAATCATTCAGAGTGAGGGGATTGAGGAAACCTCCCACTTTGCCCTACCAGCGCGAGTGAGAAGGCTTGAACAACTTTTTGCAACCAACGTACAGGATATTTATACCTGTTGGGAGCGGTTGAAAGAGCTGGAACGTGAAATAGGTCGCCTGAAGTAAAGCTTGCTGGAAGAATTGGAGGGATTAATAGACATGCAAATTACAATTTCTGAAGATTCAATGATGTATATTTACCTCAAAGACAACGAGAAACACAAGCATGAGAGGACTAAGACTCGTTCTGATGTAAGTTGTTTCCTTCTTTACGATGCTGCGTACAATATGCTGGGAATCAGAATTATCAACAAGTATGATGATGAACCCCTGATTGATATAAAGTTGCCCAAAGTGGGTGAAGTGGAGTTTCCAATGCACAACGCACAGATAACAGAGATTGAGCAGGAAATACTCGTTGTTTTTGATAAAGATGTTCCTGTTGCCAAGGAAACTGTCCATACATGCGTGATTGATGTGTGCAGATCAGGAATCATAGGCGTAGAGCCAATGCCTTACGTTTATATTGGCGGTAAGGAGATCATGAAACCTTTCATTATTCGTGATGAACCAATCCCAATACATTATGTATCTGTACCTCCTGTGCATTGCTCCTGTGGCAGTGATAGCTTTGTAGAGACTGAGCGAGAAGACCCAGATTTAGGTTTCCATAATGGATGGGAGTGCGCGGAGTGTGGACATGTGTATCTCCTACTGAGGCAGGAGCTTGGCAAGCCACCAATGAATGCGGACTTGTCTGTTGAAGAAGCGATACGCATATCAAGGGAAGAGCGTGGCAAAGAAGAAAAATAATATTAGTACAATGGAGGAGTGGAAACATGGAAACGAATATAATTGAGAAATTGTCTAAGCTTGAGCAAACGGTGCATCTCATGAAGATGAAAGATGGGCATGACGATATGGCGAAGGCTGCTATGCTGCAATTGTATGAAGAACTTAAGACTATGTACGACAAAATTCAGATTGAAATGAATGAGATTAAAGTAATGCTTGCTGCAAAGTAGGATATTTAGATTGTGCGTGAGGGGCATGAGCTTTTTGCGTACAATCTCTTCCATAGAAGTCTTGGGGGAAGTTAGAGGAGGGGGGATTTATAAGTAACATTTATGTGAAAGTTGCTACTGGATAGGCTATCGAGAATTCTCTATTTGAGTCGGAAATTGAATTGAAAAATTTTAATAGCAGCTGGTAGTCCAGTTAATTTTTCTCGACGAATTTACACAGCTTAACATACTATACTACAGAAGATACCTACATACTATATGGGAGGTGTCTTGGACAGAATATGCAAAAGGAGAAGTAATGAAACAAGAGAAAATGGATTCAAATGAAAGATTTGTAATGATACCAAATGCATTTTTAACTGAAAATACAAAGAAGCTTACACCTGATGAACTTTATGTTTACTACGTGATTTTGCAAAGCGAAGCTAAGTGGTTTAAAGAAACGACAAAAATAACTATAAATCAAATAGCTTCTGAAATCAATCTCAAGAAGGATAAATATCAAAATAGAAACAAAATAAAAGAGACTCTTCTTTCATTAAAGGGTAAAGAGGTGATCTCTTTTGAAGACCAGGAAATTACTAATCAGTCGCCGCTGATAATAGTTTATAAAACCATAGATTACTATCTAGAACTGCCAAGTTTCATGAGAGGATTTGAAATCATTCCGTTCTCTGTTTTTGAAGCTTCTAGAGATAGCCAAGCGTTTTATGTACTGTGTTTGATTTTGAAAAATAAATCAGAGATAGCTTATTCAAACTTTGCAAGTTTACTACACATATCAGATAAATCTGCAAAAACACTTATAAAGCGAATGGTAGACGATGGGCTTATAACAAAGCAAAGTGGACGTTATTATTACAATGATGCAAGACAACTCCGTCAAGAAATAAATCAATATGAGGTTATTAGTACTCCTGTTTCTGATACAAAGAAGAGCTATCATGTAAATGAAAACATAGAAGAACCAATTGAAGCTGAGGAAAAAGCTTATATAAGTACAAACAATGTGGAGATTGATTGGGGGAACTGGAACAAAAAAACCTCTGGAAGAAAATTTGCCAATCTCACTGATAATGATTTGTATTTGTACTATCTTCAAAAAGACATGGATAAAGAGTTTGGTGAATTTTGTGAAGCAAAAATGAAGAAGCTAGAGGATTCTGGATTTAATTTCTCCAAAATGAAGGCAAAAGCAAAAGAACGATTACTGCGTTCTTTGAATGCTGAAGCTGAACTTGAAAAGAATATTTTGGATTCACAAGAGATGGTTAGGATAAAGAGGGCTATGAAAAAGCTTGGCAGTAGGAAGAAGCGAAATACTGGTGAAGATGGCTTTGATGTGACTGCTGGGTGGGATTGAACCAATTACGGGATTTCGTGTGTTTTGGCTGCTAAACAGTTCCCCGCTGCGCCTCCTGTTACCTAGCGATAGATTGTGTTGAATAGAGCTGATAATTCCATCAGTTCAATCGTAACGAAGCTGCTGAATGTGGAGGGAGCTGAATTTAAAAAATTCATAAGCTTGTTGAGGATTCTTGGATTGGTCACAGTGAGCGATAGACAGCCTTCTATGATAATACTGCTTTTATATTACAAACTTAATCTATAATGATGCATAAGGGAGCCTACAGAGAGGCTCCTTTATGTTATCTAAGTCTTTCTACGATACACCACCTCTGTGTCATTTTCGGAGCATTGGGTATACTTTTGAATACAGTTCTTCTTTCATATTTGTAACACTTGCAAACCTAGAATTTTTGTCTGAAGATATTGCCTTTAGTATGAATTGTTTTAGTGCTTCGTTTTTCTCCAAATGATAGTTGCTGGTACGTCCAGTTAAAATGAAATAAATAACCTTGCCCAGCGCATATGTTTCATGTCTTATCTCGTAGTTTTCAAATCCGATGACTTCAAGATCGGTGTAATCATTTAAAACACCTTTTATTTCAGTTCCTTGTCTGGTAAGGGTGCTATTTAAACGTTTGACGTTTCCGAAATCAGAAATTTTTGCATAAGTTGAACCATCATCGTAATGCTTAACTAATATATTGGTTAAGCTGATATCTCTATGAAGTATACCTTTGGTGTGAATATACATGAATGCGCGAAACAGTTGCTCAATTAGCACTCTCCTATTCTCAAAGAGAAGGCTATTATTGCTTCGATTTACATATTTGCTTAATGTTTCGTCAGCATACTCCATTACATATTCATTTTTTTTATTATCGTAGGAAAATGCCTTAATGATAAAAGGACTAGATAAGGAGTTTAAATCATTGAATTCATTTCTGAATCGTTCTAGTTCATCAGAGCGTAGCTCGTTCTTAGCTCTCTTCACTGCATAGTAAGAATTATAAAAGGGGTCTTTGTACTTGAACACAGTTGCATACGAACCTTCGCCAATTAAGCGCATTTGTACGGATGTGCTGCTTACTGTGCTGGATAACGATTTTGTATTAGCTATGTTGAAGATGGGTTGATCTTCAATAATGTTAATGAGATCAAAGTCCTCAGGTATCGTGCTTCCTCCATTTGTTGAAAGGAAGGAGTTACAACTTTTCATGATATCCTCATAATAATCGTTTATGTTAAATGCATATTCATCCTTAAGGTTCGCATGAAACGATATAGTGAATTGAATTAAATCTTTAAGTGATCTGCTGGGGTCTGCATTATAGTGTCGATTGACTTGTATTTTTTCATTCATAAAGGAGAATAAATTATTGAATTGTGTGTGCAATATTGAAAATATTTTTTTTAAATTTATGTTCTCGATCTTTTCGTAATATCCACTGAAAAGTACGACTTCATCAGAGTCATATCTTAAAATTTGATTTAATTTTAATTGAATAAATCTTGCTTGATGATTACTCAATTCAAGTCACCTCAATTGGTTATATTTCCAACTCTTCTATTATCCTACCTCAGAACAATATGATTTCCTATCTAATAATTCCTTGCTTCTTATGCAACAATCTTGACTAAGTTGAACATTTGTTTCAAAAACCTTCGTATTTCAGACGAAGGGAAAATGCAACGAAAGTATCCCCAATTGTGATGATTATAGTTCCTTAAGTCGTATCAAAATCAAAGTTGTAAAAACGTACCTAATAATGATACAATTGTGGTAATACATAGATATTACGGAGGGTATTTATATGAAGATAGGCTATGCGAGAGTTTCAACGGCAGATCAGTCTTTAGATTTGCAAATGGATTCTTTAAGCAATGCTGGATGTGAACGTATATACACTGAGAAAGCTAGTGGAGCAAAAGATGATCGAGTGGAATTACAAAAGGCTCTTGATGCATTACGGGAGGGGGACGTGTTTGTTGTCTACAAGCTTGATCGCTTAGCACGTTCGACAAAGAAGCTGATTGAGGTTTATGAACAGTTGGTGAAGCTAGGAGTTGAACTGGTGAGCGTCTGTGATGGATTGGACACGACTACACCTACAGGAAGAGCCATGTTCAAGATGATAGGGGTCATTGCAGAACTGGAACGAGAGATGATCGTGGAGCGTACCAAAGCAGGATTAGCGGCTTCTAGAGCAAGGGGGAGGAAGGGAGGGCGACCTAAGACTGATTCAAAGAAGATTGAACGTGCTTTGAAGTTGTATGACAGTCAGGAACATTCTATTGCCGATATTGAAACAATGACTGGTGTGAAAAAGGCAACTCTGTACAGGGAATTGAACATTCGAAAAGGCAAACTGAGTAAAGTTGAATAGTGGTTGAACAGGAGGGCATCTATAGGATGCTCTTTTTCATGGAGGGGGTATGTTTAGATCAGAAAGGCTTAAGGAAAACCATGATTTACCATGCGCTGTTCTGCCGCGACAGGTCAAGTGAAATGAGCGTACTACCTAGTGGAAAAATTCCACTACCCCTTTCACAGATAAGCGAAAAATAATCCAACTCTTGTGTGTGATAAGGCTTTTCCACTTTTCTATCCATTTGAACTTTATGTTTTATAATAAGGGAATAAGAAGCATAGTCGGTTCTCCATTCAGCAAACACCCTAGTGGAAATTTTCCTCTAGGGTGTTACAATCTGATTGAATACCGATTGTAAGAAAGATGGAAAACAAAGGAAGTAGGTGGATAAATGAATATAAAAGAGGAAAAGTTGATGAATATCTATGGTTTTGTTACAAGTAAGTATTATACAAACTGGAAGCCTTACCTGTTGAAAATACTTAGAATCAGTAGATCAAGTCGTTTTCAGCGTTCGACTGTTCATGGAGTTTCTTTGCAGATTGCAATTTTAAGAACCCTAACTGAGTTAGAAACAGCTATAAGTGAACAACTAAAGAGCGGAAGTACAAAACACGATTTAAAAGTTCTGTACATTCAGAGACTGAGAGAAATAATAAAAGAAATAGCAGATGGTTATGCATGGAGAGTTCTAGGTTTTAACAGACCGCTAATGAGATTTCTATCACAAAATAACTCTCCAGGTTACATAGGTTCTTCTATTTCAAATGAAGACTTAGTAGCCGCTAATATTAGTATGGAAGGAAATAATGTACTAATCCATGATATTACTAATATATTGCGTATTGGCGACCTAACCATTTTGGAACCCAATGGATTTCCACACATCGTTGAATTAAAGAAATCAGGAAAGAAAATATGGACTTATGATGAATACTTACGAATTTTAAAGAAAGGAGGGGAGCTTTCTAATCAAGGAGCTAAAATTCTTGAAATTAATAGTGTAATCCGCAACGGTCAAATAACTGTTGGTAGCTCTAATGTTAAGCTGGGAAGAGCAGTATTTCCGGTTGAGACTTATTTAAAGACGGTTCAAGAAGTTGTTAAACGTTGTCAGATAAATGAAAGTGGATTTTGTGAAAGGCATATTGATGATGTGATGTTTGTTAGAGCCATACATACTCCAAGATTAAATAAGCAGTTATCAGTGCCGTTTAAGAAGACAACGGATAAAACATTTTTTTCGAATGTAGACACATACTTTATGAAAAATGCTGAAATCTTTAGAAACAAAGTTCCATACTCTGTTTTCCCATTTCATGAAAATGATGTGATTCAAATACTCTCTGGTGAAATTATACTTGAAAGTTTTATCAATTTTACAGCTCTAAAGAAGTCATTTGAAAGCTTTGGATGGAAAGTTCGAAGAATACAGTTTGAAACGAATGACGAGCTTAATAGTAGCAAAGAAACCTCCTATAAAGGGAACAAGCTTTTTCCGTCTGATTATAATACAAGTATGTTCGTGTTATCAAAGGATGGGTTTAATATGGAAATTGGAATGGAGATGATAGGCGTTATTTATCATGATTTTCTAAAACCAAGTTACTTACATGATATAGCTAGTATTTTAAAGGATTTTAGCAGAGAAAAACGGCAGGAAGAGTATTGGGGCTTAAACATGGCTGGTGAAGAACTAGTGTGGAAGTGATAAGAGAATTTCAAATTGTACAATGAAGAAAGCACCTTCAGTTAAATGCTGTCTTTCTTAAGTAGGATAATGGGCAACCAAAAATGGTTGTCTTTTTTTCTGTGTTGTAAAACCCAATAACTTGATTTATTCCCAAGGAAAATATGGTATGATTTTACTAGTTTATTTTGGAGGTAGCCCTAATGATCTATGTTTTAACTGTATTAATGGTTGTAGTGTTTGTTGTGCTTGGTCTGTTGGTTGTGAGTTTCCAACGTAAACAAAAGAGAACAGCAGTCTTTACTAAAGAAAATTACGATTTAAAAGCCATTACCATTACTGAAATAGACAAGATGGAAGATGGCTCAGGTTTTGAGATGTATCTTTACAGGCTGTTTATGGAGCTTGGCTATTCAGGAGTCTACAAGACTGTAGGGAGCCGCGATTTCGGAGCAGATGTAGTTTTCACTGATCGTGATGGTGTCAGGAATGTTGTGCAAGCAAAGCGGTATCACGTTGACAATCCTGTGGGTATCAGTGCTGTGCAAGAGGTCTTCGCCTGCATGCGCTACTACAAAGCCAAAAAAGCCATTGTGATCGCTACAGCCAAGTTTACGGAGCCTTGCGAGACACTGGCTGGCATCAACCATGTGAAATTGCTAGATCGAACTGACTTGATGAAAGTCATTGAGGCGTTCAGGAGTGGCGACACTGGCGCAGCACGTGACATCATTGAAGGAGAGCCAAGGATGATACTGGAGTCTTGGTCAGAAGCGAATAGCGGTGTACTGCATGAGGTGCGCAAGGATTATAGGGCTGAGAAGTATGTAAAGAAGGTTATGGGGAAGTAACTTGATCTTATAAGGAGAATTTATTATGAACTATGAAGAGTTATTATCAAAATATATGAATAAATCTACGCTTGAAATACTATCAAATTCAAAAGTTTTTGATTCACTGCAATTCATAGAATCTACCTTTAAAAAATTAATGTTTGCGAAGCTTGAATATGAGGCTATTCACAATTTGGAGAAAATGCTCAAAGAAGATAATGGAAAATGGAGAAGCGAACTATTTAAAAAAAAGTCAGCTTCAAATTATAGTGTTTTAAATATTGATTACCTATCAATGGAGGTAGAATATGAAACTATTAAAGAAAAATTGATTTTTAGTTTCTTTCACTATTTGCATAGTATATTTGATAATTCTGCACACATAGTAAACAAGTGTTTGTTAGCCAATGAACAAAAGCCTCTAGACGCAGTTTCTTTGAAGAATATAACAGAGGCGCTAAATAAATATCAAAAAGATGAATTTAATGAAGTTTACAACCATCTAAAAAGCACATCTGAGAGTTCAATTTATCAATATATAGAAGATTTTAATAATGTAAACAAACATCAATATAGTATAAAAATTTCTTCAACAATCTATTTATATGATGGAGAAATTGATTCGCAGATTCCAGAATTCGTTAAAAGAACACATAAACATGATGAAGTTGAACTCAATGATGTTTTGCTTAAAAGTCTGGACTTTTCAATTGTATATTTAGATTTACTGCTTGAAAAAGTATTCTCTTTTATGAATACTAACACTTTAGACTTTGCTAAGAATAGATTTCACAAAGTGACTAACGAGATTCAAAAATCAAACTCTAACGATGTTAGGCTAGAAGGAGCTAATACGTTTCTCTATACAGACGCTGAGCTAAACCTGGGCGACATTATCAGAGTCTTATTAGTAAGTGATGAGGGAGAAAGATACGAACTGAGAAATATTACTGTAGATCAAATTTTTATTAGAGATTCCGCCAACACTGTAAAAGGTATCTTATCAGTAGTTGAACCTTTTAAGAGTAATAAGAAATTTGAATTATTTGAATACCGAAAGTACAAGGTGATTAAACTAGGAGATGTTTCAAAAGAGATGCTTATAGATTTCTTTTCGAAGCCAAAACAGATAAAAGGTAATTTTAAAAATGACATTATAACTTTTGTTGAATAGGGCTGTTTGTTTGATCAAATCCGAATTTTAAGGAGAGTGTAAATGGAGACATTATCCGAGAAATTATATTGTCAAAGATGCAAACGACATACTAATCATCATACTCTAAGCAAAGACAATGTATCTTTAACCTATACCATTAGTTCATCATACTATGACGATTATCAATTTCATGATGAATACCATATAGTTCAGTGTTTAGGGTGTGATAATGTTTGTTTTGCAAACGTATATTCTGGTGATGATTGTCAAGCGGTAGATGAAAATGGTCACTTATTCTATGATACTACCTATACAGTTTATCCTGAAGAACCAAAACGTGAGGTAGTAAATAAGAAGATGTTTCATCAAGTGAATAACTTTACAAATGTACCTACTTTTATCAATCAGGTTTATCATGAAGTTGTCGCATCCTTTAATACAGAGGCTAATCTCCTTCCGGCAGCTGGTCTTAGGACAATAGTCGAAGCAATTTGTAAGGATATAAAAGTATCGGATGGGTTTGTGTATAAGGAAGATGGTACACATGTAGAAAAAGATGGAGAAAAGGTACGTTCAAACAATCTTCAAGGCAAAATCAATGGCTTGCAAGAACTCGGGATAATAACATTGCCCCAAAGAAATATTTTGCACCAAGTACGTAAATTAGGTAACTATGCAGTTCACGAAATTGAATTTCCAAAACGTAGAACAATTCGTCTAGGTATTGAGATAATCGAAAAGACGCTTGAAAATATTTATGAACTTGATAAATACGATTTAGCTATTTCAAAATAGTGACGTTATAGATTATAAAAAAGGCGCGTAAACAGGTTAATACCACTTTATGTGCCTTTTTAGTCATTCTGGTGAAAGTAAATCGTATGTTTTGTATAGTCTCTTGCTTGCTTCCTGAGCTGTACTGTTCATCCAACTTTGGGTATAATAGAATCAGCGAGATTCACAAGCTTGGAATGACGTAATCAACAACCTACAAAACAATTAACAGTTATACTCTGAATTGTAGTGAACCGAAAAATCCCTTGATACGCTTGGGTTTTGAACGGCCTGGAGATCGACTTCGAGGAATCCGGCATGACCGGCGGGTTCACCATCAACAACCCCAACGCCAGCGCCACCTGTGGCTGCGGCTCCTCGTTCCGCACGAAGGAAGAGGCGGGGAATCCGGCGGCTGAGCCTTGCTAAGACGCGGAGCATCAGCGTTTTCTCTTCGATGATCTGAACGGTAGCCGGTACGTCAGCCCCTCGCGAACGGCGTTTGGAGCTACGGATTGCAGCGGTGGAATTGAACGTTAACAACCCCGAAGGCCCGGAGTTAACAACCCGGAAAACGCCGTTTGTGGGTTGTGGATTACGACCTCTACTACGTTATTAGTCCGCGACTAATGCGTACTGGAGGTCGTTTTTGTGTCGTTAAATAAACGTACGCGGCGCGTTCCCAACGGAGCCCGCACGCTAAAGGAGTTTCCGAAGATAACGCTTAGCCAGGCGGTAGACTTCGCGATTAATGCGAAAAGGTCGGAGGACTGCGCGATCGAACGCTATTGGATTACGGAAAGCATTACGGTTACTTCGTTAAATGGCTGCGGTAGAGATTAACGAAAAAATTATCGGAGGCCCGCAAATATAACAGCGAGTTCTTCGAATACACTTAAAGCAGACTGGACCTAAGACAGACCTTTCACGGGTACTTGATTTGCATTAGGACCATACTGCGTAGTAGTGAGATGTAAAAAATATGCTTTAAAAAAGAGCCATTCTTATACGTTTCTGAATGGCTCTTAAATTTCGAGTTGTATTATCGTGCAAAAAATCTACTAATAATTATAGTACTATTTAGTAGCCAAAATTCTATTCAAATAATAGTGTCCAAATAATGATGATTTTCATATGCAAAAAACACTGTTAATTATTGCTAAGATTATCGCTGTAGGCTATAATTAAATTATCCCAATACTCGGTAGATTTCTCTATTATATATTATATCCTGACAATCTATTATTTATTCGTCCGAAATAAAAATTATTTGGAGAAAACTATTTGATTATTGAGAACATGATTCTCGTTTATCTGCATTGATCTTTTGCTAGAGTAATCTAGGAGGTGATTATGTGGATAAGAAAGAGAAGCATAAGGAGGAAAACGATATGGCAGCAGCGACTAAACCTATCGATGAAATGAGAATCACCCTAGATGAAGCGGATTATTATAAATTTATAGAATTTGCAACCAAGAAAACACCTTCATTTGCAAAAATGGGAGATAGATTTAAAAATCATAAAAGAGCAAAGCCGAGGAAATAATCAATGTCTGACTCTGTTCTTGTTTGCGAAATTATAAATTCAAGTCATCAAAGTGTTATTGAATCATTTGATTGTGGAAAAGTTTTGGTGAATAATTTTTTAAAAGAGGAAGCTTTAAAACTAAATGACGTAAATTTAGTTAAAACCAGACTATATTTTGATGAAGATCATAATTTTATTGGATTTTTCTCATTATTCAATGAGTCGGTTTCAGTTATGAAAAGTAAGCGAACTCAACAACAATGGATTGATATCGAAGATCAAAAAAACATTTTTCCTGCAATTAGACTTCACTTTTTAGGAGTAAATCAAAAGTATCAAAAAATTGGTTTGGGAGAATATCTATTATTTGAAGCAATTTATGCTGCAAAAGATATATCTGAAATTAGTGGGTGTACTTTTGTAACTCTTGAAACAGAAGATGATTGCTATCAATTCTATGAAAATAGAGACTTCGTATATCTTCGGAAAAATGAGCGGAATAATAAATTCAGCAATATGTGTTTGAAAATTAGTTAAACCATCAATAAACCATCAAATTGGTTAAAAAAGTCACTTCATTCCCGGAGTGGCTTTTTTGATGTCTACTTTTCATCCTCCTCTTACTGCGCACTAACGCGCTTCAAGCACGCACGATCCTCCGCCACCACGCGTGGGGCTTCTTTACGCTCGCTATAACTTTGCGAATAACATACGCTCGGGACACGCTGTCTCTACCATTATACGCACATGCATTACGGCCGTCCTTCGGGGCGGCTTTTTCACGTAAAGGAGACGGATTAACGGATGAATACGGTTATTAACGGTGTGATAATCGCGGCAATTGCGGTTGTCGCTGGAGTAGTATGGCGCGAGATTAAGCGCATAAATATAGCGGCCCTAGCGCGTGAAGACCGCTTAATGAGTTTAGCGGAGAGCCTGGCGCAACGGTTCGAGTCACTCGCAGGCCTCAGTACGAAACGCTTGCGCTGGGTGTACACGATATCTGAGCGAATCTTAACGGAAGGGATGCGGCGTAGGCGGCATAATCGAACGGCCGGCCGCTCTTGTGTACGAACTGCCTATTAATAGGTTTATTTATCTTATCTAGTAAAGGGGAAATCACTATCAGCAGGGCCAGCACACGGCCATCCAATACCTATTATTAGTGTTATCGTGGCAAAACGCTGCGGTAGCGCGGCCTTTTCTGCGTTTATATCGGGATGATTAACGTCCCATTACCGGACAAAAGGCGGTTTATTCTGCAGCGGCCTCGGACCGGACGCCCTCCGAAATTTTCGGGGATCAGCGCTGCCGACCGCTTATTCGCGCTACATAAACGCATGCATAAACGTAATCATTATGGATGTATAATTTACCAGCGTTGATTATCGTTAAGCCGCGCAGTTGTAAGGATCGCAGGCGTATGCGCTGGGGATGTATATTCGCTGTATACGGTCTGTTTATGCAGGCGTGCGGTAAACGTAGGAGGGCGCGGGTTTGCGGCGATTAAGCTGGGTTATTGATTGATGATCCACTACCTGCAAGGATGAATACCGTATACAATACGATTATATGTTGCTTCACCACACTAGAATATCCCCAAAGCCCCCATCGCCAGGACTGCATTCTGCTGTACGAAATATCCGTGCAGTATTTTTAACTCGGGGAGTAAATATAAAACATGAGATCATTATATAGAAGAAACTCGTCCAATCAGTATAAAGTCTGGTAATGAAATGAGGCATTAGCATTTGTAACCTTTCGTATATTAAAAGAGTTAGTATTGAAATTAAGTTTGTAAAGTTCTCTGCGATTTTCAATCCCATAAAGTGAGAAGGTGTTTTCAGGATCAGAATCAATAATTTGCAGTGAATTAACAGTTCCGTCCTCGTTCACTAGTTCAAAAGACAGGTCACTTATTTCAACTGGAATTGAGCTAGAGTTTATAAATCTAATTTCCACTTCAACCTTACCGTCTGCAACGGGCTTACCCTTTATAAATTCTACTCTTACTTGTTGGTCAGTTGGTTTATTTTTTAGAGCTATCTGTTGTATATTCGCTACAAATTTATTACGATCATTCTCCCAGATGCTCCCATCTAGCGGTGTGAGATTAAATTTTTGGATGATTTTATCTTTGAATGAATTCAATTTTTGTGTTTCATCAATTCTTAAGCAGATCTTGGTTGGATCAATAGCTCCAACAATACTCGAGTACTCAAAACCAGGTAAGAGAATTGAGTGATAATCTCTGGCGGTTATCCATGTAGCTCCCATTTCATTAAGGCAAGGTACACTAGCGTAATAATTATCTGAAAGAATAAACAGCACCATTATGTTTTGATTAAACTGACCTTTAAGATACTCATATATCCCTTCTCCTAGAGGTATACAATATCCTTCAAAGGAACTGCAGAAGATGTTTTCGCTTTTTTTTGGAATACCTATATCGTTTAGGAGTTGTATGATCTGCTCCACGTAGACTAGGTCTTTTGACGAATGACTTATGAAAATTTTATCATAATTTGCTGCGACAATAGATGTATTTGTTTCCGATGCTAAATCTGGGGTTGAATGAAGGGCTTTTAGTACTCCCATCATTGTGTCAAAATGTTCAGTACCGTTTCCAGGTGCTTTATTGGCAGCTTTGGTGAACTTTCCATAAAGAGGATTATTTTTGTAGTACCTGTCAAGGAAGAGCAAACAACTTGATATCCACAGTTCATAAGACTCACCAGTTATGTAACCACCTCCATATGAAATATCGCGAAGGTCTTTGTTTTTAGCTTCTTGACCTTGTTGTATTAGTTGTTCAATTCTAGCAATTAATCCATCAGTCATATAGTGATACGCCCCTCCAAATATAATATTAACAATATAATACAATATGATAGTGATTAATTCTATTGAATCTGACGTTGCAAACCGTGCATTAAGTAAGCGTGGATTGCGGTTTCCGAAACCTCCTAATTATGTATGGTGCAAACTATACTTATTAGGAGGTTTTTTTGTGTTGACTTAAACCATTATATGTTAAAATATGGTGATGAAATAATTAATGGAGCTGTGAGGAGGATAAAAATGATACGAATGCCATTTGAACGCCCAACAGAGCATTATGATGAACGAATTATGGATATCGATAAAGAAATTTGCTCTTTGATCAAGAAGAGAAAGGAGGTCTCGGATAATAATCCAGGATTTCCTCCGTTGGAGTATATTTCTAAATGGTCAGAAGCCTTTGAACTCTATGAAGATTTCCTAAACTCCTTATTCTCAAGTATGATGAATGAAAAACAATTTAAACCAATGATTGAACCAGCCGGATTTAGACAACACATTGCAATTCTGAAATCAGTCGTGAAAGGGGAGCGTTTCTATACTCTAACGTCCTTACGACAATACAGTAATGCAAGTGTATTAACACTAAATATAGATTGGGACGATGAGCCGGAAGTTGAATCCACATCTCATCAGCATAGCCATTACGAACTATATATTAATGACCAATATGATTGCCGAATGATTAATGGTGGAAGCACATCAGATCATGCATCATACAAATATGTAGTCTCTCCGCCATTACCTGATGAGATTTCAGGAATTCAATTTAGGTTCAAAGAATATAGCTACCCGTTCAACAAGAGTGAGACAGGTGATGAGATAGTATTTGAACTTTAGTAAGGTGAATAGCCCTCCACACCTATTAGGTGTTGGAGGGTTATTTATCGTTTGCGCTATATCTCAAACAATCCACTTTCCACAACGTCTAATCCAGGCTGCCATTACGTTAATGAAGTTGGAGGTGTTTATTTTGAACAAACTGATTATTCTCCTTTTCATGGCCTTAATTTCGTGCGATTCCTCGGAACCGAATGAATCCATAGCTGCCAAGACGAAACCAATCCCATCTGCCTCAGAAAATATTAAAAGCGAACTTTTTTCAGCTAATATCTCAATTCCGGAACAAGTTAAAGCAAATCAGGAACTTAAAATTTCTATTGAGTTAAAAAATGAAGCTGGACGGGATCTGGAGATTACAACTGGAGAACCGATATTTTATTTTGCCGTTCGGGATAATACCGACAAGGTGATTAATTCAAGTGCAAGAAAGGATGTTGGAGTTGTACGTCAAATGTCGGATGGAGATATCATTTCAGAAAAGTCTCAATATCGGTTTGAAAAATCGGGCACATACGAAATTTCGGCGCTTGCGGAATTTTCGGTTCAAAGCGGAGAAGGTAGTGAAATCTATAAAATAGAAACAGATCGAAAGTCTGTTCAGGTAAGTGATTAAAGTCAAACTCACGATCAATGAAGGAAGCCGTAGCATGCGGAAGATTAGCCTCCTGAAGGTGTTAGGGAACACCCTGCATCTTCAGTTTTTTTGTCCAATTCGTGTCGATTATTGATTCCCCTATAAAACATACTTGACTAGTGGGATTAATGGGATTATAGTATGAAAAAAGCTTGATTGCGCAGAGAGATTTTCAACTGATACTTTCATTTTATCTTCAATCTCTCTCATCATTAATAATTGTATACAATTATACAGTTGACCGGGCGACCCGCAAATGAGTAGCGAGGAGCAATGAAATCTATGGAAATGCGTTCACGAAGATTGTCGAAGGATAATACCTACTATGCACTTAAGCAAAAAATAATAGACAGCGAGCTGGAGCCGGATCAGGCGGTTAACGAAGAGAGCCTGGCGGCACTTCTCGGAGTCAGCCGGACTCCGCTACGGGAAGCAATTCAGCGGCTGGAGAATGAGGATTTCCTGGTGCGCCAGCCCAACGGCAGGCTGCGGATAGCCCCTTTAACGATTAAGGAGGTCGAAGAGATCTTCCAGATCCGCAGCATGCTTGAAGGTCATATCGCCAGAAGCGCCGCCAGAAATGCTACCATCAAGGATATTCAGCGGTTAACGCTGATTCTGGAGAAGCTGAAGCAATCCTTCCAGATGGGGGATCAGCAGGATGTGGTATCCTATGGCTTCGAATTCCATGATTACTTGTGGGAGATCAGCGGGCTGAAGACTTTTGAGAAGGTGCTGAACCAGCTAAGAGACCGTTCCCTCCGGTATTGTCGTTATGTTTCGCTACATGGGGACTGGAATACGCAGGCGGATGAGGAGCATCTTGTGATTCTGCAGAGGATCATAGCCAGGGATGAAGCGGGGGCGGAGCGGGCAATGCGGGAGCATATCTTAAGCAGCCTCGCGACTGCGCTGGAGCGGATTAGAGGAATTGAACATACGTAAAATGAAGGAGGAAGAACAAGCCTATGAGACCACAGCATGAGACGGAAGAAGCACTGGCAGCCCGGCTGACCGAAGTGCGGAGGAACTTGCACCGTGAACCTGAGCTTAGCAATGAAGAGTTCAGAACGACAGAGAAGCTACGCGGGTGGCTGAGTGAAGCGGGGATACGGGTGCTGGATCTTCCTCTGAAGACCGGACTGATCGCAGAGGTGGGACAAGGTGACGGCAGCATAGTAGCGATCCGTTGCGATATCGATGCCCTGCCGATTGAGGAGCAGACGGGCCTGCCTTATGCCTCCACCATTCCGGGAAAAATGCACGCTTGCGGCCATGACTTCCACACCGCTGTGATCCTGGGCGCGGCCAGCCTGCTGAAGCAGCGTGAGCATGAACTGCCGGGCAAGGTCAGAATTCTGTTCCAGCCGGCTGAAGAGACGGGGCACGGTGCAGAGGATGTACTGGCATCCGGCGGGCTAAGCGGGGTAGAGGCCATCTTCGGATTACATAATTCACCGGACCTGTCTAACGGGGCGTTCGGTACCAGAACGGGAGCTTTAACGGCTGGAGTGGACCGCTTTGAGATTACGGTGCAAGGGGTCGGCGCTCACGCTGCTACACCGGAGAAAGGGGTAGACACCATTGTTACCGCCGCGCAGATCATTACGATGCTGCAAACCGTAGTCAGCCGCCTGAATAACACGCAGGAGCCGGTCGTGCTCAGTGTGACCCGGATCAACGGGGGCTTCACCTGGAATGTGCTGCCGGAGAAGGTGGAGCTGGAAGGTACAGTACGTACGTATAACGAAGAGATCCGCAGCAGCATCCCGGCCCAAATGACGCGGATCATCGAAGGGATTGCAGCCGCAGCCGGAGCAGAGGCGAAGCTGCACTGGTATCCCGGCCCGCCCGCTACGGTCAATCACGGTGCATGGACAGACTTCACCAAAGAGGTCGCGGCACAATCAGGCTATGAGGTACATGATATTCCGCCGCAGATGGGCGGAGAGGATTTCGCCTACTATTTGCAGCAGATCCCGGGTGCTTTTGTGAACATCGGCACCGGCCCGAACCATGCGCTGCATCATCCCCGCTTCGATGTCGATGAGGCGGCCATCCTGCCGGCAGCCAAGTATTTCGCTCTGCTGGCAGAGGGGGCACTGGCGAAGCTGAAGCAGCAGGCTTGAAACCTGAATCCTAAATTTACCAGATGATTGAGGGGAACAACTATGATTGAACTACGGAATGTGTACAAGACGTTCACCCGCAAAGAGGTGAAGATTGAAGCGCTGAAGGGAATCAGCCTGAAGGTGGAGAAGGGCGATATTTTCGGAGTCATCGGCTACAGCGGAGCCGGAAAAAGCACATTAATCCGTCTGGTCAATTACCTGGAACGGCCGTCTGAGGGCCAGGTGCTGGTGGACGGGTACGATCTGGGCGCGTACAGCGACAAAGAGCTGCGGGCAGCCAAGAAAAACATCGGCATGATTTTTCAGCATTTTAACCTGCTGGAGTCCAAAAAGGTGTTCGACAATGTGGCGATTCCACTCATCCTGCTGAAAAAGAGCAAGGCGGAAATCCGCAAGCGGGTGGAGGAGCTGCTCGAATTCGTCGGGCTAAGCGACAAGGCTGGAAGCTATCCGAGCGAGCTGTCAGGCGGACAGAAGCAGCGGGTCGGGATTGCCCGGGCGCTTGCCTCGAATCCTTCAATACTATTGTGCGATGAAGCTACTTCCGCTCTGGACCCGCAGACGACACAGTCCATCCTGCAGCTGCTCAAGCGGATCAACGCGGAATACAACATCACAGTGATGATCATCACGCATGAGATGTCGGTGATTCAGGAGATCTGCAACAAGGTAGCCGTAATGGAAGAGGGACGGATTATCGAGCAGGGCAGCGTGCTGGATGTGTTCGGAGCACCGAAGCATCAGACGACGCAGAATTTCGTCAAAACAGTCATTCAGAACAGTATGACTACAAGCGTCCGCAGAACTCTGAAGACTGAGCAGGGGAGCCGGGTGTATAAGCTGAATTTTGCCGGGGAGAGCGCTTCTGAGCCTGTGCTGTATGAGATCATCCGGTCTTATGGCGTTAAGGTTAACATCCTGTTTGCGAATACGACAGAGATTCAAGAGACGACGCTCGGTACGATTATCGTTCAACTGCAAGGTGATCCGGCACAGATGGAAGCGGCCTTGAATTACATGAAGCAGCATGAGGTCCGGGTAGAGGAGGTGAAGTCCTATGTTCTCGACATCGATCACAAGTGAGCAATTCCTGAAGGCGATTATTGAAACGATTCAGATGGTGGGGGTATCGCTGTTCATCGGCTCGCTGCTGGGTATTCCGCTGGGCATCCTGCTGGTCATTACCCGTCCGGGCGGCGTGCTGGAGAGCAAGTGGCTGTATACCTTACTGAATCCCTTAATTAATGTCATTCGTTCGGTTCCGTTTATCATTCTGCTATTTGCCATTATTCCGCTAACAAGAGCAATTGTTCATACGTCGATTGGAACCAGTGCCGCAATTGTTCCACTGATTATCTATATCGCACCCTATATTGCACGGCTGGTGGAGAATTCGTTGCTGGAGGTGAATCCGGGTATTCTCGAAGCTGCGGAAGCAATGGGAGCTACGCCGTTACAAGTCATATGGTACTTCCTGCTGCCGGAAGCGGTGGGTTCGTTAATACTCTCCCTGACCACAGCGACGATCGGGCTGATCGGGGCTACGGCAATGGCCGGGGCAGTAGGCGGCGGAGGGGTCGGCGACTTGGCAATCGTGTACGGCTATCAGCGTTTTGACGAGGTGGTCATGTTCGCGACGGTCATTATTCTGATCATTCTGGTGCAGGGGATTCAGTCCCTGGGCAACACATTGGCGCGCAAGATTCGCCGTTACTAGAGATTACGAGACAAAGGGGATAGGCAGATGAGTGTATGGAGCAAGCAGGAGCGTTTTCAGGCGATCTTATCCGGGGAACTTGCGGACCGTCCGCTGGTCAGCGGATGGCGCCACTTTATTGACAAGGAGCAGAATGCGGAGGACTTGGCGTCGTCTACGATTTCTTTTACGGAGAAATATGATTGGGACTGGGTGAAAATCAACCCGAGAGCGACCTATTTGGCGGAAGCCTGGGGAAATGAGTATAACTTCGCAGATTACCGGACGGTATTTCCGAGACAGCTGACTACGGCAGTTCCGGCAGCCGCGAATCTCTGGGATCTTGAGGTGAAAAAAGCCGCACAAACCCCTTCGCTGCTGGAGCATCTGGAGGCTGTAAGGAAGATCCGCCAGGGCTTGCCGGATACGCCGCTGATTCAGACGGTATTCTCACCGCTCACGGTATTGCTGTTCATAGTAGGACGTTCTGCTTATGTTACAGAGACCGTATTCGGGATTGAGCAGCCGGTGACGCTGGAATCGCTCTTCAAGGAACACCGCGCCGCCGCGCACCATGCCCTGCATGCGATTGCCTTGACCTTGGCCGATTATGTGCAGGAGCTGCGGCAGGCGGGATCAGATGGTCTGTTCTATGCGGTGACAGGCACAGCCCACCCCGGTTTATTCGATGAAGCGAGGTTCGATGAGCTGTCGAGACCGTATGATTCCATCGTGCTGGAGGCGGCGGGCTATGGCAAGAATATTTTACATACCTGCGGTGCTCATGCCCAGCCTGAGAAATTCAATGATTACCGGATTGACGGGATCAGCTGGGATACGGTAGCCGAAGGCAATCCCGGGCTGGACGCCGATCTCAAGGCTACGAAGGTGGGCGGAGTGGATCATGGGCTGTTTGCCGGAAATGATCTGGAGCAGATTGAACAGCAGGCCAAGGAAGCCTTGGCCAAGATGAAGGGTCAGCCGTTTATTCTGTCGCCCAACTGCGCCATTCCGCTGACGGTTACAGACGAAGCATTAGTGCATTTTAAAAACACAGTATTAGGATAGGGGATGAGAGTGATGAGAAAATTACTGGCGGTTCTACTGATTAGTTCGATGGCGGTGCTGGCGGCTTGCGGTAACAATAAGGAAGCGGCAAGCTCCGGGGACAAAAAGGAAATCACAGTCGGATTCGGCGTAGGTACGTATGAGGAGCAGTTCCGGCAATCCATTCTCCCGATCCTGGAAGGAAAAGGGTATACTGTAGATATCAAAACCTTCTCGCAGAATATGCAGGTCAACCCGGCCATGAAGGAAGGCTCGATTGACGCGAGTATCTTCCAGAGTACGGCCTATATGGATGCGATCAATAAGGAAATTGGTGCCGATATGGTGGGGATTGCCTATGTTCCGGGCGCTCCGCAGGGGCTGTATTCCGTTAATCACACGACGCTTGACGATGTGAAGGACGGCACTACCGTCGCGATTCCGAACGACCCGGTGAATCAGGAGCGTGCGCTGCGGATTCTGGAGGAGCTGGGTTGGGTCAAGATCAAAGAGGGCGCCGGGGTAGCGGACTTCAATGTGAACAGCGTGGAGCCGGACAAGTTCAAGATTGACCTGAAGGTGCTGGACCCGGCGCAGATTCTGGTCTCGCTGCAGGATGTTGACTATGGTGTGGTGAACGGGAATTATATCGCTAACGCTCCCGACCGCAAGATTACAGATGCGCTGATGATTGAGAATACGCCTATGCAGCATAGAATCATCGTATCGGTGAACAAGAAGGACCAGGATACCCAGTGGGCCAAGGACCTGAAGGCTGCCTATGAATCCAAGGAGTTCGAAGAATACATCCTGGGACAGGAGAAATATGCCGGGTTCATTCTGCCGGAGGCCTGGGCCAATAACTAACCTAATCAGGGAGTGAGTGGAAGTGTCAAAAGGCAAGATTCATTTCATTGGCGGCGGGCAGATGGCGGAAGCGATCATCCGGGCCTGCCTCGCAGGCGGCACGCTGGCTGCCGGACAGATCAGTGTAGCGGATATTCATGAAGGACGGCTTCAGCTATTAAAAAGCAAATATAACGTAGACACGGAGAGTACGCAGCAAGAAGCTCTCTCCGGCGCAGAACTGATCGTCATCGCTGTCCGTCCACAGGATGATCTGGCTGCACTTGGAGCACAGGTTCGCGAGTATGCTGCACCGTCTGCGGTCATTGTATCGATTGTGGCGGGAGTAACAATAGTCCAGCTCGGAGATTATTTCGGAGCAGAACGTCCGATTGTCCGGGTGATCCCGAATACCTTGACCGATACCGGTTACGGATACAGCGGTGTAGCTCTGAATGCTGCCGCTTCTCTGGAGCAGGTGGAAGCATTCCTGCTGGGCTTCGGCAAGGTGCAGGTTCTGGAGGAATCCTATATTGATATCTTCACAGGCTTCGGGGTAGCCGGACCGAACTACATCTATTATTTCATTGAGTCGTTCACGGATGCCGGAGTTCTTGCCGGACTGCCGCGGGAGCAAGCCTGGAAGGTGGCGCTGGAGAATATGCTGGGAGCGGTGGCTATGCTGCAGCAGACCGGACTGCACCCAAGACAACTGCTGGACATCAACAACTCGCCTGGCGGCGTCGGTATGCACGGTTTGTATGAGCTGAACAACAGTGATTTCGCTGCCGGATTGCAGCGGAGTGTACTGGCTGCGGTGAAGCGGACCACGGAGCTGGGAGTGAAGAAGTAATGGCCGTACTGAAATGGGATCATCTTGTACATTATGTGAATGATCTGGACCAGCCGGTTCAGCTCTTCGCGGAGCATGGACTAACAGCCTTCCGGGGCGGATCGCATAAGGATTGGGGAACGTATAACGCCTTGAGTTATTTTGGACTCACCTACCTGGAGTTCCTCGGGATCGAGAACCTGGAGCTGGCGCGTTCGACCAAGCATAACGTGGTTGTGCGGGATGCCGTCACGCTTTTGCCGGAGCACGAGGTATTAAGCAGAGTGGTGCTGCGCACAGATGATATTGAGGCAGTAGAGGGTAAATTGAAGGCTGCGGGATTAGCCTTGTCGCCCATCATTGACGGCCGCCGTCTGGATAACCAGGGTAGGTTAATCGAGTGGCGGATGATGACCATTGACGGTGATTTTCAGGGGCTGGCCTATCCATTCATTATCCAGTGGAGTCAGGCGGATGAGGAGCGGCTGGACAGCCTGAATGCAGCAGGAATCAACCAGCCCCATCCTGCCGGGAAGGTTGACATGGCGGGTGCAGTCTTCCGTGTCTCCGATCCGGCCGCTGCCGCCAGTCATTGGAGTGAGCTGTTCGGCATCCCGGTGAGCGGACCTGCGGATGGTTTCGACGGCAGCTACAGCCTTAAGGCAGGAGATCAGCAGATGTTTGAGTTCGTGACAGGCGAAGAGAACCGGCTCAGCCGGATTGTGTTCCGGACGGATTCACCTCAGCTCAAGGGACAGACGCTGACTGTTGGTGAAGGCGAGTACGTGTTTGAATAAATGCAGGACAAGTATATGGGACAGGCTCTTTGCCGCAGTTTGCGGTGGCAGGCCTGTTCTTTTTGTGGTAAAGTTCTACACTAATATAAGGAGAGCGTAAGGAGGTCACAGAGATATGGAATTTGAGACCAGACGTTTGATCATCAGGGAATTCATCGAAGAAGACATGGTGCAGGTACATGAATATGCGTCCGATCCCGCAGTAGTGACGCATTCAATCTGGGGGCCCAATTCACTGGAGGATACCCGCGAATATATGCGCCATACGCTGACATTGCAGCAGGAGGAGCCGCGCCTTGGCTTCGAGTACGCTGTGGTTCTGAAGGAGGACGGGCGGCTGATCGGCGGCTGTGGCTTGCATATTACCGGAACAGGACAGGGAGAGATCGGCTATTGCTACAACCGGCTGTACTGGGGACAGGGCTATGCTACTGAGGCTGCCGCGGCACTGCTGGACTTGGGCTTTCATAAGCTGGAGCTTCACCGGATCTATGCCACCTGCCGCCCCGAGAATATCGGCTCCGCCCGCGTGATGCAGAAGCTCGGCATGACATACGAAGGGCATCTTAGAGGACATATGTATCATAAAGAGAAGTGGATGGACTCCTATCAATATTCGATTCTGGAGGATGAGTATAAGGGGCGGTATCGGCACGCAGTACTGTAAGGATCATGGGCAGATGCTGTAGGCCGCCAGTTAGGCGGCCTACAGCATCTGCAATTGCATTTTCTACACTAGATTTCACTTCATTTCACCTTAAAATGCATTCTGCTGTATTACATACATTTGATTTTCTGGCTTAGGAGTTGGAAATGCCTATTTGCTGAGATTCTGCTGCATGAAGTACAATTGAATGTCTTTTTGGGTGAATTTCAGCGGTATCTATTGTAGGAAATACAATTAGAACAAGAAATAGAGAGTAGATCCAGCAAAAATAAGGGGTACATGGAGGCACGGTTGTCAGTAGCCAATGGCCATGAAAAAGCGGCTCAGCCCCCGCACACAGCAAAAAGCACCTGCCTTAAACGGTCAGGTGCTCTTTGCTGTTCTTTAAGCGGCGGTTACAGCGGCATCCCCGCCACTTCATTAATCCTCGCCGCTTCTTCCGGATCAGCGGCGGTCAGCTTCTGATAGACCGCCTGATCCTGGGCGCTTTGCAGTCTCTGTTGAACGGCCAGCAGCCACCGGGCAAGCTCACGGTTGACAGGGTTGCTGTAGTCCTCACTGAGACCTTGCTTCAGTGTAGCTTCTGCGGCCTGCATGTCCTGCGACATGTACTGGATCTTCGCGGTGTTCAGCAGCAGTTCCGGCGTGACGCTAACGCCCTGCTGCTGTGCATCCTGATCTGCGGCGGCGTAAGTATAAGCATCCAAGCCGGTTTTGAAATACCGCTGCTTGTTAAGGGTCTCCTGGTCCCTGATCTCCAGCTTCCCCTCAGCCGCAGCTTCCTGCGAACGTTTCAGGGCTGCGGCTCCCAGCTCCTGGGACCGGGCAATCACTCCGCTGTACCAGGCGGTTGTCCACAGGCTTCCGCTGTCGGTCAGATCCTCGTATCCGCCCGTGAAGCCCTGCTTCACAGCCGCGGCAGCCGCGTCCTTGTCCCCGGACAGGAATTGTACTCTCCCTGCGCTTAGGCCAATTGTAGGTGTGACGAAGAATTCACGGCCCTGAAGCTGCTCGGGAGGGAGGCTTTTCAAATGGGCAATGCCGTCCGTTACATGTTTGTAGGCGGAGAGTGCGGAAGCGAAATACGTCTGTTGTCCGGCTTCATCCTGCTTGGAGTAAGCCTGCTGTCCAAGGAGGGAAGCCCGGCTGATCAGTCCGGCATACCAGTTGATATCCCACATGAACTTATCCGCGTTGTCCAGATAGACATGATAGGCTTCAATGCTCTGGCCCTTCAGGTCATAGTAGCCTGCGAGTTGGGTCAGCAGCTCTTTGTTAGACGGCTCATTCTTCAGCGCGCGGGTCAATACCGCATAAGCCTCGTCCAGGAACTGCTCGTTCTTGGTCTGCTCATACACCTTCTGATCCAGCAGGTACAGGTACACAGCGGATTCCGGGTGGTATGGGCGGATGTTGAGTGCTTTTACCAACGGGGCCTTGATCTCCTCATAGGACTGGCTCACTTGGATCAGCTTCTTGGCGGCATAAGCCTCAGAGCTTGAACGGATGTACCCCAGAGACAGGAAGAGCAGGTAGCCTGTGCCGACTCCGAGTACTGTGAAATAGCCCGCTCTGATCCACAGCTTGTTCCACGTAAAGCGGAGCGGCTTGCTCTCCATGGCCACAGCCATTCCCCCCAGAGCGAGGAATACGAGCATACCCATGAAGGCAAAACTGAGGTTGAAGTCCAGCAGGCTGTGAACGAGAATCGACAAGGCGATAATAAGATAGAAGAATCCGTTGCTATAGTCATCGGTCTCCCGTCTCAGGTACTGTCTGCTGAATTTGTAGAAGATAAACAGGATGAAGCCCATGAACACCAGGAAGCCTACAATGCCCACCTCAATCAGATATTGCAGGAAGAAGTTATGCACCTGGCGGCTCAAGTAAGGGTTGTTCTGATAATGCTCATAGAGTGTGGCCCATCCGCCTCCGCCCGTGCCAAGTACCGGATAATCCTTGACGACCTTCATGGCATCTTCGTAAAAGGTAAAACGTTCCAGGACACTGTGCTGCCTGAAGTTGATATTCTCCAGCCGTGTTCCGATATTCGCCGGAAGGATATTGCGCGCGCTCGTGCCAATGAACAGGAAGGCGATGATCGCGACGCCAGCCACCGAAACGGCAGGAATCCATAATCCGCTCATGCGGCGGGCTTCCAGTCCGCCGAGCTTGCGGCTCAGATAAGGTGCCAGGTAACGCTGAACCACCAGACAGAGCACGCCTGCACAGGCAGATGCTCCCAGCAGATAGCCCCAGCCTTTAAGGGCAGCAGACGAGTTGAACTCCGTATTCAGCTCCAGGCCCAGTCTCGTGACCGGGCTGGTAATCAGCAGAGAGAATAGGCCGGCAAGGGCGAGATGGACAATCCACAGAATCTGCTGCACTGGCTTCAGGAAGAGCAGCAGGAGGATGAAGACCACCGGCAGCAGCACCAGTCCGCCACGGGATAAGGTAAGCAGCAGCGAGACGATGATAGGCACCAGCATGAAGCCGTGCAGCAGCTGCCCGGACCATTTGCGGGAGCGGATCAGTGCAAAGACGGCCACGAACAGAAAGGCCATCAGGAAGGCTGCATATGTATTAGCATATTGGAAAATGGAGGTCAGACGCAGGCCGTTCGAGTCGGTCATTACCGCTTCGCTATACCTGCCGCTCCATACAGTCTTCGAGAACCAGCCCACCAGACTGCCGGCCAGCTTCCAGCTTCCGAGCCAGTTGAGCAGGCCAAAGCCGACGATCAGGTAAGCGAGGGCAAGCACGCCATGCTGGACGGCGGAATTGAGCCGCTTGTGCCGGAGCAGAAGGATACTGATGATGAAGACTGCGGCATAGGTGAACTGGGTGAACAGCATGTTCATCGCCATATACCGGGAAGCAGCGCCGAATAGCGACAGCGCATAGGTTAAGGGAAGCAGGAGGGCCGCTACGGTGAGCAGATCACGCTGTCCCTCCAGCCGGAAGGATCTGAAATACAGGACGGCAGCGGCCAGCAGGAGCAGACAGCTTAATAAGGCGGCAACATAAATGGGCTTCTCGAAATCCGCCGTCATTCCGTTGAACAATCCGATCTGAAAAGCGGACCAGCCCAGGAACAGCAGGAACGCAGCGCAAAGCATCCAAGCCGCCCCTGAAAGCTTGTCCGTAGCTTTGACAGAAGCCGCCTGTTTTCCGTACACAGGTTTCGACACGATAGAATCTCCTTTTTCAAAATAGTAGGTCTTCCAATTTATTGCACATACATATTACGGATATAAAGTGAAAAAGTTGTTGTCTGAACGGAAATTTCAAAGATTGGAGTATCTTGCAGAAGAGAAAGGGAGCGAAAAAGTGGGGAATAGGCCGGAACCTGCTCAGCGAATGAAGCCGTCTGTCCGCACAGGCCAGCCTGACGCAATTTTCATAGAATATGGTAACGGGGCGAATCTATGAATCGTGTAAGAATGACGCTTAAGAGTTCCGCCCGAAGGCAGCAATGACGGCAGGGGAACGCGCAATCCGCTTCCTGGGCCACTGCTGCCGGGAATATGCTTCAGGCGGGGATAATAAATTTCAGGTTAATCATGAACACGATCAGGGCGGAGGCCCCCAGGGAAAAGGCGATGCAGCCGGCACCGAGCACTCTGCGCCGGTCCTTGATGAATTTGAAGCCAAGCGCACAGACGAGTATTGTCGTTCCTGCCAGTACAACAGACATGCCGATCATCGCAAACCAATACAGGATTTCAAAAAACTCAGCCATTAGGAAACCCTCCCTTTCAGGCAATAATACAACGAATTTTAAAGGTTTTCCAGTCAAATGTACCAGGGACATAAGGCCCCGCAGCCATATGCCCTTTTTTGCTCTGGCCAGCTATACCACGGACAATCATACAGGAGGGCAAGGCCTTTTGTGAGTAATCTATAGGGTAGGCTGGGAATGCGAAAGGAGAGGGCAAATAATGGCGGGGAGAGAACTGGCAAGCAAGCTGCTGAAGACGGCGGCGCTGCTTAGCGATTCACGGGTTGCCGGTTACATTCCGAGAACGCGGGAATATAGTGCTGCCGGATTGTCCGCGATGCTTGGAAGATACGGCAATGTTGTCATCAAGCCGGTTGTAGGCGGAGGAGGATATGGTGTCATCAAGGTGTTCCGGGATCATAGGGGGTACGGCTTCACGTATATGAAGAGCACACGTATCTATGGAGACTTCACTTCTATGCGCCAGGCACTGGACAGATTCAAGGTGAAACGGAAATATTTGATCCAGCAGGGCATTTCCCTTGCACGAATCTCCGGGCGTCCGATTGATTACCGTGTCAAAGTAGTGAAGAACGGCGAGCACTGGGAGTTCCGATCTATGGTAGGGAGAGTAGCCCGGCCGGGCTTGTTCGTTACGAATCTCTGCAAAGGAGGCACGATGCTCAGCTGCCGCCAGGGACTGCGAAGATCATTGCCAAGAGTGGGGACCTCATCCAAAAAGGCGGAGATGCGCAGGCTGACCTTAGTCTGTACCGAGCTGCTGGAGCGGCATTTTCCGGGGATCGGTGAACTGGGCTTTGACTATGCTGTAGATCATCGGGGAAAGATTTGGATTCTGGAAGTAAATACAAGACCAAAATGATTAATAAAATTTTTATATTTGACGATAAATACAGTAATAGGCTAATATTGCGTTTAGTTGTTTAGATTTTGAGGTAATACAACAAGAAATATCCCAGCCAATTATGAACATTCTAAAAAAGTTTTTGTGTGGAGATGTCAGGTTTCAGCCCTGTGCATAACTGTTATCCCCATAGTCCACTGTGCAATTGCTGACATTATAACCCTTACTCACATATTATACACAGGATTTCCACAGCAGCTTGTGGATAATGAGAACGCTTGTTCGAATAATGATAGTTTGCTATGATAGATTCAGATCCAAATAAAGGAAAGGTAGGTGAACGTTATGGTTGAATTGTCGGATGAGATGCTGCTAGACTCTTATCACAGAGCGATAGAGCTGCATTTGGAGCATGATTTCATCGCCCTGCTTCTCGCTGAAATTCGCAAACGGAACTTACACTCTCCAGACCATGCGGTTCTTCATTAAAGATCAGAGCACATCCTGCAGCATTGGACTTCATTAACCGCAAGCATCAAGGAATAGGGTATCTTTTCAAGTTGAGGTGGAATCAACCTGAAAGGATACCCTTTTATTATGGCTATAAGGTTATAGACAACCTAGAGCTTAAGATTACTGCTGTGTCCCGGAGACAGCTTCGCATCCGGATCAATATACACCTTGGCGTTATTGACTGCTGTCGGCGCTTCTCCGAATCCTACAGCGATCAGCTTCAGCTTGCCCGGATAAGTCGTGATATCGCCAGCAGCGAAGATTCCCGGAATGCTGGTCTCCATGCGGGAGTCAACTACAATGGAGTTGCCCTCAATGCCGATTCCCCACTCGGCAATCGGGCCCAGAGAGGAGACAAAGCCGAAATTGACAATAACGCTGTCTACTTCGATTTCTTGAGTTTCCTTGGTCTTGATATGGGACAAGGTGACCTTGGTAATGAATTCTTCACCGTGAAGCTCAGTGATCTCGGACGGCGTAATCACATTTACCTTAGAGGCCATCAGATTCTCTACACTATGCTCATGCGCACGGAATTTATCGCGGCGGTGAATCAGGGTTACCTGTTCAGCGATCGGCTCCAGCATCAGCGCCCAGTCCACAGCGGAATCGCCGCCGCCGCTAATCAGCACCTTTTTATCCTTATAAGCATTCAGATCATTTACGAAATAATGCAGGTTGGCTTTCTCGAAGCGCTGTGCATCAGGTACCTCAAGACGCCGCGGCTCAAATGCGCCTACGCCTGCCGTGATGATAATGGCTTTGCTGTGATATTCAGCCTTGTCAGTGGTGACGGTGAAATGGCGCTCACCCTGCTTCACAACCGATACGACCTTCTCCTCCAGACGGATATCGGACTGGAACAGCTCCATCTGCCGGGACAGGTTATCCACCAGCTCCTGTGCGGTAATTTTGGGGAAGCCGGCGACATCGTAAATATATTTCTCAGGATACAGAGCAGCAAGCTGCCCTCCGAGTTGGGGCATACTCTCAATAAGGGTTACTGAAGCCTGGCGCATACCGCCGTAAAAAGCGGCAAACATACCGGCTGGACCTCCGCCTATAATCAGCAGATCGCTCATAGGAACGGTTTGCTCTAATGTCACGTAATATTACACCTCCGAGTTGATAGTTTCAATTTGCCATACAAGCGTACCTACTCATTATAAACATAGTCTCACCTGCCTGCAAAGGCTTTGATTTCAATGAAAAATGTGACATTTTGTTGTATGATTATATTTGATTAAAACGATACTAAGGTTTACAATGGATATGGTTATTTTAGAAATCCTTTAAGTTTTATTGGAAATTCTTCTGAATTTAAGTGTATAAATTCACAAAAGAAACCTGATTTTTTTACAAAAAATAACACATAGACAGATTCACCTGTTGGAAGGAGCCGGAACATGAGCAGTATTCCCAAAATCGTTATTCTAGGCGCGGGGTATGGAGGGATTTTGACCGCCCAGCGGCTGCAGAAAGCTTTGAACTATAATGAAGCCGATGTAACTCTGGTTAACCGCCATGAATATCACTATTTCACGACCCATCTGCATATGCCTGCAGCGGGCACGGACAGCATCGAGCATACACGCGTGTCTATCTCCAAATTAATCGATGAGTTCAAGATCGATCTTGTCAAATCCTCGGTGCAGGAGATTCGCACCCAGCAGAAGAAGGTTATTCTGGAGGACGGAACGCTCTCGTATGATTACCTCGTGATTGCCCTTGGCGGTGAGCCTGAAACGTTCGGGATTCCGGGACTCGACAAATATGCGCTGACCATCCGCAGCATCAACTCTGTGCGGCTGATCCGGGAGCATATCCAGTACCAGTTCGCCAAATACAAGAATGAGAATAATGCACAGGAGCATATCAACTTCGTCATTGGCGGCGCGGGCTTCAGCGGGATTGAATTTGTAGCGGAGCTGGCTGACCGGATTCCTGCACTATGCAAAGAATTTGATGTCGATCCAAGCATGGTCAACATCTATAATATAGAAGCTGCGCCTACGGCTCTGCCGGGGTTCGCGCCTGAGCTGGTTGAGCATGCCATGACCGTACTCACCAAGAAGGGTGTAACCTTCAAGATGGGCGTAGCGATCAAGGAATGCTTGCCTGGCGGCGTGATTCTGGCCACGGGTGAAGAGATCAAGGCTTCCACAATTGTATGGACCGGCGGTATCCGCGGGAACCGTCTGATCGAGGCTGCCGGCTTCGAAGCGATGCGCGGACGGGTGAAGGTAGACGAATATCTGCGGGCTCCGGGACATGAGAACATCTTCATCATAGGTGACGGCTCCCTCATGATTAACCCGGAAGGGCGTCCTTACCCGCCGACGGCACAGATTGCCATGCAGCAGGGAGAATGCTGCGCGCATAATCTGGTAGCGGCCATCCGCAGCCAGCAGCCGAAGAAATTCGCCTTCAGCAACAAGGGGACCGTAGCTTCGCTGGGTAAAGGCCAGGGAATTGCCGTAGTCGGCGATAAGACATACAAAGGCTGGACAGCGGCGCAGCTGAAGAAGGTTGTCGATATGCGCTACCTGCTCATCATCGGCGGCATACCGCTCGTCCTCAAGAAGGGAAGATTCCTCTAAGATGCGCCACTGCAGCGTGCAAGTACGCGGACTGCTGACGCGCGAGGAGCTGGACCGCTATAATGCTCTGATTGAGGTAGGCTCTTATCTGGAGGATCAGACGCGGTATGATCTGGCCTACAATATCCAGAAGGAAATCGATATTCTCATTCTCCCGGCCATCGAACGCCTGAAGGATAAGGGCCGCGCGCGTGACCGGGCGACGGCTGAATATCTGGAGAGTCTGCGTGACGGGGATGAGGACGAAGCGGACGAGGACGATAAGGAGCCTTCGGCATAAGCGGTGTGGTATAGTGGAAGCAGAAAAGACGTACAATGCAAAGAGAGCCGTGCTTGCAACACGGCTCTCGGGTGCAATAGCCGCTTTTAAGGGCGGTAGGCCTCGGACAAACAGGATACGACAAATAGACCGCATACCTTTGCTAGAGGGGGCGGTCTATTTGCGTTTATGCTCTTACAGCTTCAGCATCTCCTCGAACGATTCCTCGTTCAGCAGGTTGCCTACATAGAAGGGGCCGAACTCGCCGTAGCGGGCGCTGACTTCATCGAAGCGCATCTCGTAGACGAGCTTCTTGAACTGCAGGGCATCCTCGGCGAACAGCGTCACACCCCACTCCCAGTCATCGAAGCCAACGGAGCCGGTGATGATCTGCTTCACCTTGCCGGCGTAGCCGCGTCCGATCAGGCCGTGCGAATACATCAGCTCCCGGCGTTTCTCCATATCCAGCATGTACCAGTTGTCGGCAAGCTCACGCTTCTTGTTCATCGGGTAGAAGCAGATATGCTTCATTTGCGGCAGTACAGGCTTCAGCCGGGCAGCCACATGCGGGTTCTGCATCGGGTCGCTGCCGTCTCCGGCGCTTCCTCCTGCGGCGTAGTTGCTGAGCTCAACAATGCTCACATAGGAATAGGCCTTCGTTGTATATTGGGCAAAGGCGATTTTGTTAAAAGCGGTCTCCAGCGCATTCAGCGCCTCCAGACTCTCTCTCAGAAACATCATCACGAAATCAGCCTTCTGGCCCACGATGGAATAGACCGCAGAGCTGCCCTCCTTCGCTTCCTCGACAGGTCCCCACTCCTGCATGAAGGCATGCAACTCCTCCAGGGCCACTGCCCGTTCCTCGTCATCGGCTGCCGTCCAGGCTGTCCAGTTCAGCGAGCGGAAGTCATGCAGCGCATACCAGCCTTCCAGTGTCAAAGCGGCTTCGTTCAAGTTGTTCACTCCTTATAGGTTATCGGTGGAATATCCTCGCGTAAAATCTTCTTTGTCCGCATACCTTAAATATGTATGAACATAGGTCGGGTGCTATTTGCATTGTAGCGCAGCGGGCGGCAGAGAGCAAACGCCGAGGCCCCCATTCACGCGAATTCCGGTATGTAGCACGATAATGTTCATTGCTTCGCTACATTTTTTCTAGTAAACTTACTATTATATAAGCTTGGGTGTGCGGTTCTTTATAGAGAGAGGGGATGGCGGTACGATGGGCTTTATTCCGGTGTTTGTTCTGGCCGTTTTATTCTTTGTGATGATGTTCGGCATTGGCTTCATTCTTAACATGCTGATGAAGACTACCTGGTTCCCTGCCTATCTGTTCGTCATTGTCATTCTTCCGGTGGTGGTCTATTCCATCTGGGACCGGAGCGCGATGTCCCTATGGGAGCACCTCTCTACCTTCCACATTGTGGATTATCTTACCGGCATAGCCGGTCTTGCCGGGGCAGTTCTGAGCGGCTGGACGATTCAGAAGCTGCGGCTGGGCGGATACAAGATGTTCTAAGCGCTGCCTGAAGGGCGGTACAACAAGAAACGGCTAGTCTCCAGTAATGGGGGGAGCCGTTTTTTTCTTTTCCGCCAGAAAGCCCAAGAATTCATCTTTATTTTACATTTCCGGCCGGGTGTTTTGTGATAGAATAGAAATCTATATGATTTGGTATAGAAGAGGGGGAGGTAACCGCAGATGCGTATGAGCAACCTGCATCATTTCACTGAACATCACCGGTACTGCGTGTCCCGCGAATTCGGTCTAAGCCAGCTGGACGGACGTATGCTGGGCTCAGTCTATCAGCCAATGGTAGGCGCGTTCGCCATCAGCCTGTACAGATTGCTGTTCGAACATATTCCGGCTGAATCTATCGGTTACTCCGGTGTGGAGCAGCAGCGCAGGCTCTTTATGACCCTGGGCGTTGAACCCAACGAGAAGGGCCGTAAATATATGGTAGACCAGGCTTCCCGGCTGGAGGCGGTGGGACTGCTGCAGACCTGCCGGCTGTATGCCGCGGAGAACGATGATTATATGTACGAATACGAGTTAATGCCGCCGCTGTCGCCGGCTGATTTTTTTGCAACCCAGCATCTGACGCTGCTGCTCCGGGATAAGATCGGCAAGTTCGCTGTGCTGTCGCTGCGTGAGCAGTTCTGGCACCGGGAACCCGAGGAATGGAGCGGGCGGTCGCTCGGGAAAGAGAATATTTCACTGCCCTTTTATGATATTTTTGAGCTGAATACCCATGTCATCGACTATGAGCTGGAGCAGGCCTTGGCCGAGGTAGCCTCCGTGCGTCAGCCCGGCACCACCCAGGACGCTGATTCGAATATAGCCTACAGCGATATTATCCTGCGCTTCCCGCGTGAATCGGTGAACCGTGCGCATGTTGAGAAGCTGCGTTTTGACCATAACCAGATGGGTGTCATTAATTATGTGGCCCGCAAATACGAGCTTGGCCCGCAGGATGTATGCCGTCTGCTGGATGAGGATGATGTCTTCACGCCGGACGGAGAGGTGATTCTGGATACGCTGCAGTACAAGGCGAGCCAGCATTTCCGTCAGGATAGGAAGCGCCAGGAGAAAAGAGAGATTGCTGCCTCCAAGGTAGTGTCACTGCGCTCCGCCGCTGAGGAAGAGAGTGATCCCTCCGCAGTGCCGGTGGAGCAGGCTGTCGAAATGGAGTTCTATGTAGAAGTCCCTCCGCAATTTCTGTCCAAATGCGACATTCACCAATATAATATGATGCTGCGCAACGAGCCTTATACACGGCTATTGCAGACGTTCTTCCCAGGGGTGGTTCCGGGCCAGCTGATGGATATTTTCGAGAAGATTGATCTGAACTATAAGCTCAGCGGTGAAGTAATCAATGTACTGATCCATTATCTGATGACGATGGTAGCTTCCGGCGGCGATCAGCGGATGAACCGCAACTTCGTGGAGGCGATTGCCTCCAATATGCTGGTGAAGCAGGTGAATACTTACGAGAAGGCCGTGCGCTATATCCGCGACCAGTCCAAGGTGAAGGGCAAGGGGGCGGCTTCCGCCTCCTCCGGCACTGGCACGACGGGAAGCCGTCCGCGTTCATATACGAAGAGCGGCGGGCGGTCCGGCAAGCAGGAGATTCCGATTGTGCTTGATGACGGCAGCGCCGGAACCGTATCGGAAGAGGAATTCGCGGCGATGATGAAGAAAGCGGCCGAGATCAAGGCCAGCAAGAAAAAAGGCGTTCTGAGAACGCCCTGAAGAAAGTGAGGTGCAGCGATGGAGTCCATGGGCGAAGTGCTGCGTTCGATGAACAACCCCGCTCTGCGCCAGCGCTCCCGTGACCTGGAGCAGACCCTGCTGAACCATCCCCTGGTCAAGGAGCTTCAGGCTGAGCATCCCGAGCTGGACGAGTCCCGGCTGCGGCTGCACTTAAGCCGTCTGTACCAGTATGTCGAAGAGGACCGGCATTGTAAGAACTGCCCCGGCCTGGCGAATTGCCCGAATGATTTCCAGGGGCATTACAGCAAGCTTACCGTAGAGACGGTTAATGGTGTAACGGATCTGTATGAGCGCAAGACACCGTGCAAGCTGAAGATTGCACAGGATAATCAGGATAATGTCCGCAAGCGGATTCGCAGCTTCTATGTGGACGAGCGGGTGTTGAACGGCGGATATGATGAGATGGATATTATGGGCAAGGACCCCCGGCGGGCCTCAGCCGTGAACAAAATATTTGACTATATAGCAACAGTGCGGGCAGAGGGCCTGACTTCGCGGGGCATTTATTTGCAGGGCAGCTTCGGGACCGGAAAAACCTTCCTGATGTGCTATCTGCTCCATGAGCTGGCGATCTCGGGCTACAGCGGCGTGATTGTCTATATGCCGGATTTCATCGAGGAACTGAAGCTGATTATGATGGATAACCAAAAGCTGAAGGAAATGGTCGATACGATGAAGAATTGTGATCTGCTCATCTTCGACGACATCGGAGCCGAGAATCTCAATCCCTGGGCGCGTGACCATGTGCTCGGAGCGATTCTGAATTACCGGATGAACCGTAAGCCGACCTTCTATACCTCGAATTATCCGCTGGACGGGCTGGAGAAGCATCTCAGCATCACCAGCAAGGACGGGGAAGAGGTCTACAAGGGCCAGCGGCTGATGGACCGGATTGCCCCGTTCGTAGAGGTGATTCCGCTGCATGGGGAGAACCAGCGCGGCAGGGCCAGAGGGTAATGAATAGAAAAAGGGTCCCAGTCGATGTGATGGCTGGGGCCCCTTTTTACTGTTATGTGAAGAGTTAGCCGGATTTAGCTGGGGCTGAATTTCCACCAGTTGATATTGAACAAATATCCGCTGCCGCCTGTGAATTTCAGGTAAAGGTCATGAGTCCCGCTTGCCCCGCTGACCGTGCAGGTCTTGGTCACCCAGCTCTGCCAGCCCCCTGTATTCTGCACTGCACAGGTGCCGACTAGCGTTCCTGTCGGACTGTCCAGCCGCAGCTCAATATTACCGCCGCTGCCTGCTGACGCTACCCGGGCCTCGAAGCCGGAAGCTCCGGCGCCGAAGTTCACATTTTTGATTTTGAGATAATCGCCGTGATCGATGAAGCCGACATTCATTCCCCCGTCCGTATCTGAGGTGGTCTCGGTCTCTACCCCGGCCGCCCATGCACTGGTCTCGGCTTGCGTTCTGACATAGGGGTTAAGGGTGGCGATGGGCTGCGGCCCGGCGGTTGTCATGTTGATGACCGGGAAGCTTCCGTCCGCGTTGTAGGTGAATTGCTCAACCCCCACTGACCGGGTAAAGCCGCCCCCGCCAGGCAGCGCGCCATTGTGATAAAAGAAATAAGAGCGCCCTTTGAAGTCGATGATGCCCGGGTGATTCGTGAAGCTCCCGCCTTGGGTAGGCATAATGATCCCTCTGTACTTCCACGGGCCGGTAGGCGAAGAGCTGGTAGAATAGGCGATATTCTCTGGAATACCGCTTGCGGCGTAGACCATGTAGTATAAGCTGCCGCGTTTGTAGAACCAGGGTCCTTCTTCGTAGAGGGTTGGTCTGTCAGCATTGCCGTTTCGCACACCGAAGCTGTCTGTGGTCATAGGTACCTGGACAATCCCTGTGCTCTGGTTGTAGGAGATCATATCCGGGTTCAGCTTCACATACTTCAGTGTCGGATTCCCCCAGTAGAGATAGGCCTGGCCGTCACTGTCTACATATACCGTAGGATCGATGTCGCCCCAGCTGCTGGAGACGAGCGGTTTGCCGATAGCGTCCACGAACGGGCCGGTCGGGCTGTTAGCAACGGCGACGCCGATGGCGGGCCGTCCGAGCGAAGTGCTTTTTGCCGTGACATAAAAGTAGAATTTGCCGTTGCGCTCAATCACCTGGCTGGCCCAGGCTTCTCCGCTCGACCAGCTGAACGCCTTGTAGGATAGCGGTGACCCGTGATCGGTCCAGTTCGCCATGTCCTTGGAGGAGTAGACCCTCCAATCATTCATCGTATAGTAGGTCGAGTTGTCTTCGTCATGTCCGGTGTACAGGTAGACCGTATCATTGTATACAAGCGGGGCCGGGTCTGCCGTGTAGATGGTCTGTACAACAGGGTTGTCAGCGAACGATACCGGGGAATACAGCGCAGAAGCCAACAAGCCTGCGACAGCAAGGCTGACAAGCTTTTTCATTCTTCCTTCCTCCTCAAAATAGAGTATAAGAGCGCTTTCGCATACAGAGTAACACGGCTCCTGTGAAACAAAAATGTGTTTTCTTTTTATTAAATTGTAAATTTATGTTATTCTTAACGGCACTTGACGGATCGCAAAATGAACGCAAAAAAAATCCGGCATCCCGCCCAGGCCTGGGCGAAGAATACCGGACACTGCAGCTAGCAGCTATTCGGACAAATACTTGATGATTACCATTCCGAAGAAGACCACGGTCATGAAGCCGGTCATCCCGAAGAAACCGGCCAGCAGATCACCGAGATCGTTGCGGGGCTCCTCATTGATATGCTCCCGCGGGTCACGGACCTGTGCGTTGACATTGACGTCCATTCGCTTCTTCCTCCTTGCTGTTGCATGACTGCATGAAGTGGGTTACAGTTATACATGTGAGCGAAGTCATTGACAATTAATGCGCTTTCTTCAAGTATACGAAGATGCAGGGAAGTTGTAAAGATAAGATCGTATGCCAAAAGGGTGATTCTATGCTAAATATAAGACCTATGGAACCGCAGGAGTATGATTTTCTTATGGATATGCATTATGAGTCCATTCATATTGAACAAGGTAAGCCTCCCAGAAGTGAGCTGCTGAATTCCCCGGGGATTGCGAAGTACAACGAACATTGGGGGAGACAAGGCGACAGGGCGGTAATCGCACTGGTGGATAATCAGCCCGCAGGTGCTGCCTGGTACAGGCTGTTTGACGAGACGAACCAGGGCTACGGATTTGTGGATGCTACAACCCCGGAATTAGGCGTTGCTATTCGGTCTGACTACAGGCAGCAGGGATTGGGAATCAGGCTTATGAAGGGCATCATACAGCAAGCCGTATCCGATGGATACCCGTCACTTTCGCTCAGCGTTGATCCGGAGAATCAGGCGGCCGTCCGGTTATATCATAAGCTCGGCTTCGAGTATGTCGGGACAGCCGGTACCTCGTGGACGATGAAGCTGAATCTCAGGGACAAAGTCTAAACCGCTAAAAGACAAATTAATTTTATACAATATAATTTCTCGAAATATATAACAAATGCATTGTATTTATGTTATACTGTGAATGTGTCGGTAAATGATAATCTGGTTATCATATTACATGAAGCATTTTATCCCGCTATGATCTCGGAGTAAATTCTGCGGACTTGGCTCAGGCTATAGAAGCGGAAGTTATTTCGTACAGCTTAAGCTCACAAAACTTATCTTAAGGAGGAACAATATCATGGCTATCGTAAACGTGTCTGACCAATCCTTCGTGAATGAAGTGGAAGGTCAAGGTACTGTAGTAGTAGATTTCTGGGCACCTTGGTGCGGCCCTTGCAAAATGCTTGCCCCCATTCTCGAGGAATTGTCCACCGAGCTGGGTGACGATGTGAAGATCGCTAAATTGAATGTTGATGAGAATCCTGAGACAGCTTCCCGTTTTGGAGTAATGAGTATTCCTACTCTGATCTTCTTCAAAGACGGCCAGCCTGTGGACAAAGTCGTAGGACTGAACTCCAAGGACTCCCTTAAGAATATCGTAGCCAAGCATCAATAATGGATTATAACCTGCTGTAACCGGGGCCTTGCGGCCCTTCAGACAAAGCGCCTTCGGATTACCGAAGGCGCTTTGTCTGTCCTATAGAAACGGATGTTCTATATTAAGGCTTGAATGTGTAGTACATTCTATTCTAAACTTACCTTATAACCGTGTAGTAACAGGTGGGGGAGAACTTATGGATTATATGGATAATATCCGCAACAAGCTTGCGCTGCTGCCTGATCTGCCCGGCTGCTATCTGATGAAGAATCAAGAGGGTACGATCATCTATGTCGGCAAGGCCAAAGTGCTGAAGAACCGTGTACGCTCTTATTTTACCGGCAGTCACAACGGGAAGACGCAGCGGCTGGTCGCCAATATTGTTGATTTCGAATATATCGTGACGTCGAGCAACATGGAAGCACTCATTCTGGAGTGCAATCTGATCAAGAAGCATATGCCGCGCTACAACGTGCTGCTGAAGGATGACAAGACCTTTCCTTATCTGAAAATCACGAACGAAGCCCATCCGCGCCTGGAGGTTACCCGCCGGGTGCTGAAAGATAAAGCTAAATATTTCGGTCCGTATCCGAACAGCTATGCCGCCCAGCAGACGAAGAAGCTGCTTGACCGGATGTATCCGCTGCGCAAATGCGGGGTGATGCCGAAGGAGGTCTGCCTGTACTATCACATGGGCCAATGCCTGGCTCCGTGCGAGAAGGAAGTGCCGAAGTCGGCCTATGAGGAGATTATCCAGAATATCTCATCCTTCCTCGGGGGCGGACATGATGCGGTGAAGAAGGATCTGCAGAAGAAGATGCAGGAGGCGGCCGAGGAGCTGTATTTCGAGCGGGCCAAGGAGCTGCGCGACCAGATTCAGCACATCGATGCCGTGATGGAGAAGCAGAAGATCAATACAGCCGATACCAAGGACCGCGACGTCTTCGGCTATGCGGTAGACAAGGGCTGGATGTGTGTGCAGATCCTGTACATGCGGCAGGGGAAAATGATTCAGCGCCACTCGTCGGCTTTTCCGTTCTACGGAGAGGCGTACAGTGACTTCATGTCTTATGTGACGCAGTATTACAGCGACAATCCCGCGCTGCCGCAGGAAATCCTGCTGCCGGATATGGCCAGCGCCGGAATGCTTCCGCCGGAAGCAGGCAGCGCCGGCGGTCAGGGAAGCGGCGGACCGGAGGCTGTAGGAATGCCGAGCGGACAGGCGCTGATGGCTGCCTTGGGCGCAGAGGACGAGACGGAGGCCGGAGAGGAGTTGCGCGAGCTGGACGCCGCTGGTCAGATGCTTGCGGCTGATCTCTCCACGGCTGCCGAAGCTGTGCAGGAGCAGGCAGAGCAGGAGGCGGCTGCCGAAGGGACCGTAGATGCGGCCGGAGGCGCAGCCGCCCTGCAGGAATGGCTGGGCATTAAGGTGCTGGTGCCGCAGCGCGGGCTGAAGAAGCAGATGATCGGCATGGCCTGCCAGAACAGCCGGGTCGCGCTGAATGAGAAGTTCCGCCTGATCGAGCGGGACGAGGAGCGCACCTCCGGGGCGGCCAGCAGTCTGGGGCAGAGCCTGGGGCTGGACTCGCTGAACCGGATCGAAGCGTTCGATAACTCGAATATCCAGGGGGCCAATCCGGTCTCAGCCATGGTGGTTTTCATCGATGGCAAGCCCGCCCGCAAAGAGTACCGTAAGTATAAGGTCCGCACCGTACAGGGGCCGGATGATTATGAGACGATGCGCGAGGTGATCCGGCGGCGTTATGAACGGGTGCTGAAGGAGAATCTGCCGCAGCCGGATCTGATCGTAGTCGATGGAGGCAAAGGCCAGATCTCTTCGGCGATTGATATTCTGCAGAATGAGCTGGGGTTATTCATTCCCGTCTGCGGTCTGGTCAAGGATGACAAGCACAGAACCGCCCAACTGCTGGTCGGCGACTCCGCCGAGCCGGTCTCGCTCGCCAGAGACAGCCAGGAGTTCTACCTGCTGCAGCGTATCCAGGATGAGGTTCACCGCTTCGCGATCACGTTCCACCGGGAGCAGCGCGGCAAGTCAATGGTCACCTCGAAGCTCGATTCGATTCCGGGCATCGGGGATAAGCGCCGGAAGCTGCTGCTGAAGCATTTCGGCTCGCTCAAGAAGATCAAGGAAGCCTCCATCGAGGATTTCAAGGTGCTGTCCATCGGCGAGAAGCTGGCCGGTCAGATTCTGGAGGCGCTGAAGGATGAGGAGCCGTCAATCTAAAATAGAGTTGAACGGTAACGGAACAGAGGCCGGCCCCATGTGGGCCGGCTTCTTTGGTTGTGGTCAGGAATGGATGGTATACTCAGAAATCCCGCTACATTCCCGGAAGGCCAATGTGTGCGGAAAACCGAACATAATGAGCAAATGGGGTGAAGTTCCGTAATCTGTCGCTGCACAATTAGACAAATCTTCATATTTTGCATAAATCGTCGCTTTTACCAATTGCAACCGGTTTCGGTAAGGGGTACGCTTATTATGAATCTATGAAAGCGCTTGTCTGAAAGGTGTGGACTTCCAGAACCAGGGTAAGGGGCTGATGCAGACTCCGGGAAATGGACTCCGGAAAAAGTCAGGTTTACAGGCTGAAGAGCTGCAATCCAATCGTAAAGAGGAGGATAAAGGGAATGGTATATTCAAAATCTGTAAGACGCAAGAGGGGAATCAGCGGGACCGCTCTTATTCTAAGCATCGTCATGCTGCTGAGTCTCGTGCAGGTTCTTCCGCCCGGACGGGCATATGCCGCGGACTCTTATCTGCTCTCCACAGACCGGCCCGCGTATGCATCGGGCACGGAGGGCAATAATACCCCGGATCTGGCGGTGGACGGCAATACAGGTTCCCGGTGGAGCAGTTCATGGGGGACGGACCCGAACTGGATTTATGTGGATCTCGGGGCAACTGCAACGGTAGACCGCGTTGTGCTCCGCTGGGAAGGGGCTTACGCCAAGTCTTACAAGATCCAGGTATCCGCAGATGAATTGAATTGGAGTGATATCTATTCCACATCTACTGGAGACGGCGGTGTGGATGACATTACACTCAGCGGCACCGGCCGTTATGTCCGGGTATTCGCCACAGAGCGAATCCTGACGCAATACGGCATTTCCCTCTATGAGTTCGAGGTCTACGGCACCGGCGGCGTTAATCCTCCTCCGGTCGTTCTCGGGCCGAATGTGGCCTTGAACAAGCCCGCGACGGCTTCATCCTATCAGGTGGCCGACTATCTCCCTGTCGGCTCTACCCTGCCGGCACTGGCGGTAGACGGCAACCTGAACACACGCTGGTCTTCCAACGCGACCGATAATGAATGGCTGAGCGTTGATCTGGGCAGCGTACGTACGCTGGGCCGGGTGGTCATTAATTGGGAGGCCGCTGCCGGCCGGATCTATGATATTCAGGTTTCCAATGACGGAAGCACATGGACTACGGTATACCGGGAGCTGCACGGCGACGGCGGCACACTTAATCTGCCGGTCTATGCCAGCGGCCGCTATCTGCGGATGAAGGGCATCAGCAGAGCCACCTCCTTCGGGTACTCGATCTTTGAATTCCAGGCCTATGATTATGTGGCAGGCGATCCCAAGCCGGTCTATAACATTCCGGCCTTGCCTACACTGACCACAGTACCCGTAGGCCAAGGCAGCCATGCCGCGAATGACCTCTCGGTTCCCCAGCCTAAATATCCGCTGTACAAATCGGATGCGCTGACTGCGCCGCTGCCTTCCAATGACTGGTGGCAGTCCATTATGATCAATCAGCTCGGCAACGGCATTATCACGCTTCCGCTCAAATCGAAATATACCAAGCAGGGCCTCAGCATTCTGAATCCGGGTGCAGGCTACTTAAGCGCCGACGGCAAGGCGCAGGAAGCGGCGGGAAGCCCGGACCTGTTCCTGATGGCCGGCAACATTAATACTTCGGGGATGTCGAACCGGATTACCGGTTACGGCGACTGGTCGGCGACTGCGGTGTTAAGCGATGGCGCTGCGGAGAAGCTGAAGACAACGTTTGTCAAAGGCTCGCCTTACCTCTACTCGCAGTTCAGTGATCCGTCCAGTCCTGAAGTGTATCTGCCCGCCGGGGCCCGCTTCTTTAATGACAGCAATACTACGATTCTGGCTGCAGACGGCGACACCGTGACTGCAGACCATATCGGCATTGCGGTTACCAATTCCAACGGGGCGCCAACGCCTGAAATGGTAACCAGACACTATGGGCTGTATGCTCCGGCCGGTACAACCTTCAAGCGGGTCGGCGCCAAGCTCAAAATTCAGCTGGGAGGAGGCCAGAATTACCTGTCCCTGTCGGCTCTTCCGGCACCGTCCAATCTGAATTATTTCTACCAGCACGGCTATGCCTTCGTGACGGACACGAAGGTGGCCTATACCTTCAACGAGACGACCTCAGATGTCACAACTACCTTCAATGCGGTAACAGAACTCAAGCGTTCAGGCTTCCCGAATACCACGCTGATGGCCCAGCTTCCCCACCAGTGGAAGGTGACCACAACACCGCTGACCGCTGTCTCCTTCCCGTCCATCCGCGGAACGATGAAGGTGACAGAGGGCAATTCGTTCGCCACTACGGATAAATTCCACGGCATTGTGCCGCAGTTCACCGAGCCGGGCGATTCTACCTATTCCCGTCAGGATCTGCTGAATTACCTGGCGCTGCTGGATACGGACACTGCCACCAATCTGATGCAGGCCGATGCGTACTGGCAGGGCAAGAAGCTGCATCCGCTGGCCATGGGTGTGCTGATCGCCGATCAGATCGGCAATGAGAGCTACAAGAATCTGTTCCTCTCCCGGATGAAGACGGTGCTTACAGACTGGTATACGTACACCTCGGGGGAAACCGATTATTATTTCGACTACAACTCTGACTGGGGAACATTGATCTATAAAAACAGCGAGTTCGGTGCGAACTCCGGCATCACGGACCATCATTTTACGTATGGCTATTATGTTTTTGCATCGGCCGTGCTCGCCACCTATGATACCGACTTCAGAAATAAATTCAGCGGAATGGTCGATGAGCTGATCCGGGATTATGCCAATCCGTCGAAGACAGACCCTAAGTACCCGTACTTCCGCAACTTCGACCCGTATGAAGGTCATTCCTGGGCCGGCGGGTATGCGGACAATGACAGCGGCAATAACCAGGAAGCAGCAGGGGAATCGCTGTTCGGCTGGGTCGGCCAATATATGTGGAGCACGCTGACCGGCAATACAGCCTTCCGCGATGCGTCCATTATGGGCTTCACGACGGAGCTTAGAGCAGTACAGCAGTACTGGTTCAACTACGACCAGGATAACTGGCTGCCGGGCTATACGCATAAAACGGTGGGCCAGATTTACGGAAGCTCGAATTTCTTCGGCACCTTTTTCAACGGGAATCCGGTGTATGTCTATGGCATCCACTGGCTGCCTACAGCAGAATATTTAACCAGCTACGGGTTCGATACGGCTAAGGCGGCTGGATTATACAGCGGCTTCGTGGCCGATAACGGCGGGCCGGAACCGGACTGGTACCATATTGTCTGGCCGATCCAGGCGCTGAGCGATCCGCAGGCGGTGCTGAATAAATGGAATCCGGCACTGCCGCAGCAGAACGAATTGTACAACACGTACTGGTTCGTGCACAATATGGCCACACTTGGATCACGCACCAAGGACATTTGGGCGGAGAACGGCTACAGTGCAACGGTATATAAAAAAGGTTCCGCCTACCGCGCGCTGGTCTGGAATCCGACGAATGCGGCCATAACCGTTACGTTCCGCAACAGCGGAGGAGTGACAGGCTCGGCTGTAGTCGAAGCCAAGAAGCTGGTGAAGGTGGACCCGACGAAGGTCACCACGGATACGCTGCTTACTCCGCCTGCCATGACAGCCGATACCACTCAGAACGCAGCCGGCCAGCCGATTGAGCTGACGTTCACGGACAATGCGGCCTGGAGAAATGCAATCACTGCAGTGAAGGTGGATGGAGTGACAGCAACGGCAGCGAATTATACGGTGGAAGCCGGTAAAATCACGCTGAACACCGCGCTGTTCCCCACGGCAAAAACTTACACGGTTACAGTGACGGCAGACGGATATACCGATACTTCGGTGCAGCAGGTGATTACCGGCAGCACAACGCCGACAGGGAACCTTGCGCTGAACAAGGCGGTGACTGCCTCGGAGAATCCGAAGCAGCCCGCTGCCGCAGCTGTGGACGGGAACCCGGGCACCCGCTGGGAATCAGACTTCAGCGATCCGCAGTGGATTCAGGTGGATCTGGGCTCTGCCCAGACGGTCAGCCGTGTGCTGCTGAACTGGGAGGGCGCGTACGCCAAAGCCTACTCGATCCAGACGTCGGCAGACGGAGCGAACTGGGCAACGGTCTATTCGGCAACAACCGGAGACGGGGACATCGATGACATTAGCTTCACCCCGGTCAGCGCGCGGTATGTGAAGGTTAATGGCACAGAGCGCGGTACACCGTACGGGTATTCCTTATGGGAACTGGAGGTGTACGGCAGCGGCAGCGCTGTAACACCGCTTACTCCGCCTGCCCTGACAGCCGATACCACCGGGAACGCAGCAGGCCAGCCGATTGAGCTGACGTTCACGGAGAATGCGGCCTGGAGAAATGCAATTACTGCGGTGAGGGTGGATGGAGTGGCAGCAGCGGCAGCGAATGTTACCGTGGCAGCCGGTACAATCACCCTGAACCCTGCGCTGTTCCCTGCAGGGAAAACTTACACGATTACAGTCACTGCGGCCGGATATAATGATGCTTCGGTGCAGCAGGTGATTTCCGGCGGCACAACGCCAACTGTGAACCTTGCGCTGAACAAGGCGGTGACCGCTTCGGAGAATCCGAAGCAGCCCGCAGCCGGTGCTGTGGACGGAGATCTTGGCACCCGCTGGGAGTCGGACTTCAGTGATCCGCAGTGGATTCAGGTGGATCTCGGCTCTGCCCAGACGGTCAGCCGTGTGCTGCTGAACTGGGAGGGCGCGTACGCCAAAGCCTACACCATTGAGACGTCAGCAGACGGCACGAATTGGACAACGGCCTATTCCACAACGACCGGGGATGGGGACATCGACGATATCAGCTTCACCCCGGTCAGTGCGCGGTACGTGAAAGTGAACGGGACGCAGCGCGGCACACAATATGGCTACTCTTTATGGGAATTGTCCGTCTATTAATGCACAGAATGCACAAGTCAGTCTGGACAGCATAACAATACAGAAGCGGCTGCGCTATCCCGGAGGAGGAGGCGCAGCCGCTTCTGGTGTTTATGGAGTAGGATTCGGTTGGGCCTGCTTCGGCTCCCGTGGAGGGTTGAAGCGATACACCAGATAACCGACGATGAACGGCAGGATGATGGTCACGATGCCAGCGCCGATATTCACCTTATCCTGCATGAAGATCAGTGTCGCGCCCATCAGGATGCTGTCGAATACCACATGGCTGAACATCACCGCGATGAACCCGTACCGGATGAAAATATAGCTGAACAGAAGACCGATGACCGTCAGCTCAATCGGCCGTGAGATGACGGGATAGATCGGGTAGAGCGTATGTCCGAGTGCCCAGATCAGGGTCGTGATCAGTGAAGCGATGAGCGTATTCTTGACCAGCTTCTTCAGCATTCGGATACCGAACAGACGGTAGACCGCCTCTTCCGAGAGCCCGGCCAGCCAGGCTACAATCGGCAGCAGCCAGGCATATTTCATATTGTAAGGCGACTGGCTGGCGTCAGTGGTGGACCAGTTATCCAGCGTATAGGACAGAATAATGAACATGACGGTCTGTACGCCAAGTAGGATGAAGGCCCAGATATAACCAGCCTGAATACTCTTCAGTACATAGTGGCCGTAGCCGGGCTCCGAGGCCCGGGGCCAAGGATTCAGCTTCTCCTCAGAGCGCCACAAGCCGTCCCCTCCGACCAGAGAGAAGTAGAGCAGGAGCGACATCAGCAGACTGTACAGAACGTAGATGATGAACATGACTACTGCTGTAACTCTTGCCTCAGCGCCGCCGCTGCCGGATTCGGATACCACATTGTAGCTGCTGACCATCATGATCAGGAAATGGACGGAGCTCAGGAAAATTCCGCGTTTCCAGGAAGTATGCTTCCTGCGCAGAATGCCGTAGATCATCGCCAGGATGCCGAGCAGCAGGGTAGGCAGGCCGTAGCCGAACAAGGTGAGCTTCTTGGCAAGCGAGGTCTGCCCGTCCACATAAGTATCATGCCAGGCAGGAGCCGAGAATCCGGCGCGGAAGTACGAGACCTCGCCGTTCAGATAATTGAATTGGTACTTAAGCGGTAATTCACCTATGGTGACGGAGTTGTCGGAATAGACAAGCCCGTATCCCTCAAGGTTAGCCTCAATCTTCAGCTTGGCAGGATTGGCCCCCCATAGCTTCAGCCAGGGAAGGGCGAGCCTCTCTTTTGCCTCCAGGCTCAGCTCCGGAATGCTGCTTACAGGATTGGCAGGATCGGTACGTTTGGTTGCCGCCGTGGGCCGCTCCCCGTAATTCAGCCCGGACGCAGCATCGGCATCGGCGCCAACAGCAAAAGCCACAGGCTTGCCGGTATACATATTGAGATCGACTGCCAGCCGGGCTGCCGCCTCTCCGGACGTATAGAGCACCGCATGGTACACATCGAACGGATAACGCTGGTCCAGCTTATTCTTGGAATAGTCCGGAAGCAGCTTCTCACGGGACATATAGCCGTAGAAGGAAGAGTCCGTCTTGTACAGGATCACCCATTCATCTCCGGCTGCGGCTTCATAGCCGAGCTGCCCGGCGGCGAAGGCGGCGGCCTTCTCCCGGATTTCGCTTTTGCTGAGAATGGCTGTATCCCCGTCTGAACTGGAGAGGAGCTGGGGAGCGATCTGGAACATGACAAATAGAATGAGTCCGAGAATTCCGGCAAGGATAAGTTTGGTAGTAAGGGGCCGCTGGTGCAGGGGCTGGCCGACGGGATTCATGGAACGCCTCCTTGAAATAAAATGCTCTCATCCATCCATTATAGTATTACATGCCGGGCAGGTACAAAGAAATGCCTTATTATCCTTTTACGTGAAGAAGTCCCGGCTTATGCTTAAAGGCTTGTTATTTTTGTCTTCTTATCAAAATGAGTCTTTGTGAAGTTAGGCAATAACGTATATAATTTTGTATGCTTATCTGATACTGACCGATTCGTAACTTCTAATATGGAACCCTGAAAGGATGAGAAGTTTGGCGTCACCGTCTTCCAAGATCACCGGCTTCCGATTCCTGAAGCTGGCTCCTCCGCAAATCCTGGTGCTGAGTTTTGCTGCGGTTATCTTCATCGGCACGTTGCTGCTTATGCTTCCGGTATCCAGCGTACCCGGTCAGCCGCTCCGCTTCATGGACGCGCTGTTCACGGCCACCTCTGCCGCCTGTGTGACTGGACTGGCTGTAGTGGATACCGGTACCCATCTTACGGGCTTCGGACAAGCGGTCATTCTGGTGCTGATCCAGATTGGCGGGCTCGGGTTCATGACCATGGCCACGCTGTTTGCGCTGGTGTTCAGGCGCAGAATCTCACTGCGTGACCGGCTGATTCTTCAGGAAGCCATGAATCAGAGCTCGATGGAAGGGATTGTGCGGCTGATCCGCAAGGTGCTGCTCTATTCCCTGGTTATTGAAGCTGCGGGAGCGCTTCTCCTGTCCATCCGCTGGGCGGTGGATATGCCGCTGGGCCGCGCGGTCTACTACGGGGTGTTCCACGCGGTGTCGATGTTCAATAACGCCGGATTCGATCTGTTCGGCGGGCATGATCATAGCTTAATCAGCTATGTCGGAGACCCTGTCATTAACCTGGTCGTTATGTTCCTGATCATCTCCGGGGGAATCGGCTTCATCGTCATCTCCGACCTGGCCGAATACCGCCGCACACGCCGGCTGTCGCTCCACAGCAAGGTGGTGCTGTCGATGACAGCCGGACTGATTGTGACCGGAATGGTGGTCATCTTCATCTTCGAGTTCACCAATTCGCGGACCCTGGGACCGCTGAACCTTGGGAGCAAGCTATGGGCCTCCCTGTTCCAATCGGTGGCACCGCGTACGGCAGGGGCCAACACGCTGGATATCACGGGACTGCGTCAGGCCACACAGTTCTTCATTGTGATTCTGATGTTCATCGGGGCTTCCCCCGGTTCTACCGGCGGCGGAATTAAGACCACAACCTTCACGCTGATGATCGGAGCTGTCATCTCCATGCTGCGCGGCCGCGAAGACATCGTGCTGTTCCGTTACCGGCTGGCTCAGGAGCGCGTGTTCAAGGCACTGACCATTACGCTGCTGGCGCTGCTGCTGATCGTTACGGTCTCGATGATGCTCTCGACTACCGAGGGGCTGCCGTATCTGATGATTCTGTTCGAGACGATCTCAGCGTTTGCCAATGTCGGACTGAGTCTGGGACTGACCCCGGAGCTGACGCAGGTCGGCAAGATCCTGATCTGCCTGACCATGTTCGCCGGACGGCTGGGACTGCTGACGCTGGCGTATGCGCTCGGTCCGAGACAGGGTAAACCATTATATAAATATCCGGAAGGCAAAATGATAATTGGATAGGGGAATCAAGTCATGAAACCACAGCAGTTTGTTGTAATCGGCCTGGGCCGCTTCGGCTCAAGTCTGGCGCTGGAGCTGATGTCCATGGGCTACGAGGTGCTTGGCATTGACCACCAGGAGGAGCGGGTGGAGGAGATGACCGGACGGCTGACGCATGCAGTCATGGCGGATGCTACGGATGAAGGGATTATGCGCTCCCTCGGGGTGCGTAACTTTGACTGCGGCATTGTGGCGATCGGCGATAATATGGAGCGGAGTATTCTGGCCGCGATTCTGCTGAAGGAGCTGGGCGTCAAGCAGGTGGTCGGCAAAGCCATCTCCATTCTGCATGGCCGCGCGCTGTCGAAGCTGGGTGTAGACCGGGTGATTTTCCCGGAGCGGGATATGGGTATCCGCGTGGCTCATCAGCTGGTGACGCCGAATCTGCTCGATTATATCGAGATCTCCAAGGATTACAAGGTCGTTGAGCTGACGGTGCCCGCCTGCATGAACGGCAAAAGCCTCTCTGAGCTGAACACCCGCGCCAAATACGGCTGCAGCATCATTGCCCTGAACCGCGAGGATGGCATCATCGTTGCCCCGACCGCGCATGATCATGTGCATCAGGGAGACATCATGGTGGTGATCGGCTCCAACGACAGCATCGAGGAGTTCGAGGATGAAGCGGTGAATGCGGAGTAAGGACTTCCTGCCAGCCAGCCTATCCCGATAAAAGAAAGCTACAAACGCCCGGATGGCAATGCATCCAGGCGTTTTTGCTGTTTCGGCGTAAGCCTGCAGCCGCACATTAGAACGCCTGCACATCAGCCTGTAACATGCCGCGCGGGGGTTGAAAAATTTTCCTATACACATATGTAAAATGTATCCTGAAATGATAAAATAAAAATATTGTAAGCGGTAACATAGAAATGCTTAGGGGGATATGTGATGAAAAAAACACCGATGATCCTGCAGCTGGCGTTGATTCTATTCTGCATTATGGCTATTCCTACAGCAGTCCTGACCTGGTACAGCGGGTCACAGATTATACAGAATTCTGAAGCGGCTATCGGGGAATCCACGCTGGCCGGGCTTAATGCCAACCGCAGGCTGAACGAGAACGCGCTGGCCAATCTGGCCCAGGATACATCGCGTCTGGCGGCGACGAATATTTTTGACCGCATCCGCAGCTTTGAGACCTACGATGAGATTAACGCCAACTATAACAATGTAAGTCTGGCGCTGTCCGTGACCAAGGAGCTGCTGAACCTGAACCGCCGGGTGGATGGTGTGTACTCTTCATTCTTTGTCCTGGAGGATTCCGATTATGTCTTCTCTACCGACAGCAGCATCACGACGCTTGCCCGCTATGAGCCTATCGGATGGATCACAGAAGCGCTTAAGGGGCGCAGGGGGATCAGCGGGGTATGGGTGCCCCGTAAGCTTGCGTCGGGCGAGAATGTGGTGTCTTATGTGTACCCGCTCAACCGCCTGTCCACCACCACCCGGGGAGTGATTGTCGTCAACATGAAGGAGAGCCAGATCGGCAAATATCTGCATGCTACCGAGGTGGGTGAGAGCAACTACCTGCTGCTGGACGCTGCGGGTACGGTGATCTCCTTCAATGACCGGTCCATGCTGCTCTCCGACAGCCGTAAGCTGCCGTTCTTACAGGAGATTCTGAATCAGGAAGCCAGTGAAGGCTACACCTTCCGCAAGCTGGAGGGCAAACGGACGGTGTATGCCTGGAGCCGCTCCTCCTTGTCCGGGTGGTGGAATGTCAGCTGGAGCTCCATGGATGAGCTAATGACCAAGTCCCGGGAGATGCAGGGAAATATTATTCTGCTGACGGGGGCGATCATTGTACTGGGGACGCTGCTGGCCATCTTTCTTGCCACTTGGCTATCCAGGCCCCTGAGGCAATTGGTGCAGACGATGCGCTCGAAGCTGGATCTGGGCGTAGTGAACAAGAATGAGCTGGCCTTCCTGGATCTGGCCTTCAAACGGATGCAGGAGGAGGAAGAGAGTCTGTTCCAGCTGCTGCAGGAGCGCGAACAGGATACCCGCAGTCTGGCCGTGCACCGTCTGCTGCGCGGTGAGATTCCGCCGCGGATTACGGAGGTTTTTCCGCATGCCTGTTACAGAGTGGTGGTGGTCTCCATCGACCAATATAGAAGATACGTGGGCCATACCAATGTGGAGACGCGCAGTTATCACCGGTATTTGCTGAGTGCCAAGTATGAGAATGTTTTCGCTGAGGGGGTGGTGGCCCGCTGTGTCTACCATAATGAGGGCTGCACAGTGATTGTACTGAACTTTGCCCCGGAGGAGGGGGAGGCGCATAGTACTCTGATTCATCAGGCGCTGGAGGAGATCCGCGATCAGTCTCTTGAGCTGCTGGAGCATTCGGTCACGATTGGGGTGAGTGAGCGGACGGATGCTCCGGAGAGGGTGGCGCTGCGGCTGTTCGAGGCGATGGAGGTGATTAAGCGCAGGATGATCAAGGGGGCCGGAAGCATCATGTACTGGCACGACGGGGAGGATAACAGCCGCAAGTATGTTGACTCTGAGAGTAGCGAGCGGCGAATTCTGAATTTCCTGGATGCCGGCGACCTGGTGGGAATCTTCAAGGAGCTGCAGAGCATCCGCAGCCAGATCTCCGCAGAGGAACATATCTCCTACGATAATATTATGTTCATCTATCATCAGCTGATGGGCGCGACGATCAAGCATCTCCGGGAGAACCACCTCGGAACTGGAAGGATGATTATGGGCCGGGGCAACGTGTATTCGATTCTCGCCGCGATGGATACGCTGGATGAGCTGGAGGAGTACCTGTATGATTTTTACTGTGAGATTGTACAGAGCCTGGACCGCAGCACCCATGAGACCAATTATGCGCAGCGGATCATGGAGTACCTGAAGCAGCACTACCGCGAAGAGATCATCTTCGAGGACATGGCCAAGCAGATAGGCATCAGCTACTCCTATATGCGCAAGCTTGTCTATGAGCAGATCGGCAGCAGTATGATTGATTTCGTCAACCAGCTAAGGATCGAGCAGGCCAAGGAGCTGCTGCTGGATTCGGGGCTGACGATCAAGCAGATTGCCGCAGAGGTCGGTTACGCCAATGTGCAGAGCTTCAACCGCTTTTTCCGCAAGTATGAAGGCATGCCGCCGAGCGGCTACAAATCGGCTAAGAGCAAGAGTTCTTAGAAGCTCATAGATGGTGATGAAAGCCCATAAAAGCCCATAAAAGCCCATAAAAGCCCATAAAAGCCCATAAAAGCCCATAAAAGCCCATAAAAGCCCATAAAAGCCCATAAAAGCTCATGGAAACCCGTAGAAACCATTAGAAACCCATCCCCGGCGGACCGGTATCTCGTTTCAAGGATCTTGGTTTTTCGGCTTGTCGGTGGAAAGTGGGCAGGCGGTGGAAATGAGAGGGATAAATCCCTCTGGTGATGCCGAAAGTGGGCTGGATGCGGAAAAGAAAGGGATAAATCCCTCTGGTGGTGCCGAAAGTGAGCTGGATGCGGAAAAGAAAGGGATAAATCCCTCTGATGGAGCCGAAAGTGGGCTGGATGCGGAAAAGAAAGGGATAAATCCCTCTGATAGTGCTGAAAGTGAGCTGGATGCGGAAATGAAAGGGATAAATCCCTCTGATGGAGCCGAAAGTGAGCGGATGAGAAGCATAAGTGCCCCTGAATTTCAGAAAAGTTGGCCAACTGAGTAAATGAAGAGCACAAGTGCCCCTGAGTTCGTGGAAAGTAGGAGTGTTCAAATCTATATTAGTAAAAGCGGGCGGGGTGAGCAACAGTAGCTCCCTAATCATTCCTGATAGCTCTCATAGCTCCCGAATCGCTCCCTGTTAGCTATCATCGCTCCTTGATCGCTCCCTCATCGCCCCAATCACTCCAATCTCCCCCGGCCCCATCCCTCGCCATGCCTTTCTATCCGACTTGTACCTGCTCTCCTAATTGAAAGCGCTTTATTAATTTTGGGAATGCCTATCAGTTTTGATTATTCTCCTGCGGCTGAGGCCTGGAGGGCCGGGCGGTAATCCATTGGCAATCAATTGTGATAGGTGATCATCAATACTCATGATATTCAAGACCCGGCAAAGGCGGTAGCATAGGAGCCAGGCCGGAGAACACGAGCCGGAAGCCGGCAAGAAGAATTCAAGGCAGGAGGTGAATATGTTGAAAGCTGCAAGCGCTTCACAAACGAATCACAGTCCTTTATTAAGAAGGAAACAGGGGTTCAGCTATTATTTACAGCGGGATTGGCAGCTCTATCTGCTGGTGATGCTTCCGCTGGCTTTTGTCATCGTATTCAAATATTTGCCCATGACCGGACTTGTAATCGCCTTCAAGGACTATAAGATCGCCAGAGGCTTCTGGGGCAGTGAATGGGCCGGGCTGCAGGTCTTCCAGGACCTGTTCGCCAAGCCTGATTTCATCCGGGCCGTCCGCAACACTCTGCTGCTGAACGTGCTTGACCTGTGCTTCAGCTTCACGATGCCGATTGTGCTGGCTCTGCTGCTGAACGAGATCAAGAGTGTACGGTTCAAAAGAATCAATCAGACGGTGCTGTATTTGCCCCATTTCCTCTCCTGGGTCATTATCGGAGCCATCGCGTATCAGCTCCTCAGTGAGGGGGGCGGCGTTGTCAATAACCTCATAGAGCTGATGGGAGGCACCCGGATTCCGTTCCTGCAGCAGGATACGAATTGGCTCATTAGCTATCTCGTGATCGGGGTCTGGCAGAGCATGGGCTGGGGCACGATTATCTACCTGGCGGCGATGAGCGGCATCAACCCTGAGATGTATGAAGCGGCTACGGTGGACGGGGCAGGCCGCTGGAGAAAGGTATGGAATATCACCCTTCCATCGATCCGGGCAACGATTGTGACGCTCTTGATTATGGCGCTGGGCAAAGTAATGGACGGCTCCTTCGAGCGGATATACGCGCTCCAGAACAAGGCCACCACGGAATTCACCACCACCATTCCCGTTCTGGTGTACCGCTGGGGGATTGAGAGTGGTAATTTCAGCCGGGCGACCGCCATCGGATTATTCCAGTCCGTCATCGGGATTATTCTGGTCATTTCCGCGGACCGCGTAGCCAAGAAGCTTGGCGAGGATGGGATTTTGTAGAAAGGAGAGGAACCATGAAAGCAATTGCCGGAGGCACTGCCGCACCCCATAAAGCACGTATCGATATCTGGGAAACGCTGATCCGCCTCGTCATTATTATCATCTCATTGATCTGCCTGCTGCCGTTCATTCATGTCGTATCGAAATCGCTGAGCTCTGACTCCTTCGTCATTGCCAACAAGGTCTTTCTGTGGCCGCAGGGCTTCACCATTGAAGCGTATAAAAAAATCTTCGCGGATGCCAGTATCCTCCGTTCCCTGTATATCTCGGTCATCGTGACGGTGCTGTTCACCATTCTGGGCATGATCCTGACCATCTGCGCCGCCTACCCGCTGTCCCGAACCCAGTTCAAGGGCCGCAGGGTGATCACCTTCATCTTCCTGTTCACCATGTATTTCAGCGGGGGCATCATTCCCGACTATATGAACATCAATAATCTGGGGCTGATGGATACCATCTGGTCACTGGTGCTGCCCCTCTCCTTCAGTGCCTTCAATCTGCTGATTATGAAGACTTCTCTAACGCACGGGATTCCCGTAAGTCTGGAAGAGTCTGCGCGGATCGACGGTGCCGGGCATTTCCGGATTCTGTTCAGCATTGTGCTGCCTTTATCCAAGCCGATTATGGCGACACTCGCTCTCTTCTATGCAGTGGGACGCTGGAATGCTTATCAGGACGCATTGTTCTATATCAAGCACGAGACCTCGCTCCGGCCGCTTCAGCTCAAGCTGTATTATCTGGTCATTCAGGCAAGTGAAAGCTTTCAGCTGGAGGCCAGCCAGGTGCAGCTCAGCAATCCCGAAGTTCTGAAGGCGTCAGTCGTTGTATTCGCTACCTTGCCTATCCTCTGTGTGTATCCGTTCGTCCAGAAATACTTCGTTCAAGGTGTTATGCTTGGAGCCGTCAAGGAGTAATCCTGCGTCCCTGGTATATAGTCATTCTTTGGAATCACGAAAATTCAAAAAATGGGGGAATTGCGATGAGTAAAAGAAGCGTGTATTCGTTAATGATGGCATCCGTCATGACGGCCGGCCTGCTGGCCGGGTGTTCCGGGGGAAATAACACCAAGGATACAGCCGAATCCAGCAGTAAGCCGGCCGAGACAGCCGCTGCTACGAACCAAGCCGAAGGAGCCTATCCTGATTATTCCAAGGGCTTCGAGAAAAAAGTCTCGCTCGACATTCCGGTCTATGAGCGTGCCTATGAAGGCTGGAACGTGTCCGATAACTATTATACCCGCTGGGTGCAGGCGGAGTTCGGCGACAAATATAATATAGAGGTTAATTATGTGCCGATCACCCGCTCCAAGGAAGTAACGGATTTCGAACAGCTGCTGGCTTCGCACAAGGCTCCGGATATTATTTTCCACTATGATATGCCGCAAGCGCTTACTTATTATGGTGAGGATGTGATGCAGCCGCTCGACTATGCAGAGATTCAGAATTATGCGCCGACCTACTGGAAAAGTATGGGTGAGACGATTGAACAGTATGGTACCGTGGATGATCAGAAGACCTTCTTCTTCGCTGCGCGTCCTGAAGCGGACAACTTCGTCAACATTATCCGCAAGGACTGGGTGGAAAAGGTAGGCATGAAGGTTGAGGATCTGACCTCGCTGGAGAAGTATAACGAGATGCTGGCCAAGTGGAAGGAAGCCGGGCTCGGGGTAAGCGGCGGCAATCTGCTGCAGAACTTCTTCAACTTCAACTATCCGTTCCGTAAATGGCCGGTGGATGCGAAATATCGTGCGCTGTATTCCGATCTCAGCGTGGCCGATCTGACTACAGAGGAGACTGAGGCTTACCTGCGTAACCTCAATTATCAGTATAACAATGGCCTGATTGATAAGGAATTCTATCTGCGTAACGATGAACCGAAGATTAAGGCTGAATTTGTGGCAGGCAAAACCGGCAACTTCGGCTTCTATCTGGCGAACAACACCGATGTCTTTGCGGCTACGCTGCAGAATAACCCGGATGCTGAATTTGCGGTAGTGCCGCCGTATGCGGGAGTTCCGGAAGGCAATAAGCCTCAAGGACGCGCTTACTGGCCGTTCGGCTTCATTATGGGGATTAACTATGAGTCTACGCCTGAAGAACGCGCAGCGGTATGGATGTATCTGGAATGGCTCAGCCAGCCGGAGAACCTGTTCAAGTTCCAGAACGGGATCGAAGGGGAGAACTATACGCTTGACGCAGACGGCATTGCGCTGAAGAATCCGGATTATAAGGGCGAAGCGGTGCTGGCACAGAACAATAACAAGGACTATTGGGGTCTGGTGACAGAAATTGCCCAGTACCCGGATGAAGCCAAGACCCGCAAGGCCAACCTGCGCAACTGGGCACCGGCCGGTTATGAGCCGCTGGCGGATGATCTGGTGAAGTATTATGACGAGGTTGCCGAATTCCGTACACCGGATGCCCTGTTCAATGTGGTGCTGGAGAAGGTGAACGAATACAAGGCCGATCTGAATACGCTGTTCCAGGAGCTGTACGTGAAGGTGGTGCTCGCTCCAGAAGCTGAATTCGATGCTACGTATGAAGCCGCCAAGAAGACGTATCTGGAGGCAGGCTACCAGGAGATTCTGGATGAGAAGCAGGCGGCAATTGATGCAGGCAAGTTCCGTTAATCTTGTGTAAGTCTGGCTTAGTATAGCAAAAAAATTACCCGGCAGTATCCTCACCCGGCAGGCCGATCCGTAGCATTACGGAGGCTTGCCGGGTGATTGCTGTGTTCCCCGCCGCTACTCGCGGCTGTTTAGGAAGACATCCTCCGTCACCTGCACCAGGCAGCGCGCTGCCGTACTGAGTCCGCCGCTGCTCTGGTAGATGAGGCAAGTGGTCCGCTGCGTCTGCTCCAGCTCCTTGATGTGCAGGGAGACCAGTCCCCCGCCGTTCAGCAGCTCCGGGCGAAGATACGAATTCGGCAGCAGGGCCGCAGCTTTGATGGTGGGCAGCAGACGGACGATGGCCTCGAAGGAATCGATCTCCATCCGTACATCGGGATCCACCCCGCAGCGCTGGAACAGATCATCTGTCGTCCGGCGGTACCAGGTTCCCTTGGAGAAAAGAATCATCGGCAGCCGGGAGAGATGCTCCATGGTGAGCCGCGGCGTCAGGGTCAGCGGATGCTGCTCGGAGACGACCAGCCGGAGCTGGTCCTCGAACAGCGGGATGCAGCGCAGCCCCGGCTCCCGGACCTGGGAGGCGATGATGGCGACATCGCATTTGCCTTCGCTGACAGCGGTAACCATCTCATGGGTCTTCCCGGTGATGAGCTTCAGCTCGGCTGCCGGATATTTCTCGGTGTACGCTTTTACGAGGGGAGGCAGGGTGGTCTGCAATGTGGTCAGGCTGGCACCCAGGGTTACGAGCTGCGGCTCGCCCTCCTTGAACTTCGATAACGCTTCCAGGAACTTGGAACGCTGCTGCCGCTGCTCCAGCGCATAGGTGTAGGTAAGCCGGCCAACCTCTGTAAGCTCCAGGCGCTTGCCGAAGCGGTTGAACAGGGCGACGCCGAGCCGCTCCTCCAGCTTGGAGATTTTGCGGGAGAGGGCAGGTTGGGACAGGTTGAGCTGGCGCGAGGCCCGGTTCAGGCTGGAGTGCTCCACCACCGCAGCAAACGCATCTAAATCATCATACATTTCAAAGTGCTCCTCTCTCCCAAATTCCCATCCAACTGTGATAAAAAGTATAGCCGATGATCCAAGGTTCTCCTGATGAGCAGGAAGGCAACCCTAAATTGTAAGTTATTAATGAAGCTAAATGAGAATTATTATCATATTAAAAATATTCTTATGCAATTATTGTATAACGATTAATAATTAGATTGCAATTCCCTTATAAGCAAAAAAAGAGTAACATGAAAAGTGACACAAGATATTCACATATTGTGAATTATTCAGCAAAGTCCGGGAAAACAATGGATAGTGGTGAAAACAGACTATTAGCCGGTAAATCAAGCCTGCCGCTGCCCTGTTTCAACTGTACTCCCGGCGGTGTATGCTCTTTAAAAAGACTTGTGAAAACGCTGTTTTATATGGAAAGGGGACACTTTGCATGAGAGGATTTTATTCCAGAAAGATTCATTCCTTGCTCGGCGTTATCCCGCTCGGGGCATTCTTCCTTGAGCACATGCTGACGAACTTCGCAGCAGTAGAGGGTGGCGCTTCTGGTTTCACAGACAGTGTGCTGTGGCTGAACAGCCTGCCGCTTGTCTTCTTCCTGGAATTGTTCGGCATCTGGCTGCCGCTGCTGTACCATGGAGTCTACGGCCTGTACATCGCGTACCAGTCCAAGCCGAACCTGAACCGCTACAATCTTGAGCGCAACTGGCGTTATACGCTGCAGCGGATCAGCGGAGTTGTCACCTTCATCTTCATTGTCTGGCATCTGTGGGACACCCGCGTCCAGGTAGCGCTCGGCAAGGTGGAGCATGATCAGCTTGGCGGAGTGATGCATAACATTGTGACCCAGCCGCTGCTGATGACTCTCTATATTGTCGGAATCGTGGCTGCCTGCTTCCACTTCTCCAACGGTCTATGGTCGTTCCTGATCAGCTGGGGAATCACGGTGGGTCCGCGTTCGCAGAGAGTATCGTCCGTACTTTGCCTAGGTATTTTTGTTATCGTTACTTTCATGTTCGTCCTGTCGCTGGTTACCTTCCGTAACGATGAATTCCAAACTGCCGCTACGGCGATGCAGTCAGTGCGCAGTTTTATTTAAGAATATAGAGGTGCGTGGAAGCGGTTAACTTGTGCTGCTGACACGCTCACAAAACTTTTAGGAGGGGAACAATCATGGCATCAGCCGATATCATCATCGTGGGCGGCGGTCTGGCCGGCCTGATGGCTACCATTAAGGCCGCTGAATCCGGCGCGCATGTACATCTATTCTCACTGGTCCCTGTCAAAAGATCACATTCCGTCTGCGCGCAAGGCGGCATCAATGGCGCCGTGAATACCAAGGGCGAGGGCGACTCGCCCTGGGAGCATTTCGACGATACCGTCTATGGCGGCGACTTCCTGGCCAACCAGCCTCCGGTGAAGGCCATGTGCGAAGCGGCACCCGGCATTATTCACCTGATGGACCGGATGGGCGTAATGTTCAACCGTACGCCGGAGGGGCTGCTTGACTTCCGCCGGTTCGGCGGAACCAAGCGCCACCGTACAGCCTTCGCGGGTGCGACTACCGGTCAGCAGCTGCTCTATGCACTGGATGAGCAGGTGCGCCGCTGGGAGGCGGAAGGCCTGGTTACCAAGAGCGAGAACTGGGAATTCCTCTCGGTGATTCTGGATGACGAGCGGGTCTGCCGCGGTATCAGCGCCCAGAATCTCAAGACGATGGAGATTCAGACCTTCCCGGCGGACGCGGTCATTCTGGCCAGCGGCGGTCCGGGGATTATTTTCGGCAAAACCACGAATTCGGTCATCAACACAGGAACCGCAGCAAGCGCCGTGTATCAACAGGGTGTGCATTATGCGAACGGGGAATTCATTCAGATTCACCCGACGGCGATTCCCGGCGATGACAAGCTGCGGCTGATGTCGGAATCGGCGCGCGGTGAAGGCGGGCGGATCTGGACCTATAAGGACGGTAAGCCGTGGTACTTCCTTGAAGAGAAATATCCTTCGTACGGTAACCTGGTGCCGCGCGATATTGCTACCCGTGAGATTTTCAATGTGTGTGTGGATCAGGGGCTGGGCATTAACGGCGAGAACATGGTCTACCTGGATCTGTCGCATAAGGACCCGAAGGAGCTTGACGTTAAGCTGGGCGGCATTATTGAGATCTACGAGAAGTTCATGGGGGATGATCCCCGCAAGATTCCGATGAAAATCTTCCCGGCTGTGCATTATTCGATGGGCGGCATGTGGGTCGACTATAATCAAATGACGAATATTCCCGGCTTGTTCGCGGCAGGGGAATGTGAATATCAATACCACGGGGCCAACCGTCTGGGAGCGAATTCCCTGGTCTCTGCCATTTATGGCGGGATGGTCTCCGGTCCGAAGGCTGTGGAATACATCAAGGGCCTTAAGAAATCGGTGCAGGATATCTCCTCCACGGTGTTCGACAGCTTCCACAAGACGCAGACCGATAAATATGAGTCGCTGCTGGGGATGACTGGCACAGAGAATGCTTACGTGATCCATAAGGAGCTTGGCGAATGGATGACGGCGAACATGACCGTGGTGCGTGAGAACAAGAAGCTGGAAGCGACGATCGGCAAAATCAAAGAGCTGAAGGAACGCTACAAAAATATCAATATGAGCGACACTTCGCGCTGGAGCAACCAGGGCGTGGCCTTCACCCGCCAGCTGTGGAACATGCTGGAGCTGTCGGAGGCGATGACGCTTGGAGCCCTCCTGCGTAATGAGAGTCGGGGCGCACATTACAAGCCGGAGTTCCCGACACGTAATGATGAGGAATTCCTCAAGACCACCAAAGCGGCCTGGACGGCTGACGGCCCGCAGATCTCCTACGAGGAAGTCGATGTATCACTGATTCCTCCGCGCGTGCGGGATTACTCGAAGGACTGATCGGTTAGACTAACCAAATTTTCTAGGAGGTAACTGACATGGCGGAAACAGCAGCAGCTCCCAAAAATGTGAAATTTATTATTACCCGCCAGGATGAACCGGAGACCAGCCCCTATACGGAGGAGTTCGAGCTTGCCTACCGCCCGGGGATGAACGTGATCAGCGCACTGATGGAGATTCAGCGTAATCCGGTGAACGCAAAAGGCGATAATACAGTTCCTGTATGCTGGGAATCCAACTGTCTGGAAGAGGTCTGCGGTGCTTGCTCCATGGTGATCAACGGCAAGCCCCGTCAGGCCTGTGCAGCGCTGATCGACAATCTGGAGCAGCCGGTGCGCATTGAGCCGATGAAGACCTTCCCGGTCGTCCGCGACCTGGTGATTGACCGCAGCCGGATGTTCAATGCCCTGAAGCGGGTCAAGGCCTGGATTCCGATTGACGGCACGTATGATCTCGGTCCGGGACCGCGTATGCCGGAGAAGAAACGCCAGTGGGCGTATGAGCTGTCTAAATGCATGACTTGCGGCGTCTGTCTGGAGGCTTGTCCGAATGTCAATGAGAAGACTGACTTCATCGGGCCGGCAGCCATCTCCCAGGTGCGCCTGTTCAACGCTCACCCTACAGGAGAGATGAATGCTGAAGAGCGCCTGGATGCGCTCATGGATGACGGCGGCATCGACGGCTGCGGTAACTCGCAGAACTGTGTGCGGGCCTGCCCGAAGGGCATTCCGCTGACCACCTCCATTGCCGAGATCAACAAGCAGACAACGAAGCATATGTTCAAGCGCTGGCTGGGTGTCTGAGGCAGTGTAGCCCATTTCTCTATAGTGAGAATCGTAGCAGGCCATTCAGGTGTCATTCCTGAGTGGCCTGTTTGGCTGCGCCTGGCATAGGATGTTTCTGGTCGGCTGGAAAAAGGGTACATGTGTAGACAGCCTGTAATGAAGAGCCTGTAGCTGCATAGAATAGCCATACGTGTGCAGGTTCCAATAAATATAGGTGAATATGTTATAATCTACATAGCCAAGTGGAAACGGCTTTGCCGTCCTTTTAAGGACGGTATCGTTTCAGCGAGAAATAGAAGGATAATTTATAGCGTAAAACCTATAAATTCTTATATTTTGGAGATTGCCGCCTGACAGCGGATAACGGGGAGGAATGACTGTGATTTGCCGTGAACAGGATGGAACGCTTGTAATGACGAAGCAGCATGAGCACGGGCTGCTGGCTGGAGAATTTGCTAAGTGGTTCAAGGAAGAGCATACGCCCGCGGAAGGCCGCCGGGCTGAGGTATTGTGGGCAGTAAGCAACCATGACCGGGGCTGGATTGATCTGGATGAGACACCGTTCTGGAATGATGCGGAGGGGCTGCCTTACAGCTTCCTCGATTTTCCCGTTGTGCCGAAGCTGACCTTTTATAGACGGGGAATCGATGAGGTGGAAGCGAAGACGCCATACGGGGCGCTGCTGTGCAGCTCGCATTTTGAACGGCTGATTGAGGTGTCGGGTGAGGAGTGCCCGGAGCTGACGCAATATCTGGAGGGTGAAGCGGACCGCCGCGCCCGTATCCACCGGGAGCTGGAGCAGAGCAAGCCGCTTGAAGAAGGCGAGCTGTATTATGACGCCAGACTGCTGCAATTCTGCGATGATCTGTCGCTGTTCTTGGCGCTTAGTAGGCCGGGCAGCGCCGAATCCGAGAAGCATCCCTGGTTCGTAGACGGCTTCTCCGGCAGCGAGGAATTCAGCTTCACCTCCGGCCGTGCCATTGAGGCGGAGTGGCAGGACAGTGCGACGCTGACCCTGACTCCGTTCCCGTTCACACAGGAGGTTGAAGTAAGCTTCAAGCAGCGGCGGGTCAGCCGGGCGGACATTAAGGATAAGGGAATTGCCCGCGCCTACCGCGAAGCTCCTGAGGAAGAATGCCGGATCAGGGTCATTAGCGGACCAGAGGAGGACTCGCGGGCTAAGACTGGAGCCGGTCAGCACACTAAGGGGTAGTATAAGTCCGGGCAAGCCGCTGCTTTGCGGGTGCCGGCAGGACCGGATGAGGACCTTCCCGGCGGGAAGCCGGGAGCTTAGAACAGGAGCGTAAAGGCTATGGCATGGTGGATCTGGGCCTTCAATATCATTGTCATTGTATTCCTGGTACTGAGGTTTGGCCGGATGAAGCTGAACTGGATGGGCAGAGGCGTGCTGCTCGCTCCTATTCTGATCTATGCGCTGATCTCGGTGGAGGATCTGCTGAACCTGATCGATCTGGGGACGATTGTGCCCGGCAACCGGGGACTGCGCGGACTGATTCTGTTTTTTGTCCTGGCTTCAGTCCTGTTCTATATTCTGTTTATTTTCCATGAAATCAGGGATTCCAACAGCAAGGAAGTCAGGCTGCAGCAGACGCTGGTCCGGATCAGCACCGCTGCGTTCACCTGCATTGTTTTTTTTACAGTCGTATATACATCGATTTATAAGCTGTTTGGACAGTCCTCGTTCCAGGGAGAAGGCTTGGGCCAGGATCTGCTTAGCCAGTTGATTACATTCCTCTATTTCAGCGTGGCTACTTTTACGACAGTCGGTTACGGGGATATAGCTCCCATAGATAATACCTCAAGGCTGGTTGTAGTTATGCAGATCTGCTTCAGCTTCATTACGGTCGCTTATGCGCTGTCCATGCTGGGCTTGTTCCGCAAGATTCTTGGGGGAAATACCACGGAGGAAGAGATTGAGGCGGCCATTGAAGTAGATATTGATGATAAGGTGGATGAAGCCGTAGAGGATAAGGAAGAGGAGCTGGAGGAGCAGGGAACGCAGGATTTCAGGCAGAAATAATAAGCAATATGAACCCAATAAATTTCATGATGGAAAGGAGAATCTCCCTATGAGCAAAAAGCCGTTCGGGCGCTCTCCCGGGCGTACAGTTCCCGCTGCGCCAGACGGCGCAGGAACGGGTCCCCCGCTGCCGGAAGGCCGAAGCGGCCGCAAGATGACCCGCCGCCAGTTTCTGGCCCGGGGGGCAGGAGCGGTGGTAGGGGCGGGTCTCCTCGCCGGCGGCTATGCCTGGCAAGGGGAGCCGAACTGGTTAGAGGTGACCCGCCGGGAGCTGCCGCTTGCGGAGCTGCCGTCCGCGTTCGCCGGGACCCGGCTGGTTCATTTCAGCGATGTGCATCTGGGCTTCAACAAGGATGCGAAGGATCTGGCCCGGCTGACGAAGCATATCAAGGAAGAGCAGCCGGATCTGATCTGCTTCACCGGGGATATCGTAGACAGCTATGCCGAGGATCTGACCGACTCAGTCCCCTTGCTGGCAGAGCTACAGGCTCCGCTTGGGAAGTATGCCATCCTCGGGAATCATGATTACAAGAATACGGAGCTGCTGACCCGTCTGCTGACGGAGGCCGGATTCCGCGTCCTGCGGAACGAGTCCTATCTGATCAAGCAAGGCGGAGCGACGATTGCTGTAGCAGGACTGGATGATATGCTGCACGGCAAGCCGGACCCGGAGGCAGCTGTGCAGCATATTCCGGACGGCATCTTCACGGTACTGCTGATGCATGAGCCGGATTACGCCGAGGTGGCGGAAGCGTACCCGTTTCACCTTCAGCTCTCGGGGCATAGCCACGGCGGTCAGATTCGCCTGCCGCTGGTCGGCGCGCCGTTCACGCCCTACGGATCTCAGAAATACATAGACGGCTTGTATTATACAGAGAATAAGGCCATGCCAGTGTATGTGAACAGGGGGTTCGGCGAGACATTGATGCCGTTGCGCTTCCTGTGCCGCCCGGAGCTTACTGTGCTGACTCTGCGCCGGGGGTAGCCGGACTGCAAGAGAGGGACGCCATAGGCGGGGGAAGAAGAGGGAGAAGTTCATGAGCACTTATGAGATGATCATGGGGATGTCACTGCAAGGCTCTATGGTAGAACTGAAGAATATGGCGTTCGGCGACGGAGCGCTGCTGAAGTCGCTGCTTTCCCACCCGGAGGTACAGCCGCATATTCAGCTGCGCCATGCATCCACTTCCCGGCAGGGTGTGCTGGATAAGCTGGTGAGCCGGATGCTGCACGGCTATGATCCCGGCGCGCTGCATGCAGGAATCTATATCTTAGGCCAGCCGGAGCTGATCGGTTCAGTCTCCCTGCAGAACTGGAACCGGCAGGAGGGCCAGGCGGTGCTGGGCTATATGCTGAATCCGTTATGGTGGGGGCGCGGGTATGCGACCGAGGCACTGGGATTGCTGCTGGCCTACGGTTTCAGGGAACTTGGCCTGCGGAAGGTCGAGGGGCGCTGCCGGGGGGATAATTACCGGTCCGCGCAGGTCATGCTGAGGAACGGCCTGTCCCTGGAGCGGACCCTGCCGATGGCGGACGGCTCGGGCGACGTAATGAAAGTCTTCACATTGTTACACAATTGAAATAATGCCGTTATCAAACTCTAACAGTCAGCGGTTAAACTAAGTACATGACCCCCTTTTGAAAATATAACTGCTGTTGGGACCCGATGATTCGGGTCCATTTTTTTTTGGCGTGTGCTGACATGGGCTCCCGATGAGAGGGATAAATCCCTTTATTTCTGGTGGAAGTCGGTAGGACGGGGAGATGAGAGGGATAAATCCCTTTGGATCGGCCGGAAGTGGGCTGAACGGTGAAATAAGAGGGATAAATCCCTTTGGATTGGCAGGAAAGTGGGCTGGATGAGGAAATGAAAGGGATAAATCCCTTTGGATTGGCAGGAAGTGGGCTAAGTGGCCGAATGAGGAGCATTAGTGCACTTGAATTCGTAAATAGTTGGCTAAGTGGCCGAATGAGGAGCATTAGTGCACCTAAATTCGTAAATAGTTGGCTAAGTGGCCGAATGAGGAGCATAAGTGCCAATGTCATTAAGATAAGTTCAAAGATAAGTTTGGAATTAATAAAGAGAATCCAAAACGGTATGGGGAAACGTCCTATGCCGTTTGTTTTTGGTGTAAGGAAGGAAAAAAGCGCATAGCAAACAAAGCGGATGGAAGATCCACTTAAAAAAATGTTCATGCGAACCGAATTATGCTACTCTGTAGACGAAGCTAATGGCGGATTTGCTACGTATTCTGCGTGTATTCCTTTGCCCAGGACGGGTGAGACGAATCGGCAACATATTTTTGCGAATCAAAGCTTCCACATCAGGCGGGGGTCCATCGCCCTTGGAGCGCAGGAAATGTCTACAGACGTGAACGGCCACCGTGAAGTTGACTTGGTAGAGGTGCCGTTTATCCTTTTGGGAAATGACTACGTGCGAGGTAATCATTTCAGCGAAATTGTAGAGGATCATTCTTGCGAATATCTCTTGGGTAATGGACTCTTGCTTCTTTGCGTGAAAATGGGTCAGACCGATGGTGTATTTTAAGGCCCGGAAAGAGGTCTCAATCCCCCATCGCAGGTGATACAGTTCCCGGAGTTCATCCGGTGAGAATTCAGCAGCCGGTAGATTGGTAATGACGGTTTCATAATCGCCACTGGGCAGGAGGAAACGAACCACCCGAAAGGAAATCGGGTAAAACAGGTTCTTTTGCATGTCCAGAAAATCAAAGCTAGAGGTGGCCGGAAGAATTTTATAGATTTCGGGGTGATCCCTGAACGCTTTCGTTCGTTTTTTAGTCAGCGTCAGGTGAATCTCCTGATCAAACGCCCCTTCAAAGGTCAAGTGCAAGCCCGAAAGAATGCCATTCGAATGCAAATCCTTGACCCGTATGACGTACTTCCATCCTTTCCGTTCCAGATGCGCGAACGTATTGTAGCTTTCCAATCCTCGATCCGCCAACACAATGACGTTCCCCTGAATAGGGGACCGATCCACCATCGTGGACAGCGCCCTTCCTTCGTTGCGTAGCTTTCGAGGTTGAAGGATGGCGTCCACGTAAAGCCGGTTACAGAGGTCATAAGCAGCGTTCAAGTGCAGAAGGTTAAAGCCTTTCGAGTGGGGCTGACTTTGAGAATAGGTCAACGGGTCCGCAGGATCTGTTGCAATATGCAGATCGGAACCGTCAATGGCCAATAATCGATAGCCTCGATAATCCTTGAATTCCGTATGGGACGCGGTAAAGGTGTGAAACAAAGATTCGACCGCAGACGGCAAAATTTTATTTCTTTGCTGAACAAAAGCAGAAGAAGTTGCGGTGTTAACGTCATAGCCCTGCGATTCCAACAGTTCCTTATAGAGGCTGTTGCCGCCCATAAAGATCAGGGTTTGCATAACCATTTCAAAGGGTAGTTTTTTCGTTCGGGTAAAATCCTTTCCCGGGTTTCTGACGTAAGGCGCGGGGGCAGCCGCCATCTCACGGATGAGAGATGTCAGTCTGTCTTTCAGCGAATTTGCATAAGCATTCATTGGCGTAACCTCCTCGTTTTTTCAAGGGGCTTCGCCACACGTTTTCTACGGATTGTCAAGATTTTTTTGTGCAAAAAAAGAGCAGGCTATCTTTTCGATAACCTGCCTTTTTCTTGTTTTTGGCTCTATATCTTAACTTAATGACATTGGCATAAGTGCACCTGAATTCGTAAATAGTTGGCTAAGTGGCCGAATGAGGAGCATTAGTACACCTGAATTCGTAAATAGTCGGCTAAGTGGCCGAATGAGGAGCATTAGTGCCCCTGAATTCGTAGCGACCATACTTGTGGCATCAAACATTGCTGTACTGGCAGTCTCCAAGGGGATTGAGCTATGATAGTGTAAATGGTACATGGATAAGACAAGTATAGATGGGGAGGAAATGAACCTTTGAATGATGTGATTAAATTACTTATGAACCACCGTTCATTCCGTAACTACAGCGGGCAGGCGGTGGAGCCTTGGAAGCTGAAGACGATTATTGAGGCAGCCCAGGCGGCACCGTCGTGGGTGAATGGCCAGCAGGTATCGATAATTGCGGTACGCAGCGAGGAACGCAGGCAGCAGCTGTCGGCGCTGAGCGGTAACCAGAAGCATGTGGCGGAAGCACCGGTATTCCTGGTGTTCTGCATGGACTTTCACCGGGCCAAGCTTGCGGCAGAGCTGGAAGGCCAGCCGTTTGAAACGGCTGCGGATATAGACGCGCTGCTCGTTGGGGCTACGGATGTCGGCATTGCACTATCGAACGCAGTAGCTGCTGCCGAGTCGCTGGGGCTGGGGATTATCCCGATTGGGGGCGTGCGCCGCAACACAGCAGGGGTGATTGAACTGCTGCAGTTGCCAGCGTATGTATTCCCCGTGGTCGGTCTCTGCATTGGCTATCCGGCGGGAGAACAGCCGAAGAGTTCACGCCTGCCTATAGCGGCTGTATATCATGAAGAAGTCTATAACCCGGATCAGCAACACTTGATCGAAGAATATAATGAGACGCACCGGGAGCTGCTCAAGTCCCAAGGGCTGACGGAGCGAAGCTGGACCAGCATAATTTCCCGCTTCTACGCTCTGAATCCGCAGTATGGGGACTCGCAGCGTACGCTGAAGCAGCAGGGCTTCACCTGTGAGAATCTGAATAAGGAATAAACATAGTATAGCTGTACAGCGCAAAAAAGCACCGCAGCAGCAGGCAGCGTGACGGGGAGTGTCCCGTTACGCTGCCTGTTTGCGCGGTGCTGGTTGTATGAGGAGGAGCTCTAACGGTAGCGCTTCAAGCCAATAAAAAACCTCGTCTTGCCAGATTTCTTGCAAAGCGAGGTTTTTGCATTACACTGCCTACAACGAAACCTTAACCTTCTCTCGCCGCTTGTAATAGACCCAGTATTCGAATCCAATCTCCTTCAGCCGCGCAGCCACCTGATTGCGCTGGTCGGCAACGCGGGCAGGGAGATGGGCATCGGAGCCGAAGCTGACCTCCACGCCGAAGTGCAGGGCCCGCTCCAGAATCTCATCGGAAGGGTACCAGCCGCCGCACAGCTTGGTGCCGCCGGAGGTGTTGATCTCGATGGCCGGGCCGCATTCACCGATCACACGTAAGGCTTCGTCAATCTCCTTGGGGGCAGCGATCTCGGAGAACGGCGGATAGTTCCCCTTCATGGCATCGATATGGCCGAGAATCTGGAAGATGCCGCTGCGTGCGGATTCGGCAATCAGCCGGTAGTACTCGCTTTTGGAGGCAAGCCTCTGCGCGGGGTCAAGTCCCTTCCAGCGGCCCTGGTTGAAAATACTGATCTCCTCCACATGATGGACGGAGCCGATTACATAATCGAACGGGTAGGCGGCGTAGGTCTTGCGGTACAGCTCCGCATGCTCCGGGAAGAAGTCGGATTCCATGCCGAGCAGGACATCAATGCGGCCTTCGTATTCTTTTTGCAGCGACAATACTTCCTCTACATAGTGGACCAGCTCGGACTTGGCCATGGCAATGCGCGGAAAAGCCTGCTCGGAAGGGCTTCCGAAGTAAGGTGAATGATCGGAAATACCGATGACATCCAGCCCCGCCGCTATTGCGGCTTCAATATAATCCCGGATCGTGCCGTCAGCATGGCCGCAGCGGAAATGATGGGTATGCAGGTCGAACTTCATAATGGGAACATCTCCTTAGGCCAATATGGCGAAATAGGGTGCAGGTTACTCTGAGCCGATGAACTGGGTCTCGGGCATTCCCTTAAGGTCGCTCAGGAACTGTCTCATCGCAGAGTTGACATACTTGCCGGATTTGGTAATAACACCTACAGGATGGGTAACCTCAAGCTCGATGATCGGGACGATCCGCAGAGTGCCGCTTCTGACCTCGGCAGTGACAGATTGCTTGGAGATGACCGCCGCTCCCAGATCAAGCTCGACCATCCGCTTCACTTCCTCACTGCTGGTCAGCTCCATAATTACCAGCGGCTGAATACCGTGCCTCGCCAGCACCTCATCGACAAATTTCCGGCCGACCGTATCCGGTGAGAGCAGGATGAGCGGGATGGTGCCCAGTGCCTCGATCCCGGCTGTTTTGACCTGGGCCAGCGGATGGCGGGGCGAAACAACCAGTTCAAAAGTATCATAATACAGGACCGAGGTCGTCATCCCCGGATTGCGGCCGATCAGATAGCCGATGCCGACATCCACAATCCCGTTCTCGACTTGCTGGTAGATCTGGGAGGAGGACATCGATGAGATCGAGGTTTTGATATGAGGGAACTGATCCTGGAAGTAGGAGAGCACCCGGGGGAGAATCTGGATGGCGATGGAGGTGGTCGTACCGAGAATAATATGCCCTTGAGGATTCTCTTCGAGATCGGCAAGGCGCTGCTTAAGCTCATCTACGATTCCGACAATCTGTTCCGCGTGGGCGAGGAAGACCTTGCCCCTGTCCGTCAGCGTTACCGGCTGGTTCCGGTCAACAAGCTGGGTCTTGAACTCTTCCTCCAGGCTTTTGATCTGGGCCGAGACCGCCGGCTGCGTCAGGTTGAGCAGCTCGCCCGCCTTGCGGAAGCTCATGGTTTTGGAGATGGTGATCAATGTTTCGAGCTGGCTGATATTCATGGACTGTCCCCCTTATGGCTACCGGATGGTGCCGCCGTATATTTGTACAAACAGGGAAAGCCGCAGCTTTCCGGAGGGCATATGCGCACATGCCGGCTTCCAGAATTAGAGTCTGTAAGCCGCGGATTCTGACAAAGTAGATAGGTACAAGGGTCGCTGTGAGTGCTGCACTCGGAGGGTATGACGCCGCAGATCTTACGTTTATTGATTAAATTATAGGAGATTCCTCCCGGGAGGGCAATGTTGCGCTCCAAACTATCTTCAGAAATCATTCGACAAGACCATTAATTTTTGGTGAATAATGCCGATATATGAAGTATAATAAATTTTATTGCTTAGGACTTTTGGTATATGACTAAAGACTGGTCGAGGGGGACAGCACTTTCATGAAAGCAGAAGTAATCAATCCGTTTTTAGAGTCTGCGCGCATTGTAATTGAACAGGTGATCCAAGTCTCGCCGTCCACCGGTATGCTGGGGATTAAGGATATTGAACTGATCGATAATCATATATGGATTCAAGTGGGAATGACAGGTCAGCTCAGCGGGAATATTATCTTCGGGATTGCCGAACCGGTAGCACTTAAGATGGTGTCGGCCATGATGGGCGGTTATGTGATAACAGAGATGGATGAGATGGGCCAGAGCGCCATTTCCGAGCTGGGCAATATGATCAGCGGCAATGCCAGTACTATTCTCTCCAATCAAGGGGTGTCGGTAGACATTACCCCGCCGAAGCTGATGAAGTCCGAGAGCATGTCTGTTCTGCCGCGCAAAGCGCTGAGTATTCCTCTTGTGATGGAAGGGATCGGCGAGCTTGATATTCAGGTTATGATCTCTTAGGCGGATAATCGGGAGTTGAATCTATTCCATGGCATTACAAGGCAAAATTGTGGTAATTACAGGCGCTTCCAGCGGGATTGGCGCGCTTACGGCGCAGATGCTTAGCGGGCACGGTGCGGTTCCTGTTCTGCTAGCCCGGTCCAAGGACAAGCTGCAGGCTGTTGCGGCGGGCATTCAGGGGGAGCATGGGCTGTTCGTCTGTGATGTGACCGATGAAACGGCAGTTAAGCATACTTTTGCGGAGATTCTGGAGCAATACGGCAGAATTGATATTCTGCTCAATAATGCCGGTTACGGCAAGTTTGCGGCTTTTACAGAGATGGAGTCTGAAGAGTTCGCTGACATGATGGATGTCAATTATATGGGAATTGTACGCTGCACCAAGGCTGTCGTTCCTCATATGCTTACACGCGGCAGCGGTCAGATCGTGAATGTGGCTTCCATGGCCGGCAAAATCGGAACCGCACGCTCAGTGTCCTACACGGCCACCAAACATGCTGTTCTCGGCTTCACCAATGCGCTCCGCCAGGAGCTGCGTAAGAGCGGTATTATTGTCTCGGCTGTGAACCCCGGACCAATCGCCACCGAATTCTTCAAGACCGCCGACCCTTCAGGCAATTATGAACGAAGCGTAAGCCGGATCATGATGACGCCGCAGCATGTGTCCGCGAAGATCGTCAAGCTGATGGACAAGGGCAAAGAGGAAGTGGATCTGCCCGGTCTGGCAGGCTTCGGCATCCGGCTCTATGGCCTGTTCCCGCGGCTGGCAGACAAGCTGACCTATAACCTGATGAACAGAAAATAACCAGATAAGTATAGATCATAATTACCGTCTGTGGCGTGAACGGCTTGTCCCCCTTTGGTATACAGGTTGGTATGACCGTGATAAATACGGCCCCAACTTAGATTTTATGGCCTTCCATTTGGTGGAGAGGCCTTTTTGGCATATAATGAACATATTATCTTAAGTGAAAAGGATGAAACCCTATTATGAATAAAGCTTCTTTTGCGGCTATCGGCATCCAGGAAGACCTTGCTGCCCGATTGTCTGAATTCGGCATTACTGAACCATCCCCTGTACAGGAGCAGACGATTCCGCTTCTGCTGGAAGGAAGAGATGTTCTGGCCGCATCCCAGACAGGAACAGGCAAGACACTGGCTTATCTGCTGCCGCTGCTGCAAGGGATTAACCCGGACTCGAAATCGGTGCAAAAGCTGGTGCTGGCGCCAACCCAGGAGCTGGCAATGCAAATTCTCCGTGAAGCGGAGCGCTACGGGGCACACCGGGGCATCCGGGCCATGGGGCTGATCGGCGGAGCGGCGATCAAGCGCCAGATTGACAAGCTGCGTGAGCATCCGCATCTGGTGGTAGGCACCCCGGGACGCATACGTGAGCTGATCGGGCTGCGCAAGCTCAAGATGCACGAGGTGAGCACGATTATTCTCGATGAGGCAGATCAGATGTTCCAGCTTAGCGGTGCGGGCGAAGTGACGAAGATCGTCAGCAGTGCGCTGCGTACGCGGCAGCTGGTCATGCTGTCAGCCACCATTGGACCGGAGACCCGCCTGCTGGCAAACCGGGAAATGAAGAATCCGGCGGAGGTGGGCATTGATCCGGAGATGATGACCGCAGCGAGCCTGGAGCATCACTATGTGGTGTGCGAGGAGCGTAACAAGATCGATATGCTGCGCCGGGTCATCCGCCACTACAAGCCGGACCGGGCCATTGTGTTCGTGAACGCTACGGACGACATCGCTGAAGTGACTGCGAAGCTGAACCATCTGGGGCTTCCGGCTGCTGCGCTCTATGGAGATGCGGACAAGGTGACGCGCGCAAACGTGCTGACCCGCTTCCGGGACGGCAAACTCAAGGTGCTGGTCGCCAGTGACGTAGCAGCGCGGGGCCTGGACATTGAGAATCTGACGCTTGTCGTCAGCTTCGATCCGGCCTTTGACTCCGAGCACTATGTCCACCGTGCCGGACGGACCGGGCGCATGGGTAAACGCGGCTTATCCGTAACGATCGTTACGGAGCAGCAGACGTTCATCATGCGCAAATTCGCCCGCGAGCTGGATATCCAGCTGGACGAGCGGGAGATGGCCTTCGGCAAGGCGCTGGCGGAAGGCGAGCGCAGTGATTTAGGCGGCGGGGGCGGGAACGCCCGCCGCGAAAGCGTTGCCCCGCGCGGCGGCATTGCAGCGCGCACCGGCAAGCCGCAGGTGCGGACCTCGGCGGCTGGAACAGCAGCCGGAGGGACGGGCGGCGACGCGCCGGCAGGCCAGCCGGGCGCAGCGGCTGGAGGTAGTGGGGTTACGGTGCGGCGCGGGCAGCACCGGCCGGGAGTGAGCGCCGGCACGCGCAGCGCGGCGGGGCCCGGGGGCAAGGCCCGCAGCCAGGCGGAGCGGGAGCAGAACCGCAAGAATAAGGGAGCCCCGAAATGGCTCAAGAACAAAACCCCGAGAGGTGACGGTCAATGAATACAGCTCCCGTATTGGAAATTACGGGCCTCAGCGGAGGCTACAGCCTGAACAAGCCGGTGCTGCATGACATCGGCCTGCAGGTGCAGCCCGGTGAGATGGTTGGGTTAATCGGACTGAACGGTGCAGGCAAGAGCACCACGATGAAGCATATCCTGGGACTAATGTCCCCGCATAAGGGTGAGATTACGGTACAAGGGAAGACGCGCAGCAGCGATCCTGAGAGCTACCACAGTGCGCTGTCTTTCGTGCCGGAATCTCCTCTGCTCTATGAGGAAATGACGGTTCGTGAGCATGTGGAATTCACTGCCAGAGCGTATGGCGTGGAGCGCAGTGATTATGAATCACGCACCAGCCAGCTGGCTGCACTCTTCAATATGGAGGACAAGATGGATACCTTGTCCTCTCATCTGTCCAAGGGCATGAAGCAGAAGGTGATGATTATGTGCGCATTCGTAGCGCGTCCGGCCCTGTATGTCATCGACGAGCCGTTCCTCGGCCTCGACCCGCTGGGTATCCGCTCCCTGCTGGATTTCATGCTGGACCTGAAGAAGTCGGGAGCTTCAATTCTGCTCAGCTCGCATATTCTCTCTACGATTGAGAACTATTGTGACCGGTTCATTGTGCTGCACGGCGGCAAGGTGATTGCGGAGGGAACCCTCGCCGAGATGACCGCGAAGGCCGGGCGGCAGGGCTTGAATTTGGAGCAGCTGTTCTACGAGCTGGTTCAAGGAGGGAAATGATATGGATTTGAAGGAGCTGCGCCGGCAGCGGCGCAGCCGGTTCACAGGAAGCCTGGTCCCTTATATGGGGTATATCATTCAGAGCGGTGTCGCCATGGTGTTCCTGCTGGTGCTGATCATCTTCTCCGCCTGGTACACAGCGCTGCTGCGCGATATTCCGCCTGGCCTACCGATCCGCTGGATTATGTTCGTCCTGCTGGTGCCTGCGGCGGTACACAGCAGCTTCCGGACGTATCTGCAGACCCCGGATACGATCTTCCTGCTGCCGCAGGGCCACCGGATGAGAGAGTATTTTGCCCCGTCCTGGATCAGCGGCAATGTGTGGAAGATTCTGCGACTGGCCTTTATCCTCATTACATTATGGCCGCTGTACATACGCACCGAGGAGTCACCGCGGGGTCTGCTGGCAACCCTGCTGGTGCTGATTCTGGTCAAGCTGTTATCCAGCTACGGGTTATGGCGGGAGACGGCGATGCTCTCCCGCCCTGCTGCCGCAGGCTATAACCTGTTGCGCTGGGCAGTTGGCGCTCTGATGGTTGGCGCCTGGTTATGGCAGCCGTCCATGCGCGCCCTGATCTTCATCCTGATTCTGGCCGCAGCCTATGCGGCCGCGCTGGCCGTTCCCGGCCGGCACGCTGTTCCGTGGGAACGCCTGATCACCATGGAGAAGAACCAGGGGACCCGGGCGCTGATGGTCCTCGGCTGGTTCGTCGATGTGCCGGGACGCGAGCAGCGGGTCTATGCCCGCCGTTATCTGTCGCGTTGGGGCAGCGGCCTGAGCTGGCAGCGGGATTCCGCCTACCGGTTCCTCCTGACCAAAAGCTTCGCCCGGGGTGATGTCTTCGGCATCGTCCTGCGGATGGCTGTGCTGGACCTGTTCCTGGTGTGGATGATGCAAGCCAGCTATCTCGGCATCGGCATCTATGTATTCTTCCTCTTCCTGATGGGCATTCAGCTGACGGCGCTGCGCAAGCTGCACAGCGAATCGTTCTGGCTGACCGTCTACCCGCTGCCGGAGGGCAGCAAGGGCAAGGGAACGATCCAGTTTGTATTCCGGGTCCATCTGGTCCTGGCGCTGCTGACCGGATTGCCGCTCCTGCTTCAGGCCGGGCAGCGCCCGCTGGAAGTGCTGGGCACCTTCGCCTGCGGATTCCTGCTGGCGTATCTGTTCAAGGTAAGCTCCACCCGCAAGGAAGCGCGTGTGGATGAAGATGACCTGTAGAACAGATTGCCGCAGCCGACAAGGCGTACCCGCAAGCGGGTATGCTTAACACAAATGGCCTCAGACTCTCGCGGATGCGAAGTCTGAGGCCATTTTCAGAAGATAAGAATGTATAAAAGGGAATTCCCTCTTCATATCAGGTGTGGCAGGGAATGCTATAACACGTGGATCGGAGAGAGCACGCAGCTCCCTCCAGGGGACTCACTCCCTGTTAGACAAAGAGTGAACGGCTGATGATGACCAGCAGGATAAAGAGAACCAGAATCGCTCCAGTGCTTGTGAACCCGCCGCCGTATCCGTATCCGCCTCTAACTTCTTCGCTCATGTTCATTCCCCTTTCGCGTGTGAGTTGTTGTACTTGAGTACATCGTATTGTATGTGCGGAGGGCAGAACGTGTATAGGCCAATGCCGTAGCACCGGGCAAAAAAAATCAGCCCCGGCATTCCGGGACTGATGCAGGTATGCAAAGGCGGATGATCAGGCCTTCTCCAAATCACGGATGCCCGCATAGACCAGATCGAACAGATCTTCCAGCTGATCCTCCTCGATACAGGAGAAGGCAATGCGCAGGTCGCTCTCGCCAAGGGCGATGGTGCCCAGGCCGTAGGTGTGGATCAGGTGAAGCCGCAGATCTTCCGCAGAGACGGTAAAGAGCTTCAGGCACATGAAGTACCCGGAGTTGAACGGATAATACGTCCATACATCATCGCCGTATTTACCGCTGTCCAGCAGCGCCTTCACTTTGTTGGCCCGGCCTTTCATGATCTGGAACTTCTCTTCCTTTTGTGCGGCGAATTCCGGCGCCTTCAGCGCGTCCAGGACAAAGGTCTGCGATGGATGTGCTCCGCTGGAGATAGTGGCGCGGATAATGCCCAGTGTTTTTTGCTCCAGGGCTGCCAGCAGCTCTTTGTTCTCCGAAGCGTAGGTGATGAAGCCGACGCGGAAGCCCCAGACGAATTCTTCTTTGGTGGCTCCGTCAATCTTGACCGCCAGTACGCGCGGGTGCAGATTCGCCAGCTTGCCGAATAGAGATTCCTTGAGTGAATCCTCGAAAAAGAGTCCGAAATAAGCATCATCGCTGACCACTACCACATTTACGCCTTCTTCGGCAGCACGCAGGATAGCGGCAACAATGGCCTCGCCTTCTGCAAGGCCTGGCGTATATCCGGTTGGATTATTCGGGAAATTAAGGAGGACGATGGCTTTGCCGCGGTCCTTCTGGGCCAGCAGGGCATCCAGCAGCCCTTCGCTGTTGAAGCTCATATCCTCCGTGAAGAGCGGGTAATTTACGGTTTCAGTCTGGCGGCGGATGCCGAAGGTCAGCTCGTAGTTCTCCCAGTTTTTGTCCGGATAAATGACGGCATCCCCTTGCTCTGCGAACAGATCGGCAACGATGCTAAGCCCGTGGGTCAGCGCATTCGTGACGACTGGATTACTGAAAGACTTGCCTTCAAGCGACGGATTCTCCCGCAGCATCTTCTCCCGCCAGACGGAGCGAAGCTCAGGCTTACCTGCTGGAGGTGCGTAGCCGTAGAGGTCTTTGGGACTGTAAGCGGAGAGCTTATCCTGGATCACGCCAAGGTGCATCGGCAACCCGTTCTCGGTAGCAATCCCGATGGTGGCGTTATACTTTTTGGCATGAGCCGTGGCCTCTGCAGATTGGCTCAGAATACCCTCTTTGGGAAAATAAATCGCTTTACCGAGACTTGAGAGCATATCGTATACATGTTCATTGCCTGCCTTGATGCTGTCATTCAATTGTCCAGCCAGTGGATTCATCAGTTTCATCCTTCCGGTATTCTTCTGGGATATATACGCTAACATTGCCTAACATTATAACACCGTGGATTGCCGCCGTCACTTAGGAATGCTGCGTTTTCATAAATAGTTTTGGAAACGTAGCGGCGTCCCGTCCCCATGCGGAGCCCAGAAGATGTACAAATGGGAACCGGACAAGGTATTATGAAAAGTAAGCTTACGCTATATCTATAGGAGGGAATCATATGCTGCATGCATCGCCATCCTCTTTTGTAATCCTCCCGGCTCTGGCGAAGATTGTCTGTGAACCGGGCTGGAAGTGGCAAAAAAGAGAGAAGCCGCTGCAAAATTACGATTTATTCTACGTCTGGAGCGGGGAGGGGACTGTTGTGCGCGGTGGAGTGCCCTATCAGGTAGGGAAGGGAAGCTGCTTCCTGTTCCGCCCGGGGGATTATACCAGCGCCACACATAATCCGCAAAAGCCGCTTGTGCTTACATATATTCACTTCGATGTTACCGAAGAGGTGACCGAGGTGCCTGCGTTCTACCATGAGCTGAGCGAGACGGTGGAATTCGAGCATCTGCTGGCCCGCTATGTCCGGCTGTTCCTGGTGCAGACCTATGCTGCGGAGGAGGAGGGCCGTCTGATTCTGAAGCAGCTCATGATTCATCTGCTGCGGCAGGATCAGGCAAGGCCGGTCGAGCGCCATGTCAGCAACCAGCTGGCGGAGGTGATCCACGAGGTCGCCAACTATGTCAGCCAGCATCCCGGAGCAGCGCACCGGGTAGAGGATCTGGCCGCCCGTGCAGGGCTGTCCCCGCGTTATTTCTCGATCAAGTTCAAGGAGATCACCGGCTCTTCGGTCCAGTCCTATGTGATCCGCGCACGGATCGAACGGGCTCAGCATCTGCTGCTGTATGCGGGCATGAACGTCACGGAGGTGGCGGATGCGCTCGGCTACAGAGACATCTTCTTTTTCAGCCGCCAGTTCAAGCAGCATACCGGGAAGAGCCCGTCAGAGATCCGCTGAAGCGGCGGGGTGAGTACCGTACTGAGTGTGATATAGGTACCTCGGGTGCTAGATATGCTGGGTATGCATTGGGTGCTTGATGTGCTATGTATGCTACGTGTGATAAGTGTACCATGTGCGCTATGCGGACCGTGCGGACCTTATTTTGCGAAAAAGGCACTTATTGCCCCCCGCTGCGGACTCAGGGGCCGTTATCAGGCTGATTGGGGCTGAAATAGAGGCGTATGGGCTAACTTAAGAGCATCTGAGTCCGCTTGCCCTCCGTGATCTGGCAAAATAGCTGAAATAGCGGCTTCCCAGTCCGCAAGGCAGGCCTGAAGTTGAAGCGCACACTGCGCTGTGACAGAATAGAAGCAAGAGAAGCCAATCATACACGGGAGAAGGAGAATACTTATGTACGAAATCGTTCTGATACGGCATGGTGAGAGTGAATACAACCGGCAGAATCTGTTTACGGGCTGGAGTGATCCCGATCTGACGGAGAAGGGCGTGGAGGAGGCCAAGAAAGCGGGCCGGCTGCTGAAGGAGAACGGATACACCTTCGATCTTGCATTCGCTTCGGTGCTGAAGCGTTCGATCAAGACGCTGAACTATGTGCTGGATGAGATGGACCTGCTGTGGATTCCTGTGCAGAAGTCGTGGAAGCTCAATGAGCGCCATTACGGTGCACTACAGGGCCTCAGCAAAAGTGAAACGGCCCTTCAATACGGTGAGGAGCAGCTCCATATCTGGCGGCGCAGCCTCTCGGTCCGCCCTCCGATGCTGGAGCCGGATGATCCGCGTTATGCCAGACATGATATCCGCTACAAGGAAGTGCGTCCGGGTGACATTCCGCGCGGCGAGAGCCTGGAGGATACCGTGCACCGGGTCGGAGATTTCTGGACCAACCGGATCGTACCGCTGATCCGCAAGAAGGAGCGGGTTCTGATCTCGGCGCACGGCAACACGCTGCGGGCGCTGATCAAGTATATGGAGGATATCGACGAGACCGCACTGCTGGATCTCAATATCCCGACCGGCGTTCCGCTGGTCTACAAGCTCGACGACGATGTGAAGCCAATCAGCCGCTTCTATCTAGGCGAACCGGAAGAGGTGCAGCAGAAGGCCCGCGAGGTGGCGAACCAGAGCAAGGTTACGGAGTAACCGGAGCGGCGCTGCGTTCAGCTTGGCATAGATGATAATAAAGGGAGTATTCCAGCCAATTCTTGGTGTGGGGATACTCCCTTTTTGTGATTGTTTTACATAATTTATAGTTTAGTGTAAGGAGGGATTAAACTCAAGAATGGTTTCAACCATAACAAGCGACACACAATTGTCGACTATCAAATTAACATTATTATTTATTTTAAATGCTAATATGTATATATTAGTTTATTTATGTAATCTTATTACTTGTAAAATAATGTGACAAATTTAATATTATTACTATAGCGATAAATGTTAAAACTAAATTATCGAAATATAACCTCCAGAGTTGTTATATTTTGGATTTACATTAGGAACATTTTATATTTATAAGGAGGTGAGGAAATGAATTATATTATTACACCTAATTATCATGAATGGGGATCAGGTGGGGGAGGATGTCAAACATATGTAACTTGTAATGTTAATGTTCCATGTCCTGGTTACGCCTGCCCATTTAAATTCTTAGGCAACTGATTTTTTGCAATTGAAATAATAATTTCGAATTATTAAATAAGATGATATTTCCTATTGGAAATTTGATGATTAATTATTATGGGGGAAATTCCAGATATCTTGTTAATAGGAATACCCCATAGGTAATAATTTTTGATGTGATTTATTACATAAAATTATTTTGGGGGTTAATGCATTGTATACGGCATCTAAGTTTAATTTATATTTTGATGATGGAGACTCTAACTTTCTATTCAATAGCCATACAGGGGCGTTTGTAAGTTTGGATACTGAATATCAAAGTAGTGTGCGATTATTAAAAGAAGGAAGACTAAAGGAGATTCCTGTTATCCATGTAGATAAATTAAAAGAAGCGGGATTTATGATTGGTAAGGAAGTTAACGAAAATTTGTTTTATACATACATTACTAATAAGTCTAAATATTCCGAGCAGTTTTTAGGGCTAACTATTGCTACTACATTACAATGTAATTTTAGATGCCCTTATTGTTATGAGGAACATCTGGACTCTTATTTTGATGAAAATAAAGAACAAGCTTTGTTGGAATTTATTAAAAATCACATGGTCGGAAAAGAAACACTATCGATAACGTGGTACGGAGGGGAACCGCTTTTACAAAAAGAGATGATCCGCAGAGTTTCTAAAGAATTAATTGCGGAATGTGATGAAAAGAACATTAACTATAATTTTAGTATGGTGAGTAATGGTTATCTTTTATCGAGAAAAGTAGCTGAGATGTTGGTAAATGAGTGTAAAGTTACATCAGTTCAGATTACATTAGACGGTGGTCCTGATACCCATGATCAAACTAGATATTTAAGAAGTGGAGACGGGACTTTTCATAAAATCATGGAGAATATAAAGGATGTTTATGATCTTTTAAATATAGTAATTAGAGTTAACGTCTCTCAGAATAATGTTGAAGATGTACATAAGCTTTTTCCGATTCTACTTGAAAATAACTTGAATAAAAAAGTTGGTTTGTATTTTGCCCCAGTAACTTCCCATGAGGGTACCTGCCAATCGGTAAGTGAATCCTGCCTTTTAACAGAAGAGTTCTCAAAATGGGAAATGGAACTAATTAAACATGCGGATTTATTAGGCTTTGACATGGGGAAAATGTATCCTTCAAATTTAGGGGGAAGTGTATGCACTGCCGTAAATAACAATTCATTTGTTATCGATTCCGAAGGAGATCTATTTAAATGTTGGAACGAAGTTGGGAAAAAAGAACTTAGAGTTGGAAGCATTACAGAAGGTCTTGCTAATGCTGCGAGATATGTTGAATGGGTAGAATGGCAATTTCCCGACAAGTGCAATGAATGTTCAATATTTCCGTTATGTAAAGGTAGATGTCCAGATATGAGCCGGAATGGAGAAGACTTTGAATGCAATCAATTAAAGTACAATATCGTAGAGCGTTTGTTAAGATTCTATAAATTAAAATCATCCTCCGAGTTACAAGAACAAGGAAGTTGAGAATGATGCAGAATAAAAAGAATTTTTTATCACTGAATGGAATTTTTGATAGTCGAGACTTTGAGTCTTAACTATAAATACTTTTATAAAAGGGAGGTGAAAAGATGGATTATATAGTTACACCAAACGGTCATGAATGGGGTTCAGGTGGAGTTGGGGGGGACTGTGGAAATTATACTTTCTGTAACAAAATCGAAGTTTGTAAAACTAATTCTCCTTGTGGAACTTTTTGTGACAAATGTTGGATCAACATCTTTTAATTAAAATTTAAGGAGGAGATTAAATGGATTACATAGTTACACCAAATGGTCATGAGTGGGGTTCAGGTGGAGTTGGTGGAGACTGCACGAAATATACTTTCTGTAACAAAGTTGAGGTTTGCAATACCAATTCTCCTTGTGGGTCCTATTGCGACAAGTGTTGGATTAAAATTTTCTAATTATTCAGAAGGAAATTTATTAATTTGTAGAACTAATATTTAAAGAATATGCTACTATGTCTTTGCACGTTCGGGTTGTGGCAACAATTCGAACGTGTAAAGTAGGGTGAGGTTAAATGGAAAAAAAACCGATTAAATATTTTCTGACTTTAACAAAATCCAAAAAAATGATCTGTTCTATTATCTTTATAATACTGCTTAACATATTTTCTTCTTATTTTTCTCTTATTCCAGCCTATTTAACCCAGATTATTTTTGATAAAGTAATCAAAGAATTTGATTTCAAATTGTTGGTGATTATTTTAGTGCTTTTAATAACCTTTTTTTTAATAAGCGGATTATTAAATGTCATTAACACTTCTTTTTATGTAAAAGTATTGAATGCCTCAAGCCTAACATTTAGAAAAAAGTATTTAGAATCTTACTTGGCTAAAGATTTTAACAGCATTTCTAACTATTCTGAAGGGGACATTATATATAGGGGGAATAATGACATCCAAAATGTTTGTGAGCTTTCCTTTGAGATTATTATTAAAACAATAACACAATTAGTACTTCTAATTGGAATTTTGATTTTGATGTTTCATAGCAGCAAGATACTTAGCTTATGTGTAATAATAATGATGTTGGTCGATTATATGTATAACTTCCTTTCATCAAATAAACTTAAAAATAAAGTGGATCAGGTTAAAACTTCTGATTCAAACTTATTCGAAAGTTATAAGCAAATCATTAATAGATATATATACATAAGATTGAATAGATTAAATCAGCAAGAGTTGGAACGTTTCTCTAAAGTTTTATCAATATCTTTTATAAATAAAAAAGTGCTAATTATAAGCCAATCTATACTTTCAGGGATATCAGGAATGATTTCAGGATCTAGACAAATGCTTGTATTGTCCATAGGCGCCTATCTGGTTGCTAAAGGCCAGCTATCAATTGGAATACTCATTGCATTTAATCAACTCGCTCAAGGACTAAATTCCCCAGCTCAATTTTTCTCCAATTGGATTCATTTCTATAAAAATTTATTGTCCTCTCACGAAAGAGTATATGATATTGTGAAATTCGAAGCAGAGCATGAAAAAAAGGTGATTATTGATCCTAATGTTAAGCTAATATGTGAAAATGTAAACTGTAATGTAAACGGAAAGAAATTGATTGAAAATGTTAATTTAATCATCTTTTCAAAAGAAAAAGTTGCAGTTACTGGAGAAAGCGGATCAGGCAAATCGACATTATGCAAACTTATCGCTGGGCTATACGGATATCAAGGAACTGTCTCTGTAAATGATATGCAAACCAACGGAAAGCCGGCGATTAGTTTTATGTTAGATGAGAGTAGTATTTTTAGGGGAACCTTTTGGGAAAATATGACCTATGGTTTGAACAAAGAGCAGCTAACTAAAGAAAAAATAAAGAATGTGCTGGTAATGGTGAAACTTGAATATTTATTTACTCAGACCCAAGAACTTTCAGCTATGATAGATCATAACACATTATCTAAGGGGGAAAAGCAAAGAATTGAGCTGGCAAGGATTATGCTTTTAAAGCCTGAGCTTATTATTCTTGATGAGCCGACCTCTGGATTGGATGAAGAAACGGAAAAATATGTTTGGGATAATTTCCGAAGAGAGTGTGAAGAATCTACAATTTTATACACCACTCATAAGCGTAGTATCATTAAATGTAATGATAGAATTTTGGAGATGAGAAAAGGGAAAGTTTTTGATTTATCGTCCCGAAATAATTTAATGAGTTCTGTCTAACTGTAATTTATAAACTTATAAAGGAATGCTTAATTACCATGAAAAAGCTTCTCCACATACTTTGTTCTCTATTAGTCCTGTTCACTGTATCCTGTAATCAACAACAACATATTTCAACGTGGAAGTCAGATTTGGAGTACGTAAAGTCGGAAATGCCAAACAAAGATATCGGTTTGATTACAAATCCAGCAAGATCCGAGGAGTTTAAGCACGCGATAGATCAAATTATCTCCAATCTGCCGAAATACGATAATGATGATCAAATCTTCGCAGATCTTTCCGGAGCAATCGCCTCCATCGGCCAGTTACATACTGCGTTACAGCTTAAGAATGAAGATGTGCTGCCGTTTAATTTTTATTTTGAACAGGGGAATTTATTTGTCACCGGTGCTGCTCCAGGGTACACAAATACTTTTTTTATGAAATTAATTAAAATTAATGATACGCAGGTATCTGAAATCATTCAGAAGCTGGAGAAAATTATTTCGCATGAAAATATACAGGGCTTGCAATCCAAGGTGCCAACGTACATGCTCTATCCATCCATCTTGCATGGTCTGGATATTGTTAAGGATAAACAGCAAATGGAATTGACCTTTCAAAATAAAGCGTCACAGGAAATTAAGTTTTCCATTCAACCTGTGTCTCCCCAAAAATATATGGCCGAACTTCAAGTTCCCCATGCCGGAAATCCCTTTTACGATAAATTCAGAGGCTCCAATTACGGGATGGAGTATCTGGCTGCACAAAAGGCTCTGTATATTGCGTATAATTTTTGTGCCGAGGATACAGAATACAGCTTTCAAACCTTTCAAGATGATATAGTGAGGTCAATTCGTAATGAATCCGCAGGGAAGTTGATCATTGATTTAAGGGCCAATCCGGGAGGCGATTCTCGAATTTTCGATCCCTTGATTGAGGAATTGACTTCCATTGGCCGGCTTCATAAGAATGTATATGTTCTGATTGGAAGGAATACCGCTTCTTCAGCCATTACCAACGCACTTTCCTTAAAGGAGTCTCTTGATGCTGTTCTTATCGGGGAACCTACCAAGAGCAATCCTAACAGTGCAGGCGAAACACTGCCATTGACATTACCGGATACAGGACACATTATCAGCTACAGTACTAAAGAATTTCATTTATTAAATAGATCGGCCGATGCATTGTTACCGGATATCCCTGTGGCATTCACTATGGAGGATTATACTAGGGGAAGCGACTCTGTGTTGAATAGGGCTCTGGAAGAGGAATAATATCTGCATATTAAAAGGACTTCAGGCTGTTTCTGCCTGAAGTCCTTTTTGAATAGACTGTGTTACACCGGCCGCCGCATCTCTCCCAGCAGCTCGCCCATCTTCACCTTCGTGTCCGGGGCAAGCCCGGGGCGCGGGGTGAAGGTGCCGCTCTCCATCAGCAGGACTACCGTGGAACCGAATTCGAAATATGCCAGGTCGTCGCCGCGCTGCCATTCTCTGGCCGCCTCATCGGTGTAGCGGATACTGCTCACATTCATTGCGCCTACCTTGACCACGGCGGTCTCGCCATGGCTGCCGGCTATATAAGTAATCAGCCGTTCGTTACGGCTCAGGACACTCTTCATATGGCGCATGCCGAAATCATTCACGGGGTAAGCCCGTCCGCGGATATAATCGCTCTCCCGGAGCTGTCCGGTTAACGGGGAGTGAATCCGGTGATAATCGGTAGGGCTTAAGTAGAGGACGAAATAATAGCCTTTCTTGTACAGTTCGAGGTGTGGCGAGTGATTAAGCAAATCCTCCAGCGTATAATCCTGCCCCTTCACATTCATTATCGTGCCGCAGTTGATTTCACCCATTGCCGTAATCATCGCGTCCACGGGACTGGCTACGGCATGCTCACCGCTGGCCACCGGGCGCGTCCCCGGCTTCAGGCGGCGGCTGAAGAATTCATTCAGTGTACGGTATTCTCCGGCAGCCTTCTCCGCCTCGGCGGCAGGAATCTGATAGGAACGAATAAATACCGGAATCATAAGGCGGCTGAGTCTGCTGTGGGATAAAGCCCCCATCAACCTGGAAAGCCATCTGTGCGAGGATAGCTCGGTCATCAGCCGCAGCAATTGTTTAACCATGCCCATCTCCCTTCCATCATGCAGCAGTGTTATCCCGTGCCAAAGGGACTCCACCCGCTCTGCATTATATTGACATAGAATAGGAGACAAATCAATAAGAGTTCATTCTTAATGCTTCTTCGTACAGATATCTGGCATAGCCCATAGGCTGGCGGTAGCTGTCTTTCCATACCCCGCGCAGTCCGGCCTTCTGGAAGCCGTAACGCTGGTCGCGCCCGTTGCATTCAATGAAATACAGATGTCCGTGCTTCGTGACACCGATGTCCAGACCGATATCGGCCAGCCCCGGCAGACTCTTCTCCAGCTCACGGGCGATGGCGAGACTGAGGGAGAGGACGGACATACGGATTCTGGCTGCCTCTTCTCCAGGGAATGCCTGCTCCAGGGCAAAAGAGGACTTCAGGGCTTCGCCCCCTCTGGCAATGTTCGATACAAAGCCGCCGGGCGCAGCCAGCTTGGCGAAAAGGCCGGTGACCTGCCACGCTCCGCCCCAGCCCCGCTGTACCGTGACACGCAGGTCAAAGGGGCGTCCGTTAATCTCAGCCAGCGGAATCCGTTCCTGGACCAGATAGGGCACAGAAGAGAGCCGGGCGCGGAGGACCCGGGGAAGGGCGTCCGGGTTAACGGCTCTGCTAACCTTGCGTCTTGAGCCAGAGAGAGAGTAGCTCCAGAGCCAGCGCCCTTCGCCGCTGCGGGTGAGCCGCATCACACCGTTACCCACGCTGCCCCGGCAAGGCTTGAGGATCAGATCCGGGTAGCGGCCCATCATCTCCCTCAGACCGGAGAGTCCGCTTGCAGTGACCGGCAGATAAGCTTGCAGTTCGCGGCTGCGCTCCAGCAGGCCGTGAATCTGATCCTTGCCGTAGCGGTTACAGCTGTTATAGACCTGAATTCCCTGCCGGAGCAGGCGCTCGACGCCAGTGCTGCGGGGATCATAGATTGCCCGGTTGTGGATGACCTCCGGCGTAGGGACGATTTGTCTGCGGTAGCCTTGCGGACCTTTCTTCATATAGACACTGCTGAAGCCGGACGCCACGTCGATGTCGGACAGCTTCACAAAGCAAGGGGTTAATCCGTATGCGGCGGCGGCCTCTTCGTAGTTGGCCAGAGATTCCTGTCCGGTTTTTAACCGGGGAACGCCCCCGTGCATAGCGGCATTTAGCAGTATCCCAACGAGCTTTTGCCCCATGTTCGTTCCTCCTGTTATCTTGAAGTACTTCCCGGCTGTTTTTATGTCTCCTGTCATTGTATGTATGTACGTGCCCGTAAGGGTTGGACGGATGCGCGGCGGCAGATGCCCTTTTTTGAAAGGAGAAGATTGGATTACCGGCAAGGGGAAGGGTGTCATCCGCCCATGCTGCTGCATATGATGCCTAGAAGATACAACAGATGGAAGGAGGAGACTGCTTGTGAAGAGTCCCAAACGAAAACAGCAGCGCAGTTCCAAAAGACCGCTCTATTACGTGGATAATCCCGATACGACTGAACTTAGCATGCTAGACAGCAGTCCCAAAACACAAAAAAACCAGGAACTGGAATGGACGGAAGTGGCAGAGGGAGAAGACCTTGCCCTGCAGGTGAGCGGGGTGGAGATGCTGGAAGTGACCGCGCCGCTCCAGCAGACTGTGCTTGCACCGGAGGGGAAACAGGAAGCCGTGACGGAAGAGGGGCGCCAGCAGGAAGGCACTGCTGCCCTGCCAGAAGCGGAGGTAACAGCTCCACCGGAAAAAGAACGCCTGCAGCCCGTATACACCGATGATCTGTCCGATGGCGCCGTCACTGGTGCCAAGATTGCTCCACGGACCATTGACGGGTCCAGACTAAAGCATGGCATCATCGGTACACCCTGGCTGCAGGACTATGCGGTGCAGAGCATCAACCTTGCGGACCGGTCGGTTACCTCCTCGAAGATAGCGCCGGAGTCCATTACCGGTGAGCATCTGGCGGAGAGCAGTGTCAGCGGGGGCAAGCTGCTGGATCACTCCATCGGCGGCGAGAAGCTGAAGGATGGCAGCGTCGGCCCGGAGAAGCTGGCAGACCGGATGATCAGCGGAGGACATATTGCCGACGGTGCCATCAGCAGCAGACATCTCAGTGAGTTCATTATCACAGCGGAGCTGCTGGACGATGGGGCGGTCACTGGTGAGAAGATTCTCAGCAGCAGCATTGACAGCCGCCATCTCAGCAACGGCAGTATTGACCGCTCTAAGCTGGCTGACGAAGCGGTGTCTGCCGACAAAATCGCCGATGGCGAGATCAGCGGTGTCAAGCTGGGTGATGCGGTGATCGAGAGCCGGCATGTGGGGGAAGGCGTCATTACTGCCAAGCATCTGGCACCGGGCGCCATTGGACGGGAGCAGCTGGCGGCACGCCTGATCGGCAAGGAGCAGCTGCAGCCCGGTATTATTGAGAGCGGGCATCTCGCAGACGGGGCAACCGGGTCCCGGCAGATCGCGGCGAAGGCTATCCGCAGCCAGCACATTAACCCGGAGAGCATCCATGCCGACCATATTGCCGAAGGTGAAGTTGGCAGCCGTCATCTGGCGGACCGCAGCATTTCTTTTGTGAAGCTGGCGGACGGCGCGGTAGGAACTGCACAGCTGATTGAGCAGGCGGTCACCTCTTCCAAAATTGCGGATCAGAGCATTCTTGCTCATAAGCTGGCTGACGAAGCCGTGATGACGCGCCATATTGCGAAATCTGCCGTGCGCAGTGCGCAGATTGCCGCGCAGGCTGTCACTTCGGCACATTTGCAGCGCGAGGCCGTGGATCATTCTCATCTAGCCGCAGAGTCTGTAGGCTCAGTCCAGCTGCAGGAGCATTCCGTCCTGACCGGCCATCTGGCCAAAGGAGCAGTTACGGAAGAACAACTGGGGTATGAATCCGTTACAGGAGAACATATTAGCCCCCAGAGTATTACTGCAGCCAAGCTGGCGGACGGCAGCATCATTACCGCCAAGCTGGCCACGGGCGCGGTCGGGGGTACGATTCTGGCAAAAGAAGCGGTTAGCGGTGAGCATATTGCGGTCTGCGCCGTGGAGGAGAAGCACCTGGCGGACGGCAGCATCAGCGGGCGGGTGCTGCAGGAGGAGGCTGTAGACGCCAGTCATCTGGCATCCGGCGCCATCGAACGCCGGCATCTGGGAGACAGCAGTGTGACTTCATCCGCGCTGCAATCCGGTTCGGTCACGGCAGATAAGCTGTCTTCCGGTGCCGTCAAGGAGGCCCATCTCACTGCGGCGATCGTGCAGCCGCATCATCTGGCCGACTATGCCGTCACTTCCCTGAAGCTATCGCCGGAGAGTGTCTCAACGGATAAGCTCGGTGATCTGGCCGTCACTTCAATTAAGCTGGCGGACGGCAGTGTAAGCGCGGAGAAGCTGGCAGCCTCAGCAGTGCAGACTGAGCATCTGTCGGCAGGCGCGGTCGGCCCGGATTCGCTTAAGGATACGTCTGTGCAAGGCAGACATTTGGCGGCTGGCAGCGTGGGCGGAGCACATATCCGGCCGATGTCGATCGGCAACGGACATCTTATTCCAAGCTCTGTCTCATCGATCCAGATTCAGGATGACAGCATCAGCGGCTCGAAGCTGGCTGAGGGAGCGGTAGCATCCCGCCATCTTACTCCCGGCAGTGTGGGCGGAAGCCAGCTGGCGGAGGCCTCCGTGGAAGGGCGGCATCTCGCGGATGGCGGCATTCGTCTGGCGCATCTGGCGGAGGAGGTCCGCAGTGCGGAGCTACTGCCCGACGGAAGCATTGGCGCGCAGAAGCTGGCAGCGGGTGCTGTAGAGTCGGTTCACTTGGCTGAAGCGAGTGTTCAGGCCGTTCATTTGGCGCAGGGAGCGGTGGAAGCCCGGCATATCGGTGCCGGAGAGATTACGCTGGCCCATCTGGCCAAAGAGACGCGCAGCGCGGATCTTCTGCCGGATGGCAGCATCGCAGGCAGCAAGCTGGGGGCGGGAGTGGTAGGGGCCTTCCATTTGGCTGCAGGCAGTGTGTATGGCGGCCACCTGGCTGCGGATGCAGTAAGCAGCCGGCATATCCGCGCCGGCAGCATTCAGCTCAGTCATTTGGCTTCCGATACGCGGGGCGCAGACCTGCTGCCGGATGGCTGCATAGGCGGAAGCAAGCTGGCCGAAGGCGCAGTGGATTCGCAGCATCTCCAGCCGCAGAGCGTGGATGCAGAGCATCTTGCGGGCGGAGTGATTCAAGAGCGTCATTTGGGCTCAGGAATTATCCGGCTGGCGCATTTGGCAGAGGAGACCAGAAGTGCGGACCTGCTGCCGGATGGCAGTATAGGTGGAAGCAAGCTGGCTGAAGGGGCAGTGGATTCACAGCATCTCCAGCCGCAGAGCGTGGACGCAGAGCATCTTGCAGACAGAGTAATTCAGGAGCGTCATTTGGACTCGGGCATTATCCGGCTGGCGCATCTGGCAGAGGAAACGAGAAGTGCGGACCTGCTGCCGGATGGCAGTATAGGCGGAAGCAAGCTGGCCGAAGGCGCGGTGGGTTCGCAGCATCTCCAGCCACAGAGCGTGGACGCAGAACATCTTGCCGGTAGAGCCATCCAGGAGCATCACTTGGGCTCAGGAATTATCCGGCTGGCGCATCTCGCGGAGGAAACCAGAAGTGCAGAGCTGCTGCCGGATGGCAGTATAGGTGGAAGCAAGCTGGTTGAAGGCGCAGTGGGTTCGCAGCATCTCCAGCCGCAGAGCGTGAACGCAGAACATCTTGCAGGCGGAGTAATCCGGGATCGCCATTTGGGGCCTGGAATTATCCGGCTGGCGCATCTCGCGGAGGAAACCAGAAGTGCGGAGCTGCTGCCGGATGGCAGTATTAGTGGAAGCAAGCTGGCCGCAGGTTCTGTGGGCTCTATCCATTTGGCTTCCGGCAGCATCTACGGAGGTCACCTGGCGCCTGAAGCCGTGGATAGCTGTCATATCCGTCCAGGCAGCATCGGCCTGGAGCATCTGGCTCAGGATGCCCGGACCTCCGAGCTTTTGCAGGACGGCAGTATTACAGGGGAGAAGCTTGCTCCTCACAGCATTGGAACCAGGCATCTGGCAGAAGGGTCAGTGGGAAGCTCCGAGCTTCAGGATGAAGCGGTGGATGGCTCTAAAATCTCTTCCTTTGCCATCCAGTCCCGGCATCTGGAAGAAGACAGCATCCAGAGCCATCATATTGCTCAGGGTGCAGTGAACAGAGATCATCTGGCGCCTGATTCAGTGGATAGCAGCCATCTGCGTGCGGGCAGCATCCAGCGGGAGCATCTGGCCGAGGGCACGCTGACTTCTGAGCTGCTGGGAGAAGGCAGCATAGACGGCAGCAAGCTGGCGCAAGGAGCTGTCGGATCTAACCATCTGGCACCGGTCAGCGTCTACGGAGGCCATCTGGCTCCCGGAACCGTTGACGGGCGTCATATCCGAGGCGGCAGCATTGGCCTGGAGCATCTGGCCGAGAATGCGCGGACTTCCGAGCTATTGCAGGACAGCAGTATTACAGGCGAGAAGCTTGCTCCTCACAGCATTGGAACCAGGCATTTGGCGGAAGGCGCAGTGGGAAGCTCAGAGCTTCAGGATGAGGCAGTGGATGGTTCCAAAATCGCTTCCTTTGCCATCCAGTCCCGGCATCTGGAAGAGGACAGCGTGCAGAGCTACCACATTGCTCAGGGTGCGGTGAGCGGGGATCATCTGGCGCCTGATTCAGTGGATAGCGGCCATCTGCGTGCGGGCAGCATCCAGCGGGAGCATCTGGCCGAGGGCACGCTGACCTCTGAGCTGCTGGGAGAAGGCAGCATAGACGGCAGCAAGCTGGCGCCAGGAGCGGTGGGGCCTAATCATCTGGCTCCGGGCAGCATCTACGGGGGCCATCTGTCTCCCGGAATCGTTGACGGGCGCCATATCCGTCCTGGCAGCATCGGCCTGGAGCATCTGGCCGAGGATGCGCTGACCTCAGAGCTGCTCCCGGACCATAGTGTCAACGGAGAGAAGCTTGCGCTTCACAGCGTCGGCACCGGACATCTGGCTGAAGGTGCGGTAGGCAGCATTGAGCTGCAGGATGAGGCGGTGAAGGCTGCCAAAATCGCTTCCTTTGCCGTTCAGTCCCGGCATCTGGAAGAAGACAGCATCCAGAGCCATCATATTGCTCAGGGTGCAGTGAACGGGGATCATCTGGCGCCCGGATCAGTCAATGCGGAGCATCTATCCTTCCATCCGGTGCAGAGTGTCGGGAATCGCGATGTTTTGCAGCAGTTCGGGATGACGGCGTTCATGTTCAACGGTGAGGCGGAGAGTGTGGAGGTGACGGTTTCTTTTGACGAGAGCTTCGGCCATACCGGCTATGTGCTGGTTGCCATGGCTAACCAGCCGTACTTCCATGCCTCGCTTAAGAACAGAACGGGCGGAGGAGCGACGATTGAGGTGGTACGGCTGCGCGAGACCCAGCATTTCTATGGCGTGCTGTCGTGGATTGCGCTCGGCACTCCGCTGGTCAAACCTGCTGTGGAGCATCGTGCTTTTGATTGATTGATCCAGGGCACAATAGATTGTACATGGGGCGCAGCCGTGGGTTGCGCCTTTTGTGCATGATTACGCCAGGCATGACGCTATACATTATCCTACTATTGCTTGCTGCTGAGATAGCTGGTTCCCTTCGATTTCTTCCGGGGCGGGTGGCGGAATGAATCTGCTGATTGGACAAGCAGGGCAGCCGGGCGGAGGCGCATAGCGGCATTTGTCCAATTATCTGCGCTCAGGGAGACACTTGCCGTTACCGGGAGTGGCGGGATACATAGACTATGGTGTAACCCTCAGCCCGGGAGCAGCCCTGTGAAGGAAGGTGGATGAGCATGAAAAGAAAAGGAGCATCTGCCCGCCGCACGGGGCGGCGGGCAGCCCGGACAGCACGGCGGCCGGCGGCAAGGCCGGTACGGCCTGCTGCACTGCCGCCTGCGGTGAATCATCCGCAGCCTGAGGTGTCGGTTATTATTCCGGCCATGAATGAGGCGGCGACGATTGCCGCAGTGATTGCCGGAGCCAGAGGCGTTCATCCCCGCTGTGAGGTTATTGTGATTGTTAACGGTTCTGCGGATCAGACCGCAGATATTGCGCGCTCCTGCGGAGCTAACGTAATTGTGTATGAACAGCCGCTCGGACACGATGTCGGGCGAAGCGTAGGCGCGGCGGCGGCGAAGGGAGCGGTTCTGCTGTTCACAGACGGGGATCTGGTAATCCCCGCCCCGCAGCTGCGTCCCTTCGTGACCGCGGTCAGCGGCGGAGCGGATCTGGCCTTGAATGATTATTCCGGCCCGGTCCGCAGCAGATTTCCGCATCCGGTGGTGTTATCCAAGCATGTGCTGAATCTTCTGCTCGGAAGGTCTGAGCTGAAGGGCTGCTCCTTGACCGCCGTTCCTCATGCGATTAGCCGCAGGGCGCTGGATGTCCTGGGCAGCGGTCTGCTGTCGAGGCCGCCGCTCGCACATGCGCAGGCGGTGCTGGAGGGCCTGGTGGTGAAGGCAGTGCATAACGTGCCTGTGGGCAGGATGAATGCGGTACGCCGGAAGCGCAGCGGCAGTGATCTTCTGCAGGAGGCTATCCTCAGAGACCACCTGGATGCCGTAGCAATGGTGCTGGAACGCAAGGGCGGCCGGGCAGGCTTCGGGGACGGCATCCGGCGAAGGGAGATGGTGAGATGATGGGAGCGCGGGAAGTATCCGTCAGCGGCCGGTCTTCAGCGGGGCGTACTGCGCCTGGAAGCAGCAGCTCTACAGGGCGCGCCGCCAGACGCAGCGCAGTAGTGCGTGGAGGCGCGGCTAAGCGGCGGTCCGCGAAGCGCCGCAACAAGCCTGCGGCGGCGGGCCCTGGCCTCTCCCGCTCCAAGCGGAAGACCGCTTCCGGGCGGAGGGATCTGACCCTGCCGGCATCGCAGGGTTCGCTGTCGGTAATTATCTCGGCCAGGAATGAGGAGCAGACGTTGCCGAAGCTGTTGGAGCAGGTGGAACGCCTGAAGCCGCAAGAAATTATTGTTGTGCTCAATGGATGTAATGACCGCAGCTTTCAGCGGACCCGGCTATGCGCTCAGGCAAGTATAGTGTACATTCCGGAATCTGCCGGACATGATGTGGGACGTTCTCTTGGCGCCAAGCTTAGCCGGGGAGATATCCTGTTGTTTCTGGACGGGGATATGGTGATCTCCGCCGGGCAGCTGTCCTCTTTTGTGGCTGCGGTGGACCGGGGGGTGGATGTGGCGCTCAATGACCTTGATCCGCTCCTGCCCCCCTTCGGGCTAAGTGATGCGGTTACCCGCTGCAAGCTCTACCTGAATCAGGTTCTGGGACGCCCTGAACTTGGAGCAAGCTCCATGACGGCTGTTCCGCATGCCTTATCCCGCCGGGCGCTGGAGAGAATCGGCTACCGCGAGCTGATGGTTCCGCCTCGGGCGCTGGCGCTCTCCATTATGGCCGGGCTGCGGGTGGAGAAGGCCGGAGGGGTGAATGTGATCAAGCAAAACCGGCTGCGACAGGGGAACACGGGAGCCGGCAATGCCATGGAGCAGCTGATTGCCGGTGATCACGCGGAAGCCCTGGTCTGCGTGATTGCCCACCAACAGAGCAGCGGGCAGCTGCCGGCCGAGAATTTGCTGGAGCACCGCCGGCAGATTGCCGCCTGGAGGAACGCGCTATGACACTGACGAGCATTATTATTCCTACGTATAACAGGCTTGGGCTGCTGCGTTCCTGCGTCGAATCGATCAGAGCGCATACCCGGTCCCCCTATGAGATTATTGTAGTGGACAATGCCTCAGATGATGGTACCGAAGCCTACTGCCGCGCCAGCAAGCTGACGTTCATTTCCCTCCCGGAGAACCGCGGTTTTCCGCTGGCCTGCAATATCGGGCTGCAGTTGGCTGCGGGGGAGGAGCTGCTGCTGCTGAACAATGACGTCATTGTGTCGCAAGGCTGGCTGGATAATCTGAAGAGCGCCTTGTACAGTGCCCCCGATATAGGAATTGTCGGACCGGTGACGAATTATGCCAGCGGACGGCAGCAGGTGCAGACCGGCTATACCGATATTGCAGGCTTCCATGCCGAGGCGCTCCGGGCCAATATTCCCGATGCAGCGAAGTGGGTGGAGACCCGAAGGCTTGTAGGTCTGTGCTTTTTATTCAAAAGACAGCTTATGGACGCGATCGGCCTGCTCGATGAACGATTCTCGCCGGGCCATTATGAGGATGACGATTACTGCTACCGTGCCCGGCTGCAGGGATACCGGCTGCTGATTGCCGGAGATTGCCTGGTTCATCATGAAGGCAGCGCCAGCTTCAAGGAGGTCTATTCCGCCTCATTGCAGGAGCTGGTGGAGCGCAACCGCAGGTTTTTTATAGAGAAATGGCAAGTGGACCCGTCGCAGTTCATCTGAGGCCGCTGGCTGAAGGTAAAAGACGTAGAGAAAGAGGAGGAACGTAAGTGAAAGGAGTCATACTGGCTGGCGGAACAGGAACAAGGCTATACCCGCTCACCCGGCTGATGAACAAACATTTGCTTCCGGTCGGCAAATACCCTATGGTGTGCTACGGGATTGAGCGGCTGCGCCAGGGGGGGATCACCGATATTCTCCTGGTCATCAGCAAACAGTCCGCAGGACAGTACACTGACTTTTTGGGCAGCGGCGCGGAATTCGGCGTATCGCTGACTTACAAAATCCAGGAGGCGGCAGGCGGCATCGCGGAAGCGCTGGAGCTGGCGGAAGGATTCATCCTGCCGGGAGAACGGTTTGTCGTGCTGCTGGGGGATAATCTGTTCAAGGATAGTCTGGAGCCTTACGTGAAGAGTTATCTGCAGCAGCCGGCGGGGACCGCGAAGGTGCTCCTGAAGCCTGTCGAGGATGCGCGCAGATACGGGGTTCCGGTGTTTGACAGCGCCGATGCCTCCCTGATTGCTTACATTGAAGAGAAGCCGGAGCAGCCGAAGACAAAATTCTGTGTTACAGGCATATATATGTACGATGAAGCAGTATTCGATATCATCCGCCGGATTTCACCTTCCAGAAGAGGCGAGCTGGAGATTACCGATGTGAACAACCTGTATGCTGCCGAGCGCAAGCTGAGCTACGATGTGCTGCAAGGCTGGTGGAGTGACGCGGGAACCTTCCAGTCTCTGCGCGAAGCCGGAGATAAGCTGAGAGATACGCTGCCCTGAGGGGCGGCGTTTTTTTGGAAATAGAAGAAATTATATGCTTCACACGATAACTTATCCTTCTATTTCTCGCCGAAACGGTACTGTCCATTAAAAGGACGGCAAAGCCGTTTCCGCTTGGTGGGGGCGATTAATGTAGGGCGGCGGAGAGGTGGGGAAGGCGAGGTAGAGAGAAGGGGGAAGGGAATAGTAATTAGTTGGTCTACATAGGAAGAGATTGAGGATGGCAGGAAACTTGAGTGGTCAAAGGTAACTAAAGGGATAAATCCCTCTGAATTCGCTAGAAGTGGGCTGGAATAAAAGGGATAAATCCCTCTGAATTCGCCGGGAATGGGCTGGCGGCTGGAATGAGAGGGATAATTCCCTCTGAATTTGCCGGGAATGGGCTGGCGGCTGGAATGAAAGGGATAAATCCCTCTGAATTCGCTAGAAGTGGGCTGGAAGCTGGAATGAAGTGTACAAATACACTTGAATCCGGAGAAAGTTGGCGTTCGGCGGAAATGAAGAGCACAAATACACTTGAATCCGGAGAAAGTTGGCGTTCGGCGGAAATGAAAAGCACAAATACACTTGAATCCGGCAAAATTCGGGGTTGGGCGGAAATGAGGCACAAATGCCCCTGAACCCGCCGCCAGCGGGCGCAGGGATCCAAAGTCGTTCGAGCTGCCCTGATGGGCAGTGCAGCAGCCAGCTCATCGCCGCCAGCATGCAGCCTCAGCTTAACGTCTTCAGCTCATCGCCGCCAGCTTACAGCCTCAGCTTAACGTCTTCAACTTATCGTCACCAGCTAGCAGTCTCAGCTAAGCGTCTCTACTTATTGCCCAAGCATGCAGCCACCAGCATATCGTTCGCAGCATATCGCCCCAGCTAGCAACCTTCAGCTCAACGCCCTCAGCTAAACGTCTTCAGCATATCGCCATCAGTAACTGGCTGGACGGGCGATTCGCCACCAGAACAAATCCTCGGTCTCGCGGTACAGCTCTGCATCCAGGTGCTGCAGGACACGGTGGGAGGCGAGGTTGTCCTTCTCGGTATCTGCAGTGACCCAGCGTGCGCCGGGATGGCTGAAGATCCAGGCGGTGATCTGCCGCAGCGCTTCTATGGCATAGCCTTGGCCCCGGTATCTCTCGTCCAGGACATAACCAACGATGACCTCCCCTTGCTCGTTCGGGCGGCCTTTGAGAATCAGGAAGCCGATGAGCTGCCGCTGCTCCCGGTGGATGATGGCCCACATGGTCAGCCAGCAATAGTTCTCTTCATCCTGTAGTACCTTCGCATGCCTGACCCGCAGCGCATAGCGCATCTCTTCATCGTCCATCAGGGTTGCGGTTGCCGTCACGTTCAGGCCCAGCGCCTGCTCCAGCCCGGCGTAATTCTCTAAGGCCAAAGCCAGTTCGGATGCGCTTAGAGGAGATAGGTCCAGGTGTTCACCTGTAAGTTTCATAGATTGCCTCCAGTTCTAATGCGGGTACATAGATGCGGACATACACCATTAGGAAGTATTTTCAGCCAAGCATAGTCTGCCGTCCTGTTCCTTGTCAATATGCTCCAGCTTGCAGCATTCTCCTTACCTTGAAGCGGAAGCGGACACGGGGATTCGAACGTTGAAATTAATGGTCATCTTGCGGCATGTCCCAGCCCAACTTGCGGCGCTTCTCCGGCACCGTCAAGGCGGATGCCGCATATGCTGTAGCAGGGCGTTTGAGCAAAGGAGACATGAAGGTGCAGAGTAAAATTACAAAAGTCCTGCAGCACATGGCCCATACGCACGAACAAATGGCACGGATTCTCGACGCCGAACGCCACGTAGCCGTCCGTATGTCGCAAATAGTTCACGATCTGCCGGATGCGGACCCTGATTTCGGCGGATTCAGTGGGCTGGTGGAAAGCTCAGGCCAAGTCAACAAAAATATCATTGCTTATCTCAATGCACTTGCTGATCTCGAAGAGGCGATGGCTGAGGGAGTAGGCAGGGTAATCAAGGAATTAAACGGTCAGGAAGAAGAGTAGAAAAACGTCGTGTAACTTGAGCAAGGAGGCGGAGGATGAGCAGAGAAAAGGCATATCTGCAAATGCTGGAGTCGACCGCTGCCATCCAGTGGAACATCGCGATGATTCTCGAGGCCAAAGCGGTGGAAGCGGAAAAAGTGAAGCAGTGGACCCATCATCACATCCACGCTAGAGCGTTCGACTCCCACGAAGACCAGTTGAAGGAATCCATCTCTATTCACGAGGTAATCGTGGAAATGGTAGAGGGGCTGACGAAGCTGGAGAACGGGCTGTACAGCAACCTGAAGGCGGTGCTGGGCAGCGGGGAAGACGAGGGCGGCGATTTCGGCGGGGATGGCGAGGGCTTCAGCTTCGGGGACGACAGCAAATGAGCGGCGGGCTGCTCTCCGAACATGCCGTCAAGCTGGAGATGATCCGCTCGATCGCCCGCAGCCAGGCAGCGCTTGCAGCCATCCTCGAGAGTATTGCTGAAGTGACGGGGCAATCGGAGCTGACAGCCCGCAAGCTGAGCGACAATATCAGGATTCTTAGCGGATACCAGAGTTCGATGTGCCGGATGATATCCGGTATTTCGCTGCATGAGCCCAAAGAAGGAGTGCCTGCAGCCCCCTGGCTGAGCAAGGTCTGCTCAGAGGGGACCGCCAGAAGTAGATGAAGTACAGGAGGCGTAGATGATGAAGAGAAAGAGACTGGGCAAGCTTGGTTCCACGGGCAAGGGCAAGAGACGCAGACCGCTGCTGTCGCGGAAGACACGGATACGCAAAGGTCCCGGACGCAAATCGCGCAAGGGTCTGCCCGGTAAGCTGGGGAAGAAATCCCTGCTGCTGCGCAAAAAAAGAAGGCTCCGCCGCCGGTTGCGCAGGGTGCGCGCTGTGCAGGTCATACCGGCAATCGAAACACCATTGGTGCCGCAGGTGATTCCGCTCCCCCCGGATCTGGGCGTCCCGCCGGAACTGCCGCCGGGAGACGCCTATCAGCAGGGCTACACCGAAGCATACAACGTGGGGTTCGACGCCGGTTTCGCCAAGGGCTTCGAGGACGGGCATAAGCTGGAGCTTGGCTGACAGAGCCGCAGGAACAGTAGCGGACCAGGGCTGCGGTTATATAGGGGCTGGCGCATATTGCGCCGCCCCTATAGCACATGGGGAACTTTGGGATAAGACGGGCTCTCGGAATTTCCGGCCGGATATGGTAGACTTCTTAACAGAATCTTTACCGGGGTCACTATTCAGGCAGGAAAGCGGGGAACACACATGATAGGGAATGAGATACGAAGAGCGCGGAGTGAGGAAATCCAGGAGATCATGGATCTGATTTCCAAATGTGTACAAGTTATGCAGGCAGGCGGAAGCGATCAATGGGATGAAGGGTACCCTAACCGAGAAGTCATTAGTGAAGATATCGGTAAGGGAACCTTATTTGTCTGCCTGGAGAATGAGGCGATTGCCGGGATTCTTGTGCTGGATGAGAACCAGGCGGAGCAGTATGCAGGCATTGAATGGGAACAGCAGCAGGGGCCGCATCTGATCATGCACCGGCTTGCGGTACATCCCGAGATTCAGGGGAGAGGAATTGCCCGGCGGCTGATCGCCTTTGCTGAGGAATTCGCCCGCAGCAGCGGCTATAGAAGCATCCGGCTTGATACATATGCGAAGAATTACAGGGTGCTTAAGCTGTATCCTTCGCTCGGATATTCGCAGAGAGGCGAGATTTGTTTTCCCGGCCGTACCGCTGCTTTTCCGGTGTTTGAGAAGGTGCTGCCAGATAATATGGAGAGATGATTTCTGCTTAAGTGAGTTAACATTACATTGAAGGCTGATTTTCTGTGATAAAAATGTTTATTCATGCCCTGAACTCACTTTATTAAATGTTTGTGTTAACTTTAATAACTCTTGTTGACAGGTAAGTTGTCTTTGGACTATGATGGGATTATTCATAAGCAATGGAATAGTCCTTTTCGTATATCCTTAATAATTGGTTTAAGGGTCTCTACCGGGAACCGTAAATTTCTGGCTACGAAAATATGCTGAGGCATATTTTTGTGGCCTTTTTGTGTTACAGGCAGCCGGACATCAACAAGACTAGGGGGAAAAGACAATGGCGAATATCCTGATCAAGCATGCGGAGATTATTACGATGAACAAGCAGGAGGACATTATATATGGCGATATCCGTATCAAGGGCGATCTGATTGTGGAAATCGGCACCGGTCTTGAAGGGATTGGGGATGAACTTGTCATAGACGCTAAGAACCGGACGGTTATTCCCGGCTTCATCCAGACGCATATTCATCTGTGCCAGACGCTGTTCCGCGGCAAAGGGGATGATCTGGAGCTGATGGACTGGCTGCGTAAGCGGATCTGGCCGCTGGAAGCGGCGCATGACGAAGAATCGCTATACTATTCCGCCATGCTCGGCATTGGGGAGCTGATTACCAGCGGCACAACGACCATCGTGGATATGGAGACGGTACATCATACGGATTATGCCTTCCAGGCGATTGCGAAGAGCGGTATCCGCGCCTTGTCAGGGAAGGTCATGATGGACCGGAAGAACCCTGAGGCACCGGCGGCTCTGCAGGAGGAGACGGCGGCTTCGCTGCAGGAGAGTGTGGATCTGCTGGAGAAATGGAACGGATATGCGAATGGCCGGATTCAGTATGCTTTTTCTCCGCGGTTTGTCATTTCTTGTACGGAGCCGCTGCTGCGGGAGGTGCAGAGCCTCTCGGCCCGTTACGGGGTGAAGGTGCATACCCATGCTTCCGAGAATCTGGGCGAGATCGAGCTTGTGCAGGCGATGACCGGTATGCGCAATGTCGTCTATCTGGATCACCTGGGGCTGGCTAACGAACGTCTGATTCTGGCTCACTGTGTCTGGCTGGATGAGCAGGAAAAGCGGATTCTGCGGGACCGCGGTGTTCATGTCAGCCACTGCCCGGGCTCGAACCTCAAGCTGGCCTCCGGCATTGCCGATACGCCTGGTATGTTACATGACCATATTCACCTCAGCCTGGGTGCAGACGGCGCGCCCTGCAACAATAACCTGGATATGTTCAACGAGATGCGTCTGGCAGCAGTCATCCAGAAGCCCGCGCATGGCCCGGTTACGATGGATGCCCGGAGCGTCTTTCGGATGGCGACCATCGGAGGCGCGAAGGCGGTGGGGATGGAGGATCAGATTGGCAGCATCGAGGTCGGCAAGAAGGCAGATCTGGCTATCCTTAATCTCTATAATTTCCATACCTTCCCCTCCTATGATGTGGACCCGATCTCACGGATTGTCTACTCGGCCACCCGTGCCGATGTGGAGACAACGATGGTTGACGGTGAGATTCTCATGCACACAGGGCTGCTGAAGACCATCGACAAGGAAGTCGTGCTTCATGAAGCGAACCTTTCCATTAAAAGACTGCTGGGCAGCGCGCGGCTATCCTGAGCGGTAGGGGCTCCAACGCCAGTTGTTCCAGTCAAACTGACTATAGTAACCGGAGGCATGATTGCGGCCTGGCCCAGAAGCATCTTAGATTCAAACTGTAGACTTGCAGGGGACTTTGCGCCTCTGCTTTTTTTTTTGTCTGGATATTGATAATAACCATAATGAACCTTTTCTCCCGCTCAGTTGTTTAATAGGGTGGCCCTCTTTTGATTCCCTCTACAAGTATTGCTATACTAGAGCAACGTGAGCTTTTTACAGAAATAAGGAATTGTTTTTACACCACTATTAATGAAGAGAGTAAGAGGGGATTGCAATGAGAGAGGGCAAACCTGCGTCTGCGCAGGCTCATTTCTATATCGTGGCGGGACTGCTGTGGCTGAAGCTGCTGCTGCTGAGAGGGCTGTTCTTTGACCGGATTGCCTGGGAGTGGATCGCTGCGGATCTGGCGCCGGTACTCCTGCTGCTCGGTGTGCTGGCTATAATTACGCCCCGGCGGATGAGAAAAGGGGTCTTCTGGAGCTTCAATGGGCTATTGTCGCTGCTGCTCTTCGCGGCCAGTGTGTACTTCAATCACTTCGGATCGGTGCCTACCTATCTGGCGCTCTATGAGCTGAACCAGGTGTTTCAGGTCAAAGAGAGTGTGGAATCTACGATTGAGTGGGTTGATTATCTGTTTTTTGCCGATCTAATCATAGTGATGGTCTATTCGCTGTTCCGCAGATGGAAGAGGGGGCCTGCACGGTGGCAGCGAGTCAGCCAGCCTGCTCGCAGAACCCGGAGCATCTATCTGGTGGTGCTGCTGGTGGCAATCATTGGAGGCGGCTCGCTGTCGGCGTATTCGATTCATTCGGCCCGGGGAATTACCAATGAGCTGGTCCAGGCGGAGACGGCCGGATTCCTGAATTATGAGGTGGTGGCAGCGATCAAGGCCCGGGAGGATAACGGCCTCATCGGGACCGGTGATATTCAGGAGACGATAGCCAAGGTGCAGGCACTGGAGGCTACCTATCCATACAAGGCTGTGACAAGCGGACTGCCAGAGCATTTCGGATCGCAAAAAGGGAAAAACGTCATCATCATCCAACTGGAGGCGTTCCAGAATTTCCCGCTGCACCAGTCACTGGAGGGTCAGGAGCTGACTCCGGTGCTGAATGGACTGGCCGCAGAGGGCTTCTACTTCCCGCATGTGTACCAGCAGGTAGGTCCGGGCAATACCTCGGATGCGGAATTCATGAGCAACACCTCGATCTATCCGATTGCTTCGCTGGCCATGTCCACAGGCTTCGGGGACCGGGAGCTGCCGGGACTGCCCCGCCTTTTGCGGGATAAGGGGTATGAGGCGTACACGTTCCATGTGAACAAGGTGGGCTTCTGGAACCGGAATGAGCTGTATCCGGCGCTTGGCTTCAACGGCTACTATGACAAAGGCTCCTTCAAGAATGACCATTTCAATTCGTTCGGGGCTTCCGATGAGCAGCTCTATGCTACTGCCGTGGAGAAGCTGTCGGTGCTGCATCAGAAGGGTACGCCTTTCTACGCCCAGCTGGTGACAGCCTCCAGCCATCATCCGTTCAAGGTGCCGGACAGCTTCCGTCGTCTTCAGGTACCGGACAAGCTTCAGGGCACGATGCTGGGCGATTATCTGAGCGCGGTGAACTATACGGATTATGCGATAGGCACGCTGATTGACGGATTGAAGCAGCAGGGGATGTGGGAGGATACCGTACTGGTGCTGTACGGTGACCATTTCGGTCTGCAGCCGAAGGACGTCCCGGCGGAGCAGGTGGAGGACGCGCTGGGCATCAAGTATGATGACCGGATCAGCCGGTTCAACATTCCGCTCGTGATCCACGTGCCCGGTATGAAGCAGGGACAGGTTGTGGAGCGGACCGGCGGACAGCTGGATGTGCTGCCGACGGTAGCCAATCTGCTCGGGGTATCGCTGAAGGACGAAAAGTTCACAGCGTTCGGGCATGATTTGCTGAATGTGGACCGCAACGTGGTGGGCATGCGCTATTATTTGCCGACAGGCTCATTTTTTAATGATGAAGTGTTGTTTGTGCCCGGTAAGAGCTTCTCGGACGGTGAGGCGGTCTCGCTGGATACGCATGAGCCGGTGAAGGATTTCAGTGCCTATCAAAGCGATTACGACTATATCCTGAAGCTGATGGGCTTATCTGATGAATATGTGAAGCTGCTTCCGCAGCGTTAGGAGGATTTTATGAAAAGACTATGGAAACCCGAGTACCTCATCTCGCTGGCCGGCGCTGTGCTGATCCTCTATCTGCTGTTCGTGCGGCCCTTCACAGGCGTTGCCGATAACGGCGATTTCCTGCGGATGATGAATACGGTCGGACTGAATTATTTTGATGCCGGGGAGGACTATGCCGACCGCTTCTTCAGCTACAGTCATTCTAAGTTTGCTTATGATGATCTGTTCAAGGGCTTCTATCCGTCCTCGCAAATTTTGCTGGTGCTGGTGCCAAGGCTGCTTGCGGGTTTATTTCACGGCAGCTACTTCGATATCCGTCTTCTAGCAGTTGTATATGCAGTGCTGCTGCTGGCTGCCACGTGGATGATCGTCAAGCTGGGCGCGAAGAGCTCCTATGCCACAGGTCTGCTGCTGGGTGCGGGAATGCTGTTTGTATTCTACGATATCGGCTATCTGGCCTATTTCAACTCCCTGTTCGGCGAACCCGTATCGATGGTCTTCATGCTGCTTACATTCGCCCTGGGTCTGAGGCTTACCGGGCAGGAGCAGCCGTCCTCGAAAGGGCTGGTATTATTTTTCATTGCCGTGCTATTTCTGGTCTGCTCCAAAATCCAGAATGCCCCCGTCGGCCTCGCCTTCGCGCTGATCTTCCTGCGTCTGCGGACGCTGAATGGAACAGGCAGCTGGCGCAAGCTGGCGCTTAGCTTAGGGGTGGCCACGGCGCTGGTATCAGTGGTCCTGTATGTGACTGCGCCGAAGGAGCTTAAGCATATCAACCTGTACCAGACGGTGTTCTTCGGCATTCTGAATGAGTCTCCGGATGTTCGCGGGGATCTGCGTGATCTGGGATTGCCGGAGCGGCTGGAGGTGCTGGCCGGCACGAATTATTTCCAGGGGGATACGGCGATCAAGCAGGATGATCCATCGCTGGGCCCGGATTTCTATGACCGTGTATCGCATAAGGATGTGCTATTCTTTTATATGAAGCATCCCGGCCGGTTAATAGAGAATATGAAGTATGCGGCTGCTAACAGCATGTCCATCCGTCCCTACTATCTCGGAAGCTATGAGAAAAGCGAAGGCAAGCCTGCAGGCGCGGTAGCGGGAATGTACAGCGGGTGGAGCGAGCTCAAGAACAAGCATCTGCCCCATTCCCTCGGATTCCTGGCGATTTTCTACCTGGTGTATTACGCCGGACTGCTCTATCAATACTTCCGTACGCGGGAGGCGGCAGGGCGGATTGCCGGAGAATTGATGATGCTGCTGGGACTGATCGGGCTGTTCTCGTTCCTGGTTCCGATCCTCGGTGACGGGCGCGCGGATATCGGCAAGCATCTGTTCCTGTTCAATGTCTGCTTCGATATGATGGCGGTAGCGATGCTGGGCTGGACGCTGCATAAGCTGACGAAGCTGCTGAAATAACTTATCATGTCAAACCCTTAATTGACCCCTAGCGGATTATAGAATACAATGTGTTTGGAACTTTAGTAAAAGAGTGGAAATGGCTTGATACAGCCTCATCCTATAAGGGGGCCGCTATGGGGAATGACGAATACAAGAATAAGATCGAACAGGCAAGACAGGAACTGAACAAACTGGCCTTGGAGTACGGGATGCAGGATGTCCGGGTACTCCGCCAATCGGTGAAGCTGGATGCGCTTCTGAACGAATACAGTGATTGTAATACGGAGAAGGATGATCAGCTTTATTAGAGAAATACAGAGCAGCTATGCCAATTCAAGAGACATCTCGGGCGTTCAACGCCTTGAGGTGTCTTTTTTAATCTCCCAGCAGCTCGCGGAGCATCTTCTGCCGGTCGGTCATGAAGGCGCGGGTGACCGTATAATGCTCCGTGTCTTCCAGCGCAACAGGCGTAATGCTCTCTCCCTCCAGCAGGAGAATCTCCGCACCCGGATAGGACATCAGAATCGGGGAGTGGGTGGCGATGATGAACTGGGAATTCTGCTCAGCCAGCTCATGCATCCGCGCCAGCAGAGACATTTGCCGTACAGGAGACAAGGCCGCCTCGGGCTCATCCAGGATATAGAGGCCCTGTCCGCTGAAGCGGTGAACGAACGTGGAGAAGAAGGATTCTCCATGAGACTGCTCATGCAGCGAGCTTCCTCCATAGGAGTCTTTAATCAGATTGCCTGCGTCCGGCTCTTCATCCAACTCATCGATATAAGAAGCCACGTTGTAATAGCTCTCCGCACGCAGGAAAAAGCCGTCCTTCGGCCGCCGTACCCCTCTGGCAATCCGCAGGTATTCATACAGGCTTGAATGCGAGGCATGGGTATTGAATGAGAAATTCAGCGTCCCTCCTTCCGGATTGAATCCCCAGGCAGCAGCAAGGCCCTCCAGCAAGGTAGACTTCCCGCTACCGTTCTCCCCTACAAGAAAAGTGACCTGCTTCTGAAAAGCAAGCCGTTCCAAGGTTCTTACCACCGGCAGATGAAACGGATAGCTTCCGAAGGAAGGGACCGCATCGCGCAGCAGCTCGACATGGCGGAGGTACAGCATAGGACCATAGATTGAACTCATATCTCAATTCCTCCTCGAAAGGTGATGCCTCTAATTGTAGATGATCCCCGGGGTCCCTGCAAAGTACTTGAGTAAGCTTCAGAGTCTGGCCTCACTTTGTGGGGCTGTTATGGGGTCCCCGCAAAGTACTTGAATAAGCTTCAGAGTCTGGCCTCACTTTGTGGGGTTGTTATGGGGTCCCCGCAAAGTACTTGAGTAAGCATCGGAGTGCAGAGCATGCACTTGCATGGACAAGAGTGGATGAATTCTGTAGAGGTTCGGGCCAAGCGGGCGAAAGACCGGGGGGCATATGCCAATTTCGGCGTGATACAGACAGATGTCCATGAGGCGGATGCTGACTCCGCATATAGTACTACTGTCTTGAGAATATAACGGGGCAGGGTGAAGGCCGTGAAAACAAAAAAGAGAGGCGGGCTTCCACGGGATTACCGGGATGGCTATCTGCAAGGGTACCATCTCGGCCTGTGCGAAGCCGTGAAGCGCCTGAATACTCCTGAAGTGGGAGAACGCCAGCCGTTAAAACTGATGTATGTTCCCCAGGGGTTTCAGGCCATCGATGCGGGAGTCGCAGAAGCGCTGCGGCTGCTGGTAAGCGAGCTGATCATCTGTCCTCCGGAAACTATGCTGGAGGTGGCATCGCGCGAATTGCCTGAGGCGGTGCTGGTGATGAACGGGCTGCATGTATTTCCGGAGAATCATCTGGAACAAATTACGGCAATAAGACAGCTGGGTATCCCGGCGGCGATCTGGTTTGTGGATGATCCTTATTTCACCGAGGACACATCCGTCATCTGCCGGCATTACGATTATGTGTTCACGCATGAACTGGGCTGTGTGGAATTCTACCGTTCGCTGGGGACGGCATCTGTGCATTACCTTCCGCTGTGCGTCAACCCCCAGATGTTCTACCCGCGCCACACCGGACCGCAATATCACTATGATGTCGTGTTCATCGGCAACGCCTTCCGCAACCGTACGGAGCTGTTCGATGAACTGGTCCCCTTCCTGCGTGGAAAGAAGGTGCTGATCGCCGGCGGGTTCTGGGAGCGGCTGGCCCACTTCGAGGAGCTGTCTCCGTACATCCGGGAGGGCTTCATCCCGCCGGAGGAGACAGCCAATTATTACAGCGGCGCGAAGCTGGTCATTAATATCCACCGGCCCTGGGAGGGAGGGATGGATAACCGGAATACGTTCCAGCTTCCGTCCCTCTCCATTAATCCCCGGACCTATGAGGTCAGCGCCTGCGGGACGATGCAGCTGACCGATATCCGGCAGGATCTGGATATTCACTACAAGCCGGGCCGGGATCTGGAGACCTTCGCTTCTGCCGATGAGCTGAAGCGCAAAATTGATTATTACCTGAAGCACGACAAGGAGCGCCGGCAGTATGCGCTGCGGGGACTGCAGACCACGCTGCGCCGGCATACCTTTACTTCGCGTCTGCCTCATTTACTGGGTGTTCTTACTTCAAGAGGGTGAATTTCATTATGGATCAAAAGGAGCGAATACTCATGAACAACGAATTTATTATGCCTGCCCCGCCGTTGCCGAGAACCCCTGCGGAGGAAGAGAAGCTGCGGGGACGTCTGACCGGCTTCAAAGGAGGCTATGACGAAGGATATCTGCGGGGACGTCTGGCCGTTCTGGACGGACGCCCGGAGGAGCCGCAGCCGGTAAGGAATATCCATGTGATGTACGTGGCTTCAGGCAAGGGCTATCCGTATTCACCGCTGGATGATGCCGTGCTCTTCGCGCTGCAGCGGTTAACGGTTCAGGTCACGATTACTGATGTGCGGCAGAATCTGGTGGAGCTGGCTTCTGCCCAGCGTCCCGACCTCGTGCTGGTGCTGGATGGTCTGGATTTACCGCTGGAGCAGGTGGCTATTCTGCGGGGCCAGGGCATTAAGACCGCGATCTGGCTGACCGATGATCCGTATTACACCGATTTCACAATGAAGATTGTGGCTCACTATGACTATGTATTCACACTGGAGCGTAATTGCGTAGAGATCTACCGCGGCCTTGGCTGCACGGAGGTCCACTATCTGCCCTTTGCCGCACACCGTGAGCATTACCGTCCGACTACCGGACGTTCGCCGGTCAGCCGGGATGTCAGCTTCATCGGGTCTGCCTACTGGAACCGGATTAATTTCTTCCGCGATATTATGCCGGAGCTGATGAGCTATAACACGGTCATTAACGGAATCTGGTGGGACCGGTTGCCGGAAGCGCCGCTCTATGGCGACCGGATTGAGATCGGCAAATGGATGTCCCCCCAGGAGACGGCTGTAGCCTACAGCGGCTCGAAGATTGTGATTAACCTTCACCGCTCGCACATTGACGATGCAGTCAACAACAACGCACTGTATATTCCAGCCGTATCGCCGAATCCGCGTACGTTCGAGATTGCTGCCAGCGGCACGCTGCAGCTCAGCGATGCCCGTGACGATCTCGGCTCCTTCTACAAGGTGGGCGAAGAGATCGACACCTTCTCCAGCTCTCGCGAGCTGATGGACAAAATCCAGTATTATCTGACGCATGAGGAAGAACGCCGGGAGATGTCCCTCCGCGCCTTCGAGCGGACGCTCAGGGATCATACGTATACCAGACGCCTTAGTCAGCTGCTCACTATTATTTACGGGTAAGCCAGCAGGGCAATCGTAGAACAGGCTGTCAGCAAATGTGCGTATCACAGGGGACAGGTGTCGTGCCGGCAGCTGTGCCCCCTCAATATACTGGAGTACCGGGCAGAGATGTTAGCCTGTCAGCTAATATACCCGTCCCAAGCAGGAGCACTGCTGAGTGATAGTAGATTGTGTGCATTCAAAATTAGGAGGTGAATGGCTGCTCCACAGCCCTTCGCAGGGGAGCGCCGAGACACCATGGCCGACAAAGCGACGATCGTCCTCTTTTCCCATGTCTCCAACACGCGCAGTATTACGGGTGCGGAGAAGCTGCTGTTATTCTTCAGCCGGGAGCTGTCTCCTTACTTCAATTGTATCCTCGTAGCCCCGCAGGACGGGAAGCTGACACAGCTGGCCCGGAGCTACGGCCTTCAAGTCCGGCTGATGTCTATTCCGCTGGTCTATGGAGTGTACACTCCCTATGCCGGTCTTCCGGCAGATATCCGCAAGCTGCAGGAGGGCCGGGAATATCATGAGCTGACTCACTGGCTTGCGGAGCTTCGTCCGTCCTTCGTGATCACCAGCACCTGTGTGCATGCCCTGCCGCCAATCGCGGCGAAGTCAATGGGCATACCCGTGATCTGGAAGATTTCGGAGACCATTACAGACAACGAGTTCACCCCGGTCAGCGTAGAGCTGATCCACAACAACAGCGATGAGATTCTGGCGATTTCACAGACAGCGGCAGCGTGCTTCCCCGAGGAGATCCGCGATAGCAAGGTGACCCAGCTTCCTCCGTCATGGAGCGACGCGGATTTGATGTTCGAGGCCTGGAGCAAGCTGCGCGGGGAACGGCGGAGTGAGCTGAAGATCGCCCCGGGGGACCCGCTGATCGGCTATGTCTCTTCCTTCATTAATAAGGAGAAGGGGCTGGAGCATTTCGTCAAGATGGCGGTTCTGGTGCATGAGCAGCATCCGGCTGCCCGCTACCTTGTAGTGGGGACTCCCGGGGATAAAAGCTACTATGAGCGCTGTGTCCGCAAGGTGAAGCTGGAGGGTCTGACCTCACGCTTCCGGTTTGTCGGGTACGAAGAATGTCTGCCGGCCGCTTACTGCGCGATGGATCTGCTTGTTGTCCCCAGCCTGATCCGGGAAGGCTTCGGCATGACGGCCCTGGAGGGCTACGCCTTCAGCAAGCCGGTTGTCGCTTATGATTCCGGCGGCCTGCGGGAGATTCTGGACGCCGCAGGCTGCGGCGAGCTGCTCGTGCCTGCGGGAGACATGGATGCGCTGGCCGGGCGGGTGAACGCGCTGCTGGCCGACCAGGCGATGGCGGCCGGCATTGGCCGGCAGGCGCGGGAGCGCATCGAGGCCGTCTACGGCCCGGCGGCTTACCGCGCCCGGCTGCAAGGCTTAGCGGAGAGGTGGCATCTCCGCTACTGCCTCCAGCCGCCACAGCTCATCGGCGGCCCGGAAGCCCCGCCCGCAGCTGTGCCAGCGGGCGGGAAGAGCGCCCCCGCGGCACAGCCGACGCGGGGCAAGACCGGACGCCGCGCCGCACGGCTGCGGGCCGCGAAGCTGCGGCGCGGCAGGCTGCGCCGCGCCAAGTCCCGGAGCGGCGCGGCGGGAACGCGCCCGCGCCGTAAGAAGCGCGCAGCAGGCTCCGCGCGCCGTCGGGCCGGTAGCGGCGGCAAGAAGCGCCGCGCGGGCCAGGCCGGAAGCCGCCGGAGCAAGCGGCGGCGTAAGGCATCCTGAGCAGCCTGCCCGGTTCCTGAGGGCAGGCCATAATCAAAGGGGAGTGAACCCATGAAGATCATGACGATTTTGGGCACCCGGCCCGAGATCATCCGCCTTAGTGTCATCATTCCGCTGCTGGACCGGCATGCGGAGCGGCATGTGCTGGTGCATACCGGACAGAATTTCACGGCCAGCCTCAGCGCGGTATTCTTCGCGGAGCTTGGACTCCGCGCACCGGACTACGTGCTGCAGGATAAGCAGGCCGGGCTCGGGGGCCAGCTGGCCGCCATGTTCGGCAGCCTGGAGAGCATCCTGCTTCAGGAGAAGCCGGACCGCGTACTGCTGCTGGGTGATACCAATAGTGCGCTGTGTGCCATTCTGGCCGAGCGGATGGGCATCCCTGTGGTGCATATGGAAGCAGGCAACCGCTGTTACGATCTGAAAGTGCCGGAGGAGAAAAACCGCCGTGTCATAGATGCCGTCTCCACCATAAATATGCCGTATACCCAGCAGAGTAAGAGACATCTGCTCAGCGAAGGGTTCCCCAGCCAGCGTATCGTGTTAACCGGAAATCCCATCCATGAAGTGATTACGCATTACGACGAGCAGATCGCGGCCAGTGACATCCTGTCCCGGCTGAAGCTGGAAGCCGGCCGGTATCTGCTGGTGACTGCCCACCGGGCCGAGAATGTCGATGATCCGGAGTCGCTGCTCCAGATTATGTCCGGGCTGAACCTGGTGGCTGTGCATTTGGGACTCCGCCTGATCTGCAGCATCCATCCCCGTACACGCTCCAAGCTTACGGAGGAGTTCCCGCTAAGTATGAACCCGCTGGTGGAGTTTCACGAACCCTTCGGATTTTTTGACTTTGTTCATCTCGAACGTTATGCCCTGTGCGCCATTACCGACAGCGGCACCGTTCAAGAAGAATGTTGCCTGATGGGAGTGCCTACGGTGACCATACGCAGGACGACAGAACGCCCGGAGACCGTAGATTGCGGAAGTAATGTAGTGTCCGGGGTAGAACAGAACAGCATCCTGCGCTGCACCGTGCTGATGACGTCGCTTAAGCCCGATTGGGAGGCGCCGGAAGGGTATCTTGCCCAAGGTGTCTCGGTAAAGGTAGTTAAATTTCTGCTTGGAGGGAACCTGCATGTTCAATAATAAACGGATTCTGGTTACAGGCGGTACCGGTTCCTGGGGGCATGAGCTGATCCGGCAGCTGCTGCCGCAGCATCCCAAAGAAATTATCGTATTCTCCCGCAGTGAGTCTGCACAGGTAGCCATGAGCCGTGAATTTGAAGATAAGCACCTCAGCTTCATCATTGGCGATATCCGTGACAAGGATGCGCTGGTAGCTGCCTGCCGCGGTGTGGATTATGTCTTTCATCTGGCCGCGCTCAAGCATGTGCCTGTCTGCGAGGACCAGCCGTATGAGGCGCTCAAGACGAATGTGGTCGGCACACAGAATGTCATTGAAGCTGCGATTGCCAACAATGTGGAGAAGGCGATCTATATCTCTACCGACAAGGCGGCTAATCCGTCGAACTTCTACGGCATGACCAAGGCCATCGGCGAGAAGCTGTTTGTCTATGCCAATCTGATCGGCTCAGGCACCAAGTTTGTCACCGTGCGCGGAGGCAATGTGCTGGGGACGAACGGCAGCGTGGTCCATCTGTTCATGAAGCAGATCAAGGACAAGGGACAGGTAAGGATAACGGATATGAACATGACCCGGTTCTTTTTCACCCTGCGCGATGCGATTACCCTGCTGTTCAAGGCCTCCGATGTCAGTATCGGCGGCGAGATCTTCGTCATGACCATGCCGACCTGCCGGATCGTGGATCTGGCCGATGTGCTGATCGAAGCTTCCGGCCGGACGGATGTCAGTATGATCGAGACCGGCATCCGCCCGGGTGAGAAAATCCATGAGATCCTGATGAGCGATTTCGAGAGCCTGACTACGGTTGTCTACGATGAGCAGTACCTGGTTATTCTGCCCACGCTCGATATGCCGGAGCTGAAGGAGCATTACCGTCATTACCCCCATGTGTCCTTCAGCAGCTTCAGCTCGGAGAATCATCTGATGGAGCAGGCTGAAATCAAGGATATCCTGATCCGGGGAGGGTTCCTCCAGTGAAGCTCCTGATTCTCGGCGGAAATGGTATGGCAGGTCATATGCTGGCGGAGTATTTTCGCCGCCAGGGCAAGCACCACATCTTCCATACAACCCGGGATAAGAAGGATCTTGGAGGGTTGTATGTAGACGCCGACGACATTGCCGGCGTAGAGAAGCTGGTTGAAATCGTCTCCCCCCATTGCATTATTAATGCGATGGGGGTACTCAATCAATTCGCCGAAGCGGACCGGATCGGCGCGTATCATGTCAACGGATTTCTGCCCCACCGCCTGCGGCGGGCAGCGGACCAGATTCATGCCCGGCTCATCCATATCAGCTCCGACTGCGTGTTCGAAGGAACACGCGGCGGATATACGGAGGAGGATGCCGCGGATGGAACCTCGGTCTACGCCCTCACCAAGAGTCTTGGAGAAGTGCGTGATCCCGGACATCTCACCATCCGTACCTCCATTATCGGGCCCGAGATCCGCTCCGGCGGAATCGGCCTCATGGAATGGTTCCTGGCCCAGAAAGGCCGGGTAACCGGATATGAATGCGTGATGTGGAATGGAGTCACCACCCTGGAGCTGGCCAAAGCCATCGATTCCCTGCTGGACTCGGATCTCTCCGGGCTGATTCATCTGGCCCACCCGCAGCCCGTAAGCAAATATCAGCTGCTGCAGATGATGCAGACCGCATTTCATAAAGAGGATGTTGAGATCATCCCGCAGCAGACGCCGGTTCAGGACCGGACGCTGATCAGTACGAGAAGCGATGTCACGATTGAGCTGCCTTCCTATCCCCGGATGCTTAGCGAGCTTGCCGACTTTATGCGCAGCTCAGAGCTGCTGACATGAGCGGGCGGCGTCTCCTTATTACCGGAGCTTCCGGCTTTACGGGCAGGCATGCCGTGGCCTACTTTGCCGCCGGAGGAGCGGAGGTGACTGCTGTAGTCCGCCGCAAGCCAGCTGCGGAGTTGTTTCCGGAAGGCGTTCAGCAGTACGTCTGTGACCTGGGGGACCGCAGGGCTGTGGCGGCAATGATTGGAGCGGTGAAGCCGGATCAGGTGCTGCACCTGGCAGGCAAGAATTCGGTCCCGGAGTCCTGGCGGGACCCGCTGCTCTACATGGAAACCAATGTAATGGCTACTCTATATTTGCTTGAGGCGCTGCGTGTCCAGCCGGCCAGCCGTATTCTGGTGGCCGGCTCCCGGCTTAAGTATAGACCGGGTGCGGCAGACCCGCCCCACCCCTACAGCCTTAGCAAGACGCTGGAGGAGCTGGTATCGCTGGCCTGGGGAACGCTGTTTGCACAGCCGGTGCTGATGGCGGAGCCCTCGAACCTGATTGGTCCGGGTCCGTCCACCGGCTTCTGTTCCCTGCTGGCACAGCATATTGTGCGCAGTGAAGCAGCTGCTGTAACCGGATCGGCTGCACCTGCGGCGTTTCGGCTCTCCTCGCGCCATGCGCTGCGTGACTTCCTGGATGTGCGTGATGCGGTCAGGGCCTATGGCTTTATTCTGGATTCGGGCGAGACAGGAAGGATCTACCGCATTGATTCCGGGACAGAGCGGGAGCTGGGGGAGGTTGCGGCGAAGCTGCTGGCCCATGCCGCAGCACCGGTTGCGATGGACTGGGGCCCGCAGGAGGAGCGCAGTCGGGGCAATCCTTCCCCGACACCTGCCGTTCCGGCTAAGCCTTCATTTGAATCTGCTGATAGTAAGGTACCGCCTGAAGAATCGGGGGACTATGCTGTTATTTCCGGCTGGATGCCGGAGATTGCGCTGGACCGTTCGCTGGCGGATATTATCGGCTATACTAGGGCCGGTAAGGAAGGAAGGTTGTTATGAAGCCCAGAGTATCCGTAGTTATTCCTTTTTACAATTGCCCTTATATTGAGCAGGCGCTGCAGAGCGCCATGAGCCAATCCTGGCAGCCTTATGAGATTATCGTAGTGGATGACGGCTCCACAATGCATGCTGAGCGAATCGCCCCCTATAAGCCGTACATTCACTATCTGGGCAAAGCCAACGGAGGTACCGCCTCGGCTCTTAACCACGGCATTGCCCATGCCACTGGAGATTATGTAGTCTGGCTTAGCTCGGATGATATGTTCTATCGTGACAAGATCAATAATCAGGTTCTGTTCATGGAACAGAATCGTTTACTAATCTCGTATACCAACTTCAACTACATTAACGGAAACTCGCAGGCTACGGAGCTGAATGCTGCGGCTGTGTTTCCGAACCAGCTTGAATATCTGCGCTGCTTCCTGTACGGCAATCCCATCAACGGCTGTACGGTGATGTTCAAGCGGGAGATCTTCGGAGCCATCGGGATGTTCGATGAAGCGCTGCCGTATACCCATGATTATGATCTGTGGTACCGGGCCATTCTGAACGGTTATGCGCCGGTGATGCTGAACCAGTCCTTGACGGCGTACCGCCGGCATGAGGGGATGGGCACGCTCAGACACTACGATATCATCATGGCCGAAGCTGCAGCAACCAGTGCCCGTTATCACGCTCCGTTAAGCGCCTTGATTGCTTCCATGGGCGGCTAGCTGCCGGAGCGCACAGCCGGCACGGCAGCACAGCCCAAGGTCAGGCAACTAACGCTTAGGAGGGAGAGCATATGTACCGGGAAATCGAAGTGAAAGACTTCCTGCCGGTCCTGCTGGAGCAGCTGAAATTCTCCGAGAGTATACTGGATATCGGCAGCGGTACCGGTACGCTGCTGGAGCGGTATGAAGCCGGTGTGGTGCTGGGGCTGGATATCCACAGGCCTTATCTGCTGCACCGTAAATACAAGGCTCCCCATATCATTCCGGTTCATGCCGATGCCGGCCATATCGATAAGCTGTTCCTGCCGGGAACCTTCTCTGCGGTCACTCTGATCGATTCTCTGGAGCATTTCTCGATGAGTGAGGGCATGGAGCTGCTGCGTAAGGCGGAGCTTATCGCTGCGAACCGTGTCATCGTATTTACACCGCGGGGCTTCTTCCCGCAGGAGGGCAAGGACCATTTCAATCTGCATGGAGAGTATTACCAGAAACACTGGAGCGGCTGGGAGCCTGAGGATTTTCTGAAGCTGGGCTACGCTGTAACCGTACTGAAGGGCTTTCACCATGCGGAGAATCCTTCATTCCGGGAAGCCTTCGGTGAGAATCATGCGCCGCTGGACGCCCTGCTCGCCTGCAAGACAGTATAAATGAACTTAGGGAGGAGGCCGGGGCATGAACCAGAAGACCAAGGTCTCGGTGGTGATTCCGTTCTATAATTGTCCCTACGTGCATCTGGCGGTCGAAAGCGTGCTGGCCCAGAGCTACATGGATATCGAGCTGATCGTGGTGGATGACGGTTCAACGCTCCATACGGAAAAGCTTGATCCCTATAGAAGCCGGATTGTATATGTCCGCAAAACCAACGGAGGCACCGGCTCGGCGCTCAATAAGGGAATAGAGGCAGCAAGCGGAGCTTATTTTGCCTGGTTAAGCGCGGACGATCTGTTCCATCCTGATAAAATCAGACAGCAAATAGAAGCTCTCCGCAGCTCAGGAACCTCCTTCAATCATACAGCTTACTACTATATTAATGAGCACGGGCAACGGATTCAGGACATTGTCCGAATGCCGGCCTGCAGCAGGCCGGCCCTCATACAGACCATGATGTCCAGCTGTCCGGTGAACGGCAGCACGGTGCTGTTTGATATGGAGATTCTCTCCAGGGTCGGCAGGTTTAATGAGAGTCTCCTGTATACACAGGATTATGATATGTGGCTGCGGATTCTGCCTCATTATGAATGGTCTTATATAGAAGAGCCGCTGCTGGATTACCGTGTTCACAGTGAGATGGGCTCGGTCCTGCACAACGAAGCGCAGAACCGGGAAATTGCAATGGTGCAGTTCATGCACAGGGGCAATTTAACACAGCTGCTCAGAAAGGAGAGAAGGAATTGAAACTGACCTTTCCGGTTCTGACCTTATCCAGGGGTGGTGCGCAGCGGATGATCACCGAGCTGGCTAACCGTCTGGCTGAAATTGGCCATGAGGTCGTTGTTCTTATGCCCAGCCTGGGTATTGTGGAGTATGAGATGAAATGTCCGATTATCCCTGTGCCCGCCCCGGTACTTACAGAAGATCATTTTCCCTACGGGGATGTCATTATCTCCAATTATTATACAACCGTTCCGGTTGCCGAGCGTGCCAGCCGGCAGGGCAAAGGGCTGCATATCCGGCTGGCCTTATGCTATGAGCCGAATTTCCTGCCGGATAATAATCAGTCGTTCGCCTCCTACGGCATTACCCGCAACCTGCTTGTACTGTCGCGCTGGCAGCAGGAGGTCATACGGGTCAATCACGGCATTAAAGGCAGAATTGTTCCGGTCGGCGTTGATCCGGATTTTCATAATACGCATTTTCGCGACAACCCTAACCGGCCGCTGATCGTATCGGTCATTATGCGGCGTCCCGAGGGCGGATTCTCCGGTCACCGGGAACAGGATTACCTGATTCAGCAGCTCGACATGGTCAAGCGGCTTCATCCTGAGGTGGAGATCTATATTATGACTCCCCCTGCGGAATATGCCGCTTCCAGGAGTCTGCAGGACTTGCTTAACTCCGGGCGCTATCAGCTTCGGACACCCGCGAATGACAATGAGCTGGCTTATCATTATAATGAGACAGATATTTTTGTCAGCGCAAGTACCAATGATGCCGGTTCGTTGCCGGGGCTGGAGGCGATGCGCTGCGGTGCGGCGCTGGTCACCGTATATTCAGGAGGGAACCTCGAATACTGCGCACACGGGCAGAACTGCCTGATGTCGTATCGGCATGAGAACCGTCTTGCTGCGGATATCGTGACACTCATTAAGGACCGGGAGCTTCGCCGGCGTCTGGCTGCCCGAGGAGAGCAGGATTCCTTACAGTTTACCTGGGAGAGAAGCGTGCAGATTTTCCAGGCTGAGCTGTTTGAGATGGTGTCCAGACAAGGCACGTAATGCCTCAGGGCAGAATGCCATACACAGAGAAACCTTCACCCCCCCGGCTGATGCTGGGGGGTGAAGGTTTTTTTGCCGGAAGACAGGGGATATGAAGCTTGCAATAGTTAGAAGATAGAGAAGGAATTCATCATCTCGCGGAAGGAATGCGCATACTGATCGAATCCGAAATGCGTAACCATATGCTGGCGGCCCTGATAGCAAATGGCTTCACGCAGCGGAATGTTATTCATCAGCTCCAGGCCTTCGTTCACAGCTGCCTCCACATTGCCAAGCGGATAGAATTTGCCGGTAATATTATGGGTGATGAAGGATCTGACCCCGTCGGAATCCGTACTGAGTACAGGACAGGAGCAGCAGACAGCCTCGGCTACGGCATATCCGAAGCCTTCTGTGACAGAGCTGGACAGCAGGAAGCCTCCTGAAGCAGCAATCGATGAATAGTAGACAGGCATCATCTGGTTAGGTATATTCGTGAACACATTCAGCCGGTCATTCAGGCCGAGGGACAGCAGTTCTTTGTCAAATTGCTCCCTTTGGCCTTCAGTAGCAAGAGCGGGATCATGGAACATCCACAGATGAAGATTAGGCTTGAACCGCCGGACTTGCTGGGCAACCTTCAGGTATTCACTCCAGTTTTTGTTAGGTTCCAGCCGCCCGACCCAGGCGATAACCGGATCAACGGGCGCTTCGCCGGGGACATGCTGGAAGGCCTGCACATCAACAATGTTCGGAATAACATAGCGCTGCAGCCAAGGGCAGATCTCGATAAACAGCTCCAGTAAATGATCGGTGGGGGGAATCAGCACGGCATTGCAGAAGGCTTGCAGATATGGCACGGAATCTATAATCACATTGCGGGCTTCGCTTCGTGTTCCCAGACCCTGGGACTCGTAGATCAGGATGCCGCCATACCCCAACCGGCGCAGGCGTTCCAGCAGCAGATAATCGGAGGTTACGATAATGGCGTCATAATGATGGGTATTCAGTACAGTTCTGATCTCTTCATCCTGGTTCGTGATAAATACCGGGAAGCTTACACTATTGTCGGTGCCGGACCCCGGCATGAGATAGAGCACATGGCATTCGATGCCGTTCTTCTGAAGGCTCTCACACCGCAGTCTGTTCAGGGTCTCAACCCCGCCGCTCGGTACATAAAACGTAAATAGTATTTTCAAGCTTACCCCTCCTGATCTGAACTGCCTGCGGAGAAACACAGTCTGCTGTTATATAAGATACGCCGGAGTTCTCTTACATGTGACTGTGGGGGCAGCTCTGCCAAATCCTTTCTGGATAACCGGGCAGCGGAGGAGCCATGCTAAGGGTTGTCACACTACACTACATTATTCTGTGATGGGGGATGAAGGAATGTTGCGATCGAAATTCGGCTTGTCCGTGTCTGCAGCCTTGCTGCTCGGCGCCATGAGTTTAACTGGCTGCGGTGCCGGCCATTCGGCAGATAGCGGTAATATGCAGACGAAAAGTGTACGGGGGACAGACGGGCGAATCCACGTGAACTCCGCACGGGACATGAACCGTGACGATGACTTCGGCAGCATGGAGATCAGCAAGGAATTGGCTGACCGTGTTGCGGCGATGCCGGAAGTCCGTTCGGCTAATGTCATTATGGTTGGCAGAAGCGCTTATGTCGCTGTTATGCTGGAGAATACTTCGGGCGGTGTTCACACCCGGAATACCACCAGCAGGACGGCTACCGGAAGAGGGACGGCTGCTGGTGTTCCCGGAATGACGGGTACAGGCGGCTCCATGGCCGGCATTCCGGGAAGTATGACTGGCACTGGAACCATTGGCGGTACAGGTATGGCGGCTCCCAAAGATTATCCGGGGAACGGCAATAACGGGCTGATGACCAGAAGCAATATGGGGGATGATAAAGACACGCTTCCCGGGGAGATTAAGAGCAAAATCGCCGCAGAGGTTAAAAAAGGCAACACATACGTCAGCAATGTCTATGTCTCGGCGAACCCGGATTTCGTGGAACGGGCTGATTATTATGCCCGGGAATTCCGTGCCGGACATCCGCTCAAAGGCTTCGCGAATGAATTCCGCATCATGGCGGAACGGATTTTCCCTGCGCGCAGCGGACAGTAAGCAGCGCTACAGCATTGTGCCTTGAATGTAGATAGTATTCCAGAGGGATATGAGGCTTATTCAAATGACGGGCACAGAAGGGCAAAAGTGAATGAAGACAGACGCAAACAATGCAGCCCTCTCACGTGAGAGGGCTGCATTGCCTGCGTTTATACAAATACCAAGCTGTGTCTTATCCGGATTAGGCCTCCAGCTTGCGTCCGCCGATCCATACGCCGCGCAGGTTCAGGTCTTGATCCAGCTGCAGAATATCGCCGCGTTTGCCTGCCTCAAGCGTTCCGATAGACCGCTGCATGCCGAGCGACAGCGCCGGATTAAGGCTGGCAGCCTGTGAGGCTTCCAGCAGGCTGAGACCGACCTCCTGAACCAGATAACGGAACCCGCTTATCATCGTCAGTGTGCTGCCGGCCAGCGCTTCGGGGTGCTCCTTCAGCGTGGCTATGCCGTCCTTGACGATCACAGGCAGATCACCGATGGCATACTCTCCGTCGCTGAGTCCGGTTGCTGACATGGCATCTGTAATCAGCAGCAGATTATGATTGTTTTTGAGCCGGGTAATGAGGCTGATGGCTGCCGGATGAACATGGATGCCGTCGGCAATGACCTCGGCTCTGATCCGGGGATCGTACAGGACGGCACCGGCCGTTCCCGGCTTGCGGTGATGCAGCGGCGTCATGGCATTGAACATGTGCACCGCCTGGTTCAGCCCGGCATCGGCAGCGGTAATCACCTGCTCGAATGTGGCATCTGTGTGGCCGAGCGCAGCCGTAATGCCATGCTTGCGCAGCCACTGGATAGCTTCCAGGGCAGCTTCGCGCTCAGGGGCCAGGGTGACCTGACGGATCAATCCCGGATATTTTTCCTCCCATTCCTCCAGCCATTCTATATTAGCCGGAACAATGTGCTCAGGATTCTGCGCTCCTGGCCATCTTATGCTGATGAACGGTCCCTCCAGATGCGCGCCTACCAGCCTTGCATAAGGCATGCCGCCTTCACGGGCGCGGTAGGAGTCTACCTCAGCCAACACCTGATCGATATCTGCCTTGGCAGCCGTCATGGTTGTAGCAAGCATAGAGGTCGTTCCGTGTGAGGCATGGAACCGAGTGATGTCGTCAAGAGCATCTGCATCGCTGTACATGAAGTCATGTCCGGCTCCGCCGTGCACATGCACATCGACGAATCCGGGGATCAGCAGACCTTGCGGCTCCCGGGTGATTGTCTGCCAGCTCTCATAGGCTGCGGGCAGCCAGGAAGCCTCTCCGGCATATTGAATCAAGCCATCCGCTACGGCAATTACACCCATCTCGATGATTCCGTCAGGAGTCAGCACCTTGCCGTACAACAATTCTCCGCACGTACCGTTTATTTCAGCCATTTCGCGGCTCCTTCATCCAACAGGACGACCACATTCGGATGGCTCTGCAGCAGCGAGGCGGGACACTGGGTAGTGATTGGGCCCTCCAGCGCATTTTTAACCGCTTCCGCCTTCTCTTCCCCGCGGACAAGCAGGACAATCTGCTTCGCCTTGAGAATGCCGCCAATCCCCATCGTTACGGCTTGGCGCGGCACATCCTCCACACGCTCGAAGAAGCGGGCATTGGCCTCCCGGGTCTCTTCCAGCAGGTCAACCACATGCGTCCCGCTGCTCAGGCTGGCGTCCGGCTCATTGAAGCCAATATGGCCGTTGCTGCCGATGCCGAGAATCTGGAGATCCACAGGGCCGTTATCCTCCAGCATCCGGTCATAAGCCAGACATTCGGCTTCCAGATCGGGGGCATTTCCGTTAGGGACATGGGTGCGGGCCAAATCGATATCAATATGGTTGAACAGATGCTCATTCATGAAGCTGCGATAGCTCTGCGGATGATCCACAGGGAGCCCGACATATTCGTCCAGGTTATAGGACGAGGCTTTGGCGAAGCTGACATTGCCTTTGCGGTGCATCTCCACCAGCTTCTCATATACCCCGACAGGTGAGCTTCCGGTAGCCAGTCCCAGAACGGCTCTGGGATTGCTCTGCAGCAGACTGGCGATCAGGTTGGCTCCTGTAGCTGCGAAATCTTCTTCATGCTGAAATTTCAAAATATTCATTAGATTTGACCTCCCCGTTTATGACGGTAATGTTGGACGTTCCTGTAGGACTGCTCAAGCCTCGGGATGAAATCCCCGAACCGGGTACTGACCATACCGGTGAACAGAATATCGATAATATGCAGCTGTGCGATTCTTGACGCCATATCGCCGCGCCGCATGCCCTGCTCAAGAGACGAGGAGAACAGCGGAATATCAGCGAGTGTAGCGAGAGTACTGCTTCCGTATGAGGTTAACGACACCGTGGCTGCGCCGCTTGCGGCCGCACAGGTTAAGGCATCCACCGTCTCCGGGGTTTCCCCCGAATAAGAGACCGCGAAGGCCACATCGCCGGAAGAGAGTGAGGAAGCGGAAGTAATCTGCATATGGGAATCGGCAAAAGCGGTGCAGTTCACGCCGATGCGGATCAGCTTCTGATAGAAATCCTGGGCCACGATGGACGAGGTGGCCATTCCATACAGATCGACCCGCCGCGCCCGGCACAGCAGATCAATCACCTGCTGCAGCCGTCCCAGATCCAGCAGCGAGGTAGTGTCCCGGATCGAGGCCAGGTGGTTAGCCTGCATCGCCTCTACAATGAATGGCAGCGGATTACCAGCGACGATGTCCTGATAAGAGGAGCTGCCCGCCTCCGGCGAGCCGTCGCTATGCGCCAGCTCAGCCGCCAGCTTGAGCTTGAAATCGGGATACCCCTTGAAGTGCAGCGCTTTGCAGAAGCGCGTAATCGTCGCCGTGCTGATGCCGCATTCCTCCGCCAGCTCCGTGATGCCCATATGGACAATTTCCCCGGGCGAGGCCAGAATGCGTTCAGCCAGCTTGCGTTCCACTTGTGACAGCTTGGGCTTGCCATGCTCCAGAGCATGCAGAATGGGATACAAGCGTTCACCTTCTTTTCTATAGATTCGGATTCATGTAGCTTTCTCTACGTATAGAATGAAAATGCAGAAATGGACATGCGGAAATGGACAGGTTAAGTTTTGGCCTAAGTCGCTACTGAAATTGTTTTACATAATACTTACGTTTATAAAGAAAATTATTTTCATAATCAGAATAAAACAAATTACGGAAGGTTGCAATAGGTAGTTTGGTTGGGGTTGAAAAAGGAGAGGGAGATCGCGCTCATTAAATTTTAGAACCGTAGCAAAAACTCTTTGGACATCCCTGTATGAGGATCATAGTCAATTAGTTCACTGTGAAAATGCATCCCGCAAGGTTTGACAAGTGGCAGGAGATACAAAAAGCTGCAATCTGCGTGTTTGAGGAGCACACGGACAGATGGCAGCTTTTACATAATTAGTTTGATCATCAGATTTTGAATGGTGGATTCGGGACTCCCCTCTGCTGGAGGACTCGGCGTAACGGATGGAAGATCTCATATTATGGAATTAAATGCATCTTTAGCAAGTATGATCCCATGGGGGGAAAAAGGCATTCTGTTCGTAGCGAATCATCACAGATAAGTGTATTCTGTACAACTAAAAACAGTGAAACGGAAGGCATTCCTCTTCTAACTGTATTCTGTACAACTACATTTGCCCGAATGGGCGGAAATCCAGGTATAGAGGCATTTTAGTTGCACGAAATACAGCTAAACAGTGATTCGGCGCCACATCCGGCGATTTAGTTGTACAGCGTGCAATTAAGCCTACCCCTTGCACCCTAATCGGGGCGCGGTAAATCATCAGAAAGTGATTAGTTAAAGTGATTTTCACAAGTTTAAATCTGAAGAGCTATTAGTATGTTTACTTAGTGATCCCGCCAGCAGCCTTCGTCCTGTTGGCAGGACGTCTGCCCCGCAGCAGCTCCCATAGGATGAAGACGAGAATCAGCAGCTGCGGGATGGTGGTCTCCCAGGTCGGATACATGCCAAGCCAGCCGATGGAAGGCAGACTGTGCCCGTTATGGGCAGGCAGCTTGCCGGCGATCTGCAATGCGTGGAGGCTCTCGCCAAGGAAACGGAACACCAGATAGTAGATCAGTACGGTAGCGGCGCGGAAGAAGGCGGCAACCGGCAACCGGGCACTCAGTGCAATCATGGCATAGCCGAGGATAATCAGGACCACCAGTGCACTGCCAATCCCGAGCAGCAGCTGAGAGGTGTCAATGGCCGGTGCCATCCCAGCATAGAAAATCGTAGTCTCCGCCCCTTCGCGCAGAATGGCCAGCGCAGCGATGAAGAACAGGTACCACAGATTGCCTTTGGCCAGGGCCCCTTGCATCTGGCGGTCCACATATTTATTCCAGGCCGCTGTGCTGGATTTCCCATGCAGCCAGCGGCCGACGGTGAGCATCATGACCACAGCGACGAGGCCGGTGATGCCTTCGATCAGCTCACGCGCTCCGCCGGAGGCGGCTTGGGAGAGGGAATAGGTCAGTAATACGGCGAGGCCGATGCTTGCAGCCAGACCTGCCGCTGCGCCGGACCAGACCCAGCGGCGGGCCGCCGGTTCTGCTTCCCGGCGCAGGTAGGCAAGGAGAGCGGCGAGTACAAGAATCGCCTCCAGCCCCTCGCGCAGCAGAATGAGTGCCGCATCCCACGCGGTATATGTCCGTTCCCCGGACAGCGGCGTCAGCTCAGAGAGCATTGTGTCCATAAGCGATAGCGCTTGGTCCAGCTTCGGAGGGCTGGAGAGCAGATAACCGGTGACGGCGGTGCTCTCGTTCTCGATGCTGGCATAGACCTTGGGTGAGGCCAGCTGGACCTGGCCTTCGGCCGAAGGCCAGGCAGCGATGAATTGCTGCATTGTATCTGCGGCTGCCGCACTGTCACCAGCCTGGGCGGCGGTGAAAGCTTGCTTCAGATAGCTGATCAGCCCCTCAATGGAAGCCGGCTCCGCTGGCACGCCACCGGTATCAACGGCCTGGCCTTCGCTGTAACCGGACAGCAGCGTTACCAGCGCTTCCGATTCCGCCTGCGCGGCCTCCCCGCGGACCGGCTCTGCCTGCAGCGCAATGCGCAGCAGGCTCATCTTCGTCTCCAGCAAGCCGTAGACGGCGGGATTGTCCGCCCGGATGCCGCGTTCCACTGGCGTCCAGCCGTTCACCACGGCGCGGTAGGCTTCCGCCGCCGCGGCCCAGTCGGCGCTCCGCGCCGCATCCCGCGTGCGCTCCGCCGCGGGCAGCAGCTTCGCCGCCGCTGCGCGTCCGGCGGCGCCCGTGTCACCGCCGCCTTCGCCTGCGGCGGCGGTGACGAACGCGTCCACGCTGCGGGCGAGCGTGGAAAGGGCCGCCTTGGCGGGCGCTCCGCCGCCGCCCGCCAAGGCTTCCGCCGCAGCGGCCAGCGCGGCGTCCACTTCAGCAGCCGGACCGGCGAGTGCCGGGTCCGGCGTGCTCTCGTTCGCGCTGCGCCACAGCGCCGCGAACGAATCAACATCGGCCGCCGCCTCCGCCCAGCGGCTCTGGCCGGCCTCGACCAGCGCGCTGCCTACAGGCGGCAGCAGCTCATCCAGCGGCGCGCCTGACGCAGAAGCCGGCGCGCCGGGCAGCAGCACAAGCAGGCAGAGGAGCAGCAGCGCTGCCCTGAACTGCCGCCATGGTTTGAATAGATCTGTTGCGATCATCGGGATCATTCCCTTCAAGTTTAGCGAGGAGGGGTCACTTGCAACGGACTCAGCTGCGCTTATTTTAGTAATATTAACGTTTCTGCAAGTTAAACGGACTCAGTGGAGCTAATGTACAAATAATTGGGAGGAAAACGCCCGCTGTAGCGGAAATAAGCGCCGTGCAGTCCGCTCAAGTAGCTGAATATGCTCGAAAAGAGAAAATAAAGGCCTCTCAGTCCGTAACGATCAGCTACCTTTCCGTCCTCTCCGGTCCCCGAATGGCAGCTACGCTTCCGGCCTCGCAATCCCCATAGCTCCTGCTTCCTCAGTGTCACCGGTCACAGCCTAGGCATTTCATCCCTCGAGCAGCAGCTCCCCGATATAGCCGCCTTCGCGTACACCCGGGAAGCAGGCGAAGACGGCGCTGCCGGTGTGAACCATATATTCATTCAGCCGGTCATTTTTGGCGAGGCGCTGCTGGATGCTGACGAACTGCTTCATCAGGTCCTTTTGGAAGCTGATGAATACCAGACCGGCATCGAGCTGTCCGGTCTTAAGATCCATGCCGCTGGAATAGGAGTAGGAGCGCCGCAGCATTTGGACCGAGCCGTCTCCGTGGGCGAGAGCGGAATGGGAGTCCGGCGGGATGAGCGGCTTGCCGGCAGCATCGGCTGCTTCCAGATCCAGCTCGGCGAATTCATCCCCGGCTCCAATCGGTGCGCCGCTCTGCCGGTGCCGCCCGAAGGTGGCCTCCTGATCGCTCAGCGAGGAGCGGTCCCAGACCTCAATACGGAAACGGACGCGGCGCAGCGCAAGATACGCGCCCCCGTTCATCCAGGCCGGGCCATCGGCACTGCCGCTCCAGACGATATTTCGCATCTGCGCGTCATCGGTGACGTCCGGATTCCCCGTGCCGTCCTTGAAGCCGAGCAGATTACGCGGGGTGCCGCCTGACGGGTCGGCGCTGCCGCTGCGCTGGAAGCCTTCCTGTGTCCAGCGCAGCACCGCCGTGCCCCGGGCGATGCGGGCCAGATTGCGGATGGCATGGAACGCCACCTGCATATCGTCCGCGCAGGCCTGCACACAGAGATCGCCGCCGCACCACTGCGGCTCCAAGCTGTCCCCTGTGAATGCCGGGAGCTCGGTGAAGGAGGCGGGCCGTTTGCCGGAGAGGCCGAAGCGGCTGTCGAACAAGGCCGGACCTGCCCCGAAGGTAAGCGTACACTTGGAAGGGGTGAGCCCATCCGCCTCGCCGGTGTCGGTAGGCGGAAGATTGGGCTTGTCGTTCGCTGTGCCGATCATCGTGCCCGAAGTCAGGGCAGCGGCGGCGGCAGTCCAGGCTTGCATAAGCTTCTGCACGTCACTGATCCTGGCAGTCGTCAGATCAAATGAAGCGAAGCATAGAAAATTCTGCGCAGGGGTAAGAATCCCCGCCTGGTGCTTACCGTAGAAGGGGATCGTATCCGCCTGTTCTTCATTCTGCCCGGAGGCTGCGGCGGCCGGGACCGCCCGTCCTGCTGCCTGGCGTGCAGCCATAATGCCGCCCACACCGCCTCCGCCGAGCAGCAGCCCGAGACCCGAGGCACCGGTAAGCCGCAGCATATCGCGGCGGCTTAATTTGGTGTTGAACAGCTGGGTCCCCGGCGCAGGAATGCCATGATCCGCGTCAGCTTGACTCCGGGAATTCTTATCTTTCTTGTTCATATCGTCACACTCCCAGAATCGTTCCCATGTTGGATAGCGGCTCAGCCAAGGCGTCGAGATTCTGGCTTAACCTGCGGACCTCCTCCGGTTTGAGCGTTTCGTAAGAGACGTAGCCCTCCCCCGATTTGAACGGCGCCAGCTCATTCATTAAGGCGGTGAACCGTTCGCCGATGGTTTGCTCAAGGGCCGGGTCTTTTTTGGCCAGCTCCGGCTTCAGCAGCTCATAGATCTTCTGTGCTCCCTCCACATTCGCCACAAAATCATACAAATCCGTATGGGAATAACGCTCCTCTTCCCCCGTTACTTTGGAGGAGGAGACCTCATTCAGCAGCTCAACAGCCCCGGTAACGAGCAGATTGGCATCGATTCCGGCAGTTTCTACCTTGGCGCGCAGCAGCTGCGCATCCTTCAGCAGACGGTCCGCGACATCCGTCATGCCCCCCGTTGTATTGTTCTGCCAGAGAGCCTGTTCAATCTTATGGAAGCCGCGCCAGTCTGCAGCATCTACATCATTCTCACGGGCATCAATGTTCGGGTCCAGGTCTCCGAGCGCTTCGGCGATCGGCTCGATCCGCTCATAATGCATGCGTGCCGGAGCATACAGCGCCTTGGCTTCATCCAGCTTGCCCGCCTTGACGGCATTCGTGAAGCCCTCGGTCTGTTTAACGAACTCGTCGCATTGTTCAATGACATATTTGCGGTATTCGTCAATGGCAGTGGTGAAATCTGCATTCGTCTCACCTCCGGCCTTCGCTACACTTTCTGCCCCGCTGCCTGCCTGGGCTGCAGCATTATTCCCTGAGTTGTTACCACTGTTGCCATTGTTGCCATCGTTATTACTGTTGTCCTTGCCCGCACATCCGGCAAACAGGAGGGACGCTGCAAGCAGACCCGCAGGTACTGCATAGCCTATTTTCATCTGTATGGATACCCCTTTTCATTTATGAAAATGATAATCGTTATCAATGATGGACTTATCATAAATCTCTGTCTATTAGCTGTCAATAAAAAAGTGATATTTATCATATCCATGCTAATTCGCACAAATAAAATGCAAAAAAAAGCCTCCCGACAGGCGGAAGACGCAGTTCGTATATATGAATTTCCGGCTGATCTATACTACACCGTGGACCGCTCAATAATCCGGTAGTCCAGCTTGCGGTAGACCGGCTTCGGGTGCTCCGAGTGAATCTGCTCATGGATAATGCGGAAGGCGGCGGCCCCCATCTCATACAGGTGGTTGTCCATGGTGGTGATTTGAAGCAGACGTCCAATCGGCTGGTTATCGAAGCCCATAACTGCGAGGTCCCCAGGGATGCTGAGGCTGGCTCTGCGCGCTTCAATAATCAGCCCGGCAGCTACATGGTCTCCCGTAATAATCATGGCTTCCGGCCGCTGTGGCATCTTCAGCAGGGATTGTGCAACGGCTGCGCCGTCTTCCTCCGTTGTACAGTCATAGATCATCCATTCCTCTTCAAAAGCCAGCTTATGCTCAGCAATGAATTCGCGGTAAGCAGCCTGCCGGATCACGGCGCTGCTGCCGTTACTCCTTCCTTCGCAATATCCGATGGAGCGGTAACCTTTGCCGGTCAAGTACTCCAGCCCTTCCTTGAAAGCCGCATAATGCTCAATATAGACAGAAGAGAAGCGCCGCTCTCCGTTGTCCTGGCAAGTGACAACTGGACCGTAGGCCGTATACTCCTCGATGATGTCCGGCTTCAGCGCAGTAGATACAATCACGACACCGTCAATCTCTTTATGGCGCAGCATCTCCAGCACTTTGATTTCTTCTTCCTCCAGGTAATTGCTCTGGCACAGAATCAGCCGGTATTGCGAGAGCAGCGCCTCGTGGGCAAGTCCATTCATAATAATCGAGAAATAAAAAGCATGAATATACGGCAGGATCACCGCCACCGCACCGGTACGTCCGGTAATCAGATGAACGGCGTTCATATTGCGGGTATAGTCGAGCTGCTCAATCGTTTGCAATACAGCGGCTCTTTTGTCCTTGCTGACATACGGATGATTATTGAGCACCCGTGAGACGGTCGTTACAGATACTCCGGCCATCCGGGCGATTTCTTTAATATTAGCCACGCTTCTCTGCGCCTCCTGTGTGAGACTGGTATGTCATTATTCTAACATAGAAATGACCAGCTTTTCGGCCGATAAAAAGCTTGCTATGGAATCCATTTCATACTTTACACTGGGGGTGCAACAAGCCTTACCGGAGAAACCGGCGTGACCGCAAGGGCGTGACGGACCGGTAACGTTAGCCATTTCACGCTGCGGGCAGGAAGGATGTTCAGCAATATTTTTTTCCTGAGCAACCCTTTAGCAGCGTGGTTTCTATAGACATTGCCCGACGGATGCCGCCTTAATGACTAAGGAGCAGCAGCCGTTTTTTGTGTGCATTCCGGTCAGAAGTACCAGGATTGTCCATGCTCCGCGCCTGCCCCCGCCCAATTTAATGCTGCGACAGCACCATTAACTGCCCCTCCACATAGTATGTTTTGACTGTATCCCTTTACCTTGTTATACCAAACAAACCCAGGGCAAGGAGGGGTGACACCATTGAAGGGCAACGAACATCATAGCAAATTTTTGCTGACGCATCGTGAACGCGAAGTATTCGAGCTTCTTGTGCAGGACAAAACTACACGGGATATTGCCGGACTGTTATTCATCAGCGAAAAAACCGTCCGCAACCACATCTCAAACGTAATGCAAAAATTAAACGTAAAAGGCCGTTCGCAAGCGGTTGTCGAGCTGATCAAGCTTGGGGAGCTGAAAATATAGCTGCCATGCTTCAGAGGTGATGCGTTTAAGCCTTCCTTTACCCTTCGGGGGAAGGGGAGGTTTTTTGTTCTTAGCTAGTCCCGGCGATCCAATCTCCCGAAATATTAAGTCAAGTCCGGCTGCATTTTATGGATTGACGGATAGGGGAATTGGTTGTAAAATCTGTGTAAAGTATAAACCTTTAAACTTTATAAAGGGTTTTAAAGCTTTTGGTAAATGAAAAGCTGACGTACAATGTCCGATTTTTCAGTCAGGCTGTAAGTTGTAGCATACTGAGTAAATCTTTTTTATTTCTCTAAAAGTTAAATCGTTTAAACTTTTGAACGTGGAGGCATAGATACTTAAATGAACATTCATGATGTAGCCAAAAAGTCGGGGCTCTCGGTGGTGACTGTATCCAGAGTCCTTAACAATTCACCCTCTGTACGTGAAGGCAACCGCCAGAAAGTGCTGAATGCGATAGAGGAATTAAATTATCAGCCCAATTCAGCGGCGCGGAGTCTGGTGCGCGGCAAGACCGGAGTCATCGGGATGTCGATTAACAACTTTAACGATTCATTCTATGACCGGGTGATTCGCGTAGTGAACCGGAAGCTGGCAGAGCAGGGATACTTCCTGGCCCTGTCCATCGCCGAGAATGACGATGATGGGGTGAACTTCCTGTTCCAGAAGGACCGCGTGGACGGGATTATCCTGTTGTCTCCGCTGGAGGAGAAGGAATATGTGGAGGAGCTGAAGCGTAAGAACATTCCGGTTGTTCTGCTCGATAACCAGTTCCAGCATGAGGATGTTCCCAGTGTCCTCGTGGATAACTACCAGGGAGGGTACGAAGCGACAAGGCACTTGATTAGTCTTGGACACACTCAGATCGCTTATATCGGCGGCCCTTCGGAGTTCCTGAGTGTAACCGAGCGCAAACGGGGATATGTCCAGGCGCTGGATGAAGCGGGACTAACGCCCTTTAGCACGGAATATTGCGGCTTTACGGTAAGCAGCGGTTATGAGGTGGCCAAGCGATGGATTCGTGAAGATAAGCTGCCTACAGCCATTTTTTCGGGAGACGACTTTATTGCCCTCGGGGTTGTTCAAGCGCTGCGCGAGGAGGGGATTCTGGTGCCTCAGGATATCTCAGTCGTCGGCTTTGATGATCAGCAGTTCGTAGGTGAATTCTACCCGCGGCTCACGACGGTCAGACAGCCGGAGGCGCAGATGGGCAATATCGGCGTAGACTTACTGCTGAAAATGATCAATGGGGAGGTGATGCCGCCTGCGGTAACGAAGCTTGCTCCTCAGCTTCTCATCCGTGAATCTACCGCTTCTGTTCGATTAACTTGAAATTTAGGAGTGAATGATCTGTGAAGTATTTTTTGGGAGTGGATGCAGGGGGCAGCAAGACCTACGCAATGATTGCAGATGAACAGGGGAAGCTTCTCGGCGTAGGCAAGGGCGGGAACGGGAATCATCAACTGGACCGTGAGCAGGCAGAGAACAGCTTACAGCAGGCTGTATCGGAAGCCATTAGGGCCTCTGGACTGACCAGGGATCAGCTGGATTACTCCTGGTTCGGCCTGGCGGGAGCGGACAGAGAGGCCGATTTTAGAATTTTACGGCCCATCATCGGCCGCCTCGGGCTTCCCCGGACGGAGATTTCCTGCGATACCTGGAATGCGCTGCGTTCAGGGACAGAGAAGAACTACGGAATCGTGCTGATCTGCGGATCGGGCGTGAACTGCAGCGGCAAAAATCCGTCAGGGGCTACCTATCAATGCGGCGGGTTCGGCTACCGGTTCGGGGATTTCGGCGGCGGCTATGACCTGAGTATGGAGGTCTTCCGCAGCGTCCTCAGGGCGGATGACGGAAGAGAACAGAAGACCGTCCTAAGCGGACGCTTAACGCAATTGCTGGGTTATTCCAGTGTCTCAGAGCTAAGAGAGGATTACCTCGATCATTTCAGAGACCTGCCTCCCCAAATTGCGGAGCTGCTGTTTCAGGCGGCGGAGGAAGGGGATGCGGTGGCCACGGGACTGCTGGTCAGGCAGGGAGAGGAGTTGGGTCTGGCGGCGGCAGCGGCTATCCGCCGGTTGGCTATGGAGGAGGATACCTTCGACATCGTGCTTGCAGGCAGCCTGCTGACCAAGGGAGACCGTGCGGGCATCATCCGCCGGGCCATTGAGCGAAGAGTGAAGCAGGCGGCTCCGGACGGCACATTAAGGATTTTAACCCGGGAGCCGGTTGTAGGATCGGTCGTTCTGGCGATGGAAAGCAGCGGGTTGCATGTGAATCAGGAGGTTCTTGATCATCTATCACAGGGTAAGGAGGAGCAATTATCATGGGGGAAACATTGAAGCTGGTTGTTATCGGAGCGGGGTCATCGTATACGCCTGAATTAATTGAAGGGATCATCCTTCACCACCAGGAGCTTCCTGTCCGCGAAATATGGCTGGTGGATATTGAAGAAGGAAGAGAGAAGCTACATACGATTATGGAACTGAGCAAGCGGATGATTGCCGAGTCCGGACTGCCGATTACCGTTGCAGCGACGCTTGACCGCCGGGAGGCCATTGCCGGAGCGGACTTCGTCTGCACGCAGATCCGGGTAGGGATGCTTGAAGCACGCAAATGGGACGAATTGATTCCGCTTGAGTACGGTGTCATCGGTCAAGAGACGACCGGTCCCGGAGGAATGATGAAGGGCCTGCGGACCATCCCGGTTATTCTGGACATTTGCAGGGATATCGAGGAGCTGGCCCCGGATGCCTGGCTGCTGAATTTTACGAATCCGGCCGGGATGGTGACTGAAGCTGTTCACAAATATTCATCGGTTAGAAGCGTGGGCCTGTGCAACTCGCCGATCGGATTTCAGAAATGGCTCTCCGAATTCTTCGGGCTTCCCATGCAGAAGATCTATGCGGAGTTTGTCGGCATCAACCATCTGCACTGGGTATCCGATGTCGTGATTGACGGGAAGAGCAAGCTGCAGGAGCTTATTGATTACCCCGAGAGCTATAAGGCAAGCAATGTGCCGTTTGATTCCTGGGACTACCGGTTTCTGAACGGTCTGAAAGCTATCCCTTCCTATTATCTGAGCTATTACTATATGACGGACGCGATGCTGGCGGAACAGAAGGAAGCAGCGGCAACGGCCGGATCACGCGCTGAAGTTGTGAAGAAGGTGGAGGAGGAGCTATTCGAGCTGTACCGGAACGTAGAGCTGAAGGAGAAGCCGAAGCAGCTGGAACAGCGCGGCGGAGCCTATTACTCGGAGGCGGCAGTGCTGCTGATGCGCTCTATCCATAATGATTCCCGCGATATCCAGACGCTGAATGTAAGAAATAACGGGATTATTGATTTCCTGCCGGACGATGCCTCGATTGAGGTGAACTGTATGGTCACCAAGCAGGGGCCGCTGCCGATTCCGCTGCGCAAGGTGCCCCAGTCTGTCAGAGGCCTGCTGGCTGCGGTCAAGCAATACGAGAGTCTTACGATCGAGGCGGCTGTGCACGGAGACCGGGATGTGGCCTTGCAGGCGATGGTTCATCATCCGCTCATGCCTTCGGTCACCGTAGCTGAACAGCTGCTGGATGAAATGCTGGAGAAGAACAAACCGTTTTTGCCGTTATTTCAATAGAATCGTCCAGAGGAGGTCAAGCGGATGAATACGGCCGGGAAACCGAGCAGGTGGAAGAAATTTAACAGTCAATTGGATTTGCAGTCTATGGTTTGGCCGGGAATTATCTTTGTATTCATTTTCAGTTACATTCCGATGTATGGCGTGGTTATGGCGTTCCAGCAATACGATATTTTCGGCGGCATGATGAATAGCCCCTGGGTGGGATGGATGCAATTCAGAATGTTCTTCGAGGCGCCGGAGTTCTGGAATGTGATGCGTAACACCCTTGTAATTAGCCTGTTAAAATTGATTATCTCTTTTCCTGCCCCGATACTGCTTGCGCTGATGCTGAATGAAGTTGGGCATATGGGCTTCAAGCGCGTGATCCAGACCGTCAGCTACTTACCTTATTTCCTGTCCTGGGTTATTGTATCCGGTTTCGTATTTTCGCTGTTGTCCGTTGATAACGGAACGGTGAACTATCTGCTGGAGCGGTTCAATCTGGTCCAGGAGCCGGTTAACTTCCTTGCGGTACCCAAATACTTCTGGTCTATTCTGGTAAGTGTAAATGTGTGGAAGGAAGTCGGATTCGGAAGTATTGTCTATCTGGCTGCGATTGCCGGCATTGATCCGACCCTGTATGAGGCTGCATCCATAGACGGAGCAAGCCGGTTCAAGCAAATTCACCTGATTACACTCCCCAGCATTACCCCCATTATCGTCATCTTTATGATTCTTGCCATCGGCGGTCTGCTCAGTGCGGGCTTCGAGGATATTCTGCTGCTTGCAACCAATCCAATCCTCAGGCCTTACTCCGATGTGATCGACACCTATGTGTACCGCGTCGGGATATTAAATGCCAGATTCTCTTATGCGACAGCGGTAGGGCTGTTCAAAGCGGTAATCAGTGTCATTCTGCTGGTGACAGCCAACAAAATCGCCCGCCGGGCAGATGTAAGTCTCTGGTAGATACCACAACAATGCTCCATAAACCTTTTAGGAGGGCCGAACAATGAGACTAAGCCTGGGCGACAAAGTGATGCAGCGGAGTATTTATATCCTTTTGGCACTGCTGGCGCTACTCATGCTGTACCCGTTTTGGAATGCGCTCGTCATCTCTTTTAATCTGGGGAGCGATACGGCGCTCGGCGGTGTAACCCTGTGGCCGAGAGCATTTACCCTGGAGAATTATTATATTGTGTTTCAGGATGACCGCCTGCTGAATTCTTTTTTGATCACCATTCTTAGAACGCTCAGCGGCACGGCATTATCCGTTTTTTTCACAGCCTTGTTAGCCTATGGTATGTCCAAAAAGTCTCTGGTTTTCCGCAAACAATATATGGTGTTCTTCATGATTACGATGTTCTTCAGCGGCGGCCTTATCCCCAGTTATTTACTGATTCGTTCATTGGGGATGCTTGATACCTTCTGGGTTCTGATTATTCCCGGCATCATCAGCGTCTGGAACATGATTGTCATCCGCACCTTCTTCAATGCTCTGCCTGAGGGACTGGAGGAATCCGCCAAAATCGACGGCTGCAGCAACTACGGTATTTTCTTCCGGATCGTGATTCCCGTCTCCGGCCCGGTGCTGGCTACGATAGCCTTATTCACCGCAGTCAGTTACTGGAACGACTGGTTTACGGGAGCGATCTACATTACCGAGGATCGCCTGCTGCCTATACAGACGCTGCTGCGGCAGGTAATGAACTCCAACATCATGACCCAGATTGGCTCCTCGAATGCGATTGCTCTGGATCATATGAACCGGAATCGGACGATTACCACGAAGTCACTGACTATGGCTACGATGATGATCGCTACTATTCCGATTATCCTGACCTACCCTTTTCTCCAGAAGTACTTTGTTAAGGGCGTAATGGTCGGTTCATTGAAAGAATAGCAGTCCCCATCTTACGTAGAAAGAAGGAAAAAGAATGCGCAAACGCCTGAAATGGGTAGCTCTGTTGCTGACTTCGCTAGTGCTTCTGCTTGCTGCCTGCAGTGGAGGGGGGAATTCTGACAATTCACAGAACAATCTGAATACCGGGGCCGCTACAGATGACGGCAGCGGGATCAAGCCTGTCACCTTCAGCTTCTATGGCAACTACGACTGGCTCACGACATCACCATGGGGGGAGAACGAGGCGACGAAGTGGATTCAGGAGAACCGCAAGGTTACGGTTGAACCGATCCAATCCGGAGGAGCGGCCGGAGAAAAGCTCAACACGATGATCGTCGGCGGCGATTTGCCGGATGTTATTTTTACGGACCGGGGATCTTCGGTAGAACGGCTGGTGCAGGCCGGGCAGCTCGTTGCACTGGATGATTACTATGAGAAATATCCGAACTTCAAGAAATATGTGAAGGAATCGACACTGAATCTGCTCCGTTCCGATGACGGGAAAATCTATCAAATCCCGAACTGGTATACCTCCGGGCAATTCGGCAACGGCGGATGGATGGTGAATAAGGATATCTATAACGCACTCGGCCGGCCGGCGCTGGAGACCTTTGATGACCTGTATCAATATTTGCACACGGTGCAAGCAAAGTATCCTGACGTAGTTCCTCTGGAGGTGGGGGAGAAGGGCGCAGGTCTGGAAATTATGTATGGCGGTTTCAAGGAGAATTCCACCAGCAAGTTCGTTACACTCATGGGTTATCCGGATGGCGATAAGCTGAACTCTATCCTGGATGATCCCGCTTATGAGGAGATGGTGCTGTACATCAATAAGCTGTACCGTGAACGGCTGATTACGCAGGATGCGCTGCAGCAAACCCAGGATGCGGTCAAGGAGAAGGTCAATACCGGCCGGGTAGCAGTCATGGTCGAATCCAATATTACTACGTATGGAGCCGAGGGACACCGAGCATTGACAGCAAGCAATCCGGACAGCGGTTATGAGATTATCTGGCCGGTCCACAAAGCCGGAATTGATAAGAATAAAGTATTTGTAAGCGGCTTTGAGACGCTGGGCTGGAACGTCAGTGTCATTACCAAACAAGCCAAGGACCCGGAGGCGATCTTCGCTTATTTTGACTGGATCACGGGTCCGGAGGGACAGAAGGTGCTGTTCTTCGGCCCTAAGGGCTTGTACTGGGATGAAGAGGATGCGGATGGAGCGCCGATTCCGAACGAGAAATACAAGACGACGCCTGCTAACGAGCGCACGGATACGATGCGGAAATTCGAGGACTTTAACTGGGCCGGGAATACGACCTTCATTGATACGGCCAAAATGAGTCTCGAGGCGCTGCTCTCCGCGAACCAGAAATCATGGGAGACCGTGGCCCAGTCCACAGTGACCTGGAAAACCGCGCTGGACATTACACAATTCGTAAATACCGATCCGCTTCCCGATACGGAGACCGGCATTATCGCCCAGAATGTTGCGGATATCTATACCCTTGCTTACGCCCAGATGGTTCAGGCCAAGTCGGATGAAGAGGTGCTTGCGGCACTGGATACCGCCAGAAAGAACACCGCAAAAGCCGGGCTGGATAAGCTGCTTACGTTCAGAACCGAAAAATGGCAGGAGAATGTAAAGAAAATTAACGCTACGAAATAATTATTGATATATAGATTGAACTATAAAACTATAGAAGGATGAAGCAACGGAGGGGATTTTGGAACTGTAGGAGCGGAAGCGACCGCCTTTGTCACCGGATTTCTACCGCAAACTGCGGTTTAAATCAGGAAATCTGGGGACAACAGCGGCCGGAAGTCCAAAACTCACCGCAGTGGCGACTTATCCTTATATCAAAAAATAGAGTTCAAACTATATAGAAGTTCAATAAGACTATGATGTGGAGGCGATATTATGGCATTTACACTGAGATCGAGGTTCATGGCAATGTTAGGCATCGTGTTGGTTTCTTCGGCAGCGGGGGCTTCCCTTCCCCTTCCTGTCCAGGCCGAGGAGCAGAGCAATCCTCCTTTCGAGACAGAGGTTATTGTACGGACCGTGAACCAGTTCAAGAACATGACGGATGTCCAGAATTTCATCGCACTGTCCACCAGCTACGGGGTCGATGTCATCAGCATGAATGTGAAGCAGGATGAAGATGATGAGGTTCCGTCCGGCAGTGTATTTTATCAGAGTGATATCGCGCCCATCGCCCAGGGCTATCAGAATTTCGATGCCCTGCAGGCTGTCATTACGGCAGCTCATGCCGCAGGAATCAAGGTTCACGCCTGGATTCCCCAGTTCCATGACCAGCAGGCCTTCCTGGCTCACGATGAATGGCAGATGCAGGCGCTGGTGGACGGGGTTCAGACTCCGTTTACAGGCTCTAACGGCAACGAATATTTCGTCAATCCGATTCACCATGAAGTGCAGCAATATGAGCGTTCCATCATTCAGGAAGTGATTGAGAATTATGATGTGGACGGCGTTGTACTGGACTGGATCCGCTTCGACAATTACAACATGGATGTCAGTGATTACACGGTTGCAAAGTATCAGGCGCAGTTCGGCTATTCGCCGCTCAGCATTGACTTCGATACGGATTCGCCGCAGCGTCAGCAGTGGAATGAATGGAGAACCGAACAAATCGGACAGTATGTAGGTGATATCCGTGAGGACATTTCCGAATCCGCGAATCCGGATGTGCAGCTTGGGGTGTATATTCTGCCGCCGGAATTCACCGAGGTTGGACAGAATGTAGCCAAGTTCAAAGACGAGATCGACTTTGTCGCACCGATGGCGTACTTCGATGACTGGGAATTCAACAGTGACTGGGTATACAGCACCTCCTACGGCATCCTGAAGGATACCAGCGACGCGATCAGCGGCAGTAATGTGGATATTGTAGCCACCCTGGATAATGACTGGTCCGATGATCAATATCAGGAGGTCTACAAGGGAATCCGCGAGAATTATCCGGATGTGAAGCGCCTGTCGTTCTTTGCCTACGGGGCCTGGCCGGAAGCGGAGCTGGCGAACATCCATGAACGTGAGACCTGGCCGACGCCGGGCTGGACGGCTCCGGTAGAGCAAGATTATCCGGCCCAGCTGCCTGCAGTATGGAAGGCGCGGAATATCGGCTCCATGCCGGGGAACGCCACCTACAATGCTTCCAATAAGCAATTTACACTCAGCAGCAGCTCTACGGATATTTGGGGCAATGGAGATCAGCTGAATTATATCTATCAGCCCGTGAGCGGCAATGCGGAGATTGTTGTTAAGGTGCAGTCCACCAGCTGGCTGGACGGCTGGGCCAAGGCCGGTATTATGATCCGGGAGTCGCTGAGCCATAATTCCAAGCACGCGGATATGATGCTTACCCCCTCGAATGGGGCCACCTTCCAGTATCGTACAGAAACCGCAGGCAGTATGGCTGACCATACTGCGGCTGCTTCGGCTCCGAAATGGCTGAAGCTGACGAGAACCGGAAATACGTTCAAAGGGTCGATTTCTTCAAACGGGAACAGCTGGCAGACGGTCGGAACCATTCAGATACCGATGAAACACAAAGTATATATCGGGATTGCCCTCAGCAATCCCGGGAATGATTCACGGAACAAGGCTGTGTTCGGAAACGTGAAGGTTACGGATTAAGCCTAATAGCCGGGAGATAGAGTTAACTTGCTATGAAGGCTAAAGGGGGCGTGAGTATGACTATGACTATGCCGTTACGAGAACGGCAGTATTACTTCCGGGACTACTATGATCAGGGTGAGGAGCTGGTGCTGGAAGGGCGGCAGCTGAGAATCGGGCTGACTTCAAAATTTTCCTTGATCCAGAAGTGGGAGTGGCCGCTTGCCGCCGAAGGCCCGATTGTGATCCTTGAGCCGCCTGGAGAAAATGAGGAAACACCCGAACCTGGAAATATCAAGCTGGAGCTGGAATACGAGGGATCGCTTAAGGCGGATGGCTATCTGCTGGATATCCGTAAGGACGGCACAGTTACGATAGCTGCCTCCAATAAGAGGGGACTACGGTATGGAATGGATGCTCTGCACCGGCTGCTGAGCGTAGATGAAGGCAAGTGCCGGTTGCCTGTGGCGACTATTCATGATGAGCCCTCTTTTCCAGTCCGCGGCATTATTGAAGGCTTCTATGGCACGCCGTGGAGCTGGGAGGACCGGATGGATGCGGTGCGCTATCTGGCAGCTCACCGGATGAATACCTTCATGTACGCTCCCAAGGATGATCCCTATCACCGCGAGCTATGGCGTGAGCCTTATCCTGAGAATCTGTTCGAGCAGATTCGTGAGCTGAAGCAGGAATGTGATACGCAGCTGGTGGACTTCTATTATTGCATTAGTCCGGGGAACGATCTGCAGTTTCGCAGTGAAGATGATTTTGCCAGTCTGGAGGCGAAGCTGAGCGCGATGATCGCTATTGGTGTCCGGCATTTCGCCCTGCTGATGGACGACATCGACTACGCCTTGTCCGGGGAGAACCTTCATTACCTGGAACGGTCCGGAGTGGCGCATGCCTATGTGGCTAACCGTGTCTATGACTATCTAAGCCGTCAATTGCAGAAGGTTACTCTGGTAATGTGCCCTTCTGAGTATTGGTCCTCCTGGGATACCGAATATAAGCGGGATATCCGCGAGAAGCTGCATTCGGAGATCAAGGTATTCTGGACCGGCTCTGCCGTCTTTGCCCGGCAGGTCGGGAGCAGGCAGGCACGGGATAATTACAGCTATTACGGACATGAGCTGTGGCTGTGGGACAACATCCCTGTCAATGATGCCGACTACGACCGGCTGTTTCTGGACCCGGTTCGCGGACGTTATTCCCGGCTAACCCAGACCGGACATCAGGCCGTGGTAGCGAATCCGATGGTGCAGTGGGAATGCTCCAAGATTACATTGAACACCATGGCCCACTATATGTGGAACAGTGAGCGTTATATGCCTGAGCTGTCCTGGGCGCTGTCGGTCCGCGAATTTGCCGGAGAGCTGGCAGAGGAGCTGATGTTCTTCTGTAGCCAGAATCTGAACAGCCAGCTCTATAGCGGAGGATATGAGGAACTGAAAGAGGCTGTGCACAGCAGAGATATCCGCTGGCTTGACGCGTATTTCGAACGCCTGGAGAGCGTCTCCTGCCGGCTGCTTGAAATGGAGAATTCCAAGTTCCAGACAGAAGCAGGCCCCTGGCTGCACAGAGCCCTGGCGGATGTAGAGCTGTGGAGAGCCTTGCGGCAGAAGATTGCCGGAACGGCTGAACCCGGGGCAGGCGAAGAATTGCGCAGGCGGGCCGAAGCCTGTCAGGCCTTCGAGGTCCGGCTGGGGAGTGATCCCGCCTGGGCAGCCGCTGAGGCTTGGGGATTTGCTGTCCGGGAGGGCAAGAACGGCTACCGGCTGACTCTGGAAGCTGAGAAGGTAATCTTAGCAGCACAACACTGTACAGCTGACGTATAGGCCGTTCGCAACAGGTATTCCTAACTGAATAGGCTTGGAGAGCTGAGAATTTAGCTGCCGTGCTTCAGAGGTGATGTGTTTAAGCCTTCCTTTACCCTTTCGGGTGAGGGGAGGTTTTTTGTTGTTTGCCAACTCTCAATTTGATTTCAAACTATGATAAAATGAATTCATTAGAACCACTTTTTTATCGATGGCTACCCGGGAGGTGTGAAAGAATGAAATGGCAGCAAGTAAGAGAATTATTTCCTGACCAATTTGTTTTGCTTTCCATTCTTGACTATCGCGAGGAAGATGATAAGAAAATTATAACGGAAGTAGCTCCTGTTCGTGCAGTATCTGAGAAGAACGCCAACCAGGAATTTTTCAGCGCCGAACCTGGCAATCTTGTCTATCACACTGCCAATGAGGAGTGCGTTATTCATCTGCGCAGAGACCCATTGATGAGAGTGAGGCGGCGGTCATGAAGATAGCTTATGATGGACAACTCCTGACAATAGATATTTCCGTATGCTACCAAGGGAGAACACTGCAAATTAAAGATATTATTATTGATACGGGTTCCTCGCATACTGTGTTTAGTCCTGATGTACTCGAAGAGATAGGTGTAACTTATGAAAACGGAGACCCTGTTTATGAAGCATATGGTGTTGGGGGAACGGTACCTTTTTACACTAAAGTGATGGATCGAATTGAAATTGATGCATTTATAATTAAAGATGTGGAGATTGATGTGGGAATACTTCCGAAGTCTCACAAAGGATTGCTTGGACTAGACATCTTGCAGACTTATGGTTTTATCGTAGATATGCAAAAGATGGAGTTGCGTTCGCACTGATAATATAGCTGCCAAGGTATAGTAGTGATGCGAAATTTGTACATGGGGAGGCCGAGAATGAAAGATCCGAAGATGTTAGAGAAGAAAGAACAGCTGCTGCAACTGGTGCGGGGGTTCTGCCAGGAATATCTGGATGAGGATTATGAACAGCTGTGCTGCAAAATGGTAGAGAAGCTTGGACGAAAACGGACAGTTCCCTTTATGAGCGGAAAGCTGGAAATCTGGGCAGCAGGCATTATTCACGCCATTGGCACGATTAACTTTTTATTTGATAAAAGCTTTGAGCCTTACGTCTCTGTGCATGACATCTGTGAATATTACGGTGCTGCTCAAAGTACCACCTCACAGAAATCCAAGTTACTACGCGATATGTTCAAAATGGGGCATTTTGGAGGCGAGTTTGCCACACAGGTCTCTGAGCAAAATAATCCGTTCAACAAACTTTTCTCAGTAAATGGAATCATCGTTTCGGATGATTATTTTGAAAAATAAACAGGAATAGACCAAGTGACTGCCGTCCGGGTAAGGAGGCATCATTTGGTCTATTTTTCAAGCCTGGACAGTCATCGCTTCGATAAAGATTAGGTAAGAGCAACAAAGACAATTGCCGAAATCTGCAGACCATTGAAATGGAGGACAGGTGTGACTCGGAATATAAAAAAACTGGACTTGGTAACCAGCCTGATAGACCGTTTCACTTTTTACGATTTTAAGTTCATTACGGATTTCAGATATTGGATTGAAATAGATACAGTGAATTTGTTTGATGAACATAACATTCCCATGCTTCGGATAGACTTTATTTTAATTCGTACGGGAGCGCCAACCTACAAGGTCACCCTTCAATTCACCAATGTAGGCAACCTTCAGCTAGCTTCTGGAGGAGCGGCAGTTCAATTGAGTTTGTTTCAGATTTTAGATATTTCCGATAGAGGCTGGGACTCGTATAGATTTCATGTGGGAGATTTTGAAGAGGAGGGCCGATTTAAATTTTACTGTAATGAAGTTGAAGTCATTGCTATAGAAGAAATTGACCTGTATCTTGTTTGACATATCGCAAATAATCCACGGCACTTTGATTAATATCATCATCACTCGCCTGGAAGGAAGCGCCGAACACGGCGAAGTACGGCAGGGCGGTTGCGCCGACATGGATGGCACTGGCCTGGAACGGGGCGATGATCTCATCTACTGTAAAAGAAACAGACCCGGCTGGCAGATAGTTTTCCTTTTTATCGCCGATGGTCATAGCTATGCCCAGCTTCTTACCCTTCAGCTTATTTCCGCTCGAGCCGTAAGCCCAGCCGTGAGTGAACACATCGTCGAGCCATTTTTTCAGCAGCGGGGGGTAGCTGTACCAGTATAAGGGGAATTGGAAAATAATCAGGTCGTGCGCCTCCAATAAACGCTGCTCCCGCAGAGCATCGATGCTCCAGTCCGGGTACTCCTTGTAGAGCTCATGGACCTTAACGTCCTCCGGATGCAGCAGCAGCTCTTGTCTCCATCTCCGGTTCACTCTTGAAGCCTCTATATCGGGGTGTGCCAGGATTACCAGGGTTGTCATTAGGGATCACCTTTCTGGTGTATAATTTGTGTTGTGCAGCTGCTTCTATTATTTTGTAAGTTCCTTAAAATGTAAATACACACAATGAAGTAACAAGGTTACCTCAAGGTGTGCATTGGAATCGGGTGCCGGATGTGGCAGAATAGTAATCATTAGATCAGCGCATTGTTATGACTGCTGAGGAGGTGCCGGGGATGAAGCAATATCATTTAGGGATTGAGGCGACGCTTGAGATTATCGGCGGGAAGTGGAAGTCGCTGATCATATGTATACTGATGTCGGGGACCAAGAGGACGAGTGAACTGCAGCGCAGTATTCCAGGCATCTCGCAAAAGGTTCTGATTCAGCAGCTTCGCGAGCTGGAACGGGATGGGATCATCGGCAGAGTGGTCTATAGCCAAATGCCGCCCAAGGTGGAATATTACATCACCGAGTATGGGATCACAGCCAATGAGATTATTGACCTGATGTGCTCTTGGGGCAGAACCAATATTGCGATCCGGCAGCAGCGGGGCGAGGAAGTCATGCTGCTTGATGAGGACTCTTGAATAGGAGCACACTGAAATACTGAACTATTGACAATAGTTTGATGTCAAACTATAATTCATTTATGGAAACCAGAGATGCTATTTCACTTATATCAAAGATCCGCGAGAAGGTTAACCGGTTCATCGTACAAGAGATGGCGAAGCAGGGAGTAAACGGCATTGCCACCTCACACGGGGATATTCTGTATGCGCTGCTGTCTAAGCACAGACTCACCATGGCCGAGATCTCGGCATATATTCATAAGGACAAATCAACAGTTACGGCACTTGTGGATAAGCTGGTGCGGCTTGGGCTGGTCATGAAGGAGAGGGATCAGGAGGACACCCGGTACGTATATGTTACTCTAACCGGGAAGGGGAAGGAGCTGGAGCCGATATTTGAATCGGTCTCTTCTGCCATGCTGAAGCAGTTCTACCGCGATATCACGGAAGAAGAGCAGAAGATTTTGCTGACGATTTTAATGAAAATCAATCATAATTTCTAAAAAATTTGCGTGATAGTTTGATATCAAACTAATTATGGAAAGGAAATAAAAATGAGAGACTACACTAATGAATTACCGCCGCATACAGAGAAATATGTCGGTGAGCATGATCTCTTCCTGGAGATTTATAAGGGAGAGGAGGCGAGAGAAGGCCACGAACAGAAGATTAACGTACCCCTGCTGTTTGTACACGGTGCATATACCGGAAGCTGGATGTGGAGCAAGTACCTTCCCCATTTCATCCGTGATGGCTGGACGTGTTATGTGATGAATCTGAGAAGTCATTACCGGAGCAGGGTACTGGATATGACACAGATTACCTTTGAAGATTATCTGGAGGATATCCATGAGATAGTGCAGTTGATTCAGACTGAATGCGGAGCTGCTCCTGTCCTGATCGGGTTCAGTATGGGCGGGATCCTCAGCCAGAAGGTGGCGGAGACAGCCGGGCTGGCCGGGCTTGTGCTGATGGATTCAAGTCTATGCAGGGAGGTTCATGAGGAGGTGCCGTATACAGATATCGTCAGAACGGTACCAGGTAATGTAGTGCCCGCTCCGGTCCGCGAAGAGGAGACCAGCCTGGATGAGACGGCAGAAGACATAGCGTTTCAGCGCAAATACCTGACGATGGAGTCCGCCAAGGCGTTTCGAACCTTTTCTTATCATTTCGGAGCAGCAGGGGTATCTGTAGACAGCGGGTCCATTACTTGCCCTTGTCTGGCGATCCATGCGGTTAACAGTGATGAGGATGAGCGCCGGGGCAGAGCCAATGCAGCGTATTTCCGCGCAGCCTACGCAGGTCTTTGGGGCACCACCCATACCGGCCTGCTCGCAGGACAGCGCTATCTGGAAGCAGCACAGACGATCCTGCGGTGGTTGGCGAGATAATGAATCTAGTGCAACAAATAAAAGGCCGCTTGAACCGGGATGCTCCCGTTCCTTAGCGGCCTTAACCTGATAGGTGAAGGGTGTTCTATATATACATCTAACTGGAGATTAGTGAAATTTGACGGTCTTGATGCGCGATTCCTGCTCATAAGTAAGCGGGCTTGGTGTTGGCGGTGTGTGCAGATGGCGGTGTGCGCTGTATTCCATTCTCCGGTAATCCTCTTCTCCGGAAGCCATCCCCGGCTGCCACATTCCGGTTACCCAATTCTTCAGTTCCTTAATTCCTGCCAGCATTGCATTCATCCTCCTTGGCGATGAAATACGGTAATGAACCTCTGGGACATCTATCCTGGTTACGCTTTCATTATAGCATAGATAATCAATAAATCAATGTGATGTCCGCCTGTAAAAGACAAATAAATAAGGAATAATGTCGTGATTACTGGGTTTGTGTTTGTATAAGAGAGTAATGTCCTTGTGGTATGGACTGTATGGAGGCAACAAAAAAGCGGCAGCCGGGAGGGCGGTCGCTTCGGGGCAGGGTGTTATGCAGAAGCAGCTAAACGTTTCATTTCAGCTTCCTGATCTATAGAACGCCGGGCCAGTATATCCAGTGTTGCGTCATGTCCGCGCAGGCTCCGGTCGATCCGCTCCAGAGAATCCCGGCCAGCAACGACTTCAACGTTGACTTCAGACACCGCTTGTTGAACAAGCGGAATTAGCTTCGTATCTTCCTTAATGCTTTCGATATCAGCCTTGATGATCACCAGCTCGGCCGCAATTTCAGACTTGAACGTAGCGAATTCTGACTGAAGATTGTTAACATCGGCTTTAATTCCTGCAATTTCAGACTTGATTCCTGCAATTTCGGACTTGATTCCTGCAATTTCGGACTTGATTCCTGCGATTTCGGACTTCATTCCAGTGATTTCAGACTTGATTCCTGCAATTTCAGATTTCATTCCGTTAATTTCGGACTTTACTCCTTGCAGCTCGGCAAGAATCTGCTGGAGAATTACATCGCTCATAGGGCACAGCTCCTTAGATAGGGTTGGAATAGGACTGCTGCTTGAAGAGGGGATACCTGCGGAATAGGTACAGGTTATTATAGCATATTTGCGTCATTATTGGGTGCTGCTGTCAAAAGAATTCCATGAACATATTGGACATTAGAAAACTGATACTTAAATTTATAAATATACAAAATAGGACAATAGGTGTACTATGTATGTGAATAAATTCGCATGAAGCGTAACCGATAAGAGATGGGGGAATTAGGATTCATGAAGACAAGAAACTGGAAACACCTTATGAAGCTAGTTGTGCTGACTGCTGCTGTCAGTGTAGTAGCTGCCGGATGCGGTAGCGCAAAACAGGCAGGAAATGCCAAAGATACTAATACTGGAGCTGCTGTAGCTGCACCTGCTGAGGCTGTTACGATATCACTGGGACTGCTGCCATCCATCGATGCGATTCCTTTTATTATTGCCCATGAGCAGGGATTTGATCAGAAGCATCATGTGAACCTGGATATCCAGACCTTCAAGAGCGCGAAGGATCGTGATGTGGCTTTTCAGGCGGGTAAGGTAGATGGCCTCAGTGCGGATCTGGTGGCGATCTCGATCTATAATGAAGCAGGACTCGATGTCAAAATCACCAGTACGACCACAGGTGAATTCGACCTGCTGACCGGAAATGATGAAGTGAAAGAGGTAAAGGATCTGAAGGGGAAAACCGTTATCCTGTCCAAGAATACCTCAACCCAGTATACCGTTGCCATGATGCTGAAGCAGGCCGGCCTGACGGAAGCCGATATTACCGTAACGGAAGTGCCGCAGATTCCAACGCGTCTGGAGCTGCTTAAGAATCATAAGGCGGATGCGGCTGTTTTGCCGGAGCCTTTTGTAACCATGGGCCGTACTGCCGGTCTGCGCGTTCTCAGCTCCACCCATAGTGCGGGAATCAATCCGTTTGTGCTGGCTTTTCCGCAGAGTGCCATTGATGCCAAGGGTCAGGGAATCCGTGATATGTACGCCGCCTATGATGAGGCTGTCGATTATATGAAGACGCATGACCAATCGGAATATATCGACCTGATTATTAAGGAAGTGGGCTATCCCGATACGCTGAAGAATGAGATTAAGGTGCCGGAGTATCTGCCTGCGAACCAGGTGGATGTGAAGGAAGTGGAGGCTGCTTTTGGCTGGGCCCGTGAAAAAGGACTGTTGACCAAAACGCTATCGGCTGAAGATGTGATCTCCGATGTCCAGTTTAAAAAATAGCGGTCTCCGCATTCATCAGCTGCATGTAGCTTATCAGAACGGGCAGCTGGCCCTGGGTGAAATGAACCTGACCCTGCCGGAGCACGGGATTTATACGGTGATCGGTCCCTCGGGCAGCGGAAAATCCACGCTGCTGCGGGCGATTGCCGGATTGCTGCCCGGTTACAAGGGGGAACTGCTCTTCAATGGCAGATCTGTCCATGAAAAGGAGACGCTGATCGGGCTGGTGCCGCAGAATTATGGCCTGCTGCCCTGGAAGACGGTCCGTGACAACATCCGGATTGCGATGCGGATCGCCCGTCCGGGCGGGGAAGGCCACAATCGGCGGGAGCAGGACCGTCAAATTATGCATTGGCTTGAATCCATGGGAATTGCGCAGCTCGCCGGACGGTTTCCGCTCTCGCTGAGCGGCGGTCAGCAGCAGCGGGTGGCCATTGCCCGCGCCTTTGCCATTCTGCCGACCCTTCTGCTGCTGGATGAGCCGTTCTCGGCGCTGGATGCCATTACGCGGGAAGGGCTGCAGCAGATTTTTATCGACAACTGGCAGGCACATCCGGCGACCACGCTGTTCGTCACCCACGATGTGGAGGAGGCGATTCTCCTTGGACAGAAGATTATCATCCTGCTGCCCAGGCAGCAGGAGCCGCCGGAGATTCTCGATAACGCTGCTGTATTTGCAATAAAGCATTCTGAGAAGCGGGAGAGCGAGGAGTACTTTATGCAGTCCAAGAGAATCCGAAAGGTAATGATGGAGAAATGGTAAAACGACGGCGTTTTGTTCACCTGCTGCGCCTGCTGCTCGTTTTTGCCGGAATGAATGCGCTCTGGTATATCGCTTATCTGCTCATGAATCACGCGATTCTGCCCAGCCCGGGCGCGGTCTATAAGGCAATGTTTCAGCTGGGGGCCCATGATGTGGCTCTGAATATCGGCTACAGTCTGATGCGGATCACTGAAGGTGTGCTGCTGGCTCTGCTGCTGGGTTTGCTGGCCGGTCTGCTGATGGGCCGCTCTCCTTTCTGGAACCGGGTACTGGACCCGGTCGTCTATCTGACCTATCCGATTCCCAAAATTGCGCTGCTGCCGGTGGTCATGCTCTTCTTCGGCCTGGGAGAAACCTCCAAGGTGCTGATGATTATGCTGATCCTGCTGTTTCAGGTCATTATATCGGTACGTGATGGTGTGAAGGCCATCCCCGAGAGTACTTATGATGTGCTGACGAGTATTGGTGCCAGCACGATGCAGAAATTCTGGAATGTGACGCTTCCCGGCGCTTTGTCGGTGATCCTCAGTACGATTCGTATTTCGCTGGGCACAGCGATTTCAGTACTCTTTTTCACCGAGATCTATGGGACAGAGCATGGCATGGGCTTCTTTATCATGGATGCCTGGCTCCGGCTGGATTACCCTGAGATGTATGCCGGAATTATGCTGTTCAGTCTGGTGGGATTCGTGCTGTTCCTGCTGGTGGATGTGCTGGATTACAGATTCATGAAGTGGCGGAGATAGCCGCTGAGTATAACCATTCAACACAATAAAGCCCGCTTCCCCAAATGGAGGAAACGGGCTTTTTGGTATGTTTAAAGCATAACAGAAGCGCTTAAGATCTTTCCCGGATTATTTACCGAGCTGCTTATCAACTTCCTTGACCGGGTTCTCGCCGACATTCTCTTCGGTCTTGACACTGCTCATGAACCAGCCTGTAGCTGCAATGATGATCAGAACTACATAGAAGGTCAGTTTCCACCAGGTGCTGTGTGCGAAGTCTTCGGACAATACACCCAGAGCAGGGTGGGCCAGTGTGATGACTGCGAGCTTAACCCCTACCCAGCCGACGATGAAGAAGGCAGCAACCTCAAGACCCGGACGGGTGTGAAGCAGCTTAACGAAGAAGGAAGCAGCGAACCGCATAATAACGAGACCAATGAAGCCGCCCGCAAAGATTACAAGGAACTGTCCGCCGTCGAGGCCGCCGATGTTGCGGATACCACTTGCCGGAAGAGCAACGGCCAGGGCTACGGCTGCAAGGATGGAGTCTACAGCAAAGGCAATATCTGCTACTTCGACCTTAAGTACGGTGAACCAGAAGCTGGCTTTCTTCTTATTTACAGCTCCAGGGCTTCCGCTTTCAGCGGCGTCTTCCGTGACCGGCTTAGCGAATAACACTTTTCGGAAGATGTGATTCCCCGCGATAAATAACAGATAAAGCGCACCGATGGCTTGTACCTGCCAGATGTCTACCAGATAGGAGATGACGAACAGTGATCCGAACCGGAACACAAACGCTCCGGCCAATCCGTAGAACAATGCCTTCTTACGTTCCTCATCAGGAAGATGCTTAACCATAATTGCGAGTACAAGTGCGTTGTCTGCGGCAAGCAGCCCTTCCAGTGCTACGAGAACGAGCAATACCCATCCGTATTCTAATAATAATCCCCAATCCATTGCTGTTTCCTCCTCAAGTGGGTTTAGCTGCTTTTTGCGAAACTAACGGTGATACCATTAGTTTAACCAAAAATATATATAAAAAAGACCTTTACCAAACAGATTAGCCTTTGGAATAAAGGTAACCTGGTTGGTAAAGGTCTCGCTAACAATAATCTATTGCCGATAAAACCGGAGAATATCCTCATATTCTCGTATTGACGATTTTATCTAACAGCTACTCCCCTTTACGGGATTATATGAAATTTTATAGTATTCGTTTCTGGCTAAACGTATCATATCCGAGTTAAGAGACATTGTCAATGTTTTTGTGAGAACACATATCATTAGAAAGTGACAGGCCTGAAAACGGAAACATGATAAGTGTGAGTTATATAAGTTGACATATGATATGGCGAAACTGCAAACAAAAGGAAATAAAGGACGAAATGAACGTCGGACTAATTGACGATCCTCCGTAATGAAAATATGATGAGACTAATTAAAGCGGCCAAGTGAAGTTAATGTTAACTAAAATAACATTAACCAAAACAAAGGCTATTTGAACCATAAAACTTTTAGCTTTTAGGAGGTGGGAAATGATGCAGCCGTCATGTCTATCAAGTGAAGCGGAGGAGGAGATTAGCCGCCACCCTTGCTACAGCGAGGAGGCCCACCGGTTCTATGCCCGGATGCACATCCCGGTTGCTCCCGCCTGTAACATCCAGTGCAATTACTGTAACCGCAAGTTCGATTGCGTGAATGAGAGCAGGCCGGGCGTGGTCAGTGAGGTGCTTACTCCGGAGCAGGCGGAGCGCAAGGTGCGGGGAGTTGCCGCCGGGCTGATGCAGCTCTCGGTAGTGGGTGTGGCCGGACCCGGAGATCCCCTGGCGAATCCGGAGCAGACCTTCGATACCTTCGCCCGGGTCAGGAAGCATGTGCCTGATGTCTCCCTCTGTCTCAGCACGAACGGACTCACGCTGTACCGGCATGTGGATGAGATTATGGAGCTGGGCATCCGCCATGTCACGATTACCATCAACGCCATCGACCCCGAGGTCGGCCAGGCGATTTATCCCTGGGTGTTCGATGAAGGGGTCCGGTACGAAGGCAGAGAGGCAGCCGAGCTGCTGATCCGCCGTCAATTACTGGGACTTGAAATGCTGGCGAAGCTGGGGATTCTGGTGAAAGTGAATTCCATTATGATTCCGGGGGTTAACGATCATCATCTGACGGCAGTGTCAGCGCGGGTAAAAGAGCTCGGAGCCACGCTGCACAATGTAACACCGCTTATTATCGCACCGGGCAGCCAGTATGAAGCGGATGGGCGCAAGGCGCCCCGTCCGAAGGAACTGCTTAATTTGCAGGAGCAGCTGGGCCGCGGGGGGATGAAGGTGATGCGCCACTGCCGGCAATGCCGGGCCGATGCGATCGGGCTGCTGGGCCAGGACCGCAATCCCGATTTCCCGCTGGAAGCGATGGAGGTGGAGCCGGTCATTAATGAAGCAGCCCGGGCGATGTTCCAGAGGGAGCTGGACACCAAGATCCGTGAGCGTGTCTTAGCCAGACAGGCCAGACGCATTCAGGCCGGAGGGCCGAAGACGCGGGTCGCGGTAGCCACCAGAGGCGGCGACAAGGTGAATCAGCATTTCGGTCATGCCACTGAGTTCCTGGTCTACGACACTGACGGAACGGATGTACAGCTTCTGGGTGTCCGCAAGATCCAAGCCTATTGCCATGGCAAGGCCGATTGTAATGGTGACAAAGCAGCTACGCTGCAAGAAATTATATCGATTCTAAGTGACTGCCGCATTCTTCTCTGCTCCGGCATCGGCGAGGCCCCAAGGGCCAGCCTGAACAAAATCGGTGTCCTGCCTCTTGTCCGCAATGGCGGCATTCAGGAAGCCATTCTCGAAAGCGTGAAGTACAGCTCTTATTTTGAAACATTAAACATTTCGAAGGGATGATGAACAATGAGACAAATCGCGTTCTACGGTAAAGGCGGTATCGGTAAATCGACAACTTCACAAAACACCCTGGCTCAGCTGGCAACCAAATTCAAACAAAGAGTCATGATCGTAGGCTGCGACCCGAAGGCAGATTCCACCCGTCTGATTCTGAATACCAAAGCCCAGAACTCCGTGCTGGAGCTGGCGGCGGAGCTTGGCTCCGTAGAGGACCTGGAGCTTGAGGATGTGCTGCAGACAGGCTTCGGCGACATTATCAACGTAGAGTGCGGCGGGCCGGAACCGGGGGTAGGCTGCGCCGGACGCGGGATTATCACTGCGATTAACTTTCTGGAGCAGGAGGGCGCGTATCAGGATCTGGATTTCGTCTCCTATGACGTACTGGGTGACGTAGTATGCGGCGGATTCGCCATGCCAATCCGTGAGGGCAAGGCCCAGGAGATCTATATCGTCTGCTCCGGCGAGATGATGGCGATGTACGCAGCGAACAATATCGCCCGAGGTATCCTGAAATATGCGACCAGCGGAGGCGTAAGGCTGGGCGGCCTGATCTGTAACAGCCGGAATACAGACCGTGAAGATGAGCTGATCATGGAGCTGGCCCGCCGCCTGAACACGCAGATGATTCACTTTGTTCCCCGCGACAACATCGTTCAGCATGCCGAGCTGCGCAGAATGACCGTAGCCCAATATAATCCTGAGCACCAGCAGGCGAAAGAATATGAAATACTGGCCGAGAAAATCCTCAATAACAAAATGCTGACGATCCCTACCCCGATCTCGATGGAAGAGCTGGAAGAGCTGCTGATGGAATTCGGCATCATTGAAGATGAAGAAGCTGCGATCAAGAAGCTGCAGGCTTCCGGGCAATAAGCTCTGAGGCGAAGCGAAAAAGGAGGGTCAAACCATGGGACTGAGTATTGAAGAGAATCAGAAGCTGGTTGAGGAGATTCTGGAAGCCTATCCCAAAAAGGCGCGGAAGGACCGCGAGAAGCATTTTCAGGTGGCGGATGAAAAGGCCATTGATTGCAGCACCTGTGCGGTGAAGTCCAATATCAAATCCCGTCCGGGTGTCATGACCCCGCGCGGCTGCGCCTATGCCGGCTCCAAAGGGGTGGTCTGGGGTCCGATCAAGGATATGGTCCATATCAGTCACGGTCCGGTCGGCTGCGGACAGTATAGCTGGGGCTCACGCCGTAACTTTGCGAATGGGACGCTTGGCATCGATAACTTTACGGCGATGCAGATTACCAGTGATTTTCAGGAGACGGATATTGTGTTCGGCGGGGATAAGAAGCTGGCCGTCATTATGCGCGAGATTACCGAGATGTTCCCGCTGGCTAAGGGGATCTCTGTCCAGTCGGAATGTCCGGTGGGGCTGATCGGCGATGATATCGAAGCGGTGTCGAAGAAGATGTCCAAGGAGCTGGAAATGCCGATTGTTCCGGTACGCTGCGAGGGCTTCCGCGGGGTCAGCCAGTCGCTGGGCCATCATATTGCGAACGATGCGATCCGTGACTTCGTGATGGGCCGTGCCGAGCTGGCTGAGACCGGTCCCTACGATGTGAATATCATAGGTGACTATAATATTGGCGGCGACGCCTGGGCCTCCCGTATCCTGCTGGAAGAGATGGGCCTGCGCGTTATTGCCCAGTGGTCCGGTGACGGCTCTCTGAACGAACTGGAGGTAGCCCACAAGGCGAAGCTGAACCTGATCCACTGCCACCGTTCCATGAACTATATGGTGGATCATATGGAGAAGGCCTACGGCATCCCTTGGCTGGAATACAATTTCTTCGGACCTACGAAGACGTATGAGAGCCTGCGGGCGATTGCAGCGCTTTTCGATGACACGATTCAGGAGAACTGCGAGCAGATGATCGCCAGATACAAGCCGGTTATGGATGCGGTGATCCGCAAATACAGACCGCGCCTGGAGAATAAGACCGTCATGCTGATGATCGGGGGCCTGCGTTCCCGCCACACCATCGGAGCTTATGAAGATCTGGGGATGGATATCGTAGCCTCCGGTTATGAATTCGCCCACAAGGATGACTATGAGAAGATGCTCCCGATGCTTGCCGAGGGAACCATTGTCATGGATGATCCTACAGCTTATGAGCTGGAAGAGCTCACGAAGAAGATGAACATTGATCTGGTGGGCTCAGGCGTGAAGGAGAAATATGTCTATCACAAAATGGGTGTGCCGTTCCGCCAGATGCATTCATGGGATTACAGTGGCCCGTATCACGGCTTTGACGGCTTTAAGGTGTTCGCTAAGGATATGGATATGACCGTGAACAGCCCGGTATGGGATCTGGTGGGCAGACAAGGCACAAGGAAGCCGGAGGAGGCGGGCGTATGAGCAGGGATGAACTGAATATTAAAGATAATACCAGCTTGTTCAAGGAAGAGCGTTATGTGCAGCAGCGGGAGAACAAGAAGCAGTTCGAAGCGCCCTGCAGCGAGCAGGAGACCGCCGAAGCACTCGCTTACTCCAAGTCCGCCGAATATATGGAGAAGAATTTCAGCCGCCAGAATGTGGTGATCAATCCACATAAAGCGTGCCAGCCGCTGGGTTCAGTCATGGCCGCACTCGGATTCGAGAAGACGCTGCCGTTCGTACACGGGTCGCAGGGCTGCAATGCCTACTTCCGCAGCCATCTCAGCCGCCACTTCAAGGAGCCTACGCCGTCCGTATCCACGTCCATGACAGAGGATGCCGCCGTATTCGGCGGGATGAATAACCTGATTGACGGTCTGGAGAACAGTGTCGCCTTGTACAAACCGGAGATGGTTGCAATCTGTACCACCTGTATGGCTGAGGTCATCGGGGATGACCTGAACTCTTTTATCGGCAATGCCCGCATTAAAGGGGTGATCAGTGAGGAATATCCGGTGGCCTACTGCAACACGCCAAGCTTCGTTGGCTCACATATCACTGGCTACGATGCCATGATCAAGGGGATCCTGAGCTACCTCTACACCCGTTCGGGTATTGAGAGCCATCCCGGAAGCGGTGCGGAGAGCGGAGAGAAGCTGAATGTGATGCTGGGCTTTGAGCCGTACACCGGCAACTTTGCAGAGCTGCGCAAGATTCTGGGAGCCTTCGATACCAAGTACACCATACTTGGAGACCACAGCGGGAACTACGATTCACCGGCAACCGGTGAGTATGAATACTACTACGGCGGCACCAAGCTTGCGGATGTTCCGCAGGCAGCCAATGCGCTTGCAACCCTGTCCCTGCAAAAGTATACGCTGAAGAAGACCCAGGAATATATCAGCGGCACCTGGAACCAGCAGCTGGCAGCGTTATCCACACCGCTGGGCATTAAGGGCACAGATACGCTGCTGGCTACGATCAGCGAGCTGACCGGCCTCCCGGTTCCAGCAATGCTCACGGAAGAACGCGGCCGTGTCGTGGATGCGCTGATGGACAGTCACCCTTACCTGCATGGCAAGCGGGTAGCGCTGGTAGGCGACCCGGATCTGCTTATTGGCCTGATCGGCTTCTGCCTGGAGACCGGGATGGAGCCGGTACACATTATCTGCTCGAACGGTGATGTGGATTACAACGAAGTGAAGTTCAAGGACGAAGCTGAAGCGCTGCTGGCAGCAAGCCCGTATGGCACCGAAGCTACTGTGCATGTCGGCAAAGACCTGTGGCATATGCGCTCGCTGCTGCTGAATGACAAGGTGGATCTGGCGATTGGCAGCTCCCATCTGAAGTTTGCAGCCAAGGATGCGGAGGTGCCGCTGGTGCGGGTCGGCTTCCCGATCTTTGACCGCCATCATATGCACCGTTATCCGATTATCGGGTATCAGGGAACACTCAATTTGCTCAGCCTGATCGTGAACACGATTCTGCAGCAGCTTGATGATCATAACTCCGGCTTTAATTTTGAGCTGGTGCGCTAACTGCGCGTAAGCCTGGCGTGAATTCCAGCATCTTAAGCGAAGGAGATGAAGAGCCAATGGACCCTTTACGGCAAGATGAATTTGATTCCCAGGCTTGCGGGAGCATAGCGCCTAAGGCGAAGCCCTGTCCGAGGCCCAAGCCGGGCGAAGCTGTTGGAGGCTGCTCCTTCGACGGAGCCCAGATCACGCTGCTGCCGATTATGGATGCTGCACATCTGGTTCATGGACCGATTGCCTGCGCGGGAAACAGCTGGGAGAGCAGAGGCACGTTGTCCAGCGGCCCCTCCCTGTCCCAATACGGCTTCGCTACGGATCTTACGGATTCTGATATTATTTTTGGCGGCGAGAAGAAATTGAAGGACAGCATTGATTATATTGCCGGGCGCTTTGCGCCTCCGGCAATATTTGTATATTCAACCTGCGTGACCGCACTGACCGGCGAAGATATGGATGCGGTCTGCAAGGAGGCGGCGGACCGGATCGGGATTCCTGTGATCCCGGTGAACAGTCCCGGCTTCGTCGGGAGCAAGAATCTCGGGAACCGGCTGGCGGGGGATGCGCTGCTGCAGTATGTCATCGGGACGGGGGAGCCGGAGCCGGAGACGGATCTAGGGGTGAATCTGATCGGGGAGTACAATATCGCCGGTGAGATGTGGGATATTGAGAAGCTGATGAACAGCGCCGGGATCGCTGTAACCTCGCGGATTACGGGGGATGCACGCTATAAGGAGATTACATGGGCGCACCGGGCGAGAGTGAATATGGTGGTCTGCAGCCGGGCGCTGCTGGGCCTTGCCAAGGAGATGGAGTCAAGATACGGGATCCCGTATTTCGAAGGCTCGTTCTATGGTGCGAAGGAGACGACCTATTCGCTGCGCCAGATGGCCTATCTGATGAATGACCGGGAGATGGAGCGGCGTGTGGACCGGCTCACCGAGCGGGAGGAGGCCCGGCTCGGCCAGGAGCTGCGGCCTTACCGCAAGCTGCTGAGGGGGAAGCGGGCCGTACTCTATACGGGCGGGGTCAAAAGCTGGTCCGTCATCTCGGCCCTGAAGGAGCTGGGCGTTCAGGTCGTGGGGGTAGGCACGAACAAAAGCACGGAGGATGATGTGCGGCGGATTGCCGACCGTGTGGGCGATGATACAGAATACATTCCCGAGGGCGGGGCCAGCCGGATCATCAAGACGGTAAGAGAGCGCAAGGCGGATATTATGATTGCCGGCGGCCGCAATATGTATGTGGCGATGAAAGAGCAGATTCCCTTCATTGATATTAATCAGGAGCGCCACAAAGCGTATGCCGGATATGAAGGGCTGTTGCGGCTGGCCAAAGAGCTGACCTATTCGCTTGCGAACCCGATCTGGAAGCTGGCGGCAAGCCCTGCTCCCTGGGATAAGGAGGCGCCGCCCTATGACCGTTAACCGGAGAAAAAAGCCCGCATCGGTCAACCCGATGAAGATCGGGCAGTCGCTGGGTGCCGTACTGGCATTGCAGGGCTGCTACCGGGCCATGCCGCTGATTCACGGCTCCCAGGGCTGCTCCGCTTTTCCGAAGGCGCTCCTGACCCGTCATTTCCGGGAACCGATTGCCGTGCAGACCTCGGCGCTGCAGGAGATGGATGTCATCTTCGATGCCAACCGCAATCTGGAGGAGGCGCTGAATCTGGTGCTGAGCAAGCACCGCCCGGATATTATCGGCATCATTGGGACGGAATTGACCGATGTAGCCGGTGTGGATTATCAGAATATGCTTAAGTCGTATAAAAGAGAGCGGAATTTGCGCGGAGGTCTCGCCTTCTCGGTTGTGCTGCCTGATTTTCGCGGATCGCTGGAATCGGGCTTCAGCTCTACGGTGGAGGCCATGATTGACGAGATGATCCAGCAGGTAGGACACCGGGGGCAAAGAAGCGTGAATGCCCGGCAGATTACCCTGCTGCCCGGCTCGTTCTTAACCCCGGCCGATGTGATGGAGCTGAAGGAGATCATCTCCTCCTTCGGCTTCGAGGTGATTGCGCTGCCGGATATCTCGACCTCCTTGTCCGGCCATCTACTTACCGGCTTTTCGCCGCTGACGCGCGGCGGGGTTCCGCTGGACTCTATGCTCCAGAGCCTGCAGTCCGGGCTGACGATTGCCGTGGGCGGCAGCATGGAGCGTCCGGCCAGACGGCTGCATAATGCCATAGGCACTCCGTATAAGGTATTCGAAGGGGCAATGGGGCTTAAGGCGACCGATGAACTGCTGCATTTCCTGCATCAGATCAGCGGGGAGCCGGTGCCGCTGCGGTATTGCTGGCAGCGGGAGAATCTGCTCGACGGCATGCTGGACGCCCATTTTCAATTTGCCGGAATGTCGGTGGTTGCCGCATTGGAACCGGATCATCTGCATTCAGTCTCGGGGTGGCTGGAGGAGCTGGGCGTAGAGCAGAAGGCGCTGATCACTTCGTTCGAGACCCCGCTTATTGCCGGAATGAAGCGCGAGGTATGGGTGGGCGATCTGGACGATGCCGAGGTGCTGGGCAAGGGGGCGGATCTGTGGATCAGCAATTCCCATGGGATCGCCGGGGCGCAGCGGACGGGTGCCGCCTTCATGCCGGCCGGATTCCCGGTCTGGAATGAGCTTGGGGCTTACATGTCCGTCTCCGTAGGGTACCGGGGAGCGATGGAATGGAGTAATAAGGCAGGGAATCTGTTCATGCAAAGGGAGGCAGGCAGCCGTGAAAGTAGCGTTCGCCACAGATGATGGAAGCCGTGTGAATGCGCATTTCGGACAGAGTCCGATGTTCGCTGTATATAATGTAACGAAAGCAGGAGCCGAGCTGGTGGAGCTGCGCAGGCTGTCAGCTGTGCCGAACCAGGATGAAGCAGGTAAAATCGACAGCCGCCTGGATTCCGTAGGCGACTGCACCCTGATCTTCATCATGCAGATCGGCGCTTCGGCCGCTGCGCGGGTAACACGCCGGAAGATTATGCCGGTGAAGGTTCCGCCGGGCAGCCCTATCGAGGAGCAGCTGAAGCGGCTGGTCGAGATGCTTCAGGGCAAGCCGCCGATGTGGCTGGCCAAGGTGCTGCGGGCAGAGGAAGCGGAAAAGAATGAAGGAGGGGATGCGGATGGAACCCAAGGCTAATGAGAGTGCGACGTGGCAGGGAACGGTAATTCCGGGAGCTTCGGCGCTGAGACAGCGCAGTCCCAGAGCGCGCAAGGAGCTGAATCCGGAGACCGCAGATGCCCTGATCCGGCGTCTGTGTCATCTGCTGGATGCTGGAGATTTCTTCGGACGCAGCAGCAGCCTTCCTCCGCTGGAGAAGATCGCGAAGCTGTTCCTGGCATCTGCCGGGGACAAGGATCAATCGGAATTCAATTGCGCGGTGTCGCCCAAGGTCCGCCAGCAGGTGCCGCTGCTGTTCCAGGCCATGGCGGGCGTCATGGAGGAGAGAATCGGCCTGATGATCCAGAGTACGGCGGAGATTAACGGCGAGGGCTTCGGACGGGGGCTGCTCTACAGCGGCAGAGTCATTGTGGTGCTTAAGAGCCTGCGGGCCGGCTTCCCCTTCCCGTTCACTTCGGCTGAGAAGACGATTTCGTACGGGGTGGAGTGTATTGAAGAAGGAATGGCTTGGCTGGAGAAATATAAGGAGCTGACTTCAGCGCATGGCCTGCTTAGCCTGGAGGGCTAGGGGAAGAAAGGAATATCTATATAAGAAACACTAAAAAAAATAACAAAAAGCAAAAGAAGCGGAGGGGGAATTTGGAACTGAAGGAGCGGTAGCGACCGCCTTTGTCAACGGATTTCAACCGCGAACAGCGGGAAAATTCAAGAAATCTGTTGACAATAGCGGCCGGAAGTCCAAATGTTCACCGCAGTGACGATAAAGCTTCAAGTTTAAACCTTAAGTGCGTCTTATATAACTGGTAACAGGGGGAGTCAGGGATGGAGCAGCTTGCCGGAGGGTTGGAGCTGGAACGGTACACCCGGCAGCTGAAGCTGCTCGGGGAAGACGGGCAGAAGGCGTTGAAGGAAGCGACGGTTATGGTCGCCGGAATCGGCGGGCTTGGCGGAACGGCTGCCCTCTATTTGGCGGCGGCTGGAGTAGGCCGGCTTATTTTGGCCCATGAGGGGGTCATTGTAGCCCCTGACCTGAACCGGCAGATTCTAATGGACAGTGAGCATCTCGGCCAGGAGCGGATGAGTACGGCGATTGCCCGGCTGAAGCAGCTGAATCCGCAGGTAGAGATTGAAGGCTATAATTCCAGAATTGAATATCCTCAGGCACGCCCCTGGTTAGAAGCTGCCGATCTTGTGATCGATGCCCGGTACGACTTCCCGGAGCGGTATGCACTGAACCGGCTGTGTGTCGATACGAATACACCGATGGTGGAGGCAGCCATGTATGGCTTTGAAATATCGCTCACTACAGTGATTCCCGGGCTTACACCATGCCTCGAATGCCTGTATCCGGAACTGCCGCCGCAGTGGGAGCCGCTGGGGTTCCCGGTTCTGGGCGCCACCTCCGGGATTGCCGGTTGTCTGGCAGCGCTGGAGGCCGTAAAATGGATTACAGGGGTAGGGACAACTTACGCGGGCGTAATGCATCGCTTCAGCTCACTCGACTTCGCCTGTTATAGCGTCCGTATTGCCCGTAATCCGAATTGCGCTTGCTGCGGAGAGGGAGGTAAACCGTGAAACGTCTCAAGCTATGTGACACGACACTCAGGGATGGTGAACAGGCGGCTGGAGTTTCATTCACGAGGGCGGAAAAGCTGGAAATCGCAAAGTTGCTGTCGGAGAGCGGAGTAGAGCAGGCAGAGGTAGGCATTCCTGCCATGGGCAAGCGGGAGCAGGAGGATATTGCCGCTGTTGCTGAGCTGGGATTACCCATGAAGCTTATGACATGGAACCGCTCGGTCCCCGGGGATATTGACAAGGCCAAGGCTACCGGTGTGAACTGGAGCCATATCTCCATTCCGGTGTCGGAGATTCAGCTGCAGGGCAAGCTGGGGCTGACGCCCCGGGAAGGTCTGAACAAGCTGCTGCGTACCGTGGAATACGGGCTGCGGCAGGGCATGACCATATCGGCAGGTATGGAGGATTCCTCCAGGGCGGAGTTGAGCTTCCTGATCGAAGTGGTGAATACCTTATACAAGGAGGGACTCCGCAGGTTCCGGTATGCAGATACCGTCTCGGCTCATCATCCGGGCCAGATGGCAGAGCGGGTAAGCCGGCTGTTGGGAGAAGTGCCTGAGGATGTGGAGCTGGAGGTACACTGCCACAATGACTTCGGGCTGGCCTGCGCGAACACACTCAGCGGCATAGCTGCCGGAGCGGTGTGGGCCAGTACGACGGTGGCCGGGATCGGCGAGAGGACCGGCAATGCGGCCATGGAGGAAGTTGCCATGGCCTGGCGCTATTTGTACGGCGGGGAATGCGCGGTCAGGCTGGAGGGGCTCCAGGTCCTCGCCGACAAGGTCATTGCCGCGTCCGGCCGCAGTGTCGGCGATGCGAAGCCGGTCGTGGGACAGCTCGCCTTCACCCATGAATCCGGGATTCATGTGGACGGGCTGATGAAGGAGCAGGAGACGTATCAGTTTTTCGATCCGGCGGTGGTCGGCCGCGCGCACCGCTATGTGCTGGGTAAGCATTCCGGCAGCGGCGGCGTGGCGCATGTGCTGGAGCAGCTGGGACTTGCAGTCAGCGCCGAGACTGCCGGCCGTCTGCTGGAGAAGGTCCGGGCCTACGCGGAGGCCCGTAAGGGCACTGTGCCGGAAGTCATGCTGCTGCAGTGGCTGATGGAAGAGCAGCAGCGCGCACAGAATGCGGTATAATATATTTTTAACTATACGGATGCATAAGCTGGGCTGTCCTCCATGTGGAGTGCGGCGCAGCTTTTTTTTGAAAATATATCCGGGTCTGGCAGGCCGGGGGTAGAATGGACTCCACTTTGGCGGAGGATTTTGTTACAATTTGAGCAGGTTATGAATAGGCAGAGCGTATGGAGAAGGGAAGGCATCACTTTGAAGAAAACGATTTTTTTCGATATTGACGGTACGATCTATGATGAAGAAAAGAATATTCCGGCTTCCACCAGAGAAGCGATAGCGGAGCTGAAGAGACGCGGGCACCATGTAGCGATTGCTACCGGAAGAGCGGATTATATGTTCGAGGGGCTGCGCGAGGAGCTGGGAATCGACTCGTATGTCTCGCTGAACGGGCAGTATGCAGTCTATGAAGGGAGGCCGGTGTACAAGAACCCGATTGCGACCGGCGTGCTGGAGGAGCTGACCTTGTTCGCGGAGAAGCTGGATCACCCTGTTGCGTATACGGATACGGCGGGCATGAGAGTGAATGTGGCCGATCATGAGTACATCAATACGAGCGTAGGTTCGCTGAAGCTGGTATTTCCGACGCATGACGCTGGATATTTCCTGAAGAATGACATCTACCAGGCGATGATCTTCTGTCCGCAGGAGAGTCAGCAGATCTATGCCGAGCGGTACCCGGAGCTGAATTTCATCCGCTGGCACCCGTTCTGTATGGATGTACTGCCCGGCAACGGCTCCAAAGCGAACGGGATCGCGGAGATGCTGAAGGTGATCGGGGTGGAGAAGGAAGAGGTCTATGCTTTTGGCGATGGCCTGAATGATGTGGAGATGCTGGGGTATGTCGGGTATGGCATTGCCATGGGCAACGGCGAGAAGGCAGCGAAGGCGGCCGCCTCCTTCATTACGAAGTCTGTCCGTGAGGACGGGATCTATGAAGGCTTGAAGATGGTCGGGCTGCTGTAGATAGGGGCTGATGCGGTGCGGTGAGCAAATGGCCGAGGCGGGAAAGCGACTTGAGAAGGTAGGAGGAAATTGGAGAGGGTAGGGAAACATAGCGGAGAAACTTCTGGAGAAACACTGACGAAACATTGGAGAAATATCTGTAGAAACACCCATAGATACGAACGGAAAAGTAACCGGAGAAAGCAACAAACCGATGGCTGGGGCGTTATCTGGAGCAGGAACGCATCTTAAAGAGCATTCTATTGCAGTTTTATGCAATTGAATGCTCTTTTTGTTACCAGCTATGAAATTATGGGGGCAAAATCCCTCGATCCCGCCAGAGTGTGCTGGAAGGGGAAATAAAAGGGATAAATCGCTCTGACACTACTGGATGCAGGCTAAAGGAGGATATCAGGAGCATAAGTACACCTGAATCGGTAGAAAGTGGGCGGCAGGCGGGAATGAGGAGCATAAGTACACCTGAATCGGTAGAAAGTGGGCGGCAGGCGGGAATGAGGAGCATTAGTGCCAATGTCATTAAGATAAGTTCAAAGATAAGTTTGGAATTAATAAAGAGAATCCAAAACGGTATGGGGAAACGTCCTATGCCGTTTGTTTTTGGTGTAAGGAAGGAAAAAAGCGCATAGCAAACAAAGCGGATGGAAGATCCACTTAAAAAAATGTTCATGCGAACCGAATTATGCTACTCTGTAGACGAAGCTAATGGCGGATTTGCTACGTATTCTGCGTGTATTCCTTTGCCCAGGACGGGTGAGACGAATCGGCAACATATTTTTGCGAATCAAAGCTTCCACATCAGGCGGGGGTCCATCGCCCTTGGAGCGCAGGAAATGTCTACAGACGTGAACGGCCACCGTGAAGTTGACTTGGTAGAGGTGCCGTTTATCCTTTTGGGAAATGACTACGTGCGAGGTAATCATTTCAGCGAAATTGTAGAGGATCATTCTTGCGAATATCTCTTGGGTAATGGACTCTTGCTTCTTTGCGTGAAAATGGGTCAGACCGATGGTGTATTTTAAGGCCCGGAAAGAGGTCTCAATCCCCCATCGCAGGTGATACAGTTCCCGGAGTTCATCCGGTGAGAATTCAGCAGCCGGTAGATTGGTAATGACGGTTTCATAATCGCCACTGGGCAGGAGGAAACGAACCACCCGAAAGGAAATCGGGTAAAACAGGTTCTTTTGCATGTCCAGAAAATCAAAGCTAGAGGTGGCCGGAAGAATTTTATAGATTTCGGGGTGATCCCTGAACGCTTTCGTTCGTTTTTTAGTCAGCGTCAGGTGAATCTCCTGATCAAACGCCCCTTCAAAGGTCAAGTGCAAGCCCGAAAGAATGCCATTCGAATGCAAATCCTTGACCCGTATGACGTACTTCCATCCTTTCCGTTCCAGATGCGCGAACGTATTGTAGCTTTCCAATCCTCGATCCGCCAACACAATGACGTTCCCCTGAATAGGGGACCGATCCACCATCGTGGACAGCGCCCTTCCTTCGTTGCGTAGCTTTCGAGGTTGAAGGATGGCGTCCACGTAAAGCCGGTTACAGAGGTCATAAGCAGCGTTCAAGTGCAGAAGGTTAAAGCCTTTCGAGTGGGGCTGACTTTGAGAATAGGTCAACGGGTCCGCAGGATCTGTTGCAATATGCAGATCGGAACCGTCAATGGCCAATAATCGATAGCCTCGATAATCCTTGAATTCCGTATGGGACGCGGTAAAGGTGTGAAACAAAGATTCGACCGCAGACGGCAAAATTTTATTTCTTTGCTGAACAAAAGCAGAAGAAGTTGCGGTGTTAACGTCATAGCCCTGCGATTCCAACAGTTCCTTATAGAGGCTGTTGCCGCCCATAAAGATCAGGGTTTGCATAACCATTTCAAAGGGTAGTTTTTTCGTTCGGGTAAAATCCTTTCCCGGGTTTCTGACGTAAGGCGCGGGGGCAGCCGCCATCTCACGGATGAGAGATGTCAGTCTGTCTTTCAGCGAATTTGCATAAGCATTCATTGGCGTAACCTCCTCGTTTTTTCAAGGGGCTTCGCCACACGTTTTCTACGGATTGTCAAGATTTTTTTGTGCAAAAAAAGAGCAGGCTATCTTTTCGATAACCTGCCTTTTTCTTGTTTTTGGCTCTATATCTTAACTTAATGACATTGGCATTAGTGCACCTGATTTCGCCGGATGCTACTCCAGAATCGTCATAATACAGCGATGAAGAGTGGCCGTAATAGCTACATAATCACCATAACGGTGCCATAACCTACAGCAAGATTCAACCGTTTGGCTTATCTTGTTCTGAAAAGACAAGGATTTGTATGATTTGCATCCCCCGAAAGCACCTGAGCATTTACCTGAGCATTTAAAGGTGATTGGCTCCCGCTTTGTGGGGTTATTTTGCGTTCGGAGCCTGTTCTATTGCATTCTGTACAGCAGAATCCAACGGATAGCTGATTTGATGACTCTGCAACTGAAGTTTGACTCTGCACTGAAATCGGATGTATGTACTGCATCAGTAGGCTTATTTGGCCTGCTGATGCAGAGAGTCTGAGCGAGGATGCAATCAAGTGTGATCACCGGGGCAATGAAGGCGGTTTGTCCGGCAATAGTATATGTTTTTGGTGGACGGGTGGTGAGCGGGTATGAGAACAAATTTCGGCCTGACGGGGTGAATTGAGCTTGTCCATCCTGTACAATTAACCACTTTTCCATAAAATAAATATTTGCCTACGGGATGAATGTCCATGCCCCCTCTGGGTAAACGGAGTAGGATACATAAAGTCTATAGGAGGTGTCAAATATGGGTCGTACGGAACGTAAGAAGAAAAAGCGGAGCTGCACAGAGGAGTTTGCCGGATGCCCTCTGCCAAGAGCGAAACGTCCCGCGACAAAACGGAAGGACAACAAATGCGGCTGCAAGAAAATTATCGTCAAACAGCAAATTGTCCGCGTCAATATTCCATTAGGTGCGCTGGGGGCCGCGGGTGCGGCAGGAGCCTTAAGCGCGGCAGGCGCTGTTGAAGCGCTGGGAGCGGCGGGAGCCGCAGGTGCAGCAGGTGCGCTCGGTGCAGCGGGAGCAGCCGGAGCGCTGGGCGAACAGGGAACCGCAGGGGCACTGGGGGCAATTGGCGCGGCCGGAGCACTTGGCGCCGCAGGTGCAGCCGGTGCCGCAGGTGCCCGTGGAGCAGCGGGAGCAGCCGGGCTGTTGGGCGCAGCGGGAGTAGTCGGGGGGCTGGGCGCAGCCGGTACCCAAGGTGCGCTCGGCGCTGCGGGAACGGCCGGAGCATTAGGCGCGGCCGGAGCGCTGGGCGGGATCGGTCCGGCGGGCCCGGCGGGGCCAGCTGGAGCGGCAGGAGCCATCGGCCCGGCGGGGCCAGCTGGAGCGGCAGGAGCCACCGGCCCGGCGGGGCCAGCGGGAGCGGCGGGAGCCATCGGCCCGGCGGGGCCAGCGGGAACGGCAGGAGCCACCGGCCCGGCGGGGCCAGCGGGAACGGCAGGAGCAGCGGGGGCCACAGGTGCTACGGGAGTAGCGGGGCCCGCTGGAGCAACGGGTGCAACAGGAGTTGCCGGTCCAGCCGGGGCAACGGGAGCGACGGGTGCCACAGGGGCAGCCGGTGGAATTGCCCAGTTCGGATACGTCTATAACCTCGGCGCGCTGGTAGTGCCGATTGAGGCAGATGTGTCTTTTGATACGAATGGGCTGCTTACCCCGGGAATTACACATGCCCCAGGGACAACTACAATTTCGGTAGCCAATGACGGAATCTATGAGGTTAATTTCTCGGTATCCGGTACGGAACCCAGCCAGTTTGCCTTATTCGTGAATGGGGCGGAGGTTCCGGGAACGGTCTACGGATCGGGCGCAGGCACCCAGCAGAACACCGGGCAGGCGATCATCGCATTATCGTCAGGCGATGTGCTGACGCTTCGGAATCACAGCTCGGCTGCCGCAGTCACTCTGCAGACGCTGGCTGGAGGAACACAAGCCAATGTCAATGCTTCGATTGTCATTAAGCAGCTGGCTTAGTACAGCATCAGTACCAAGAAGTGAATTCATTCACCATGAGCAATTTATGGGGTTCGGTTTAACGTATCACCGGTAATAAATCAGGCGATTTAGATGTACGGAATGCAATTAGGCGTACCGTATGTAGCGTCATCGCTCGGCTTTCGACCAGAATATTTTCACTTATTGGGCCGGATACGTGCCGGCAGAAGGCGGGGTACCCGATCAGGTATCCGGCCTTTCTTTTTGCCGCAAAGGTCGATCAGGCATGTGAATACGAAGGTTGGTTGAAGGCGGTTGTTCTGGTTAAAATATATTAATGTGTCTTATGCAACAGGAATCGAGAGAAGCGGAGGTATCTGAAGTGAACCCTAAATGGTGGAAAGAGAGTGTTGTCTACCAGATCTATCCGATCAGCTTCATGGATGCTAACGGTGACGGAATTGGAGATTTGCGCGGAATATTATCGAAGCTTGATTATTTGCAGGATCTCGGCGTGGATGTGATCTGGGTCTGTCCGATTTATAAATCCCCGAATCATGATAATGGCTATGATATCAGCGATTATTGCGACATTATGAAGGAATTCGGCACGATGGATGATTTTGACCTGCTGCTGCGCGAGATGCACTCCCGCGGAATGAAGCTGATGATGGACCTGGTGCTGAATCATACCTCGCATGAGCATCCGTGGTTCGTGGAATCCAGAAGCTCGAAGGACAATCCCAAGCGTGACTATTATATATGGCGAAAAGGTAAAAACGGTGGTCCGCCGAACAACTGGGAATCCTACTTCAGCGGTTCGGTCTGGGAGCTTGATCCCCGTACGGATGAATATTACCTGCATCTGTATTCCCGGTTCCAGCCCGATCTCAACTGGGAGAATCCTGCTGTAATCGACAAGCTGCATGAGATGGTGCAGTGGTGGCTGAAGAAGGGTGTAGATGGCTTCCGCTTCGATGCAATTGCCCATATCGTGAAGGCGGAAGGCTACCCGGATGCCCTGAATCCCGGCGGCACCCCCACTGTCCGCGCCTATGATATGTTCTCGAACTTGAATCATGTGCATACCCTGCTGCAAAATCTGCACGATCAGGTGCTCTATTACTATGACATCATGACGGTAGGGGAGACCTCGGGCCTCGGGCCGGAGCAGGCGCTGGATTATGTCGGTGACGGACGCCGCGAGCTGAATATGACCTTTCAGTTCGAGCATATGAATTTGGATGCCGCTTCGCCGGGCAGCGGGAAGTGGGATGTCGTGCCCTGGAAGCTGACGGACCTGAAGACCATCATCAGCGATTGGCAGACCGTGCTGCATAACCGGGGCTGGAACGCCAACTATCTGTGTAACCATGATCAGCCGCGCTCGGTATCGCGGTTCGGGGATGACCTGTACTACCGGGTACCGTCGGCCAAGATGCTCGCCACCTTCATTCATATGCTTGAAGGTACGCCGTATATTTATCAGGGTGAGGAGATCGGCATGACCAATGTAGCCTTCGAGTCGATCGATGATTACCGGGATGTGGAGACCTTGAACTATTATGAGGAAAAGCGCAACGGCGGTGTTCCCGAAGCCGACATCATGGCGGCAATTCATACCAAGAGCCGTGACAACGCCCGGACTCCGATGCAATGGGATGATGGCGAGGAAGGCGGGTTCACCACAGGTGTCCCGTGGATCAGGGTCAACTCGAACTCCCGGGAGATCAACGCAGCCAGAAGCGTCAAGGACCCGGACTCTATTTTCAACTATTATAAGAAGCTGATCCAGCTGCGCAAAAAACATCAGGTCATCGTCTATGGTGAATACGGACTGCTGCTGAAGGAGCATCCCGAAATCTATGCCTATACCCGGACGCTGGAGGACGAGCGCCTGCTCGTGATCCTGAATTTCTTCGGGCATGAGCCGGTATTCGAGCTGCCGGAGGAATTCCAGTCGGCCGCGAAGCTGGAGCTGCTGATCTCCAATTATGAGCCTGCTCAGGAGGAGGATCTCCAGCAGTTGAAGCTCCGCCCTTATGAAGCGCGCGTGTATCTGCAGCGGATAGATAAGGGTCCTGCTTAAGCGAACCCAAGCGATAATTGAGCATAGAATCGAACGAATGCAGAACCGAACCTATAGATGTGCAGCAGGCCTGGCGGGAACGCCGGGACTGCTGTTTGTTATGCGGAAGACTGAATACATATGCGCCGCGAGGTATTGCGAATTATTATGTTTTTTGTCCACACTGTGATCCTGTTCCTCTAATTATAAATAAAATATTATGTGTTGCAGGTCTGTGACTTCGCTGGGCTTCTATAGTAAAAGGCGGTACAATAGGCGTTATTAGAGACAGGGATAAGCCCGTGCGGTGAAGCGGGGTATGGAGGGAGCCAGGAGAGAGATGAGTGAGTGGTATGAGAAATGTTTTGGCGAGGACTATCTGATTGTATACAAACACAGGGATTTCAGCGGTGCGCGTCATGAGGTGGAGAGCCTGATCCAGTGGCTTGGCCTGCCCCGGGGCGCGAAGGTACTGGACCTCTGCTGCGGCATGGGCCGCCATTCGCTGGCTCTGTCGCAGGCTGGATATGAAGTAACGGGCGTGGATCTGTCGGAGGTGCTGCTGCGTGAGGCGCGTGCGCAGGCGGGTGCCGAGCAGGTAACCTGGCTGCGCTCGGATATGCGTGAGCTTCCGCTTACGGGCGGCTTCGATGCTGTGGTCAATTTGTTCACTTCTTTTGGGTATTTTGAAGAGGATGAGGAGCAGATTAAGGTGCTTAAGGAGATCTGCCGGATGCTGAAGCCGGGTGGCCGGTTCCTCATTGATTTTCTGAACCCGGCTTACGTCATCCGCCATCTGGTGCCCCATTCGGTCCGGGAGGATGGAGATATCACGATTGACGAGACCCGCCGGATCGAGGAGGGGTATGTGAAAAAGGAGATCCTGCTGACCTCGAAGGCTGGGAACGCTCCGGCCCGCAAATGCCAGGAACGGGTGAAGCTCTACACGCTGGAGGATTTCCGCAGAATGCTTGACGCTGCCGGGCTGCGGCTGGATACCGTTCACGGCGGCTACGATGAAGAGGAATATGACGCTGAAGCCTCAGCCCGCATGATCTTCATGGGAGGTAGACCTTAGAGATGGCATCAGGGAGAGGGCTTAGAGGAGGCGAAGGAAGGTTGAACAAGGAGATCATTCAAGCTTGGGACGAAGGAGTTCTTCAGGTATCTGTACCAATGGGGCTGCCGCTGCGCCAGGTTAACAGCTATCTTCTGCCGGACAAGGACGGCAGGGTTACGGTCATTGATCCGGGCCCGCATACACCGGCTGCCGAGCTTGCTTGGCAGGGGGTACTCGAGGCGCTGAGCCTTACCTGGGCGCAGGTGCGGGATATCGTGGTGACCCATCATCATCCCGACCATTACGGGCTGGCAGGCTGGATGCAGTCCCGCAGCGGAGCGCGGGTGTGGATGAGCGAGCGGGCGCATGCCGAGGCTGCCCTGGCCTGGGGGGACGAGGCGATTCTGAATGAGGCGCTGCCGCTCTTTTTCCGGCGGCATGGCATGCCGGAGGAGTGGCTTCTGGGTATCCGGGAGCATCTGGATAGCTTCCTGCCCGAGGTGACCCCGCAGCCGGAGGTCACCTATATCCATGCCGCGGAGCCGTTTGTGATGGGCAGCCGGAAATGGCAGCCCATTATCACAGGCGGGCATGCGCCGGGGCATGTGTCGTTCTACCACGGCGGCAGCGGGCAGATCCTCTGCGGCGATGCTGTGCTGCCGCAGATCTCGCCCAATGTCGGCCTGCAGCCAGGCAGCGATCCGCAGCCGCTGCTGACGTTCTTGGAGGGGCTGCGGGAGCTGCGCAGCCTGCGGGTAACGCTGGCGTTCCCGGGCCACCGGGAACCGTTCCCGGGGTTCACGGCGCGGGCGGACAGCCTGCTCCGGCATCATGAGGAGCGGCTGGATGCTACAGCCGCGCTGCTCGCGGGCGGACCGCAGAGCGGGTTCGCGGTCTGCGAGGGGCTGTTCCGCAGCCGGGTCGCGACAGCGCACCAGATGCGGTTCGCCATGAGCGAGGCGCTGGCCCATCTGGCCGAGCTGGTGCGCCGGGGGCGGGCGGCCGAGACGGAGGCCGGGCCAGGCGGCGACCTGCTTTTCACGGCTGTGGAGTAGGCCGGCGCGGGAAATGAGCAGGCAGCTGGCAGCAGATTACATCATATTGTAATCTGCTGCCGCCAACCCGCAGCTCATGACATGTAGTAGCTCATCGTACATAGCTCATCACACGTGGCTCATAACATGCAACTCACGACACGTAGCCCATAACACGCCCTCACAGCTCACGACACGTAGCCCATAACACGCCCACACAGCTCACGACAGGTAGCTCCCCATAACACGCCCACACAGCTCACGACAGGTAGCTCCCCATAACACGCCCACACAGCTCACGACAGGTAGCCCCCATAACACGCTGTAATGCCCCACTGCACACAACCCGCTGACCGAAAACCGCTCATTAGCCTGTTGCTACCCTCACACTATTCTGGGAAACCTCGACTACTGGAATGCCTGAAAAAAATGGCTAAATCGTTGGTGAAACTGCAGCTTGTAATCAACACTACCTCTAGCCCGGCTGCAGGCGGGTGATGTGTGATATTCAAAGGGATAAGTCCCATTGATTCGGCTAGAAGTGGTGGATGGTGCGAAATGAAAGGGATAAATCCCATTAATTTGGCTGAAAGTGGCGGATGTGTAGAAATGAAAGGTATAAATCCCATTGATTTAGCTAGAAATGGCAGCTGTGTAGAAATGAAAGGGATTAATCCCTTTGAGCAGTCTGAATGAAGAGCACAAGTGCCCCTGAATTCGGCGAAAGCGGGCGGGGAGCGTAAATGAGGAGCACAAATGCCCCTGAATTCGCCGAAAACGGGCGGGGAGCGTGAATGAAGAGCACAAGTGCTCCATAATTCTGCACATCTGTTGATTTTTTGACAACTGTTAAATATAATGAACCCAACTAAGAGCTCAGGGGAAGGAGATGTAAGAGGGATGGCGGTGGACAGGCGTATTGGGAAGACGCGGGATGCTATTTTTAAGGCGTTTATTAGTCTGATGGAAGAGAAGAGCTTTGAACAGATTACGGTACATGAGATTGCGGAGCGGGCTAATGTCAGCAGAGGGACTATCTATCTGCATTTTGTGGACAAATATGATCTGCTGGATCAGTGTGTGGAGCAGGAAATGACGGAGCTGCGTGACCGCTGTATGGGCGTCCAGGAGAATCTGGATTTCACCTCTTCCGGTCCTCTGCTGCGTACGGCTGAATATGTCGAGCAACATGCTGCCGTCTTCATTACCCTGATTAATAACAGCGGCATTCCTGCCTTCAGAAGCCGTCTGCATGCAATGCTGATGGAGGGACTGGCGGAGCAGATCGATATGAATGGTGTGAACCGGGGGATGAACAAGGAGATGCTGCTGCATTTTATGGCTTCGGCTGCTGTGGGCGTAATGGAATGGTGGATTACACACTCGCTGCCGATTTCGGCCAAAAAGCTGATGGAGGATATCAGTATCCTCCTCGAACGCAATCAGATGGGACCGCAGCCGCTGGACGCTCTGCCCTAGACAATGAGCTGCCGGTGTCGTCCAGTGGCCTGCGGTTATCCCATTCCTAGGAATCCGGCTGGATCACCTTCATCTTGGACGGGTTGTTGATTTTGTATTTGACCGGGTGCTGGGAGAGCTTCTTAGCCACAATCTTCGCTTCAAAAGAAACAGGGTCGCCCTCCTTCAGCTCCAGCTTCTTCAGCGTGGCACTATGGCTTGACCAGACTTCGTCAATGGCCAGCTCATGCCCTTCTATCGCTACATTGTCATAGATAATCACTTCATCATCGTTATCCGAAAAGTGGTTGGGAACGGTCGTGAATTCCTTGACAACCGCTGTAATCTTGAGCTTGTCTTCCGGCAGCTGCAGGGCGGGCTTCTTTTTGGAGGCGGCTGGCTTGCGCGGCTTCTCTTCAAGAGCTGCTGTCTCCGCAGCAGTCACGCCTTCAGCAGCACTCCCGCTCTCTGAACGCTCCACAGCACCAGCACTCCCCGCACCCTCCACCTCAGCCTCACCGCGAACCTCCTCAACCGGCTGGTTCTCCAGCAACTCCTCTCCGGCAGCTTCTGCCGGGTCCTCGGACCGTGCATCTGCCGCCGCTTGTGCGCGCTGGCCGAAGCTGGCGGTCTGCATTTCTTTGAGGTACGCCGGGTGGATACAATGCTGCTGCTTATTCTCGAACTGGACCACCACCGTCTGATTATCCACAAACCCTATAATTTCACAAGGCAGGGTCAGGCCCTGCCGTTTGTACAGATAAGTCTTGACCCGGGTGGCTGAACCGGGCAGAAGATTCCATTCCTTACACCGCTCAATCCGCTCATCCTCACTCTCGAAATCCTGGACGGCCAGCGGCTCCACTACGAACGAATAGGTCATGCACATTTCGCACCTTTCTTTTATAAATAGCAGCTCTCGTCTTATTCCGGCTCCGTCTCCTCCAGCCGGCTGCGCCGTGCAGCCTCTTCCGCGTCCTCCGGGGCATGGGGCAGGCCCAGCTCCTGCTCGCGTTCCGCCTGCTTGCGGTGGGCAATCCGGCTGCTGGCCGCTGCGGCTACAGCACCTACGATATCATCCAGATAGGTATGGATCTGGCCGGTGGTTTTGTCATTCAGCCTCTCCAGTACGCCCGGCTTGAGCTTGTCCACATAACCATAGTTGGTGAAGCCGATACTGCCGTATACATTAACGATAGAGAAGGCGAGAATCTCGTCTACCCCGTACAATCCTTCATCGTTCTCAATCATATCCTGCAGCGGCGAGAACAGCTTGCCCTCCTCCGCCAGCACATCGAGCTGGATGCCGGTCAGAACCGCATTTTGCACCTCACGCTTGCTGAGAACCATCTCAACGTTATGAATACATTCCTCCATAGTCAGGCCCGGATAGTACTTCTTCTGCAGCAGCATGACAAGCTCTGCAATTTCCTCCAGGGTTACCCCGCGCTTGTGCAGCCAGTGCCGGGTCGCTTCGGCAACGGCTTTGCTGTTGAGGCTGTAAGGAATTTTGGCATCAGTCATAGGAAGTCCTCCATTCGTGAGTCGGATGTGATGTGGGTATGTATTAAATTGTACGCAAGCGGCAGACCGATGTCCAGAAACGTCCGGAATAGAACTTCTGTAATTTAGGATAAGCTGTTGTTATTTTTTGGACACAGGGCTCGTATACATAGCAGTACAAACTGATCTTAACGCTAGAAAGGGGTAATGAAGATTGATGAAACCAGTGAAACACCTCCGCGGGGCGTCTGCGGCTTGCCTGCTGGCCGTTCCGCTTGTGCTCTCCGGCTGCAGTCTGTTCGGTTCAGAATCCGCCGCTGTGGACCCGCCTCCCGCCGCCGTAGAAGCGCAAATGCTGCAAGTGAGCGGGGAAGATACGCTGGATACCGGTGTATTCGGACCGGCCTCCATGGATGAGACTGATCTGTCTGCCGGGGTGAAGGATACCGGTGCGCCTGCTGTAGCCGGGGAGCGGACTACTGTGTATCTGGAGGATCAGAACGGTCTGCTGGCTCCGGTGGCTCTGTCTTTTCCGAAAAGCGAGGATACGGTCATGCTGAAGAATTCCCTCACGGCACTGGTCAGCAAGGGGGATTACGCCTCTGCTCTGCCTAAGGGCTTCCAGGGCGTACTGCCCGCAGGAACGAAGGTGAACCAGGTGTCGGTCGGTCAGGATCATGTAGCAATTGTTGAATTCAACTCGGCGTTTAACGACTACGATCCATCAGATGAACGCAAAATCCTTGAAGCGCTGACCTGGACACTGACCGGGCAGGATGACATCAAGGGAGTACAGCTCTGGGTCGATGGCAAAAAGCTGACTGAAATGCCGCTGCAGGGTACACCGCTGGATCGCCCGCTGTCCCGTACAATGGGCATTAACCTGCCGAAGCATAACGCATTGATGATGAATTCCAGCGCGGTTACGGTCTATTTCGCTGCAGCTTCACCGGATAGCGGCCATCAGTATTATGTTCCGGTTACCCGTTTTGTACCCGCTGGCGGGGATACGGTGAAGGCAGCTCTGAGCGAGCTGATTGCCGGACCGCAGTCCGAGAACGGCCTGGAGATGGTCATGACGCAGGGAACGGTAGTTGATTCTGTAAAAGCAGGGCAGAACGGGGTAGTCACCGTATCGCTGACCGATGATATGTTCAAAGGCAGCACAAGCATTCCCGAGGAGATGCTGGAGTCGGTTGTGCTGACGGTGGCCCAGAATACAGATGATTCGCTGGTACAGATCCGCCTGAACGGCAAGGATACGGTTACGGGCACCAATAACGTCGATTACGGCCAGCCGGTCTCCGCGCCGGAATATGTGAACGAGCTGCCGCTTTAGGCCGAAGCCGCCGGTTTAAAAAGATGCTTTTGTGCCTACTCTTTGATAGAATAAAGTATTGTTCATCCGAATAACGGGTCAGGAGCAGCGGTGCCGTTCTCTTCCATAGGGGGCGGCACCCGTTTCTGCGTATAAGATACGGATGAATGCATACCCAAACTTTGCGCTATACGATGTAGGAGGCAGAAAAGATGAGATCAAACGGACGCAACGAAGACCAGCTCCGGCCACTGACGATAACGACCCAAACCAACAAATATGCAGAAGGCTCCGTCATCATTGAGATGGGAGATACCAAGGTTATCTGTACGGCAACTGTGGATGAGAAGGTCCCGCCGTTTCTGAAAGGACAAGGCAAGGGCTGGGTAACCGCCGAATATTCGATGCTTCCCCGCGCGACCCAGACCCGCAACCAGCGTGAAGCGGCACGCGGCAAGCTGACCGGGCGGACCATGGAAATCCAGCGCCTGATCGGACGGGCCCTGCGTTCGGTGGTGAATCTGCAGGCGCTCGGCGAACGCAGTATTACGCTGGACTGTGATGTGATTCAGGCGGACGGGGGAACGCGGACGGCTTCGATCACGGGTGCTTTTGTAGCGATGGCCTTCGCCATGAACAAGCTTGCCCTCCAGAATAAGCTGACGGTCTTCCCGATTACAGACTACCTGGCAGCCATCAGTGTGGGTGTCGTTGGCGACAAGACGCTGCTCGATCTGAATTATGAAGAGGATTCCAAGGCGAAGGTGGATATGAACGTGGTCATGACGGGCAGCGGCGCTTTCGTTGAGGTTCAGGGCACGGGCGAAGAGCGGCCGTTCACCCGCCAGGAGCTGGACCAGCTGCTGGGTCTCGGAGAGAAGGGGATCTACGAGCTGATCGCTGTGCAAAAAGAAGTCCTTGGCGCCATCACGCTCAAAATCCCTGCCGGCCAGACCGGCCAAGAGGTGTAGGATGAAGTCCGGCAGCGGAGTTCTGATTGTCGCGACGAAGAACAAAGGCAAGGTGCGGGAGTTCCAGCATGCCTTTGCTCCATTGGGACTTACGGTCAAAAGCATGTATGACTACCCGGATCTGCCGGATGTGGTCGAGGACGGGGCCACTTTTGCCGAGAATGCCTTCAAGAAATCCCGCGCCGTAGGGGACGCTCTTGGGCTGCCTGTGCTGGCAGACGATTCCGGTCTCTGCGTAGAGGCGCTGGACGGAAGCCCCGGCGTGTACTCGGCCCGCTATGCCGGTGAGGCGGCGGATGATGAGGCGAATAATCTGAAGCTGATGAGCGAGCTGGAGCGGCTGAAGCAGGGTGAGGATACCGGACAGCCGCTGCTGAGCCCCGCCCGGTTCGTCTGTGCCCTGTCGCTCTATGATCCGGCGGACGGCCGGGAATGGACGGCTGAAGGTACGGTCGAAGGCTGGATTACCTCAGAGCCGGCGGGTGCCGGCGGTTTCGGCTATGACCCGCTGTTCTATCTCCCGGAATACGAGAAGACGATGGCTCAGCTGACGCTTGAGGAGAAGCAGGCGGTCAGCCACCGCGGGACGGCGCTGCGGCGTCTGACCGAGAAGCTTGCTGCCGCGCAGAGCGGCGGTCAATAGAATATTTGGTACCTATGGAAGCAGCCCCGTAAGCAGAATATGCTTGGGGCTGCTTCTGTTTTTTAGATAATAATCCCCCCTGATTATGGAAATTTATCCCTAGCATATCCTCCGGCTTTGTATGAGAATAAGAGTTGACTTCACCCCTTCGCAGATCCTGCATCCTTCCGCCAATCGCCGCAATCCATCCACCCTGCCCTGTACCAAACAACAATGCTACCGCAGCGGAGCGAGTGATCCGTATGCTGCTGAACTGTGCTTTTTTGAGCTGTATATTGCTAGTCTACCAGCGACACTGCAAGGAATTTAATAGTTTCACAGGGTGAAGGTCAAGGTCAATCGGGTCCGGGAGGTGAACGTTGAGCTTTCTCATTCGCGGCAAGGGAAGAACGGTCACTTAATATCCTTGATGGCAGAGGCGCATGTATGTCCATGAAGCAGGCTTACAGGTTACGCATTGAAACGGGGAGGTAATCACGAAATGGCCTTTATCAAAAGCAAATCCTTTGTGCTTGGCTTGGCGGCAGTCCTTTTCCTTACTCTTTTTTCGGCCTTTGGTGCAAATAGCAGGACTGTTCATGCAGCCGGTAACTACAAGATTGTCGGCTACTATGCTTCATGGGCCGCCTACGGGCGGGCTTATAATGTCACCGATATCGATCCCGGCAAAATGAATGTCATCAACTATGCCTTTGCCGACATCTGCTGGAACGGCATACACGGCAATCCCGATCCGACCGGACCGAATCCGGTCACCTGGTCCTGCCAGAACGAGCAGGGACAGGCGATCAGCGTCCCCAACGGTACAGTAGTGCTGGGCGATCCCTGGATCGATGCCCAGAAAAGCTTCGGCGATGACAAATGGGATGACCCGATCAAGGGGAATCTGAAGCAGCTCTGGAAGCTGAAGGAGAAGAATCCGAACCTGAAGACAATGATCTCTGTCGGAGGCTGGACCTGGTCCAACCGCTTCTCGGATGTGGCTGCAACTGCGGCAACCCGCGAGGTATTCGCCAATTCCTCCGTGGATTTCATCCGTAAATACAAGATGGACGGCGTCGATCTGGACTGGGAATACCCGGTCAGCGGCGGACTTGCGGGCAACAGCTACCGCCCCGAGGATAAGCAGAACTACATCCTGCTGCTCCAGAAGATCCGTGAGAAGCTGAATGCCGCCGGAGCTGCCGACGGCAAAACGTATCTCCTGACCATTGCCTCCGGTGCAGGCCCCACTTACATCCAGAATAACAATCTCAGCGGAATCGCCTCCGTGGTGGACTGGATCAACATTATGACTTATGACTTTAACGGCAGCTGGAACCCTACTACCGGCCACAATGCGCCGCTGTATTATGACCCGGCAGCCGCTTCGTCAGGATTGACCGAGCCGGCGAACTATAATATCGATAAGGCGGTGACCAGCTATCTGAGTGCAGGCGTACCGGCGAATAAGCTGGTGCTCGGCATGCCGTTCTACGGCCGGGGCTGGGGCGGGGCTCCTGCTGCGGGGAACGGGCAATATCAGGTATCCGCCGGGATCTCTTCCACCGGAACCTGGGAGAAGGGCAACTACGATTTCAGTGATCTGGAAGCCAATTACATTAATAAGAATGGTTATACCCGTTACTGGAACAACACCTCCAAGGTCCCTTATCTCTACAACCCGTCCAACCAGACCTTCATCAGCTATGATGATGCTGAATCCATCGGCTACAAAGCCAGTTACCTGAAATCCAAGGGCCTGGCCGGTGCGATGTTCTGGGAGACCAGCGGAGACCGCAACAAGACGCTGCAGACCAAGCTCAGCGCAGAGCTGGGTGGCGGAGTGGTGACACCAACGCCTACGCCGGTGCCGACCGCGACAGTGACGCCGACAGCAACGGTGAAGCCATCGGCTACGCCGACCGCGACCGTGACGCCAACGGCAACGGTAAAGCCAACGGCTACGCCGACCGCAACCGTGACGCCAACGGCTACGCCGGGGCAATGCTCTACGGCAGCCTGGAGTTCCACCGCTGTCTACACACAGGGCCAGCAAGTCTCCTATGGCGGGCTGCTGTACCAAGCCCAGTGGTGGACACAAGGAGAACGGCCGGACCTCAGCGGTACCTCCGGGGTATGGCGGGTGACCGGAACCTGCGGTAACGCTACTCCGCAGCCGACAGCTACGCCACTCCCGACAGTAAGCCCTTCGGCTACGCCAACAGTAGCGCCAACGTCTACGCCTGTAGTGACGCCAGTCCCTTCGGCTACCCCAGGCGCTGCTGCCTGGAAAGCGGGCACCGCTTATAGTGTCGGCAGTACCGTAACGTACAGCGGCCAATCCTACACCTGCCTGCAGGCGCATACCTCACTTGCCGGCTGGGAACCGAATGTCACTCCTGCGCTCTGGAAGCTGAACTAAAGGCGGAGCGGGCAGCGCGGAAATCCAGCCATAAGGCATGAATATGCCTAAGTATAGAAGAAGGAACGGTGCCGGCTTTAAGCTGGCACCGTTTTTGTGTTTTTCTGAACAGGTTGTGCTGCTGCGTACGATTCTGTTTGCTAATAGAAAGCGTGAGCAGACACTTGCTTCATCTGCCGCGAGCTCCCGGGTACGGAAATTCCGGTTCATGAGTTATTTTCGCTTCGATTGGATATATTTATGTTTAAATACAATTTAGCCGTCCTGTATCCCGCTTAAGGTTCATAAGCTTCCACAGGCTGAAATATAATGAACAGACAGGCGGCTGTCCCGGCCTCTAAAAATTTGTGAAACGTGATGCCGATTATTTCGTTATAGTAGTATATAGCGGAAGGTGGTGGGTTCACCAATGAGTATGTGGGTATTGTGGTTAATTGCCGCTGGCGTCTTGTTTGTTGTAGAGATGTTTACGTTTACATTCTATTTGTTATGGCTTAGCCTGGGAGCCTTGGCTGCCGGACTGGTTGCGCTTGTGCTGCCGGATGCATGGCTGCTGCAGGTCGTAGCAGGTTCGCTGTTAGCCCTGGTCCTGACGTTCTTCACCAAGCCTTTGTCTGAGCGGCTGCGCAATGCGCGGGGCTTCAAGGATACGGGTACCGAGATTATCGGCAGACAGGGTCTGGTGACCGAACCGATTGAGCCTGGCCGTTACGGGCAGGTCAAGATTGGCGGCGATACATGGAGTGCAACCTCAACAGTGGCACTGGGTAAGGGTCAGCAGGTAATTGTAGTAAGAAGAAGCACTACCATTATTGAAGTAGAACGATGGGGGGATATGTACTAATGGAATTGATAATTATCGGAATTATTATTGTTGTTGTCGTAGTATTTATCGCAATGACGATCAAGATTGTCCCGCAGCAAAGAGTTGGAGTTGTAGAGCGTCTGGGTAAATTCCACCGTCTGCTCACACCAGGTCTGAATATTCTCATTCCGGTAATTGATCAGGTGCGGGTCTACCATGACCTGCGGATTCAACAGGCGAATGTACCGCCGCAGACGGTAATCACGAAGGATAACGTGCAGGTGCAGATCGATACGATTATCTTCTATCAGGTGGTAGGTCCGGAAGAAGCAACGTACGGAATCTCCGATTATGTGTACGGGGTACGGAATATCTCCACAGCCACCATGCGTCAGATTATTGGTAAGCTGGAGCTGGATGAGACCTTGTCCGGCCGTGAGAAAATCTCCTCCGACATCCGTCTCGCGCTGGATGAAGCGACAGAGAAGTGGGGCGTGCGCATTGAGCGTGTCGAAGTTATCGACATCAAGCCGCCGCTCGATATTCAGGAAGCCATGGACAAACAGATGAAGGCAGAACGCAGCAAGCGCGCGATTGTTCTGGAGGCGGAAGCCGCCAAGCAGGATATGATCCTTCGTGCTGAAGGGGATAAGCAGAGTAAGATCCTGAAGGCGGAAGGCGATAAGGAAGCCCGCATCCGTCAGGCGGAAGGTCTCGGTCAGGCGCAGGAGCTGGAAGCCCTCGGCCAGGCCAAGGCGATTGAAGCAGTCGCGATGGCGGAGAAAGCCCGGATTGCCATGATTGCCAGCGCAGGACTGGATGAAAGAGTGCTGGCTTATCAATCCTTTGAAGCCTTGACTGACATCTCTAAGGGACCTGCGAACAAAATATTCCTGCCGACCAGTGCGGTGGAGACACTGGGCAGCCTGGGAGCGATCGCCGAAGTATTCAAGGCCAGCAAAGAAGGCAAATAAGCGTAAGACAATTTACAATTGCTGAAGATTCCGTTACAGTTAATAGCACAATCAGGCCGAGGCTTAGCAGGTACTCTTGTACCTCTTAAGCCTTTGCTTATGAAGACTGTTTTGCCGCTGTGCAGAACTTGAAGGAGAAGATACCGTGACGCAAAAAGAAATTTCCCCGCTCGTAGAAACCCTGGGGCTGCAGCCCCACGTGGAAGGCGGATGGTACAAGAGACTTTGGAATTCTCCGTTTGAGATTCCCCGGGACACGCTGGGCGAGGCTTATTCGGGCCCGCGTGCTTCAGCTTCATCGATTTATTTCCTGCTTCATGCTGACGAGAGTTCGGATTGGCACACTGTGCTGTCCTCCGAAATCTGGCTGTATCATTCCGGCAGCCCGATCGTGCTTAATCTGGGAGGCAATGGCGCAGAGCCGGAGAACGTAACGGAGGTTATCCTGGGTCTGGATATCGCTGCGGGCCAGCAGCCGCAGGTAGTGATTCCTCCAGGCGTATGGCAGGCCGCCCGCCCGCTGGGTGAAGAACCGGCACTCGTCTCCTGCATCGTATCGCCGGAGTTCCATTTTGACGATTTCAAGCTGATTGACAAGAAATAAGCAGGTTTGTAATGGAGTACGGCCGGGAAGGGGCTGTACTCCATTTTTGTACATAAGAGGCATACAATCTTCACGATTTGGCAACCTATTCGCTATAACGGGAACGGATTTCGCAATTGGATGATTATGAGAGCGGTAATACGGTTAAGGAAGCTTGTTGAATTCAAATTAGGCTTGGAGGGTATCCATATGAGTGAAATGAACGCACCATTTACAGGCGGGCCTACCTTGAACGATGGAGTAACTATGCCGTGGCTGGGTCTTGGCGTATGGCAGACCAAGGATGGCGAGGAGGTTATCCGTGCGGTGAAGTCTGCGGTGGAGACGGGGTATCGCAGTATTGATACGGCTGCCGGCTATAACAATGAAGAGGGTGTGGGGCAGGCCATCCGTGAATGCGGAGTCCCCCGGGAAGAGCTGTTTATTACCACCAAGGTCCGCAACCCGGATCAGGGATATGAATCGACACTGAAGGCCTTTGAAGTCAGCCGCAAGAAGCTGGGTCTGGAGCAGGTAGATTTGTATCTGATCCACTGGCCGGTGGCCGGCAAATATAAAGAAACCTGGAAAGCGCTGATCCATCTGCAAAAGGAAGGGCTGGTCAAATCCATCGGGGTGAGCAACTTCCAGCCGCATCATCTGGAGGATATCATCGAGGACAGCGGCGTGGTGCCGGTGGTGGACCAGGTGGAATTCCATCCGCTGCTGACCCAGCGTGAATTGCTGAAGTATGCACGGGAACATGATATCCAGCTGGAAGCCTGGAGTCCGCTCATGCAGGGTAATCTGGACCTGCCGCTGCTGAAGGAATTGGCAGAGCGTTACGGCAAGACGGTAGCACAGATTGTTCTGCGCTGGGATCTCCAGCAGGGTGTCATTACCATTCCGAAGTCGGTCCATCAGGAGCGGATCATCGAGAACGCCGGCTTCTTCGACTTCACACTCAGCGATGAGGATGTTAAAGCCATCGAGGATCTCAACCAGAACCACCGCTTCGGCCCGGACCCGGATAATTTCAATTTCTAAGCTACAGTTAGAGCATTATGAGCTGTAGATGCAAAGAGCGGCCTCCTCAAGGGGGCTGCTTTTTTTCATTTGGCGGCAGTGTGGCATTTTTTTAGGACTATTCATTTAAATTTTTTATGTTATAATCGTAATTATTACGATTAAATAAGTGGAGTTGAATGCCATTATACGAACTTTGTTGCAACGCTTATTGCAGCTCATTCCTGTGCTGCTAGGCATCTCAGTCATAACCTTTGCGCTGATGCACCTGACCCCAGGTGATCCTGCAGAGATTATGCTGCGTGCTGACGGTATTAAGCCTACATATGAAGCCATTGAGGCGACCAGACATGCACTGGGTCTGGATGGACCTGTATATATGCAGTATGTTCATTGGTTGTACCGTGTGCTCCACCTCGATTTGGGCATATCCTACAGCAGCAATCGCCCGGTATTCACAGAGCTGATGAATCGTTTCCCGGCTACTGCGCTGTTGAGCGGCTGTTCCTTATTGGCTGCTATTCTTATAGCTCTGCCTATGGGTGTAGGCTCTGCACTGTATCCGGGGAAATGGTTTGACCGCCTGGGAAGAGTATGTGCTCTGTTTAGCGTATCCATGCCAGGCTACTGGCTGGGTCTGCTCCTGATTTATTATGGTTCAGTGAAGCTGAAGCTATTACCTGTAACAGGAATGGATGGGGTCTCCAGTGTCATTCTACCTGCATTTACACTTGGGTTCGGCATGGCGGGGGTGTACATCCGTTTGATTCGTTCCAGTCTGCTGGAGGTTCTGGGTACGCTCTACATCAAGGCGGCGAGGGCAAAGGGGCTGCAGGAATGGAGAGTCATCACCAGACATGCGCTTCGTAATGCACTTCTTCCGAGTCTTACCTTACTTGGGGTTAACATAGCAGGGCTTCTCGGCGGTTCTGTGGTCGTAGAGACTATATTTTCCTGGCCGGGGATCGGAAAGTATGTGATTGAGGCGATTTTTGCAAAAGACTATATTGTCATTCAGGGTTATGTATTATGGATGGCTGTCGTCGTTGTTCTGATTAACCTGGCAGTAGATGCACTGCATCTGATGCTGGACCCGCGAATCAGGCTGCGGTGACGCTGTAAAAGGAGTAAGGTATTATGTTTCGAAGTAGCTTATTTAAGAATAACGGAGCGAAGCTGGGGGCAGGGATTATCCTTTTGTTCATTGGAGCGGGACTCTTTGCCCCCTGGCTCTCCCCCTCTGACCCGCTGCAGATTCACATGGAGCATAAGCTGAGCATGCCTTCCTGGGACTACCCGCTGGGTACGGATCATCTGGGGCGCTGTATGCTATCCCGTTTAATCTATGGGACAAGAACCACGCTTTACTATTCATTTGCCGTTTTGACTGTAGTTTTTGCCATCAGCATCCCCGTTGGTTTACTGGCTGGTTACGCTGGCGGCAAGATTGATCAATTGATTATGCGGATCATCGACATCTTACTTGCTTTTCCCAGCTTAATTCTATCGCTCGCAATTACAGCCATGTTGGGCGCCAGTATGAAGAATCTGTTAATCGCCTTTGCAGCCGTCTGGTGGACGGGATATGCCAGAGTGATCCGCAGCCTGGTGCTTCAGATCAAGGAAGGCGGCTATATCGCAGCCGCCACAGCGTCGGGTACTTCCCATTTGCAAATTGTGCTCACGCATATCCTGCCGGTTGCGGCGCGTCCCATTCTGGTTCTGGCTTCTATGGAGACAGGTACAATTATGCTCTCGATTGCGGGCTTGTCCTTCCTTGGTCTGGGAGCCCAGCCGCCTACACCGGAATGGGGGATGATGCTGAACGACAGCCGGGCCTATATTCAGACTGAGCCGCGGCTCATGCTCTTCCCGGGAATGGCCATCCTGCTGGCGGTGCTGGGCTTCAATCTGTTGGGGGAAGGCTTGCGCCGCTCAGCGCGTGATTACGATACCCGGGAGGTGAGCGTCCGGTAAATGAACAGTGAATCCACCCTGCTGAAGGTTAGTCACTTATCGACCAGCTTCCATACCGGAAGTCAGCAAGTCAGGGCTGTAGAGGATGTCAGTCTCGAAGTGAGGTCCGGGCAGATTGTTGCTCTGGTTGGCGAGAGCGGCAGCGGGAAAAGTGTTACGGCGATGTCTATTCTCGGATTGGTAGATCCTCCAGGCTGCATTGACAGCGGAGAGATCTGGCTTCGCGGCCACAACCTCCGGGAGTGCTCTACCCGCCAGCTAAGGAAGCTCCGGGAAACAGAAATGGCGGTTATTTTTCAAGATCCCATGAACGCGCTGAATCCGGTGCTTCCGGTTGGAAGGCAGATCATGGAGACGATTACCATGCACCGGCAAGTCACTGGACAAGAAGCCAAGCAGCTGGCTATGCTGCAAATGCAGCAAGCGGGCCTTAATGATCCGGCGCAGCTATTCAATAAATATCCTTTTCAAATTAGCGGCGGGATGTGCCAACGGGTCATGATCGCTATCGCGCTGGCTTCCGGGGCAAGCTTACTTATTGCAGATGAACCTACAACGGCTCTGGATGTAACCATCCAAGCACAGATTCTTACGGAGCTGGACCGGATCAGATGGGCGAATAATATGGGCATCCTATTAATAACGCATGATCTCGGTGTTGTCGCCGAGCTTGCGGATTATGTATATGTGATGAAATCCGGAAGGATTGTGGAATCGGGCAATGTCTTTGACATCTTTGCACGTCCAATGCATTCCTACACTAGATACTTAATGGATTGCAGATAACAACTATAGAATTATATGTTCTACGGGGGAGGTGGTGATCCATGAAGCTGCTGGAGGCGGTAAGCCTGAATAAGAAGTATGGAATGAAAAGGGGGTGGTTCACATCTGATATCAGGAGTGTGCATGCTGTGAAGAATCTGTCCTTCAGTCTGGAGAGCGGAGAAACCCTGGGACTGGTGGGTGAAAGCGGCTGCGGGAAGAGTACCTTAGCCAGACTCTTGCTGGGACTGGAGAAACCCTCCTCCGGAAGAGTGCTGTACCGAAGTGCGGATTATACAGACTGGAGCTTCAGCGAGATGCGTAAGATCCGCAGCAGGATGCAGATGGTGTTCCAGAACAGTCTGGCTTCCTTTAATCCACTGTTCACAGTAGAGCAAATTATCGGAGAGCCTCTGCGGAACTACGGGGAGAGGAAAACCGGCGCGCGGAGAATTCTGGTAGCTGACACGCTTGAGCTTGTTGGACTTGAGCAGAAGCACATTCATAGCTATCCGCATGAACTCAGCGGCGGCCAGCAGCAAAGGGTCGGAATTGCCAGAGCGATTGCACTGCGCCCGGAGCTGATGATCTGTGATGAACCGTTCTCCAGTCTCGATGTCACCCTGCGCAAGCAGATGATGGATCTGTTGCAGGAGTTGAAGCGTGAGCTGGGATTATCCTACGTGTTCATTACACATGACTTGTCGGTAGTAAACCGTTTTTGCGACAGTGTGGCGGTTATGTATCAAGGGGGAATTGTGGAGAAGCAATCAGGTGCGCATATCATGCAGCAGGCAGACCACCCGTATACAAGAAAATTACTCTCCTCGATACCTGTGCAAGACCCCCGCTTAAGGAGAAAAGATAGAGAAAAGGAGTACAGAGAATGAGAGCCAGCTCAAAGTCAAAAAGTGTATTAACAACGTCACTATTCATCCTGCTTCTTGTGCTAATTATAGGAATGTCAGGTTGCAGTAGTTCGGATAACAGAAGCAATTCATCAACTCATTCCAATTCTGCTGCAGGCAATGGAACAGTACAAACCTCTGAATCCGGGGACAAGGTGATTACTGTTGCCATAGCGGCTGATACCGGTCTTGACCGGCTGGATGCCGGGGCCTATGAGGGTTCGATGAATGTACATGCGATGATATATGACGGATTAGTGGAGTACGGCGAGAAGGGGGAAATCCTGCCTTCGCTTGCGGAGTCATGGGACATCTCTGAGGATGGGAAGGTCTATACCTTCCACCTTCGTCGGGGTGTCAAATTCTCGGACGGTACGGAATTTAATGCGGATGCAGTCAAGTTCTCCTTCGAACGCTGGGTTAAAGATCCGGCCAATTCGCTGAATGTAGCTACCGCCATGGAATCTCTTGAGGTCGTAAACAAGCATACTATTACTATGACATTCAACAAAGCCTATTATCCTTTTTTGACCGAGCTATCCTTTGCAAGACCTGTACGGATTATCAGCCCCACCGCAGTGGAGCCGGCAGGTGATATTAACGGTACATTCGTCCGGGCGATTGGAACCGGTCCCTGGATGGCAGAGAGCTATAAGACGGATCAGGAAGCCGTACTGGTCAGCAATCCTAATTATTGGGGAGACATGCCGAAGCTGTCCAAAATTATTATGAAGGTCATTCCTGATCCACAGTCCAGAGTACTGGCGCTGCAAAGCGGGGATGTAGATATTGCCGGGGGACAAATGGGGAAAATCCCAGTCGAAAGTGTACCCGTGATCGAAGCAGATTCCTCACTAACTCTGCAAAAATCACCAGGAACAAGCTCGCATTTCATGATTTTTAACTATAATACATCTGCTCTGCAAGACCTGAATGTCCGCAAAGCAATTAATTTGGCAATGAACAAAAAAAGCATTGTGAACGATCTCATGAACGGTATTGGACAGGAGGCAAAGGGCCTATTCCCGTTGACCGTTCCCTATGTCACAGAGTCCAATAACACATGGTACGGCTTCGATCCCGGGGAAGCGAAGCAACTGCTGGCAGCTGCCGGCTATAAGGATGCGGACGGAGATGGGATTGCCGAGAAGGACGGAAACCCGCTTGAATTCAATTTCGTACTTCAGCAGGCGGAATATCCTGAATGGAAGACCATCAGTGAGCTGATTCAATCGGAGCTTAAGGAGATTGGGATTGCGGTTAATCTTCAGGTGCTGGAGCCGAATGCCTATTATGATGCTTTATGGACAAGCAAAGCCTACGATCTTATCCTGTACCGGACCTATGATGATGCCTATAACCCTCATTCATTCCTGTTGTCCCTGTTCCACCGGTCAGCTGAAGCCCCTGCTGTGGTATGGTCTGATGCTGAGCTGGAAGCACAGATTGATGCCGCAGTCGGAGCCATGGATCTTCAGGAACGTCAGAGTGCTTATGATTCCATATTTTTAAGCATGTATAAGGAAGCAATGTTTGCAGCTGTGTATTTCCCTGATGACATATTGGCTGTAAATCATAGAGTGACCGGATTTAAGCCGGGGTACACCACGTTCACCCCTGTCTTTTGGAACCAGCTGGATGTAGACAGTAAATGATAAGATACAGTACTTGCCAAGAAGGAGCGAATGATAATGAGTATACAACAAGAGGTAGAACAGTATTGGGAAGGCGAAGCAGAGCTGTACAGTGAAGGCATCCAGAAGGAACTGAACGGTTTCCAGCGGGAGGCCTGGCTGAAGCTTATCCTTGATCATGCTCCGCAGAAGGAGAGCCTGCATGTTCTGGATATTGGCTGTGGTCCCGGCTTCTTCTCAGTCATTCTTTCAAGTGTCGGGCATTTGGTTACGGCCATTGATTGTACAGACAATATGCTGGAAGAGGCGCGTCTGCACTCCAGCCGGGAAGGGGTGAATGTTACTTTCCGCAAGATGGACTCGCATAAGCTGGATTTTGCTGCAGAGAGCTTTGATCTAATCGTGTGCCGCAATGTCACTTGGAGTCTTACCGATCCGCAGTCAGCTTACAAGGAGTGGGGAAGAGTACTCAAGCCCGGGGGACGGCTGCTGGTCTTCGATGCCAACTGGAATCGTCATCTATGGGATGAAGAGATGGCGCGGAAGCACGCAGAGGATCAGCAGGCCTATATCGACAGGGGCTATGGTGAGCTTCCGCATCATAAGAACATCGAAGAGACTGACCGTCTGAGCCTGGCCTTACCGCTGACCAGAGAGTGGCGGCCGGAGTGGGATGTACGGGTACTCACAGAGCTGGGCTTCTCCGCTGTATATACGGAAGAGAAGCTTAACGGTAAGGTGTTGGATGAGAGACAGCAGGTCTTGTACCGGTCCACACCGATGTTCATGATTTGCGCTGAGAAATGAGGCGGACCGGCTTGCTAAAAATAAAAACAGCGACTCTCTTTGATGAGAGCCGCTGTTTTTGGCTTGACGCGGCATCAGCCGATCGACACATTGTATGTCTTCAGCCACAGGTTGACCTGGGCCAGATAAGCGAATAATTGCGGGCCGGACATCAGCTGGCCGAACCATGGCAGATTGGTGGAGGACTCTGGCGATGCGGCGATTTCACGGATTTTGGCCGGATCAAGGAGCGGGAGAATGGGGGAGGAAGGATCGTCCAGAATGCTTAGTACCTGTGAGCGCACCTTGTTCAGATAGGCAGGGTTATGCGTTTTGGGGTACGGGCTTTTTTTGCGGTAGAGCACATCGTCCGGCAGTACGCCCTCCAGCGCCTTGCGCAGGATGCCTTTCTCCCGGTTGCCTACCATCTTAATCTCCCATGGAATGTTAAAAACATATTGCACCAGCCGGTGGTCACAATACGGAACGCGTACCTCCAGCCCCACGCCCATGCTCATCCGGTCCTTACGGTCCAGCAGGGTCGGCATGAAGCGGGTTATGTTGAGATAGGACATCACCCGCATCTGTGCCTGTTTGCCGGTCTCGCCGTCAAGCTTCGGCACCTCAGCCACCGCATCGCTGTACCGGTCTCCTAAATATTCCAGCGGACGTATCCACTCCCGGATTTCCGGCGATAATAATCCGGCACGCATATTGGGGGCCACTGACCAGGGGAAGGTGCCGGAAGATAACATCTCTTCACGGTGGAACCAGGGATAGCCGCCGAAGATTTCGTCTGCTGCTTCGCCTGAGATGGCTACTGTGGCCTTCTTTTTGATCTCCTGGCAGAACAAATAGAGTGAGGAATCCACGTCGGTCATCCCCGGCAAATCGCGGGAGTACAGGGCATTATCGAGAGCCGCTACCAGCTCCGGTGTGTCAAAAGCGATAAAGTGATGATTCGTGTCCAACTCGTCGACCATCCGCTGAATCCAGGGACCGTCGGCTCCGGGCTGGAAGGAATGGCTTTTGAAATGCTTGTCGTTGTCTACATAATCGACCGAGAAGGTGTCGACCCGGCCCTGGCCGGTCCGCTTGTAATAATCCACGGCAAGCGCAGTCAGGGCGCTGGAATCGAGTCCGCCGGAGAGCAGCGAACAGACCGGAACATCGGAGACCAGCTGGCGCTCCAGCGTATCCTGAAGCAATTCACGCACCCGTGCTGCCGTCTCATCCACGTTATCGGCATGCTGGACGCTCTCCAGCTTCCAGTAAGCATAGCTGCGGATTCCGCTGCGGCTGTAAATCATGGCATGACCCGGGCGAAGCTCGAATATATCTTTGTATACCCCTTGTCCCGGAGTCCGTGCCGGACCGATGATGAATATCTCGGCCAGACCCTCCGGCCCGACCTTCGGCTGGACCAGGGGATGCTGCAGCAGCGCCTTGGGCTCGGACCCGAAGACGAAGACGTCCTCCACTTGGCTGTAGAACAGCGGCTTCACGCCCAGACGGTCGCGGGCCAGGAACACCTGATCGCGCAAGCTGTCCCAGACGGCGAAGGCGAAGATGCCATTGAGCTTCTCTGTGCAATCCGGCCCCCATTCGATGTAGGCATGCAGCAGAACCTCGGTATCGCATTCCGTGAGAAAATGATGCCCGCGCTGCTTCAGCTCTTTTTTCAGCTCAGGGGCATTATATAGCTCGCCGTTATATACTATAGCGTATAACTTATCCTCATGGCGGGCAATCATCGGCTGTGCACCGTTCTCGGGATCGATGACGCTGAGTCGGCGGTGTCCGAAGGCAATAGGCCCTGAAATCCAGGTTCCGGCTGCATCCGGTCCGCGGTTGGCTAACGTTTCGGTCATTCTGACGAGCAGCTGCGAGTGCCCGGTAAGATCACCGCGCCACTGGACAAATCCGGTTATTCCGCACATGTCTGATTCATCCTCTCTTTTGTGCGATTGTTGTCTGTCCTTTCTTTTTTGCCAAGTAATACAGATATATGCCGATTGAAGGGATAAAATGTATGTCCTTATCCGAACACTAGGGGAGAGGGAAATTTGCCAGGAGGGATGATGACAAGTGTATTACATTAAAGACGCCAAAATCCGCAGAATGACTGACTACGACGGTGCGCCTTGCGCAGAGGTTGGCGTATTGCCGGGAGCTGTGGGCGATTCCGCACTGCTGGTGTATATTGTTGAGGATCAGCGCGAGGAGGGCTATGAAATTGTCCGGATTCTGACGAATGATGCGGATACGGCCACCGACTGGTTCGACAATAATCTGCATGATGCCTTCCAGGACGTTACGGTCAGCGGCTTCACCGGCAGTACGGTGATGACCCCGGAGGATGAACGCTCCAAGTTCCAGCGCGAGCTGCTGATCTTCGGCGATCTGAAGCGTCAACTGGGCGAGCACTTCAGGCAGCTTCCCTGAGCCCACATCTTCCGCAGGTCATGTCCAGGCTTAACTATAGAGCAGGAGGCTTTCCGTGACGGCGGTTGCGGGAAGCTTCTTAACTGGAAGAGTTTGGTCTTGCTAATTCTGGTGAATCAGGTATAATAAATAACGTTGCGTTAATACATATCTCTACAAAAGCTTCAAGTGATACAACGTTGTCCTACATGTCCCGGTAGCTCAGTTGGATAGAGCATGCGCCTTCTAAGCGCACGGTCGGGGGTTCGAATCCCTTCCGGGACGTCAAGAAACAGCCTTCCTTCGGGAGGGCTGTTTTGTCGTCCGGGGGATGAGAACCCTCATTTTATTTTGAGTAGGATCAACGTGGGCACTTGGGTGGACGCTCCGCGAACGGACCGTTGTTCCAATCGCTGTTGTGTCCAGATTTTATGTATTCCCCTTAGAGGTGAAAATCCGGACACAAAGGCGACCGCTATCGCTTTTACACAATCGTTCCGTCCGCTCCGCTGTTTAAGCGGGGTGCAAAATACATAACAATCCAAAAAAGCTCAAAAACCATCCATTCCAAAGGAGCGATCTTAGTACGCTCAATTTAGAAAGGACCAATTGACTCTAAATTTACTGAATGCGGCCCAAATGAGCGAATGAGGTGTATAAGTACATCTGAATTTAACAGAAGCGGCCCAAATGAGCAAATGAGGTGCATAAGTACACCTGAATTCACCAGATGTGAGCAAAATGAGCAAATGTAGTGTATAAGTACACCTGAATTTACCAGAAGTAAGCGAGATGAACAAATGAGGAGCACAAGTGCACCTGAATTTAGCAGAATAGAGCTAAATGAGCAAATGAGGTGCATAAGTACACCTGAATTTAGCAGAAGCGGCCAAAATGAGAAAATGTGGTGTAAAAGTGCACTTGAATTTACCGGAAGCGGGCGAAATGTGAAAATGAGGTGCATTAGTGCACCTCATTAAGTAGAATGTCTCAGAAGTGGGCAGATGGAGAAAGGGGAGCAGCCCACGCAAGCTACACGGACCCGCATAGGTTCCTGCTCATTCATCCCATAGAGCAGGTATGTTCTGTTCTTAAACGGATGTAGACTCAGCGCGTCTACATCCGCTCCGGCTTAGGCAGACCGAGTACGTCGAGCGCTTCGCCCAGTGTATCGGTGAAGCTCTGGGTCAGCCACAGGCGGAAGGCAATACTGACTTCCCCGCCCTTGAGAATCGGGCAAGCCGAGTAGAAGTTACTGAACAACGAGGCCAGGGAATAGGCATAGTTACAAATCGTATTCGGCGTAAGCTCCCGGCTTGCTGTATAGAGTGTGTCCTGCCATAAGCTGAGCTGTCTCAACAGGGCAAGCTCAGCCGCTTCGAGATGCGCCGGGAATAGCGGCACCCCGCCAACGCCGGACTCGCCAACGCCAGACTCGCTAGCGCCGAACTCGCCAACGCCGGACTCGCCAACGCCAGAGTCGCTAGCGCCGAACTCGCCAACGCCGGACTCGCCAACGCCAGAGTCGCTAGCGCCGAACTCGCCAGCGCCGGACTCGCCAACGCCAGACTCGCCAACGCCGGACTTGCCAGCGCCGAACTCGCTAGCGCCGAACTCGCTAACGCCGGACTTGCCAACGCCGCTCCCGCCACCCGCCGCAGCGGCCTTACTAAGCACGCGCTGCGCCCGGGCGTAGGCGTACATCAGGTAGACGCCGGTGTTGCCGGAGATTTCCATTGCCTGCTTGAAGTCGAACACAATCTCGGTGCCCAGATTGAAGCGCAGCAGGTAGTAACGGATGGCAGCGGTGGCGATGAGGCGGCTGGACAGGCCGTTTTTGTCCGAACGGGTGGATTCAATCATGTCTTCCATGAGCCGGACCAGCTCGGTTACCTTAATGCCGATTCCCTGGCGCCCGGACATGGCGTAGGAGCTTTTGCCGCTGGAGGTATCAATGCCCAGCCCGGCCGCAGAAGCGGGACTCAGCGAGACCACCCCATAGCTGACATGATGCAGCGCGTCTGCCTGCGCACCGAATCCCAGTGCCTTAAGCGCCTGCTTGACCATCTGCTGCGGATATTCCTGCCGGTAATCGATGACGTTCACAACCTGGTCCGCCCGTCCAAAAGGCAGAGCCTGTCCGCTCAAGCCGGTCGTCCACAGTCCGCTCTGAAATTCGCTGTAGCTGAAATCCTTCTCCAGCAGTCCGAACTTCCACAGATGATAGGCGATGTCCTTGGCAGTATAGGTCAGAATTCCGTTCGAGCGCACCAGCACCTTATCCTTCTGATGCTCCTCCAGGGTGTCTGGTGTAGCGTCTTCAGCGGGTTGCTTCAGAATCCAGCAGCCTGCCAGCTTGCCTTCCGTCTCCTGCACGAAGATCTCCGTCTGCGACAAAAGCTCGAATGCCGAGGCCCAGAAGCCCTCCTTCAGAATGCTGCTCTCCCACACCAGCAGATCGTAGTCAATGCCGAAGCCCCGCATCTCCTCCACATGCTCTTTCACGATCTGACCGGCGACGAGGGTGCCAATCCAGGCGGTGTTGCCATGGCCCTCTTCCAGCGCGTGAAGAATCCCGGTCCGCTTCTGCACCATCTCCGGCTGCTGCGCGTACGTTTTGTTGATCTCGGCATAGATGTCCCAGCAGTAATCCCCGAACCGGACATGTTCTCCCGCCAGCGGAACATTCAGCAGACCGGCTACGGTATCTGCCAGCTGATTGCCGAGATCATCCACATAGTTGTGTACCTCAACGGTATGGCCGGTTGCCCGCAGTACCCTCACCAGCGCGTCCCCGATACAGGAGTTTCTCAGGTGACCGATATGCATACTTTTATTGGGATTGACGGACGTATGCTCGACAATCACCTTCGACCCTCCTGCATGCTGAGGCAGCGTGAAATTCCCCTTCGCCCGTGCCCAGGCCTGCCAATCCAGATACATATTAATGAACCCCGGACCGGCAACCTCGGTTCTCAGCACCAGTCCGTGAACAGAGCCCGAAGCTTCGAGCTCGGCGACGATCAGTCCGGCGATAGCCAGTGGAGCTTTGCGCAAGGGGCGGGCCAGCTGCATGGCGATATTGCTTGAATAATCCCCGTGGTCGGCACTCGCCGGCTGCTCCAGGGCAACATTTACTTCAGCGATGGCGGGCACGCCCAGGGTTAGCACGATTTTGTGAACAGACTGTTTCAAGCTCTCTTGGATTAGCTCACTTAGCATTGGCATGAATAACAACCTCCTGAATAAAATAACGACAAAAAAAGCCTTCATCTCCTAAGAGACGAGGCTTGTGCGCTCGCGGTACCACTCTCGTTGCTGAGCCTTACGGTTCAGCCACCTTACAGGTTAACGGTCCTCGGCCGGGGCTTCCTACTACAAGGTTCAGAAGTCCATCTCACGGGTGCGCTTCATGGTTCTAATCTGTACCGGCTTCCACTTTCCCGGCTCGCTGGGGACTAGATATAAGACCATTACTCTCCCGGTCATCGATTGAATATGGATTTGTATCAGTATAGCGAATTTCTGCGAGAAAGCAAGAGCGGATTACCGTGCAGCAGGAGTCCAACCGTTAAGAGTTACTCGTCATTGGGCGCCCCTGTCAGATTCTTGATGTCCGTTGAACCATAAATCAGCAGCATAATTACAATGACCAGCAGAATTCCGCCGGCAAACCCTTCTCCGTCAAAACTGTCCATAGCCCCGTCCCTCACTTTCACTTTTCGCATGTGTTCATGTGTTTTCGGCTTTCTTTTTTAGAGCGGCCATGATCTCGTTCAGCGTCAGGCTGCTGTTGTCATCGAGGAAGCTGACCAGCTTATCGACGTTGTCACTACTTAGCTCGCTTAAGGTTTTATATTTGCCTACCAGACTGACGAACATCGACGCGTCCGTGTACATCTGGATAGAGTCTACTTTCAGCTTGCCGGTCAACAGAAGGGCAGCTACGGCAAATTCAAGCCCCTTAGGTGTCTGGGTTTTGGAGCTGGACGGTGTTTTTTTGGCGGCGGGCTTCTTCCCTTTTCCAGGAGGGGGCATGGGACTCCCTTCTTCCGTTCGGCGTTCGTATGAAGAAAGCGCAGCCCATGGGCGGTCTTTCCTTATTCAAGGATATGCGTGCCTGCGGTCATTGGTGAATAGGCTCAGGCCTGTGTCCACACCGTTATAGAAAAGTCCGAATATGAATATATCGTACTTTGACACTAGAACTTCAAGGGAGGACGAGACAGGATGGCGATTTTGTCAACAGGACCGATAGAGAACAATGCCGTTTCGGGAGTCAGACCTACGCAGACGGTGACGGTAAGAATTGTCAAGAACAGTGCCTCAGGCAGCTCAACCGTCAGTATTCAGGGGTATGTGCTGAGCAACACAAGAACGCTGTATGTCAGTGAGGTGATTGCGCTTGCTCCGAATCAAGTGGTAACTCGGGATTATTTTGCCGATCTGAATGCCTATGAATTTGTGTTCTTAACCGATGAACCAGACGACGTGGATGAGATCGGAATATCCGTGTGGGGCAAGACATCAACCGGCCAGCTGGTGAATGCACACCGTGTGGTGACGCATGAGAAATTAAGCTCAGAGGTATTAAGCTCAGACTTATAGAGTGGTAGGGTAATGATCCGGACTTCCCGGTTGTAAAATGAAACAGGGACCTTGCAGAGCTGCTCGCTCAGAAGGTCCCTGTTTATATTGTGAATAGAGCAGAGCGGACTATACCAGATCGCAAGCCTCGGCAGGCATCCAATGCCTTCCCTACTGTATACCGGACTTGCCGGATGCATCCAAACCGGGTTTCGCTTCAGGTTCTTGTCCCGTCTTCAAAGCACGCATTTTGCTGGTAATTGTATTCTGTGCAATAGAAACTGTACTTTTGGACGCAAAAAACCATTCTACTGCATTTCATACATTTGATTTTTGAATTTCTGCTCGGAAACAGCAGATACGTAAAAATCTAGTGTACAAAGTGCAACAGATCGGATTTCTCAGCCGATATGGCCTTATTCTAGTGTACAAAATGCAGCAGAACAGCAGAAAATCTCCCAGGCCGGGTCTGGTAACAACTCGCAGATGCCTCAGATCGAGAGGATTTCACGTATATCCTGCTCGCTGAGGCTCGACAACGCCTCCTGCCCCGGCTGGATCACCTCGTCAATCAGGTTTTTCTTTTTTTGCTGCAGCTCGTACATTTTATCCTCCACCGTACCCTGGGCTACCAGGCGGATGACCTGGACGATCTTTTTCTGCCCGATCCGGTGGGCACGGTCGGCGGCCTGCTGTTCGACAGCAGGGTTCCACCACAGGTCATAGAGAATGACCGTATCGGCCCCGGTCAGGTTGAGGCCGGTGCCGCCCGCCTTCAGCGAGATCAGGAACAGGTCGCGCTCGCCTTCATTGAAGCGGCTGCACAGCTCAACCCGCTGGGAGGCCGGGGTCTGTCCGTCGAGATAAAAATGCGGAATCCCGAGCAGAGCCAGTTCACGACTGATCATGCCTAGCATTTGCGTGAACTGCGAGAAGATCAGCATCCGCTTGCCGGAGCTGCGGCATTCGTCGATAATCTCGAGGAGCTGCTCGAATTTGCCGGAGCCGCCTGTGTACCCGTCCACGAACAGGGCGGGATGACAGCACAGCTGGCGCAGCCGGGTCAGTCCGGCCAGCACCTTGAGTCGGCCGTTCCCGAAGCTGTCGCTGTCCAGATGCTTAAGCGCTTCTTTGCGCAATCTGGCCAGGTAGGCGACATAGAGCCTTTTCTGCTCCGGCAGCAGCTCGGAGGCCTGGAGGGACTCGATTTTGTCCGGCAGCTCCTTCAGCACATCGCTCTTCAGGCGGCGCAGCAGGAAGGGGCGGGCGCGCCTGGCGACCGTCTCCCGGGGAAGGTCATGGAAGGCCTTCTTCCCGGGGAACAGGCCGGGGAAAACGACGCTGAAGATCGACCACAGATCCTCAAGCGCATTCTCCACCGGTGTTCCGGTCAGCGCAAACCGGTAGCGGGCCTGGAGCAATCTGACCGCCTGCGAAGCCATAGTCTCATGATTCTTAATCATCTGCGCTTCATCCAGAATGAGCGTATGGAACGACCGCTTGGCATACTCATCCACATCTCTGCGCAGCAGCGGGTACGAGGTGATGATGACATCATGACCGGCCGTGTTCCGCAGGGCCCGGCTGCGTTCACCGGCGGTGCCGTCGGCAATGACCGCCTGAAGCTCCGGGGCAAAGCGCTTCAGCTCGTTAAGCCAGTTATAGAGCAGGGAGGCCGGCGCCACAATAAGCGCAGGCACGCCGCTCTGCCGGATGTCTTCCCGCATCGAGAGCAGGAAGGCAATGCTCTGCAGTGTTTTGCCAAGGCCCATATCGTCCGCCAGAATCCCGCCGAAGCGGTAATGGGCCAGCGTCCTCATCCACTGGAAGCCGTATTGCTGATAATCCCGCAGCACGGGAGCCAGACTCTCCGGCACCGGGAAGTCCAGATTCTCGGGACTCGCCATGTTGGCCAGCAGCCGCCGGAAGGAGCGTCCGGTCTGGATGGTCTGCCCCTGAACGGTGCCCCCATGGAGATGGAGGGCGCGGACCAGCGGCAGGGAGAACTCGGTACTTCGGATATCCACGCTGCGGACGCCCAGCTCGTTCATCAGCGCGATAATCTCCTGGAACTCTGCGGTATCCAGCGGGAGCAGGGCTCCGTCCTTGAGCCGGTGATATTTACGCTTTTCCTGGAGAGATTTCAGGACCTCGGTAATGTCCTTCTCCGTGATGCCCTCCATGGCGAACTTGAAGTCCAGCCAGTCGGTCTTCTCGTTCCAGCTCAGGCTGACCTTGGGCGCTGCATGCTCCGTAAGCACCCGCTCCTTGACCGCAGTCGTCGCATAGACCTGAAGCAGCGGTTCCAAGAGCGGGATGGTATGGTGCAGGAAGTCGAATTCCCCGTCCTCGTCACGCATGATATATCCGCTCTCGGTCCGAGAGAAGGACTCATGCGCCATCAGGTCCAGAATCCGCCGTTCCGCTTCCCCGTCCCGCATCAGTATGACCTCGCTGCTCCGCTCATGCGCCTTCTCCTCCAGCGGGTTGATGACGATCCCGCCGTACTGAAATTCCAGCCCGGCCAGCAGCCGGTCCCGCACCCGGTCCAGGTAGAGTCTGGCGTGTAGCCGGGTCTGGACGATCCGGTCCGCGATGGCGTCGGCAATGCTTACCCGGCCAAGCTTCTTCAGTCCGGGAATGACCGTCTCCATGAAGGGCTCCATCTGCTCAGGTGCAATCGCCAGGCTATCCCGCCGGCTGCCGCTGAGCATCCGCTTCAGCTCGGAGAGACGCCCGCATTCCTGTGCCGGGAGCTTCAGCAGCCTGCCTTCGGTCAAGACCAGCCCGTAGCTCTCCAGAATCGTAAGCTGCTCAAGCCCCCGGACGTCCAGCCGGTAGCCTTCCTCCTGTGCTTGATCGAATTGGAAGCTGAGCGGCAGCGGCTCCTCCGAGAGGGACAAGCGGTCCAGCAGAAGCTGTCCATGCTGAAGGCGTACGGCAGGTGCTGCTTCTAGCAGGGGGTACAGACTCTCCCAGAAAAAAGGGGCCACCGGCAGCAGCCGGTCATTCCCCAGAGTGTTGGAGCGGGTGGCATACGGATCGTTGAGTCTGTTGTAGACCTTCTCATTCTGCATGATCTCAATCAGCTTCAGCAGGACCTCATTATCTTCCTTGGAGAAGCTGTGCAGGGCGGGATCATAGCTGAAGTGCGCTGTGAATTGAAAAGGCTCACCCCGGTGAACCTGCTCCAGAAAAGGTCTGATCTTCTGCGCGATATAGAGGCGCTTAGGACCCAGCTTCACTTCGATTCCAAGCATCGTGCTGCTGTAGCCAATGTTGAAGGGCCGGCAGATGAACTCGACCTGGAGCGGTGTCCGCAGGTCGATATACGTGCCTGCACCGCTTGGCAGCTGCCGCCCGCCGGTGAATATTCCGAGCATGCTGCTCACCAGCTGCCGGTCTCCGCTGCGCTCCCTGTGCTCTGCCCCCGAGGGGCCGGAGCGGCCTTGCGCCAGCGGCGGACTGCCAGCCTTTGCGGGATAAGCCTCCCCCGCATCTGCCTGCATATCCTCAGCCTGTTCAGCTCCGGCCGCCCGGCTGCGGTAGAGGACCGCCACCAGCGCCGCTGCAATATGCTTGCAGAAGGGGCCGCCGTGAACATAAGCAGGGCAGGTGCATTCCCCCTGCACATCCCCGTCGCTGTCGATAATTAGCGCTATCTCATAGCTCTCCAAGCCATGAACCTCAGCGCGGTATTTGGAATATTCGTCTTCCTCGTTATGCTCCGTATAGACAAGATCCACCTTATGGGCATGATAATAAGCCGCTCCCTGGTCAAAAGCGGCATTGCCGCACAGCAGCTTGATTACCCGTTCCGGCACCTGATAACCCACCGTATACTCACTTCCTTTTATTGCTTCTATCTAAGCCACCCCCACGGGGGATATCGTACTTAAAGATTATCCATTCCCGCCGATCCCGTGCAGAATGAAGCTTACGGTCTGTTCAATCTCTGCCTCATCGTCCCAGTCCTGCTCCGGCATCAGCAGCAGCCGGGTCAGCAGGTAGCCGGCAATTGCGGAGATCGTGAAGCGGATAATCGCAGGAGTGGGCGCATCAATCACTTCACCTTGCGCCTTGAAATGCTCGGTAATTGCAGTGACACGCGCCAGAACCTGCTCGAAGATATTCTCGGTCAGCTGCTCCTTCAGCGCAGGCTGGAAGGGGATCTCCTGAATGAGAATTTTGACGATTTTCAGATTCCTGCGGACGAACTCCAGCCGGTTCACCATGAAGGCCTTAAGGAAGGCTTCGTAGCTCTCGAACGGCACATCCAGCACACCGCTGAAGTTGCGCAGCACGAACGGGGCGATCATCCGGCTCATAGTGGGCACAACGATGGCGAGCAGCAGATCTTTTTTGGTCCGGTAATAACGGAAGATCGTGCCTTCGGCCACGCCGGCCTTCTGGGCAATCTCACTGGTGGCGGCCGCCGAGAATCCCTTCTCTGCAAAAACATCAATCGCCGCCCGCAGAATCGACAGCTGCTTGGGCGTGACCTGCTCCTTCTCGCTGAGGTCCAGCAGCTCCTGAATCCACTGGTCTTGCTCCAGCTGCCCCTGATCGGCAGCAGGGTTTTTCTCCATCAATAGAACCTCCAGACTCTTGCAGTTCCTCCTAGTGTACCATAGCCTGTTCACCCTTTACATTCTGCGGTGCTTGCGCAGAGCCAGTACATTCAGCAGCATGAACAGCAGGGAGAAGCCGATCAGCATGAACACATCCCCTGCGATATTACTCCAGCCTCTGCCGCGTACCATTATGTCCATCAGCGCCTGAGCGCCGTAATAGATGGGGGTGGCGAGTCCAATGCGCTGGAGCCAGAGCGGCAGGGTATCCAGCGGAAATAATCCGCTGAGGAAGATCTGCGGCACAATGACCAGGGGGATGAACTGGATCATCTGCAGCTCATTGGCGGCGAACGCCGAGAGCAAGGTGCCGAGCGTCAGCGCCGACATCGACAGCAGCAGCGTCATCAGCAGCACGTAGCCGAAGCTGCCTGTCATCATAATTCCCAGCACCTGGATCGAGAACCAGGAGATCAGCAGAGCCTGGAAGACGGTGAAGATGCCGAAGCCGCAGACATACCCGGTCACGATCTCCCATCGCTTAAGCGGGGTGGAGAGCAGACGTTCCAGCGTGCCCGTGGTCCGTTCCCGCAGGAAGGAGACACCGGCAATCAGGAAGACAAAAAAGAAGACGAACACTCCGATCATAATCGGGCCGAAGCGGTCGATCGTCTTCATATCCTCCGCGCCGTAGAGGTAGCTGATCTGCGGCTGGAGCTGTCCGCCGCCCGGAGCTGGCGGCCGGAGGCTCTGGGCAGCTTCCTGGAGCGCCATGATCACAGCACGGTTAGCCGCCGGATTGCTGCCTTCAAGGACAACAGCAGGAGCGTCTCCCTTCATTGTAAGGAGAGCATCGATGTCTCCCGCTTTCAGGGCGGCATGCCCGGATACTTCATCCGTATAGCTAGTAACCTCAGCCTGCTGGGCTTCCAGCGCTGAACTGAACCCTGCTGCACCTCCCGAGACGCCGATCCTAGGCTCATAGGCATCGCTGCCGAATACCAGGCTCATCAGGCTAAGCACCAGCAGGGGAGCGATGAACATGAGCGCCATGGTTCTCCGGTCATGAATGAACTGCTGCAGAATTCTCAGTGTAATGGCCCGGATTCTCATCGGCGTACACCTCCATAGCAGAGGAAGGCTTCTTCAATGCTGGCGGTGCCGGTAGCCTCAAGCAGTCCGGCCGGAGTATCAGCCGCCAGCAGCACGCCGTCCCGGATCATCGCCAGCCGGTCACATTTCTCCGCCTCATCCATCACATGCGTAGTCAGCACAATCGTTGTTCCCTTGCGGTTCAGCGCCTTCAGCTCCTTCCAGATGGACTGGCGCAGCACCGGATCGATGCCGACGGTCGGTTCATCCAGCAGCAGCAGCGGCGGCTCGTGCAGCAGGGCAATCGCCAGGGACAGCCGGCGCTTCATGCCGCCGGAATATTGGTCCACCCGCCTCCGCAGATGCTCCTGCAGGTTCACCAGTTCCATCACATCCCCGATCCGCCGCGTGCGGTCGCCTCCCTTCAGTCCATAGAGCGCGGCGAAGAACTCCAGATTCTCCTTGGCGCTAAGCTCGTTATACAAGGCATCCGACTGGGCCATATATCCGATTTGCTGGAGCATGGCAAGCTTCGGCATCCGCACCCCCAGCACGGTGACCTCACCGGAGGTTACCTCGTCTATACCTGTAAGCAGCTTGACCAGCGTGGTTTTGCCGGAGCCGGATGGCCCCAGAATCCCGAAGGTCTCTGCCTGATTCACCTGAAGCGTAATATCCTTCAACACCGTTTTATTACCAAAAGCCCGGTTCACATGAGTAACCGCAATGACAGGCTTCCCCTCATCCATACCAATCTCCTCCATCCGCCATAATAATGAGTGAGCGCTCACTCATTATACTACTGATTCCCTGCTCAAAAGTAAATAAAATTGTAAGGATTATCCGTTACTCCCACCCCTCATCCGGGTAATAAAAGGGACATCCTATGGTTACCGGCATCCTGAAACCCAATTCACTAAAGGCGGTGGAATTATGGCAGGACATAAGCTGCTCCTTCCTCTGGCAGCTCTGCTGGCTGCGGCTGGACTTAGCGGCTGCGGCGGTGCGGACAAGTCTGGCAGTGGCGGACGGTTTCATACCTTGGCAGACGAGAAGACGGAGGCAAGGCAATATTTGCCGGAGGATCTGCCGATTCCCGAAGGGGCAGGTATTACTTTTACCCAAGGTGAACAGTCAGAGGGGAAGAAATCCTCCATGCTGATCTATCAGACGAAGGAGAGCATGGCCGCTCTTGGAACTACATATCAGAAGTATGTAAGAGAGAAGGAGCTGGAACTCGGTACAGAGCTTGTCGACAGCCATAACCTGCTGATTAACGGCAAAGTGAACGGCTCTTATTCGTATTCTATTATTGGCAGTCCCTCGGAATCAGAGCGCGGCGGGAACGAGATTATCGTGACGTGGATTGTGAATTAACACAGGATTTACAATAGGCCGGTCCGGGAGGGTTCCCGGGCGGGTCTTCTTTGGTTTGGGCTTGTAATTATTTTTACAGTTAATATTTCCATAACATTCCTGCGCAACAGAATTGACACTCGTAGACGAAAATAACATTAGCAGTTACCTATAGGAAAAGGGTGAATCTAATTGAAGAATAGTAAATGGATCGGCGCGGCTCTGGCTTCTGCACTTCTCGTAACAGGGGGAGCTGTTAGTGTTCTGGCCACAAGCAGCCAAGTAAGTGCCGCAGCTGTGAAAACAGCAGCCGTAGAGGGCAGCATGTCCTGGAGCATCAACGGTACGCCGGTTACACTCAGCACCATTAACAGCGGCGGATACAAGCTCTATTCATTGAGCCAGGTAGCCGCAGAGCTGGGAGCAGGATTTGTGCACGGCAGCAGCGGAATCCAGCTGAATGACAGCAAAGGTCTACATAGTGTACAGCTCCAGCCTGGCGTGAAAAGCTATCAGGTGGATGGCGAAACCCTGGAATTCACAGTGGCCCCGGTTGTACGTAACAGCAAAACGTATGTGGAGCTGACGAAGCTGGTTACGGCGCTTGGCGGTGAGCTTGTGGCCGATGCCCATACGATTCTGAGCTTTGCCCGGCCCGCCGGTTCATTCGATACTCTTCACTGGAGCGCTGACGGCGGCCTGATTGCGAACAGAAGCGACGCTGAATCCACCCTGCTCTATAAATTCACCCAGACTCCAGGCAACTATGATCTGTTCTCTTCTAGCCAAGGCGCGGTGGATTTCGCAGTCTCCGCCGACCAGCAGTGGGGCGCGTTCAGCGATGAGACCGGCCAGCTGAAGCTGATCAACCTGTCCACCGGCTTAATCAGTCCGCTCGGCAAGGACACCAGCGTGAAGACAGATATCGTGTGGTCCAGTGACGGCAAGACGCTCTATTTCGTCCAGGGCGACAAGCAGGAGAAGCTGGCACAGATTTCAGTAGAGACCGGAGAGATCAAGGCTCTGCTTGAGGATAAAGTGGAGAACAAATCGGAGCTTCGCATATCGGCAGACGGCAAAAGTGCAGTGTACATCGTCAACATCACCGGTACCGCGAAGAATGATGCCGACAGCACAGAAGATTCACTTACCGTAGACTTCAGCAAGGCCGGAGAACAGCTCTATAAGCTGGATCTTACGACCAAAGGTGCTAAGCCGGCAGCCTTGACTACTACGCCTGACAACAAGCTGTATCCTGAGATTCTGGCAGACGGCAGCGTGACCTACCTGAGTGCAGATGCAGACGGCAATGCCGCTAACACACTGAAGCTGATTGCAGCAGACGGTAAAAGCACAGATGTTGCCCTCGGTGCAGAGGTGAACTGGTCCACAGGGATTAGCACGGGCCTTGTGGTCTCCGGGGCTACAGCGGACGGCAGCACGGTAATCTACTCTATTGCAGGCAGTGCAGCTCCGGTTGAACTGTACCGGACAGCTGAAGATGTATCGGAAGTGGCGGTATCGGCAGACGGCAGCAAGCTGGCTATTATCAGCGACGGCAAGGTACTGGTCATTCAGAACGGCAAAGCGCTGCAATTGTCAGTCTCACCGGAAGCTGCTAATTAATTAAAACATTTATCGGCGCACACCGCCGGGAGGAGAATTCAGACATGAAGATGTTCAAAAAATTCACAGTTACAGCACTTACCGCGGTGATCGCGGTTACCGCATCCTTTGCAGGGGTAGCCGCAGCAGCGGACAGCCTCAAAGGTAAAATCACCGTTAACGGTTCTACGGCCCTGCTTCCGCTGACGCTGCAGGCCGCTAAGGAATTCCAGAAGCTGCACCCTAAAGTGAAGATCGCCGCTTCCGGCAAAGGCTCCGTGACCGGACCGCAGGCCGTGAAGAAGGGGATTGCCGATATCGGAGCCTGCGACTGGGATGCCAGCATTGATGTTCCGGGCTTCAAGGCCTTTGACGGACAGGTGGCGAACAAGGTCGCGGTGATTCCTTTTGCAACCATCGTTAATAAGAATGTCGGAGTCGACAACCTGACTACAGAGCAGCTTAAAGGCATCTACGCCGGTAAAATCACGAACTGGAAAGAGGTCGGCGGATCGGACGCGAATATCGTAGTGATCACCCGTGCCTTCGGCTCCGGTACGCGCGTTAACTATCAGGCCAAGGCGCTGGGCGGCGGAGATATCGTGAAGAAAGAGAAGAACTACAAGGAAACCGGCTCCAGCGGCGACATGAAAACAGCTATAGGTACAACGCCTAACGCTATCGGCTACATCGACCTTGTATATGTAACCGGCAATGATATCAAGGCTGTAAAGTTCAATGGTGTGGAAGCTACTACGGATAACGTGATCAACGGCTCGTACAAGATCTGGGCCTACGGCTACTACATGACGAAGGGCCAGCCTACCGGCGCGACCAAAGAATTCATCGAATATGTACAGAGCAAGAAGTTCCAGCAGGGCTCGCTTAAGAAGCTTAAGTTCATTCCAATCTCTGCGATGCAATCCTAAGATCCTTGAATCAAGCAAGCACAATAGATTGATAGGTAACAGCGGCCAGCTCCGGGAACTACGGGGTTGGCCTCTTACAGGAGGGAAAGTATGGGGGCACCGGTTCATGGCCTGACAGCAAAGACACAGACAAGCCTAGAGGAAGTTAAACGTAACACCAAGCGGCACCGCAGACATCTGCTGGGCAACAGCATCTCCCGTTATTATTTCTTATTCAGCATCCTTGCGCTCTGTCTTGTGCTGGGACTAGTTATTGTATTCATTGGCAAAACGGCGCTGCTGCTCTTCACCCGCATCTCCCCGCAGGACTTCTTCTTCTCGTTCAACTGGACGCCGGAAGAGGATGCCTTCGGCGCCGCCGCCTTCATCGTAAATACATTGTCGCTTACCGCGCTGACCCTGGTCATCGCCGTGCCCATCTCGGTCGGGATGGCTGTGCTCTGTGCAGAGATTGCCCCGAATTGGCTGAAGAGCTTCATCCGTCCGGTGCTTGATCTGCTGGTCGGCATTCCTTCTATTGTATACGGCTATCTGGGCTTGACCGTGCTGCTGCCCTTCCTGCGCAGAGTCAGCGGAGAAGGTCTCGGGGACGGGCTGCTTGCCGCCGCACTCGTGCTGGCATTGATGGTGCTGCCGACCATCTGCCGGATCAGCGATGATGCGATTGTGGCTGTTCCGCGCAAATACCGTGACGCTGCCTATGCGCTCGGCTCGACCCGCCTGCAGGTCATTATGCGCGTCGTTCTGCCCGCTGCCAGCCGGGGCATTATCTCGGCGGTCATTCTTGGCATGACCCGCGCAGTCGGGGAGACTATGGCGGTGGTGATGGTCATCGGCAATACGCCGCAGCTGGCGAAGAGCCTGTTCGCACCCACCTCGGTGCTGACCAGTAATATCGTGATGCAGATCTCCAACGTGGAGTTCGACTCCACCTGGAACTATTCCTTGCATATGATGGCCTTCCTGCTGCTGCTGATCTCGTTTGTACTGATTCTGATTATCCGGCTCCTGGGCCGCAAACGGAGGGATGCCTGATGAACGGATTCACGCGCACACGCCATACGGCCAGAGCCCAGCGGCGTAATAAACTGGCGACCATCGGCTTCTATACGCTGGGCGTTCTGGTCATGCTGCTGATCTTCTGGCTGATGTTCACCATTCTGAGCAAAGGCCTGCCTTCACTCAGACCGGACTTCCTGATCAAGCAGCCGGAGGAGATCGATCCCGGCGGCGGGATTGGTCCCGTGCTGTTCAACTCCTTCTATATCCTGTTCATCTCCCTCCTGATCTCCGTTCCGATCGGGATCGGGGCAGGGATCTATATGGCGGAGTACGCGCCGGATAATGCCTTCACGGGTGCGCTGCGCATCTGCGTGGAATCCCTGTCCTCGGTGCCGTCCATCGTGTTCGGCCTCCTGGGCCTGGCGATCTTCGCCGAGTACTTCGGTGTTGGCTTAACGATCCTCGGCGGGGGAGTCAGCCTGGCGCTGCTGAATCTGCCGATGCTGGCCCGCGTCACGGAGGAAGCGGTGCGCGCGGTCCCCGGCGAGATCCGTGAAGCCGGCTATGCCCTCGGCATGACCAAGTTCCATGTTATCCGCAAGGTCGTCGTGCCGGTAGCCCTTCCGGCCATCGTCACCGGCGTCTGCCTGGTGGCCGGCCGCGCCTTCGGGGAATCGGCGGTCATTATCCTGACCGCCGGGCTCAGCACCTCCGGCGAGATGTGGGATTTCAACCTGTTCTCGCCGGGCGAGACCCTGGCTGTACATCTGTGGTACGTGCAATCTGAGGCCATTGTCGAGGATGCGCGGCAAATCGCGGATAAGTCTGCCGCCGTGCTGGTCTTTGTCGTGCTGCTGATCAACTTCATGTTCCGCTTCCCGCTGTGGCTGGGCAACCGCCGCCGGGGACGCTGAGAGGGATACGGATGCGCGGATTCACGCTATCGCTATAACCCTGTAAGAACAGGCTGCTCTGCTATGGACAATCCATGGCGGGCAGCCTGTTTGCTGTGTAATGGAGGGAGCTTAGGAGTGCTCAGGGAAGGGCTGTAATTCACCCTGAATTTCCTGTTTCCGGGTCTGGATATGTTATAATTCGGCTATAAAATAAGTGCAGGCTGGACTAGCCTGTGCCCATGATAAGGACAAGGAGGCAGAACGCTGTGAGTACGCAGAAGAAGAGCCGCCGTAAGCCGGGCCGGAAGCAGGCGCCCGTGTATCCCTTGAATACACCGCTGCCAAGACCGGAGCTGCTTGCCATTTTGCAGGCCGCCGATGAGATTATCGCCGCCGGAGGACGTACGCTTCTGGCCAAGATCCTGAAGGGCTCGAAGGAGAAGAAGCTGCTCGAGCTCGACTTGGATGACACACCCGCCTATGGCTTCTACCGCGAACTGACGATGGAGCAGATCATGGAGAAGGTAGACGTCCTTATAGAGGCCGGGTACCTGAAGACCGAGCTGTCCGGGAAGCTTCCCATGATCGAGTTCACCGTCTACGGCTGGACCGTCCGGCGGGAACGGGCGGCGGAGGAGCTGCTGCGGGAGTGGGAGAACTGGCTGGACCAAGGGATCACGCCGGTCAGTATGGAGTATCTGAAGGAACGGAACCGTGGCATGATTCTGTTGTTTCTGTTCAAAATCCTGTGTGCCGGTGACCAGAAATACATCCCTTTCCTGGAGCAGTGGCAAACGATAGAGTTTCAGAAGGTACAGACTCAAATCCGCCAGCTAATTGCAGACCTTAGAATGCGCTACAAGATGGATGAAACAGCGTGGCAGCAACTGCTGGAGGAAAGAGCGCAATTGCTTATTATACGCCCGCGTGATCATGTTTTGCTGGCATGTCAGGAATGCGGGGAGCCGTTTGTGTTCGATCACCTTGATTTTAGCTACTACCGGGCAGATGGCATTTACTTCCCGGAGAAGTGCGGGCGTTGCAGGAATACGGAGGACGGCATGCATGAATAGGCAGGAATTGAACAAGAAAGTGGGCGAAATTGTTAAGGAGCTCATTGCAGGAAAGGGCGTTGTCGCTCCGTTGGAAGTCTTCCTCAGACTTGGAGCAGTCAGTCCTGAACAGGTAGAAGAGTGGCGTCTGGGCAAAGTTCCTTATCTGGAACGGGTCCTTCGCGGCAATCTGTCGCAGATCAACTTCATTCTGTCACTGATCCGTCAGAAGGCAAGGGAGCATGAACTGAAGCCCTCCCATACCGCTTATGTCAAAAGGGGCAAGGGCCCCAAGCGTCCGCTTCGCTTCTCGAAGACCGGAGATCCAACGATGGAACAGCGTTATTCTACACATTATGTAATAACAAGCTCTGCGGATAGGCGTGATCCGTCGGAATAAGGGATCTCCAGTCCGCATAGTACGTGCACGGTTCGCTGTTACTCCGGCATCCTCACCAGGTAGCCGGTTCAACGTGCACGACAAAGTGAACGAATAGAATGTAGCCACCAGCTGAGCTATGCGGACTGAGGGTACGCTATTCGTCGAAAAAACCAACTTTTTGTTCTTAAACGGACTCAGAGGACGTTAAACTGTGCATTCGAGCAGGAAATGCGGAGAAACAGGTTACTTAACGGCCTCTGAGTCCGCATGACCCTGCGGACAGGCATGATCCGCCGGAATAAGGGATCTCCAGTCCGCATAGTACATGCACGGTACGTGCACGGTTCGCTGTTACTCCGGCATCCTCCCCAGGTAGCCGGTTCAACGTGGACAACAAAGTGAACCAATAGAATGTAGCCAGCAGCTGAGTCATCCGGACTGAGGGTACGCTATTCGCCGAAAAAACCAACTTTTTGTTCTTAAACGGACTCAGAGGACGTTAAACTGTGCATTCGAGCAGGAAGTGCGGAGAAACAGGTTACTTAACGGCCTCTGAGTCCGCATGACCCTGCGGACAGGCGTGATCCGCCGGAATAAGGGATCTCCAGTCCGCATAGTACGTGCAGGATTCCCTTCCTCCACTACTAAAGAGTGAGGGAGGGTCTGTGAAGGTCATTTCCCGCTCAAACAGCGGAGAGGACGGAACGATTGTGGAAAAGCGATAGCGGTCGCCTTTGTCTCCGGATTTTTACCGATTAGGGAAATAAATAAAATCTGGAGACAACAGCGATTGTAACAACGGTCCGTTCGCGCAGCGTCCACCCAAGCGCCAAAGTACATCCCGCTCAAAACTAAGACTCCCCCCGGACGACAAAACAGCCCTCCCGAAGGAAGGCTGTTGTTTTGACGTCCCGGAAGGGATACAGCCCATTCGGGCTGATTGCGAAGTGGTGCTATCGAAGCTGATGCTCCAACGTCCCCGGCTGGCGCCTAGGATTCTCATCCCCCCCGGACGACAAAACAGCCCTCCCCGAAGGAAGGCTGTTGTTTTGACGTCCCGGAAGGGATTCGAACCCCCGACCGTGCGCTTAGAAGGCGCATGCTCTATCCAACTGAGCTACCGGGACATGAACACTGACTGAAAAGCAAGCAAAAATTATGTTATCATACATAGTTAACTTTTTCAACTTGTTTTTTTGAAACCGTGCAGGGATATGTTATAATCTACAATTGATTAAGGTTCAGAAGCGATTACAGTTCGGAGAAAAGGAGGTGCCCTCATGAATCAATTCAATTCCCCCGCCAAAGAGAACATCGTGCTGTTTCCCAAGACCCTGGATTACTACCAGATTCAGCTCACAGTTATGCTGGAGAATGAACGTTACGGGGAAGCGATGGAGCTGCTGCGTTTTTTGCTGCAGTGCCAGGGACAGGAAGAGCGGCACTACGAGGAATGGCGGTCGCTGCTGGATTGGCTGGCGGCAGCCTTCCCCCACGCGGCGCAGGGCGGTGACGGGGACGGTGCCACGGATGCGGAGGAGATGGATCTGGGGGAAGAGGACATGGCCCGGATTCTGGCCAGATCGAAGCTGGAGGAGGACGCGGAGTACCCGGATAAGCTGCTGAAGCGGGTGATGAACGAACCGCTGTCTGAAGCGACAGTGCTGGCGCTGGAGCAGCTCTCCTACCTGGAAGGGAGCGGGGTGGATGAAGCGCTGACCGGCTGGCTGCAGCAGGCCGAAGTGCATCCGCTGCTGCAGTTCCGCACGCTGCAGACGCTGCGGCGCAGAGGGGCTCAGGGGGCAATCAGGCTGAGCCGGGGCCATGAGGCCGCTGAGGTGGAGATCGAGACCGTGCCGCTGCACAGCGACGAGTTCCCGCCGCAGATCAGCCAGGTGCTGGAACGGGTGGCGGAGCAGGCGGAGGTGCATGAGCCGACGCTGTATTATTTTGCCCAGGAGCTGTGGGGGCAGTTCGTCATGTCCATCTACGGGACGGGGGATTACCGCAAGCTGTTGGACGGGGAGTATTCGCAGCTGGATATTTGGGCGGGGGCCCTGCACCAGATGGTGTCGGAGAGCCTGAACGGGAACCGCAAAGAAGAGGAAACACGGGGGATGTACGGCATCACCGATAGCATGCGCTTCCAATTTGAGGGGGCCTACCGTTCGCTCAGGGGATTCGTGAAGAGTTCTCTACTTGATAAATAAAGTAATGTTGTATATAATATAGTGGTTATTCTGTGCGTGAAATGTTGGACTATTTAAGTAAACATGCAACCTATTTTTGGAGGGAAAAGTATATTATGAAAGCAACTTGGGAAAAGATAGAGAAGAACCTCGGAGTTCTTGAAGTCGAAGTAGAAGCAGATCGCGTAGCTGCAGCACTCGACAAAGCCTTTAATAAAGTGGTAAAGAAAGCAAACGTACCTGGATTCCGTAAAGGTAAAGTACCGCGGCCGATTTTTGAATCCCGTTTCGGTGTTGAAAGCCTGTATCAGGATGCTATCGACATTCTTCTTCCTGAAGCTTACGGCGAAGCCGTTGAACAGACTGACATCTTCCCTGTAGACCGTCCTGAAGTGGACATCGAGCAATTCGCCAAGGGCCAGCCGTTCATCTTCAAAGCGAAGATCACAGTTAAGCCGGAAGTGAAGCTGGGCGAGTACAAAGGTCTGGAAGTTCCAGTACAGAAGGCAGAAGTCACTGACGAAGAGCTGAATGCTGAACTGAAGCGTCTGCAAGAGCGTCACGCTGAGCTTGTTGTAATTGAAGAAGGAGCAGCAGCGAACGGCGATATCACAGTAATTGATTTTGACGGTTCAGTTGACGGCGTTCCATTCGAAGGCGGACAGGCTGAGCGTCATTCCCTGGAGCTGGGCAGCAATTCCTTCATTCCAGGATTCGAAGAGCAGGTAGTGGGCATGTCCACTGGAGACTTCAAGGATGTTGAAGTAACCTTCCCTGAGACGTACCACGCTGCTGAACTGGCAGGCAAAGCTGCTGTATTCAAAGTGAAGCTGCACGAAATCAAGCGCAAACAGCTTCCTGAGCTGGATGATGAATTCGCCAAGGATGTTAGTGAATTCGACACACTCGAAGAATACAAGGCAGACCTGAAGGCACAGCTCGAATCCCGCAAGCAGGAAGAGCTGAAGAGCGTTCGTGAATCCGCAGTAGTTGACGCAGCAGCAGCAAATGCTGAAGTGGAAATTCCTGAGGCCATGATCGCCAGCGAAGTAGAGAACATGGTTCGTGACTTCGATACCCGTCTCCGCCAGCAGGGCATGAACATGGATATGTTCCTCAGCTTCTCGGGCCAGACTCGTGAAGACCTGCAGGAACAAATGAAGGGCGATGCTGAGAAGCGCGTTCGCAACAACCTTGTTCTGGAAGTTATTGCTAAGGAAGAGAAGATCGAAGTATCGGAAGAAGAAGTTACGCAAGAGCTGGCTACTATGGCTGAAGCTTACAAGCGTACTCCTGAAGAAATCCGCAGCATTCTGGCAGCCAACGGTTCCCTGAGCAGCCTGAACGATGAGATCTCCCTGCGCAAGACCATCGAATTCCTCGTTAGCAACAGCGTGGAAGTTGAAGCTCCGGCAGCACCTGCAGAAGAAGCGGCAGCAGAAGAAGCAAAGGCTGAGTAAGCTTCAATCCTTTACCTAGAACGGCTATCCATTAGCCTCCATAGAGATTTGATAAGGCACGTAAGTTTTTGTTACGTGCCTTATTTTTATCGGGGGCCGGGCGTTTAGTAGTACATATCATGACCCTTCAATTGGCATTGTCCGTGGAATTGCGTTATAATGGCATGCACATGAACAATGCGGTTTAGGGAGCCAGTGAATAAATGACATCCCGCTTTGAACGTGTTAAAATATTTCTGAAACGGAAAGACTAATCTGTATAGAGAAAAGAGGTTGGTGGCATGAGTCTGGTACCAATGGTTGTGGAAACGACAAGCCGGGGAGAACGCTCATACGATATCTATTCCAGATTGCTCAAGGATCGCATCATCTTCCTGAGCAGTGCGATTGACGATGATGTCGCCAATCTGGTTATTGCGCAGTTGCTGTTCCTGGCAGCAGATGACCCCGAAAAAGACATTCACTTGTACCTCAACTCGCCCGGTGGTTCTGTGACAGCCGGCATGGGTATATATGATACGATGCAATATATCAAACCGGATGTTTCAACGATTTGCGTAGGGATGGCCGCCAGTATGGGATCATTGCTCCTGACAGCCGGAGCGCCCGGCAAGCGATATGCGCTGACCAACAGCGAGGTTATGATTCATCAGCCGCTCGGCGGCGTTCAGGGGCAGGCGTCCGACATCTGGATTCATACCGACTGGATTCTCAAGACGAGACAGAAGCTGAATCAGATTTATGTAGAGCGCACAGGTCAGCCCCTTGACAAAATCGAACGGGATACAGACCGCGATAACTTCATGAGCGCGGAAGAAGCGAAGGAATACGGGCTCATTGACCAGGTACTCTCTTCACCGATCATATCTTAAAGGGGTGGTAAGATGTTTAAATTTAATGATGAAAAAGGACAATTGAAATGTTCCTTTTGCGGCAAATCACAAGAGCAGGTTCGTAAGCTCGTAGCGGGACCTGGTGTTTATATATGTGACGAATGCATCGAGCTGTGCACAGAGATTGTGGAAGAGGAGCTTGGCCACGAGGAAGAGCTGGATATGAAGGATATTCCGAAGCCGAAGGAAATCCGTGATATTCTGGATCAATACGTGATCGGCCAGGAGCAAGCGAAGAAATCGCTCTCCGTCGCTGTATACAATCACTACAAGCGTGTCAACAGCCAGAGCAAGATTGAAGATGTGGAGCTGACGAAGAGCAACATTCTGCTGCTCGGACCTACAGGCTCCGGTAAGACCCTGCTGGCGCAGACGATGGCGAAGATCATCAACGTGCCTTTTGCCATTGCAGATGCCACTTCCCTGACGGAAGCCGGTTATGTCGGTGAAGACGTTGAGAATATTCTCCTGAAGCTGATTCAAGCGGCTGATTATGATGTGGAGAAAGCCGAACGCGGCATTATCTATATAGACGAAATTGACAAGGTAGCGCGTAAATCCGAGAACCCGTCCATTACCCGTGACGTATCCGGTGAAGGCGTTCAGCAGGCGCTGCTGAAGATTCTGGAAGGTACGGTTGCTTCGGTTCCGCCGCAAGGGGGACGCAAGCACCCGCATCAGGAATTCATCCAGATCGATACGACGAACATTCTGTTCATCGTGGGCGGTGCCTTCGACGGCCTGGAGCAGATGATCAAGCGCCGTATCGGCAAAAAAGTCATCGGCTTCAACGCAGCGGTTGAAGGACAGAAGGACCTCAAGGCCGGTGAATACCTGTCCATGGTATTGCCTGAGGATCTGCTGAAGTTCGGTCTTATCCCAGAGTTCGTCGGCCGTCTGCCGGTAATCTCGACCTTGGAGCCGCTTGATGAGAGCACCCTGGTGCGTATTCTCTCCGAGCCTAAGAATGCGCTCGTGAAGCAGTATGTGAAGCTGCTGGAGATGGATAATGTAGCACTGAAGTTCGAGCCGCTTGCCCTTGAAGCAATTGCCAAGGAAGCGATCAAGCGCAACACCGGTGCCCGTGGACTGCGTGCCATCATCGAGAGCATTATGCTTGACGTGATGTACGAGGTGCCTTCACGGGATGACATTAAGGATTGTGTCATTACCGAGCAGGTTGTTAAGGAGAAGTCCCTGCCGGAGCTTAGTCTCAAGAAGGATAAGAAAAAAGAAGAAAGCGCGTAAGCCAGGCTTAAATAACCGGGCCTGATG